>NZ_LS483440.1:0-600000 GCF_900476045.1 Gemella morbillorum
TTGAATAAAAATTATACATTTGAAAATTTTGTTGTAGGTGAAGGTAATGCTTTTACTCATAATATCGCATGGAATGTTGCTGTAGAGCCTGGTGGAATTTATAATCCATTGTTTATTTATGGTGGTGTTGGATTAGGAAAAACACATCTTCTTCACGCTATCGGTAATGAAATGGAAAATAATTTTCCTGATTTCAAGATTGAGTGTATTTCTTCTGAGAAGTTTTTAAATGAATTTCTTGCTTCTATTAAACCTATGAAGAATAAAAATGTAGGTGCAGATGAAGATTTCAGACGTAAGTATCGCGATGTTGATGCTCTTCTTATCGATGATATTCAATTTTTATCTGGAAAAACAGAAACACAAAATGCTTTTTTCCATACTTTTAATGAACTTCAGATGAATCAAAAGCAAATAGTTCTAATAAGTGATCGTTCTCCTTCTCAACTTAATGAGTTAGAAGATAGACTTGTTACACGTTTTAGTCAAGGTATAACGGCGGATATTACTCCACCCGACTTTGAAACTCGTATGGCTATTTTAAAATATAAATGCGAACAATTTGATATTCAATTAAGTGAAGAAACACTTACTTATATTTCTAATAATATTTCTTCTAATATTAGAGAATTAGAAGGTGTTTTAAAACGTATTAAATTTACAGCTACTTCAAAAAATCAACAACCTTCTTTAGCTATTGCTGAAGAAATCTTAAAGGATACTCGTATTTCTCCTCGTAAAAACATTTTACCTGAAAATATCCTTAACGTTTGTGCGGATTTTTATCGTATAAAACTTGATGATTTACTTTCTTCTTCTCGTAAAAAAGAGGTTGTTAAGGTTAGAAATATAGCTATCTATTTATGCAGAGAGTTAACTACTTTATCTTTTCCTGCTATAGGAGATTATTTTAATAAAGATCATACTTCTATTATTTACTCAGTAAACAAAATAGCAAAATTAAGTAAAGATGAAGAACCAGAACTTTTTGAAGATATAGAGGTAATAAAAGAGCGTATCGGAAAGATTTAGTAGTATGTTAAAAAAATAAAAAGTTTTTATTCTAGTTATTAACAAGTTATTAACAAGAAAAATTATAAACTTATTTTATTTTTATAAGTTATCAACAGTTTTAACAAGACTTATTATTACTATTACATTAAATATATATATTATATAAGGAGACAAAATGAAATTTACAATAGAAAAATCTAATTTTTTAGCAGGTTTAAATCATGTAGCTAGAGTTATAGCTCCTAATTCTCTTTTTGAAATATTAAAAGGGATTAAATTAGAATTAAATGAAAATGTACTTGTCTTAAAAGCAAGTGATTCTTTAGTTTCTGTCGAATTTAGTATAGATGCTTATGATGACGATAAAGAAATTATAACTATAGAAGAAGAAGGTCAAGTAGTTTTACCATCTCGTAATTTTATAGAAATTATTAGAAAAGCTCCTACTAATCTTATTGAAATAGAAACTATAGATAACAATATTTTAGTTAAATCTGGAAAAAGTGAATTTAATGTAAAAGGATACGATGCTAATGAATATCCAGAATTTCCAGTTATATCTAAAGAACATAGTTTAACTTTAGATGGAAAAGTATTTAACGATATTATAAAAGAAACTGTATTTTGTACAGCTCCAAATGACCAAAGACCTATATTAGAAGGGGTTAATTTCACTTTAAATAATAAAGTTTTAACAGCTACGGCTACTGACTCTTATCGTTTAAGTAGAAGACAAATAACTCTTGAAGAAGTAGCTGACGATAAAGAATTTAATTTGATTATACCGAGAAAAGCTCTGACATACTTCCAACGTATGATAGAGGAAGGTAAAGATCAAGTAGAAATTTTTTATGAAAACAATAGAATAGTTCTTTACTATCAAAATGTAGTATATACTGTTTTACTAATTAGTGGGAATTATCCTAATACTAACAAACTTATCCCTACTGTTTTTGAATGTACATTTGTTTCAAATGGAAGAGAGTTATTCGATGCAGTAGATAGGGTTTCTTTAATGAGTCGTGAGGATAAAGATGATATTATAAAATTAATAGTAAAAGATAATATGTTAGAAATTTCATCTCAATCTAAAGATTTAGGAAGTGCTGTAGAAGAAATAAAAGTAGAGTCTACTTTAGAAGAAGATGTATTTGAAATTTCTGTATCAGGTAGATATTTAAAAGAAGCTATATATGCTATAGCTTCCGAAGAAATTATCGTGAAATTTTCTGGAGAACTTACTGCATTTATAGTTCAACCTGCTGATTATCATCGTGATATTATAGAATTAATTTTACCAGTAAGAACTTATTAATTTTAGTAAAAAAAAAGATATGTAGACTGAAAAAGGATTTTTATCAGACTACATTTCTTTTTGTGGAAAACATTTAAAGAATAAAAGAAAGGAATAATAATGACCAAACAAACAAATAAGGTGATTATATTATTAGGTATTATTTTATTAGGAATGATACTTAGAACACCAATTACTTCTGTTGGAGCTATAATAGGTCCTCTTAAAAATTTATTAGAAATAAATAATACAGTAGCAGGATTAATAACTACTATACCTCTTATAGCGTTCGCTATTTTTAGTCCTTTTGTTGCGAAAATATCAAATAAAATAGGTCTAGAAAAGACTTTATATTTGGCTGCAATAGTAACAAGTATAGGATTATTACTGCGATTTTATATAAATACTTCTGTGTTTTTTGTAACAACATTTATTATAGGTGTAGGGTTAACTGTAGGAAATGTTTTATTGCCAGGTTTGGCTAAAAAGTATTTCCCAGAAAATCTAGGAGTTATGACAGGTTTTTATGCGGTAGTTATGAACGTAAGTGCTTCTGTAGCAGCAGGGATAAGTTATCCAATATTAAGCTCTAATGTAGGTGGAGAAAAATTCTCAACAGGGTTAGCAGTTAATATTTGGTTAATAATTTCTATATTAAATATAGTTATCTATGCGATTATAACAAAAAACAGTAAAAGTGAACGCATAGAAGATAAAAAATCTGGTGGAAAAGGATACTTAAGAAACCTGAAAATGTGGTCGGTGATGTTGAGTATGGGACTACAATCAGCTTTATTTTACTGTAGTGTTTCTTGGTTTGCAGAGATAATGATAAGTAAAGGATTTACACCGAGTGAAGCTGGATTATTATTATCTATTAGTCAATTTGCCCAATTTCCATCAACATTTTTAGTACCTGTTTTAGCAGAAAAAATAAAAAATAAACTTATAATACCTATTTTTATAGCAATGGGTTATGTAGCTTCTTTAATAGGGATGATTTATATTCAAGGAAACTTCGCATTGATGACAATTTATATTGTACTTTTTGCATTAGCTGGAGGAGGTTCATTCTCTTATGTAATGTATCTATTTTCAGCAAAATCTAAAAATGAAGAAGAAGCAGCAGATATATCTGGTTTAGCTCAAGCAGGAGGGTATTGGTTAGCTGCAATATTCCCACCATTATTGGGTTATGTAAGAGATGTTTTGAATTGGGATGTAGCTATATATATTTTAATAATGACAGCAAGTTTATTATTTATAACATTATTACATAGTAGCTCTAAAGGAAATATTATAGAAATAAAATAAATGAATTTATGAAAAAGATTTCATTTTATGAAATCTTTTTTTATTTTTTATTTTTTTTACTTAAAAAAAATAAAATAAAAATTAGAAAAAAATTAAAAATAAAAATTAATAAAAAAGAAGAAAAAAATAAAAATAAAAATACTCTTATACTATTAAACAAGCCAATATAATAAAAAATTTAAATTAAAGCGTTTTATTTTTTTTAGAAATAAAAATATATAACTTTCAAAAAATATATATTTTTTTTTAAAAATAAAACGCTTAATCTTTAAAGTAAAAGCAATAAAAACACTTTCTTTTTTCAAAAAGTTATGTTATAATTCAAGTTGGAGATGGGTTAATTATATTAAAAGAAGGGTTTATAAATATTTTTAATTCATATAAAATAAAATAGTAAAAATAATTACTTAAAATATCTAAAATTAAATAATACATTATATGGAGGTTTTCTTATGAAAGCGAAAAACAGAAAAGTAGTTTTAATAGGTGCAGGAATGGTAGGAATGAGCTTTGCTTATCAACTATATTCAAGTGGTGTATGTGAAGAGTTAGGATTAATCGACTTCTTTGCAGAAAAAGCTGAAGGGGAAGCAATGGACTTAAACCACGGTGGAGCTTTAGTACCACCTATTAAAGTAACTTCTGGTGGATATGAGCAATGTGCTGATGCAGACGTTATTGTAATTGCTGGTGGACTTCCACAAAAACCAGGTGAAACTAGATTAGATTTAGTTGATAAAAACATTAAAGTTGTTAAAGAAATGTCTGAACAAATCGTTGCTTCTGGATTTGATGGAGTTATCGTAATTGCATCTAACCCAGTAGACGTATTAACTAACGCACTACAAAAATTCACTGGATTCCCAAGACACAGAATCGTTGGATCTGGTACAACTTTAGATACTTCAAGATTCCGTTATATGTTAGGAGACAAATTAAACATTGCACCTAGCAGCGTACGTGGATACATCATCGGAGAACACGGAGATACTCAACTTGCAGCTTGGAGTAACGTATATGTATACGGAAAACAATTCGACAAATTCTTAGAAACTTCTAAATTTACTAAAGAAGATTTTGCTGATGTTGAAGAAAAAGTTATGCGTGCAGCTTACGAAGTAATTAACCGTAAACGAGCTACTTACTATGCAATCGGTATTGCATTATTCACAATCGTTAAAGCTATCTTACGTGACGAAAACGTAGAACTTGCTGTAAGTGGATACTGTGATGGACACTATGGAATTGACGGATTATACATCGGTACTCCTGCTATCGTAGGTCGTGAAGGTGTTCGTGAAGTTGTTGAATTAGACTTAACTGAAGAAGAAACAGCTAAAATGCAACATTCTGCTAAAGTATTAAAAGAAACTTTAGAAAAAGCATATAAATCTTTAGAAGCTTAATAGAAAATCAAACGTAAAATTAAAGAAGAGTTAAACTAAAACTACATATTTTGTAGAATAATTAACTCTTCTTTATTTTTGAATTAAAAAAAAAAAAAAAACTAAAGAAAAAATATAATTTTTTGAAAAGAAAAATAGATTTAAATATTGTTTTCAAATACTAGACTTATTTACAAAAGTTTGATACAATATAAGCGGATGAAAAGGTTTTAAAAAAATAAAAAAAAGAAAATAAAGATGTTAATATAAAAAAATAATAAGTAAAGGAGCGAAACTATGACAATAACGATATACGATGTAGCAAAAGAAGCTAAAGTTTCTATGGCGACAGTTTCACGTGTTGTAAATAATAATCCAAATGTAAAAGAAGACACAAGGTTACGTGTACAAGAGGTTATTAAAAAATTAAGATATACACCGAATGCAGTAGCTCGCGGACTTGCAAGTAAAAAAACAACAACAATAGGAATAGTGTTGCCAGATATAGCTGATTTGTCATCAGCAGAAGTAGTAAGTGGAATAGAATCAGTGGCGAATATGTATAAATATAATATAATTTTGGCGAATTCTTGCGATGATAAAGAAATCGAAAAAAATATATTTGCATCATTTGTAAGTAAACAAGTAGACGGTATAATTTATTTAGGTCATTCGTTATCAGAAAGCTCTAAAAATTACTTAAAAGATATCAAAATTCCGGTAGTATTAGCAGGAAATCTTGGAAATGATTCGGAGTTTTACGCAGTAAATATTGATTATGAAAAAGCAGCTTATGATATTACTAAGGAATTTATAAAAAAAGGTTCTAAAAATATTTCATTAGTAATAGATCGATATGAAAGTCAAAAAACTCAAAGAATAATAAAAGGATATAAAGAAGCGTTAGCTAAAGAAAAAGTTGAATTTAAACCACAACATATAATAGACGGATATAGAACATATAAAGAAAGCAATAGATTATATAAAACTATCACTAATATAGAAGCAGATGTAGTAATTACTATGTTTGATGAAGTAGCTCTTGCGGTAATGCACCAAGCTCTTGATACAGGTATGAGTATTCCGGGTGAATTAGAAATAATATCACTAGAAAATACAAAATTATTAGATATGACAAGACCAAAAATATCATCTATATTCCAACCTATTTTTGATATAGGAGCAGTTTCTATGCGTATATTAACTAAAATAATAGATATAGAAAAAGCAAAACATAAAGGTGAAGAAATAGATGAGGAAGAATTAGAAGAATTAAAAATTCAAAAAAATGAAATGAATCTTCCATATAGAATAATTCATCGTCAAACAACTAAATAAAAAAACTAATTTTATAACATTTTTATAGAAGAAAAAAGTTCAAGAAAGAAAAAATAATAAATTTTGAACTTTTTTTTCTTCATTTATATTGACATCTGAATAAAGTGGTGCTAGAATAGTAAAAGTCTTTTCAAAAAGAAAAGCGAACAATAATATCTTTTAAAAAACAAAATGTTAAGTTTTTTCTGAAAAATCTAGTAGACGTTATTGACAAAAATCAAAAGAAATGCTAAAATAAAGAAGTCTTTATGATATAAAAACATTAAAAGTTTTTCTAAAAAAAACTTGACAAAAAAAAAGATAAATGATAAAATATTAAAGTGTCAAATTGACACCAACAATTTTTTTAATAAATGCGGGTGTAGTTTAGTGGTAAAACCTCAGTCTTCCAAACTGATGTTGTGAGTTCGATTCTCATCACCCGCTCCATTATTTTGAACATTGAAAACTAAACGAATTAAGTCAACGTTAATTCCAAAAAGGACAGTTTTGAAAAGAAACTATAAAACTTTTTAAAGAGCTAATCAAGCTAAACAATTATTTGGAGAGTTTGATCCTGGCTCAGGACGAACGCTGGCGGCGTGCCTAATACATGCAAGTCGAGCGAAGTTTTTCTGGTGCTTGCACTAGAAAAACTTAGCGGCGAACGGGTGAGTAACACGTAAAGAACCTGCCTCATAGACTGGGACAACTATTGGAAACGATAGCTAATACCGGATAACAGTATTTCTCGCATGAGAGATATTTAAAAGTTGGTTATGCTAACACTATGAGATGGCTTTGCGGTGCATTAGCTAGTTGGTGGGGTAAAGGCCCACCAAGGCGACGATGCATAGCCGACCTGAGAGGGTGATCGGCCACACTGGGACTGAGACACGGCCCAGACTCCTACGGGAGGCAGCAGTAGGGAATCTTCCGCAATGGGCGAAAGCCTGACGGAGCAACGCCGCGTGAGTGAAGAAGGATTTCGGTTCGTAAAGCTCTGTTGTTAGGGAAGAATGGATATGTAGTAACTATACATGTAAGAGACGGTACCTAACCAGAAAGCCACGGCTAACTACGTGCCAGCAGCCGCGGTAATACGTAGGTGGCAAGCGTTGTCCGGAATTATTGGGCGTAAAGCGCGCGCAGGTGGTTTAATAAGTCTGATGTGAAAGCCCACGGCTCAACCGTGGAGGGTCATTGGAAACTGTTAAACTTGAGTGCAGGAGAGAAAAGTGGAATTCCTAGTGTAGCGGTGAAATGCGTAGAGATTAGGAGGAACACCAGTGGCGAAGGCGGCTTTTTGGCCTGTAACTGACACTGAGGCGCGAAAGCGTGGGGAGCAAACAGGATTAGATACCCTGGTAGTCCACGCCGTAAACGATGAGTGCTAAGTGTTGGTCTCATAAGAGATCAGTGCTGCAGCTAACGCATTAAGCACTCCGCCTGGGGAGTACGACCGCAAGGTTGAAACTCAAAGGAATTGACGGGGACCCGCACAAGCGGTGGAGCATGTGGTTTAATTCGAAGCAACGCGAAGAACCTTACCAAGTCTTGACATACTGTGAGGACACAAGAGATTGTGTTGTTCTGACCTTTGGTTAGACACAGATACAGGTGGTGCATGGTTGTCGTCAGCTCGTGTCGTGAGATGTTGGGTTAAGTCCCGCAACGAGCGCAACCCTTATATCTAGTTGCCAGCAGTAAGATGGGGACTCTAGATAGACTGCCAGTGATAAACTGGAGGAAGGTGGGGATGACGTCAAATCATCATGCCCCTTATGACTTGGGCTACACACGTGCTACAATGGATAGGAACAAAGAGAAGCGAGCTCGCGAGAGTCAGCCAACCTCATAAAACTATTCTCAGTTCGGATTGTAGTCTGCAACTCGACTACATGAAGCTGGAATCGCTAGTAATCGCGAATCAGAATGTCGCGGTGAATACGTTCCCGGGTCTTGTACACACCGCCCGTCACACCACGAGAGTTTGTAACACCCGAAGACGGTGGCCTAACCTTTAAGGAGGGAGCCGGTCACGGTGGGACAGATGATTGGGGTGAAGTCGTAACAAGGTAGCCGTATCGGAAGGTGCGGCTGGATCACCTCCTTTCTAAGGATAAGGAATACGTTGGCAATTCGTTTAGTTTTGAGTGTTCAAAACATTCAAAAAAAAGAATAAAATTTAATAGGGGCCTATAGCTCAGCTGGTTAGAGCGCACGCCTGATAAGCGTGAGGTCGATGGTTCAAGTCCATTTAGGCCCACCATTTATTCTTTTAAAATAAAATATTACTATGGGGCCTTAGCTCAGCTGGGAGAGCGCCTGCTTTGCACGCAGGAGGTCAGCGGTTCGATCCCGCTAGGCTCCACCATTTTTTTGGACAATGAAAACTGAATATATATATTAGATCAAAGATAATTTTCTATAAGTAAAGAAACAGATTTACAAAACCGAGAAAAAAGTAAGTAAGTTGAAAAACTTATTCACAAGAGTTCAAGGAAGAAGAACGAAGCGTAAAAGCTACACACGATTAAGTAGTAAAGGGCGCACGGAGGATGCCTTGGCACTAGGAGCCGAAGAAGGACGTGACAAACGACGAAACGCTACGGGGAGCTGTAAGTAAGCAAAGATCCGTAGATATCCGAATGGGGGAACCCACCGCTTTTAAAAGGGCGGTACGCGAAAGCGAGGTAACGCAGGGAACTGAAACATCTAAGTACCTGCAGGAAGAGAAAGAAAAATCGATTTCCTAAGTAGCGGCGAGCGAAAGGGAAAGAGCCCAAACCAATGTGCATGCATATTGGGGTTGTAGGACTCTCAACAAAGCGTATGACGAAGTATAGTAGAACAATTTGGAAAGATAGACCATAGAAGGTAAAAGTCCTGTATACGAAATGCTAAGTTGGCGTGAGAGAGCACCTGAGTACGGCGGAACACGAGGAATTCCGTCGGAATCTACCAGGACCATCTGGTAAGGCTAAATACTACCTAGTGACCGATAGTGAACCAGTACCGTGAGGGAAAGGTGAAAAGAACCCCGGGAGGGGAGTGAAAGAGAACCTGAAACCGTGTGCTTACAAGTAGTCAGAGCCCTTTAGGGGGTGATGGCGTGCCTTTTGTAGAATGAACCGGCGAGTTACTTTATCATGCGAGGTTAAGTGGAAGACATGGAGCCGAAGCGAAAGCGAGTCTTAATAGGGCGAAATAGTATGATGGAGTAGACCCGAAACCAAGTGATCTACCCATGGCCAGGTTGAAGTTTAGGTAACACTGAATGGAGGACCGAACCAGGACACGTTGAAAAGTGTTTGGATGAGCTGTGGGTAGCGGAGAAATTCCAATCGAACTTGGAAATAGCTGGTTCTCTCCGAAATAGCTTTAGGGCTAGCCTCGTTGTGAGTTTACTGGAGGTAGAGCACTGTTTGGACTAGGGGCCCATCCCGGGTTACCGAATTCAGACAAACTCCGAATGCCAGATAAATATCAACGGGAGTCAGACTGCGGGTGATAAGGTTCGTAGTCGAAAGGGAAACAGCCCAGACCGCCAGCTAAGGTCCCAAATTGTATGTTAAGTGGAAAAGGATGTGATGATGCACAGACAACCAGGATGTTGGCTTAGAAGCAGCCACCATTTAAAGAGTGCGTAATAGCTCACTGGTCGAGTGACATCGCGCCGAAAATGTACCGGGGCTAAACATACAACCGAAGCTGCGGATATAACTAATGTTATATGGTAGGAGAGCGTTCTAACATCATAGAAGCTGAGCTGGAAGGCGAGGTGGAGAGGTTAGAAGTGAGAATGCCGGTGTGAGTAGCGAAAGATAGGTGAGAATCCTATCCACCGAAAGACTAAGGTTTCCAGAGGAAGGCTCGTCCGCTCTGGGTAAGTCGGGACCTAAGGTGAAGCCGATAGGTGAAGCCGATGGACAACAGGTAGAAATTCCTGTACCACCAAATATCGATTGAGAGAAGTGGGGACAGAGGAGGCTAATTGATCGTCCTGATGGAATAGGACGTCTAAGCACAAAGGTTGAGTAGTAGGCAAATCCGCTGCTCATAAGACTGAAGTGTGATGGGGAGCGAAATTAAAGTAGCGAAGTCAATGAAGCCAAACTCTCAAGAAAAGCCGCTATCGAGATAAGAGGTGCCCGTACCGCAAACCGACACAGGTAGTTGGGAAGAGAATTCTAAGGTGAGCGAGAGAACCATCGTTAAGGAACTCGGCAAAATGACCCCGTAACTTCGGGAGAAGGGGTGCCTACGAGAGTAGGCCGCAGTGAATAGGCCCAAGCGACTGTTTAACAAAAACACAGGTCTCTGCAAAACCGAAAGGTGAAGTATAGGGGCTGACGCCTGCCCGGTGCTGGAAGGTTAAGAGGAGTGCTTAGGAGAAATCCGAAGGTATGAATTGAAGCCCCAGTAAACGGCGGCCGTAACTATAACGGTCCTAAGGTAGCGAAATTCCTTGTCGGGTAAGTTCCGACCCGCACGAAAGGCGTAACGATTTGGGCACTGTCTCAACGATGGACTCGGTGAAATCATAGTACCTGTGAAGATGCAGGTTACCCGCGACAGGACGGAAAGACCCCATGGAGCTTTACTGTAGCTTGATATTGAATTTTGATGCAGTATGTACAGGATAGGTAGGAGCCTAAGAATCATGCACGCCAGTGTATGAGGAGGCGCTGTTGGGATACTACCCTTGCTGTATTGAAATTCTAACCCTCGGCAAAGACCGGGAGACAGTGTCAGGTGGGCAGTTTGACTGGGGCGGTCGCCTCCCAAAGAGTAACGGAGGCGTTCAAAGGTTCCCTCAGAATGGTTGGAAATCATTTGCAGAGTGTAAAGGCACAAGGGAGCTTGACTGTGAGACTTACAAGTCGAGCAGGTGCGAAAGCAGGACTTAGTGATCCGGTGGTTCCGCATGGAAGGGCCATCGCTCAACGGATAAAAGCTACCCTGGGGATAACAGGCTTATCTCCCCCAAGAGTCCACATCGACGGGGAGGTTTGGCACCTCGATGTCGGCTCATCGCATCCTGGGGCTGTAGTCGGTCCCAAGGGTTGGGCTGTTCGCCCATTAAAGCGGTACGCGAGCTGGGTTCAGAACGTCGTGAGACAGTTCGGTCCCTATCCGTCGTGGGCGTAGGAAATTTGAGAGGAGCTGTCCTTAGTACGAGAGGACCGGGATGGACGTATCAATGGTGTACCAGTTGTCACGCCAGTGGCATAGCTGGGTAGCTAAATACGGAAGGGATAAGAGCTGAAAGCATCTAAGCATGAAGCCCCCCTCGAGATGAGATTTCCCACGGATATTAAGACCCCTTGAAGACGACAAGGAGAATAGGTTAGGAGTGTAAGTGTGGTAACACATGTAGCTGACTAAAACTAATAGGTCGAGGACTTAATCAAGTGAAGTTCTGAAAAATTTGTTGACAAGAGAAGAAAAGATGATATAATATATGTATGAAGTTTTCGTCTGGTGGCGATAGCGAAGAGGACACACCTGTACCCATACCGAACACAGAAGTTAAGCTCTTTAGCGTCGAATGTAGTTGGGTTTACGCCCTGCAAGACTAGAACGTTGCCAGGCAACTGAGAGAACCTTCCTTTCGGAAGGTTCTTTTTTTATGAAAGATAGTTTGAAAAAATATCCTAACTAACTTAAGGTTAGCTAGGATTGTTTTTTATTTTTTTGTTTGATGGATAAAAGGTAGGCGTTCCGCTGGTTTTATTTCTCCCATTATAGAGTATATATAATCTTTTGTGGCTAGTAACGCATGACCACAAGGAGCTTCAAAAGGTATTTCATCTAGTTTATACCAAGTATTTTCTTTTAGATTATAAACCAATTCTTTTTTGTTCCAGTTGAAATCTTTAACAGGGCGACGGAAGTAATCATTACGGTATTTATCTTTTTCTTTACCTATTAAAGTACTAAGATTAAATACTGCTTCTTTCCAAACATCTTTGTCAAAACCGCCGATAACTAGCATTTCATTTTCATTAAGAGGTGCCCAATCTGCCCCTAGTAGAGAAATTTCTTCATTATCGATAATGACATCAGCAAGTTTTTCCCAAGTTTTATTTGTTAAATTAAACTTATAACCGTCATTGAAAGTTATATCTGCGCCACCGCCATAAATATATAATTCGTTATTGTAAATACAACTAATAGTTTGTGAGCGTAATTTCCCAGGAAATTCACCAATAACATCGAAATCTTTAGTGCATAGGTTATATGAATAAAGTTCATTAGTATTTTTTCCATTAATAGAGCCAATACCAAAGTAAAGGACGTTGTTATCTACCTCGGCAATAGTATTTTCTACGGTAAACGGTAATGTACCAAATACATTAACAACAAGTTTGTCATCAACTACAGTGAATACTAAAATTTCAGATAAATTTTCTTCTTTTGTAGCAATATAATAAAGTTTATTATCAGCAACAGCAGAAGGACCGTAAGCAAGAGGATAATCATATTGAATTTGATCTACTAGCGATAAATTGCCATTTACCTCTTTATATAGATAAACGTCTTTGTGATTGATTTTTAAACCTCCATCAACAGGTAAAATACCATCTTCAAAATTTGCACCACCACCGAAGATAAGGTATGAACCTAAAACACCTTTAACAAGACCGGCTGTACCTAAGTTTTTATCATAACCTTTTTGAGGTGCGACAGTTGCTATATTTTTCCACGTTAATTTTGTACTCATAAAGTACCCCCTTTTATAAAATTAAATTTATTAAATTATAACGCTTTCATTTATATATTTTATAAAAGACTACCCATAAAGGTGAGTAGCCTTTTTATTATTATTTAAAATCAGCTTCTTTATCAACTAAAACATAAACACTTGGGTGATTTTTAAGAATTGTACAAGGAATATTTTCAGTTATTTCTTCTCCTTCTACTAAACTTCTAATAGCTTCGCGTTTTTCTTTACCAAAAGCTAATAAAATAATATGTTTAGCACGCATAATATCATTTATTCCCATTGTCATAGCTTGTTTTGGAACAAGATTTATATCTCCATCGAAAAATCTAGAGTTAGCTTTTATTGTTTCTTCTTTTAAATCTACAACATGAACTCCCGCATCAAACGGTGTTCCTGGCTCGTTAAAGCCAATATGACCATTTCCACCAATACCAAGAATTTGAACGTCAATTTGAGCATTATTAAGTTCTTCTTGGTATGTTTTAACAGCTAGTTTTAAATCAGCAGCAGAGGCATCTGGAACATGAGTATTTTCTTTGTTAATATCAATATGATCGAATAGGTTTGTATCCATAAATTTGTGATAACTTTCTGGATGATCATAGCTAATACCAACATATTCGTCAAGATTATAAGATTTGATATTTTTATAGCTGAAGTTACCTGCTTTGTAATCAGCAATCATTTCTGCGTAAAGATCAGTAGGAGTAGAACCTGTTGCTAAACCTAATGTAGAGTTTTCATCAATTAAACTTTTTAAAATTTTATAACTTTCAACTGAAGCTTCTTTTTTAGTATCAAAAATTAAATATTTCATATGTAGTTCTCCTTTATTTATACATTTTATTTTTTATAAACCTCTTTACCACGTGCAAATGTGTATAATACTTCATAGTCACGACTAATAACAACAAGGTCAGCATCGTAACCTACTTTAATACGACCTTTGCGGTCAGCAAACCCTAACATTTCTGCTGGATTTTTTGTACAAGAGTTAATAGCAGCATCGACAGGAACTAGAGCATCTTCGATTAAGACACGTAAACCATCGATAACACGTAGTGTAGAACCAGCTAAACGACCATCGTCACGATGAGCACTACCATCTTCGTAGATTTCCATATTTTCCCCACCAAAGATGTAAGAACCACGACCACAACCTTTTGCACAAAGTGAATCGGTAATCATAATTGCATGGTCGCGCCCTTTTGCTGTGAAATAAGTATTTAAAGCATCGGTAGTAGAGTGAATACCATCACAGATAACTTCACCATAAGCATCACGCGCGCGAAGAGCAAAACCTACTTGACCACCATCACGATGATGGAAACCAACCATACCATTATAAACATGAGTTTGGGATGTTGCACCATTAGCAAAAGCTAAATAACTTTCTTTGTAGTTACATGCAGAATGACCAAGACTTACACGAATACCTTGACTTACCAAGTATTTAGTAAGTTCGTAGTCAGCATCTTTTTCACAAGCGATAGTAATAAGTTTAATAAGATTATTACTAGCTTTTTGAAATTTTTTAAATTGTTCAACGCTTGGTGTTTGGATACAACTCAAAGGTTGAGCACCACGTTTTTCTTCATCTAAATAAGGTCCTTCAAAGTGAATACCAAGAATTTCTGCTCCTTCGTAATCTTCATCATAAACTTTTGCAACATTAGCAACAGCTTTTAGTAAAACTTCTTCTGTTTGAGTAATAGTTGTTGGTAAAAATGAAGTTACACCTTCAGAAACAACATTTTTAGTCCAATTACGAAGTCCTTCTTCATCAACATCGTTAGTATCATAACCATAAGCACCATGAGTATGAACATCGATAAAACCAGGAAGGATGCGTTCATCACCAAAATCGTAATCAACTTTATCGAAATGATTGTAATCATAAATGGCAACAATTTTATTATCTTCGACTTCAATAGTAAGAGGAAGAAATTGGCTACTAGACCAAACTTTTTTACTTCTAATAAGCATAATATAACCTCTCTTATAATTTATTTCTAAAAACATATTCACGTAAAATTTAATGTGTTAAATATTATTCACCTTAATGGTAACATAAGAAAAGGCATTTTGTAAAGGGGAAAAGTAAAGTTTTTAAATAAAACTTAAAGATTTAATAAAAATATTTTTTGAATATATAATAAAATTAATTTAAAGTGTTAAATAAAGAAAAAAACAGAGTGGTAATAAGAAAATACAAAATTAAATAACTTAAAGAAAGCTTGAAAAAAAGCTTTAAATATAGTAAGATAGTAAGGTGTATAACGTTTTTTATCGAGTAACAAAATAAAGAGATAAGAGATGTTTATAATGGAAAAATAAAAAAGTAATAAAAGAAAAGAAAGAGAGAAAAGACAATGGGTCGTAAATGGAATAATATTAAAGAAAAAAAAGCGGCAAAAGACGCTAACACTAGTAAAATTTATGCAAAATTTGGACGTGAAATTTATCAAGCGGCAAAAAGTGGAGAACCAGATCCAGAAAGTAATAGAAATCTAAAAGTAGTTTTAGAACGTGCGAAAACATATCGTGTTCCTAAAAACATAATAGACCGTGCTATTGAAAAAGCAAAAGGTGGAAGTGAAGAAAATTATGACGAATTACGTTATGAAGGATTTGGAGTAAGTGGAACAATGGTAATCATCGATACACTTACTAATAATGTTAACCGTACAGCAGCAGAAGTACGTACGGCTCTTGGTAAAAATGGAGGAAACTTGGGAGTTACAGGTTCTGTTAACTATATGTTTGATAATACTGCTGTAATTGGTGTAGAAGGAAAGAGTGCAGATGAACTGTTAGAAATTCTTATGGAAGCAGATATTGATGCGAGAGATGTTGTCGAAGAAGACGAACTTGCGCTTGTATATGGAGATCCAGAACACTTCCACGAAATTCAAGAAGCATTAAAAGCAGCTGGTATTGAAGAATTTGAAGTTGCAGAAATTTCTATGATTCCACAAAATGAAGTAACATTAAGTGAAGAAGATAAAGTAAAATTTGAAAGAATGTTAGAAATGCTTGATGACTGTGAAGATGTTCAACAAGTATATCATAACGTAAACTTAGATTAAGGAAAAAAATATGGTAAAAAAAATAAAGAAGAGTAGATCATATAGCTACAACGATAGAACAATAAAACCAAATGTAAAAGGAAAAGGAATTCCAACGCCAGAAGATAATGAAGAAATTTTGGATTTTGAAGGAAAAGATGCTTCTTATGTAAAAAGAATACTTGCTTATGCGATAGATTTAGCGATTTATATCCCAATAGCACTTGTTTTTCAACGCATGACAATAATTTTACGTTCTGCGGGAGGATCAGAAAACGAGCGTAATGCATTATATATGACTATTTCTATGATTATTTTTGCAGTTTTATTATTTGGTTATTTGCCGAATAAATGGAAAGGGCAAACTATTGGTAAAAAATTATTGAAGATAAGATTAGTACCAACAGATAGAAAGAGAATTGATATTTCTAAATATTTAGTAAGAGAATTTTTAGTAAAAGTAACATTATGTTGGATAGTAACACCGATAGTAGCAGCTTATGGGTTATATAAAATATATGTAGCTAAAGAAAATAATCCAATATTAATTCACGATAAATTGGCAAATACAAGAGTGGTAGAAATACAGGAAGTAAAATAAAAAAGATAAAACATAGTTCTTTTATAGATATATATCCCTTATACTAGTCAAAGGGGCACATATCATTTTATAAGAACTATGTTTTTTTGAAAAAATAAATGGATAATTATTAATAAAATAGCAATATTAGTTTTATATTTTAAGTAAAAATGATAAAATAAAATAGATAATTAATAAAAATAATACAGGTGAAAAAATGTTAAAAATAGATAGACATAGTTATATATTAGAAGAATTAAAGAAGAAGCATTTGGTAAGGGTGAGTAAATTAGCTAAAGATATGAAAGTAACAGAGATGACAATTCGTAGAGATCTTCAAGAATTAGAAGATTATGGGCATCTAACTCGTATTCATGGGGGAGCAAAATTAAAACCGAAAAACTTTTACCAAGAAGATAATTACAATAAAAAAATCTCGGTTAATGTAGAAGAAAAAAAACAAATAGCACGTAAGGTTGCGGACTTGGTAAAAGATAACGAAACAATATTTATAGGAGCAGGGAGCACAACAAGTTATTTAGCAGAATATCTTCAAGATCGTAATATAAACATTGTGACAAACTCAATGATAGTATTTGAACAGTTTAAAGATAATCCATCATGTGATTTAATATTTATTGGAGGGAGATATCGCCCTAAAACAAAAGGTTTTGTTGGATATTTTACCCAAGATACATTAAGTAAAATAAGTGTCAATAAAGCTTTTGTAGGGGTAAATGGTTTAGATTTGGAAAAAGTTACGATATCAGATGAAGAAGAAGGACGTTGTAACGATACAATATTAAATAATGCGACAGAACGTTATGTTCTTGCGGATCACAGTAAATTTTCAACGCATGCATTTTATACATTTTATCAGTTAAAAGATTTAACAGCAATTATTAGTGATGATGTTCTTGATGATAATATAAAAGAACAGTATAAAAAAGAAGTGGAGATTTTATAAATAGGTTATAATTTAACTTTATAAAAGAAAATAATTTCACTAAAAGTATGTTTGAATACTTTAGAGACTTTACAACAAAGGTTTAATATTTTTATTTTAACATTATAATCGCTAGTTTCTAAAGAAAAAATAACATATACGGATATGTTACTTAGCAAAAAATATTCTTAAGAATAGATTTCTTTTTTTATAATTTTATTATATGAAATTTATACTTCTTTTTATTAACATCTATTTTTAGTTTTATAAGAAGCAAGAGTTTATAGATTAGTTTTGCTTGACAAAGAAAAGGGTGGGTGTTAGAATGTGAATAATTATTTAAACTTATAGTGAATGTATTTTTAGAGTGTTAATTTTAAAAATTAAATAATCAATAATTTTAAAAAAATAATAATATAAAAGAGGAGAATATATGTTAATAAGAAAACTGCTGAAATCACTTTTTAAAATTTCAATAGCTATGTTATTGCTTCTATCATCTATATTTGTTTCTATGAGCGCGGTAAAAGCAGATAATACAACACCAAAAGAACTAACAGAAGTTATAAACGGAGTTGAGCTTCTTGATGCTTCTGATACAAAGCAAAAAACCACAGAAACAGGAGAATATTTAATTCGAACAGGACAGGCGTATAAACTTCGTGTAACATTTGATCTTAAAAAATATAATGAAAATTTAAATAATGGTGATTATTTCACCTTTGATATTCCAGCACCAATGACGGTTTATAATGATAAACAACAATTAGTTGATCCAACTACAAAGGTTAATATCGGAGAAGCGGTTGTTACAGCAAATGGGTCAGACAAAGGTGGGAAAATAACGGTTACTTTGAAAAACTTAGATAAATATTTAGCAGCAACTGGTGGGGATAAAGTAAAAGATGTTTCAGGTAATTTTTCAGGTTCTTTTCGATTTATTAAAGACCAGACTAGTACACTAATTTCTTTTAATTCAAATGCAATGAAGCAAGAGATTAGACAAATCTATACTTCCAAAACAATATCGGGACCAAAAGTTGGTGTTGAAAACTATGCAAAAGTAGGAGGACAAGCAGAACGTAACGAGTGGAGTTCTCCAAAATTAGCGGCGATTGGCTCAGTTAGTAAAGGGGATGCAGTTTCTAATTGGAGAGTACGTGTTAATACTGAAAAACAAGACTTTGGACAAAATATTGTGCTTCACGATAGTATTCCTAATGATGATGTGGCATATACTCCAGCTCAATACATCCCAGAATCTTTAAAAGTTTATAAAGCAGATATTACAAGTGGAACATCTGGTGTTCCAGACGTTGCTGAACTTATGGTTGAAGGAAAAGACTATACAGTTTCTTGGAATGAAAATTATACTTCTTTTGATATAACTATTAAAGATGGAACAACTTCTTACTTTATTACATATAGTACTACTACACCGAATGATGGCACAAAAGTAGCGAATGTAGTAGCTCTATCTCAAGCAGATGGGAAAAAACTTTCACAAAATACTAGTCGTCCAAATGCGTTTAGCATGAAAGCAGAGGCTACTTCATTAATTTCTGGTACAATTGTAGCTTCTACAGCTTATCAAATTAAGATAAATAAAACAGATGCATTTACACTAAGTCCAGTGTCAGGTGCAGTTTATACTGTTACAGCTGTAGATGATCCAACAGAGACTACAGAAGCAACAACAAATGAAAAAGGTATTGCATTAACCAAAACTTATGATCAGAAATGGGAAGGGAAACTTTTTAAAATAAAAGAAAAAACAGCTCCAGCTGGATATAAATTGGACGAACAAGAATATACTCTTAAATTAGGAGCGGCAGGTTCTACAATAAACCTTAAAGATAACCCAATTCCAGTACCTGTTAATATAACAGCTAAAAAAGTTGTTTCTGGACGTGAAGGAGAGCTACCTAAAGCAGATGAATTCACATTCAATCTATACTCAGCAAATAATTTAACTACACCTATCGCAACAGCTAAAACAAAAGCTGATGGATCTATTACATTTGAAAATATAGAAGTGAAAGGTGCAGGAGTTTACAATTATGTTATCAAAGAAGATGCTACTAATGCAGTTCCAGGAGTGACCTTTGATGAAACAGCTAAAGAGGTTACAGTAAAAGCTGAATTCCAAGGTACTACTCTGAAGGCTTCTGTGACTTCACCTGAACCAACTTTTACAAATACATATAAAGCAGCTGAAACAAAAGCAACTATTACAGCTAAAAAAGTATTGAATGGTAAAACTCTTGAAGCAGACAAATATGAGTTTGAACTAAAAGAAGGAACTAAAGTAGTAGCTACAGCTAAAAACAAAGCAGATGGAACAGTTACTTTCGAAGATATTACATATACAGAAGTAGGACCACATACGTATACTATAACTGAAAAAGAAGGAACAGAAGGTGGGGTTACGTACGATAAAACTCCTCGTGAAGTAAAAGTAGAAGTTACTGACAATGGGCAAGGTAAATTAGTAGCAGCAGTAACAGGTAACAACCCAACATTTACAAACATATATAAAGTAGCTGAAACAAAAGCAACTATTACAGCAACAAAAGCACTAAACGGAAGCACGTTAAAAGATGATTAATTTGAATTTGAACTAAAAGAGGGTGCTAAAGTAGTAGGAACAGCCAAAAACAAAGCAGACGGAACAATTACTTTCGAAGATATTACATATACAGAAGCAGGAGTGCATACATATACTCTAACAGAGAAAGAAGGAACAGAAGGTGGGGTTACGTACGATAAAACTCCTCGTGAAGTAAAAGTAGAAGTTACTGACAATGGACAAGGTAAGTTAGTAGCGGCAGTAACAGGAAATAACCCAACATTTACAAACATATATAAAGCAACTGAAACAAAAGCAACTATTACAGCTAAAAAAGTATTAGAAGGTAAAGCTTTAGAAGCAGACAAATATGAGTTTGAACTAAAAGAGGGTGCTAAAGTAGTAGGAACAGCTAAAAACAAAGCAGACGGAACAGTTACTTTCGAAGATATTACATATACAGAAGTAGGAGAACATGAATACACTGTAACAGAAAAAGCAGGAAATGAAGCAGGAGTTACATATGATTCAAAATCTTATACAGTAAAAGTAAAAGTTACTGACAACGGACAAGGACAACTTGAAGCAGCAGTAACAGATAATAACCCAACATTTACAAATACATATAAAGCGGCTGCAACAAAAGCAACTATTAAAGCTAAAAAAGTATTAGAAGGTAAAGCTTTAGAAGCAGACAAATATGAGTTTGAACTAAAAGAAGGAACTAAAGTAGTAGGGACAGCTAAAAACAAAGCAGATGGATCAATTGCTTTTGATGTAGAGTATACAAAAGCAGGAGAACATGAATACACTGTAACAGAAAAAGCAGGAAATGAAGCAGGAATTACATATGATTCAAAATCTTATACTGTAAAAGTAAAAGTTACTGACAATGGACAAGGACAACTTGAAGCGAAAGTAACAGGAGATGGAGATAATGTGATATTTACAAATAAATATAACAAACCAGACAAACCAGCAACAGAAACTCCTGATGGTTCAAATGATCCAGAACCTAAAAAAACATTACCAAATACAGGGGCTACTGATTCACCAGTATTACCAGGTCTTTTAGGATTTGCACTTATGACAGTATCTGCATTCTTATACCGTGCTAAAAATAATAACTAATAAACAAAAAAGAGAGAATAAAAGTTCTCTCTTTTTTACTAGAAAATTAGGGTAAATAAAAATATAGAGACTAAACCTATAAAAATGATTTATTATTGACTTGAAGGAAAAAATTTGATAAAATATGAATGAACATAAAAATAAATTCATTCAAAAAAAGAAAGGGGGGAAGAAATTGGATAAAAAACAATCATTAAAGCAAGCTGCTTATAATGTTTTTTCTAATAAAGGCTATAAAGCAACAGCTATTTCAGAAGTTGCAAAACAGGCAGGTATGGCAGTTGGTTCTTTTTATAATTATTACGAAAGTAAAGAAGAAATCTTTCTAGATGTTTATATAGATGAAAATAATCGTATTCGACAAGTTATAATGAATGATATAGATTGGCAAGGAGATGTTGTTGAGCTTATAGGTCAACTTTTTGGTCAATCAAGAAGTTTGGTTTCATCTAATAAAATTTTAGCAGAATGGTATAATCCTGCTATTTCTAACGAGTTACATAGCTATTATTCTTCAGAGGAAGGTAGGGAGTCGAATCCATTCCACCAGTTTTTAATAGAAACATTTACTAAACGTATGTTGAAGGAAGGGTACTCTCAAGAAAAAATCCAAGAGGTTTTAGAAGTTTATCATCTTTTTTACTATATAGACATGAATATTACAGAAAAAGATGTACCCAACGTTAATCAGACAATAGAAACCTTAGCAACTTATTTTGTAAAAGGATTATTTAAATAAAGAATGACAATTCTTTATTTTTTAAATACGTATGAATGAATAATGAATTATATTCATTCATATACATAAAAATACTATATTTACAACTATATAAAAGTATTATTCTATTAACTATAAAACTGTTCTTGATTTAGCTTTATAATTTTTTAAAAAAGATAAACGCATATATTATTAACTATAAAATTTTTGAAAGAGGAAGAAAATGAAAAGAGGTAAAAAAATGTTAACTATTATTCTTATTACAATAGTAGCTCTAGGGCTAATAACGTGGGGAGTATTTGCATTTCTTGGACGTAGTCAAACTTTATCGGTCAAATCAATAGAAAACGCTAGCGCTGATCTATATGTTGTTCGCTTGGAAAAACCAGATAATATGACTTGGGAACCAGGGTCTTACGTGAAAGTCACCATACCTGAAGTAAAGGATAGCAAGCAAAATAACAGATGGCTTACTATTGCATCTAATCCTGAAGAAAAAGAGATTATGATTTTAACACATAATAGAGGGAGTGTTTATAAGAAAAACTTGACTAGTTTGCAGGTGGGAGCGAAAGTTGAGGTGAGTTGGTTAGGTGGAAACTTAGATATTGCAGATAATCAAGAACCTATTATTTGTTTTGCATCTGATGTTGGCGTTGCAGCAATGAGACCGATTGTTAAAGAATGGAACTCTAAACGTACAATTATACTTAATCATCTAGATAAAGGGGTGAATATTTTTAATAACGAACTGATAGAGTTATCAAATAAAGGAAAAGATTTTACTTATGAAACTAGTAAGAGTATAGAACAAAGTCAAGAAAAACTAAAAAAAGCAGTGGGTATATATGGGAACAATGCTATATATTTATTGTCGGGCCAACCTGATGATGTTAAAATTATGGAAAAATTTTTAGAAAATAACGGAATAAATAAGAAAAAAATAAAAACAGATAGTTTCAGAGGTCTGAAGTAAAGATTAGAAAAAACTCCCGAAAACATGTACATTAAGTTTTTCGGGAGTTTAATATGTTTAAAATATAGTTTATATTTTATTTGAAAATAGATGTTTTAAAGCTATCTGTTCTTTGAAGAAGTTTTTTATAAACTTCTTCTTTCAGTTTCAACGTATTGTTCATTGATACTGATTTATTGCTATTGTTATCTGCTTTAAGAGTTTGTGCATCTTTTGTAACAGCATCTTTAAACAATGCAAGAAGTTCATCATAAGATGAAACAGTAGTACCATTTACTTCAAACGTAGTTAAACCTACTTTAGCTTTATCTTTTACTTCTTGGAAGTAAGCTTTTTTGAAATCTTCTAATGTAGAGAATTTACCTCCAGAAATTTTGTTGATTATGTATTTATCACTTAGAACTGAGTGGCCATCCGTTTTAGAGGCTTGTTTATATTTATTAGAAGCATAGCCAAGGAATCCATTTTCATAACCGTAGTAACCCCATAATCTAAATGCATTATGTTTGAATGAAACTGCACCTGGAGCTCCATTACTAGTATTACCTCCATAAATACCAGTCATCATTTTAACACCTACATAAGGAGATTGATCGTGGTAGCTAACTACTTCTGGTTTATAAACACCATTGCCTGGATTACGATTAGTCATTAATTGTTGGTCGACTAAATCATTAACAGATTGAATATTTAAGCTGTCTTTTTCTTCTTTTGATAGATGGCGAATCTTATCCCAATGGTTAAGGTTGTTGCTATCACGGTATTGTTTATCCATTTTCTTGAACCAAGCACCGTTTAAATCTCTATTTTGTTGAGAAATAACAGCTTCTGCTTCGATTTCATCAAGAAGAGTTAACGCATCGTTATAACCTCTCATATAGCGATCGATATCATCTCTTGTTTTTAGAGTTTTTGGATCGGTAATATACCATTGATTTCCATCATTTGGACGTTTAAATACCATATTGATACCTAACGAACCGAACTCATCAGCCCAACTGCTAGGTACTGGAGTTTGTAACATACCTTGAGCAAAAGCTTCAAAGCTAGTTCCTTCACGGCGACCAAAACCACCAAGGTAGATGTGACCATCGTTAACGTGTGTTGTTTCGTGAGTATAAACAGAAATACCATATTCGTCAATCATATTTAGGTAAATATAGTTTACTTCTGTTCTAGTATCATTTGGATTACCATAAATTACAGCATAGGCACCAGCACCATTATTTCCAAAGTGTTTACCGATAGGTCCGAATAATTCACGAAGTGGAGAATATTCATTTTGTTGTCCGTATCTACCGTATTTATCAACCCATCCACCAGGAGCGTTATAACCTTCCCAAAGAGGGATAACTGAGTCTCTTAATAGACGGTTTTTAACATTATCTGCAGCTAGACGATACCAGAAGTCGTAGTAGTTTCTATAACCATCTGCAGCTTTGTCCACCATATCCTTAATATCAGCGAATGATTTTTTACCTAATCTTTCAGCACTACCAAAAGCTATAGCATTGTAGTTAGAAATTAGGTAAATATGTGATTTCTCTATATTAAGTAGAGGAAGAAGAGTTTTTCTAAGGTGAGCACGTTTTAAATTGTCAAATGCTCGATACTTAGCATTTTTAATCGCATCTACTTCTGAAGCACGTTCAGCGATATATACTTTATCTTTAGTTGCATCGATAAACCAATCGTTCATATCTGTAAAGTTTGTAAATAGACTACGATTATAGTTTAAGAATGACTCTAAATGTCCTGACTTCGTAGATTTTGCAAGAACTTCACCAAAGGCTTCGAATGTTCTTGAACCACTAATATAACTTTCTTTAGAACCCATCTCGATAAGTCTGTCTAAAACATCAACATTTTTACCGTAAAAATCAGGTTTAAACAGCATAAGTTCTTTAATATTTACATCGCCAAACTTAACGCCGTAGTAACGATTTAGATAAGTTAAACCTAATAATAGAGCGGCTTTGTTTTTCTCAACTTTATCAAGAATCATCTGTTGAGCTGCTACAGAATTATTCAATTGATGATCTTCGTTTTGAACTAATTTTTCAATGAATACATCAAGATTTCTCTTAACATAATCAAAACTTTCTTCTAAATAAAGGTCTTTTATCGCATTTACCTTGTTATTACCAGTTCTATTTAAATGTTGATAAATTGGCTCTGATTGTAGATCTATTGGACTTAAGATAGCTTTTATACCATTGATAAGATTACTATGATCTTTTTGAACGATATTAGGTGTATATTTAATTCCAAGATCAGTTATTTCATATTCTTTAACGTTAGTTAAGCCAACATTACTTTCAGATAAGTTGAAGTAGTCTTTAGTTCCGTCAGCATAGTGAACGACAATTTTATTTGCAACACTAAGGTTAGCGATGAAATCATTGTTATTCATCGGTGTAACAGAAAGAACTTCTTTTGTATTTAAGTTATGATCTTTAGCAAGTTTATTCGCTTGGTTAACGATATAATCTTTATTATAGAATGGTTGCAGTTTTTCAAGATTTTTGTAAGCTAAACTATAGTCAGCATTGTAATCTTGAATATCTGTATATGCTTTGTTACTAGGTTTGATATTGTTGATAGTGTTCATAGTGTATGCTTCACTTGATAGTGTATCAGCGGTAATATTGAAACCAGCAACTTTTTCATCAGCCTCAGCTTTAGATAAGTGTTTTAATTTGTTTTTGTTTTTATTATCTCGACCAGTACCATCTTCAGAAGAACTATATCCGATAACTCCAAATAAGTTTGATACAAAAGGATTTGCATCGCCATCGTTAACGTCATTTGAACCGAATAGTTCTTCACCTTTAATCACTTTAGCATATGTTACGTTATTTTGAACCGCTCCATATGGCCAAGTTTTAGCAACTATTCCACCAACATATTTAGTATTTTTAACATCAAGAATACCTTTTGCTACAGAGTTTGTTAGTTTTCCTTTTGTTCCTGATAGCCAACTATGTGCTTTATAGTTTACAAAAGGTACTAGCATACTAGCATGTGCATTATTAGCGGTAATAGTGGCATCCACATAAGCTCTATTAACAAATCCCATATAGTTAGAACCAGCAATACCACCTACTGTAGAATCATTCCCAACAGAATTTATTTTACCAATAAATGCGACATTTTCAACTTTTCCATCTTCATGGATATTGTTAACAACTCCGGCAACATTATTTTTACCAGTTATAGAACCAGTAATTTTAACATTTTCGATAGTTGCATTATTTTTTAAATTATTTCCAATAGCAGAGATATTATCTTCTCCAGATCTATCTATCGCAACATTTTCAAAGTTAATATTTTTGATTATTGCATTATTGATATTATTAAACAATGGATGCTCTAGGTCGTGAATAGCATAACGTTTATCCCCGTTACTTAGAAGTTTACCTGTAAATTCTGCTGTAACATAAGATTTGCCAGCAGGTACAACGTTTTTAGCGCTCATACTTTGACCAAGAAGGAATTCACCAGCTGGATTTGCTTGCATAGCGTTTATTAATTCTGCAAAATCATAATAAACATTATCTTCTTTAGTTTTTGGTTTTTCTATATAGTAAGTATATACGTCGCTAAGATTATTACTTGCGTTACGTTGCACTAGGTTGTCAGCAACAGCAGTTACTTTGTATACTTTTTTACCATCAACCTCTGCATCTTCGATATTTTTAACAGCTAATAGTGTTGTTTTATGATCGTTTGATGTAACTTTTAGATAATAATTAGTTAAATCTTGAGGGATAGATGTTAGTCTTGTAGCATCTGATTCAACTTTATTTTCATATTTAATTAAGTCTGTACGTTTAATATCTTTAACTTCTATTTTTTTAGGTTCTAGTAGAATTTTTTCATCAGTAAGAGTTTCTGATTCTTCTCCATTTCCTTGGTTATAAACAATTGTTGTAGATAATGTATATTCTTTATAGAAGTCTAAGTCACTTAAAACAGCATCTAAATTATCTTTTGTTAAATCTACAGTTTTTACAATTTCGTTACCTTTTTTAAGAGTAGCTGTAATAGATTTTACTTCTGCATTAGTAGGATTTTCTAACGTGTATTTAGCCGTAGCACTATGCTCTAATTCGTTTTTATTAGTGTTAACAAATTTTAATACAGGTTTATCAGCAAGTTTTACTAATTTTTCAATAGCTTTTAGCAAGTTTTGAGTAGCTTCGTTTACCGCGTTTTGAGTAGTGTTATTGTCGTTGTTAATAGTATTAGCAGTTGCTAAAGCAGTAGTCAAGTCTGCCCAAGATTGAGTAGTGTAATCATCTTTGTTTTTGCTATTAGCAGTAGCAATAGCGTTTTGCAATGCAGTCTTATCTACAGCTGGTGTTACTTCTTTTGTACCGACAGCAACAATTTTATTAATCGGTTGAGTGGTAATAGAATTATCGACAACTTTACTAGTTTGTACACCGTCAACAGTAGACACTTCAGTTAGAATAGTACGCTCACCATTGACTCCATCACGGACAACTTTCGTTTGACCTTTAGGAAGGGTATCGTCATTTTGTTCGATAGTTTCAAAAGGTATAACCTCTTTAGTAACTTTTAATTCAGGTTTTTCAACAATAGGAACCTTAGGTCCTTCATCCGGAGTTGTTTTATGCTCTGGAGCCGGTGTTACTTCTTTTGTACCGACAGCAACAATTTTATTAACCGGTTGAGTAGTAATAGAATTATCAACAACTTTGCTAGTTTGAACACCATCAACAGTAGACACTTCAGTTAGAATAGTACGCTCACCATTGACTCCATCACGGACAACTTTCGTTTGACCTTTAGGAAGGGTATCGTCATTTTGTTCGATAGTTTCGAAAGGCACAACCTCTTTAGTAACTTTTAGTTCAGGTTTTTCAACAGTAGGAACCTTAGGTCCTTCATCTGGAGTAGTTTTGTACTCAGGTTGGGGTTGTGGATTTGGTTGTGGTGTTGGATTGTTTGGATTTGTTGGATTCGTCGGTTTTTCAGGAACCGTTGGATTTACTTGATTAGGTAGGGTTTTTAAATCACTTTGTGTGAAATAACCAACATAAGAGTACCCATCGATTTTTATTACACCATTTGCCAATTCGTTAGAGTTAGCAATAGTTTTTTGAGTATTATAGCTTACCAACTCTTTATTTTCAAAAGCGAAAGACTCGAACGGCATAACAATACTTTGTCCCATCGCTCCGATTAAAACAACACTAAGTACTTTGTTTCTGTGTTTTTTAGATACTAAAAGAACAACCAGAACAGCAGCACCCACTGCTAAACCTGTTAAAGGAAGAGAGTTTTGCCCGGTATTAGGTAAAGTCTTAATTTCTGATGTAGGTTTAGGATCCTTTTTATAAACCATGTAATATATTTCATTTTCCTTAACATCACTAGGTATATTTTTCTTTATTAAACTTTTTTCTGCATCTGTTAATTCATTTTCAGCTAAATATGTATAATTAACAATTGTATTTTCATTTGCTAAAACTTCACTTGGCATATAACTTCCAAAAATCAAAGCACTGATAACGACAGGTGCAGCACCAAGAGATAATTTTCTAATAGAAAATTTTAAAATCTTATTGTTATTTTTATTTTTTATTTTCATAAAAATTGTTCTCCTTTCTATAAATGTATAGACTATATAATTCTATCAAAAAAGCTAGTTTATTACAATTAATTAAAGAGGGAGAATGAGTTTATCTTTTGAGGTTTTATGGCTAAGAAATTATAAATATGTTTGATGATTTTAAGTAAAAGTTATAATGATTAACAAAAAAATACAACTGTATTATTTTCGTAAAAAATGTGGGTAGTAATATTTGTTACAACTTAATATTTACATCTTCTAGAAAAAAAGCATTAATAAAATTAATGGATATTTTATTTAACAACGATTATAGTGATTTATTGTTTTATAAAAAGTGCTAACAAAGACGGCGAGGTTCTTCTGTAAGAGTTCGGAATTATTGAAATAGTTGCGGTGATAAAGAAAGTGTGATATAATGTAATAAATAGTTGTAATAGTACAGTTAAAACAAGTAAAATATAAATTACAATTAAAGAAAGGATGATTTATTATGGATGGAGACAAGACCAAGCTTAAAACCAAAAAAAAGAAAGAGGCTACAGTAGTTAAAAAAGCAATAAGCCTAGAAACATTTGTCTTTTTAGCAGTATTCTTTTTAATCTTCGGTTTAATGGCGCGTAAGATGGGAACACCGCTAATGTTTAAAACAATGATGGCAACGGCTCACGACTTACTGTTGAATACAGTGTTTTTCATAATGGCTATGGCTGTTATTGCTGGAGCAATTAGCGCACTGTTATCAGAATTTGGAGCAATAGCGCTTATCAACAAAATATTTGCTCCGTTGATGAGACCTCTTTGGGGTATGCCAGGTGCTAGTGTAACCGGAGCAATAGCGACTTATTTATCAGATAACCCAGCTATTATTCCTTTTGCCAAAGATAAACGTTTTGTAGCGTTTTTCAAAAAGTACCAAGTACCCGCACTTTGTAACTTAGGGACAGCGTTTGGTATGGGTCTTATTGTAACGATGTTTATGATGGGGCAAGGAGCTGGCTTCGTAAAAGCAGCAATTATAGGGAATGTTGGAGCAATTATAGGAAGTATAATAAGTGTTCGCTTGATGTTAAGACATACAAGAAAATACTACGGGGATGAAGCGGATGAACCGATGGTAGAATCAAACGAAACAGACGAATTGATGGATAAAGTAAGAATAATCCGTGATGGAAATATGTTTCAACGAGTACTAGATACAATATTAGAAGGTGGAAAAACTGGGGTAGAAATGGGGATGGCAATTATTCCGGGTGTACTTATCGTTTGTACATTCGTTATGATGTTAACGTTTAAAATGCCTGCTGACGGATATACAGGAGCAGCGTATGAAGGTGTTGGATTCCTACCTTGGTTAGGAGAAAAATTAACATTTATTCTTGAACCATTATTTGGTTTCAAATCTGCAGAAGCAATAGCTTTCCCAATTACAGCTTTGGGAGCAGTAGGGGGAGCAATTTCTCTAGTGCCAGAATTTTTAAAAAATGGTCTTATTGGACCGAATGACATTGCCGTATTTACAGCGATGGGTATGTGTTGGAGTGGATACTTAAGTACGCATATCGGTATGATGGATGCTTTAGGAGTGCGTAAACTTTCATCAAAAGCGATAGTTTCTCATACTATTGGGGGTATCGTTGCGGGGATTGTAGCCCACTATCTATTCTTATTACTGGGATAGATAAAAATAATTAAATATATTAAAAAAGGCCGAGTACAATACTGTACTGGGTCTTTTGATAGCTATATATCAACCTATAATAAAAAACTAAATTTTGATAAACGCTAAAATTTATAGTATAATTAACAAAAATTAATAAAGAAAAATATTAATCTAACTTTACTACAGAATGTTAGAGAATAGTTTTCAAAAGAAAGTAATTTAGTTGGGAAAAACTTGCAAGAAAGACAAGGGGAAGAAGATGGAAAATTACAATAATGATAAAAATACATATATTAAACGTATGAATAAAACAGCCCTATCAAAATTTGATGTACTAAAACCATATTTAAAGAAAAAAACTAAAGTGCTTGATTATGGTTCAGGAATATCGCCCGATTTTATTAGAAGTGTTCAGCAAACAGGTGCAAAATATTATGCTTATGATATTTCACCCACAGTACAAAATGAGTTAGCCAATTTAAATATAGATGTTATAACAGATGAAAATTTAGCGAAAAGCAAAGAGAAATATGATATCATTTTTATGTCAAGTGTATTTCATGAAATAATAAGCTATATGTCTCGACCTGAAAGAACAAAGGTATTAAAACAAATACATCGAAATTTGAAAAAAGATGGAAAACTTATTATAAGAGACTGGGCGAATAAAAATTCTGATATACCATATACATTACATGTGAAAAATGAAAAAGTTAGTAAAGAAGTGGATAGATGGGTAAAAAAACTTAAAGAAAATTCAATTATACAAAATGTTGAAAAATTTGATAATAAAGAATATCAAACAACAGAAAAAGAGGCTTATGAATTAGTATTTCATGTAGTATGGGGATTGCAATCTCTAGAAAGAGAAAGTAAAGAAGAATATAATATCCATGATTATTTGGAAAAATGGTTGCTCAAACCGTTAAATTTTAAAATTTCTAGTATAATAGAAGAAAAAGATGAGAGTTATCTACAGTATTTACAGAAATATTTTAAATTAAAGGAAGTACCTTTTTATACAAAATGTATACTAATATTAGAAAAAGAAGAGATATAATAGTAAATAATAAAGGGTGTAAATTAATTACACTCTTTTTTGTATAATTATACATTTTTATAAATATATGTTACCTCTAGAACAGAATAAAATATTTTAAATATAGAAATAAAGAATATTATATCTGCCGTTGCATAGTAACTATTTCAGGAGTATAATAAAATTAGAAAAGTATAAGGAGATAATACATGGAAAGATTTAAAAGTATTAGTTTTTACTATACGTTATTATTGATGTTTTTTATTTCTATGGCGGCGAAATATCTAGCACAGGTTCCGACATTAAAATTATTTGGACATTTGGTAATAGCTTTAGTAATAGGAATGGTATTACAGATGTTTACTGGATTAAAGGAGCAGGTAAAAGGAGAGATTCCTTTTATCAGTAATAAATTTTTGCGTCTAGGAATTATTTTATTAGGATTCAAACTAGCTTTGGATAGATTGCTTTCAGAAGGTAAGAAAACTTTAGTTTTGGCATTTTTTATAGTCTTATTTATGATTTTACTGACTTATTATATGTGCCGACTTTTCAAAGTAGATCATGAATTAGCTTTGCTTTCAGCGTGTGGTTGTGGTATTTGTGGAGCAGCTGCAGTTATGGGTGTTAGCGGACAATTACGCGCCAAAACTGACAATAGTGTTCTTGCTGTCGCGGTTGTAGCGATACTTGGGACGGTGTTTACGCTAATAGAAGTAGCGTTAAAACCGTATTTAAACCTAGAACCTTATAATTATGGCGTGTTTACCGGAGGAAGCCTTCATGAAATAGCTCACGCTGTTGCTGCGGGAGGAGCGGGAGGTCAAGTTGCACTTGATACAGCTATACTGACGAAGTTATCTCGCGTTCTTATGTTGATAGTAGTAGCTATAGTCCTTGTTGTGATTAATCGTCGTTCAAATAGTGATGCTCAAGGGAAAATGCCGATGCCTTACTTTATTTTAGGATTTATAGCCATGAGTATATTAGGAAGTTATGTAAGTTTCTTAAAACCATTAACCCCTTATTTAGTAGATGCAGCATATATATTTTTAGGTATGGCGATGGCGTCTTTAGGAATGAGTGTTAACTTCAAAGTTATTAAAGAACGCGGTTTGCGTGTTTTTACAGCGTGCTTTTTATCATCGGTTATTCTTATGATAGCATGTTATTTAGTAGCTAAATTTATATTTTAACCATTAACCTTTTAGAATTAATTAGAGTTATCTAAAAATGATAATTTAATATGAATTCTAAAGGGTTATTTTCTTATATCATTTTTAAAATAGCTAAATAATTGGTATAATATAAAGAAAGATAACGTTAACAAAATATCTAGAAAATAATAAAGAGAAAAAAACATTTAACAAAAAAGATGTTAAATTAAGGAGGGCAAAGTTATGACAATTACACAATTATTAGGAATAAAATATCCTGTTTTTCAAGGTGCGATGGCTCAAATCGCACGCTATGAACTTGCTAGTGCAGTTTCTAATGCAGGAGGATTAGGGATATTAGCTTCTGGAGGAATGAGTCCGGAAGAACTACGTGAGCAAATAAAAAAATGTAAAGAACAAACGACAAAGCCTTTTGCGGTTAACTTAATGCTGATGATGCCTAATATCAACGAAATAATAGATGTTGTTATTGAAGAAGGTGTTAAAATAGTTACAACAGGAGCAGGAACTCCAAGAAAATTTATGCCACGTTTAACAGAAGCTGGAGTTAAAGTTATTCCAGTAATTCCATCGGTAAAAGCAGCAAAAAAAATGGAAGAATTAGGTTGTGCTGCTGTTGTTGTTGAAGGAATGGAAGCAGGAGGTCATGTTGGAACAAGTACAACTATGGCGCTTTTACCACAAGTAACAAAAGCGGTAAATATTCCTGTGATTGCTGCTGGGGGTATTGCTGCTGGTCGAGGTGTTGCTGCTGCATTTTGTTTAGGAGCAAGTGGAGTTCAAATGGGAACAGTCTTTTTAGCTACACACGAATGTCCAATTTCAATAGAGTATAAGAACTTAATTGTAGAAGCAGATGACACATCAACAACATTAACAGGAATGAAATTTGGAGCACCGGTTCGTGGTATAAAAAATGAATTGACAAAAAGATATCATGAATTAGAAGCACAATCGTCAACATTGATGGAATTAGAAGAATTAACACTAGGTTCTTTAAGAAAAGCTGTCTATGATGGTGATGTAGAAAATGGTTCAGTTATGTCTGGCCAAATAGCAGGACTTGTCGATGAAATTCGTTCAGTAGAACAAGTGATAGTCGATGTTTTAGAAGAAGCAAAAACAACGTTAGCAAATGTAAGAATAGATTAATAAATAGTTGAGTTTTGCAAGAAGATAGCTAGCCACAGGTTGTCTGAATATTATATTTGTTATATAAATTTATTACGGAGGGGTTAGTTATGATAGATCAAAGAAAAAAACAAGTATCTTTTTTCTCTGCTTTCGCTGATTTTTTAGGGGATTTGTAGACTTTAAAGGATATACATCTATAAGAGGTCATTGGTTTCCGGTAGGAATAATAGGGATACTTTTTCTTGCTATAGACGGGGTATTTACTTATGTTTTCTATTTTCCGTTTGTAGCGATAAAAGAACGCTTAGATGCAGGTGGAGATATAGGAGTCCCTCGTGAACAAAGTATTCTAGAATTAAGAGACATAACATTTTGGGGATTAGTTTTACTTGTAGTTTTGGTTGTTTTAGCTATTCCGATAACAGCGAGTTTTACGCGACGCTTGCGTGACATTGGATTTACATCAATCTCTATAATCCTGTTAATTATATTGTTTTATACTCTGAATTTCTTTCCGATAGATATAATAACAATTTTTTATAATATTATATTTGTTTTTGTGCTAATGACTTTGAAAACTAATTTATTAGAAACAGATTCCGATTCTGATCTTATAAAAATTTTCTTTCGCTCAACAAATTAAAAAACGCTCATAATTAAAAATAAAACCACTCAAAAAAGCAATTATTTTGCTTGTTTTTGAGTGGTTTTTGCTTGAGTTTGATTGAAATGCTGTAGTATATTAAGTATAATGAATTTGGGAGTCAAGGAGAAGAAAAAAATGGTAAATGAAAGACAGAAAAGAATTTTAAACTTGTTAGAAGAGCGAGGATCACTTAGTCTACATGAGCTTATAGATTATTGTGAGGTATCTGAGGCAACAATCAGAAGAGATTTAACAAGCTTAGAAGAAAAGAACTTATTATATAGAACTCATGGTGGAGCGATGAAGCGTACTTCAGCAAGAGGAAGTGAGATAGGTGTTGAGGCAAAACGCACGGAGTTTTTACCAGAGAAAAAAGAAGTAGCAAAGTATCTTTGTAAAAATGTAGTTCAATCAGGGCAGACTATTTATCTTGATGCAGGGACATCTACTTATGAAATGATTGATTATTTGCGTGATAGAAAAATAACTGTCGTAACAAATTCTACCTATCATTTGCCACGACTTATTAATAATAAAATACATACTATTATATTAGGTGGAACTTTGAAACATTCCACACAAGCTGTAATTGGTCATACAGCGATTGAACAATTGAAAAATTATAGTTTCGATATGTGTTTTGTTGGTTGTAATGGCATTGATGAAAATTTTGGTATAACTACTGCGGATGAGAATGAGGCTTTTATAAAAACTGCAGCGATAAAAAATAGTAAGAAAAAATATATTTTGGCAGATAAAAGTAAGTTTGATCACCGCAAGTTTCACAAGTTTGCGGACTTAGAAGAAGTAACAATCGTAAGTTACGATGCACCAGAAAACTATGAAAAATACGCTAATATATTAATAGTAAAAGATAAGGAGGAAGCATAGATGTATTATACAATAACTTTAAACCCAGCAGTAGATATGCTTACAAAAGCTAGTAACTTCAGCCTTGGAAAATTAAATAGAACGCAAGAAGCGAAGTATGTAGTCGGTGGGAAAGGTATAAACATTTCGATATTATTGAATAATATAGGTGAAAAAACAAAAGCACTAGGTTTTGTTGCAGGTTTTACAGGATATTTCATTAAATCAGAATTAGATAAATTAGATATAGAACATGACTTTGTTGAAACTCTTGGAACGACCCGTATTAATATGAAGCTTACTACCGATACTGAAACGGAAATCAACGGTCAGAGTAGTGCGGTGAACTCAGAAAACATCACAGAATTTTTTGCAAAACTAGATGTTTTGACGACAGAAGATGTAGTTTTCTTATCAGGAAATGTTATTGCAGGAATGGAACTCGAAGATTTCAAGAAAATTGCAGAAAAAGTAGCGGATAAAGGAGCTACTTTGGTAGTTGATAGCAACAAAGATTTGGTGTTGGACACCTTACAATACAAACCATTTGTTGTTAAACCAAATGAATTTGAACTAGGAGAAATGTTTGGAATAACACTAAACGGTTTGGAAGAAATCCTAGTTTATGCTCGAAAATTACAAGAGTGTGGTGCTCAAAATGTTCTTGTTTCACGTGGAGCAAAAGGAGCAATATTATTAACTGAAAATGACGAAGTATTGGAAGTTAATGTTGCAGAAGGTAAAATTGTCTCAACGGTAGCGGCAGGAGATAGTATGCTGGCGATGTTTGTAGCTAAATATAATGAGACGAAAGATTATGCAGAAGCATTGAAATATGCCTCAGCAGCAGGAGGGGCAACATCGTTTTCTGTTGGCGTAGGTAGCAAGGAATTAATAGAAGAGTTGCTACCACAAATCAAGGTAAAGAAATTAAAATAAGAAATTAAACTTTGAAAAGGAAAGTTAACTAAAGTTTATAAACTATAAAAGATATTACCTTGGAAATATACATAATTTAAAGGTCAGGTAGACTATCATAAAATATTAAGGAGAATTAAAATGAAATTAACTGATGTTATCAATTATGACTTAATACAATTTAATTTTAGTGCGGAAGATAAAAAAGAAGCATTAGATAAACTTACTACGATGTTAGTAGATGAGAAAGTTATCGAAAATAAAGATAATTTCTTAAAAGCGTTGCTTGCTCGTGAAGCTCAATCAACTACAGGAGTAGGAGAAAATGTTGCGATTCCTCATGCAAAGAGTGCTGATTTTGACAAAGCGATGATTATTTATGCAAAAAGTAATGATGGTGTTGAGTGGGAAAGTTTTGACGGACAACCAGCAAAACATATCTTTATGATTTGTGCGCCAGATGGTGGAGCGGATGAGCATCTTAAAGCTCTTGCATCGTTATCTCAAGCGCTGATGGACTCAGAGGTGAAAGCTGGATTAGAAGCAGTAACTACAAAAGAAGATGTAGAAAAAGTCTTTACAGATTTCGTAGCAAAAACTCAACCAGAAAAAGAAGAAGTAACAGCTCCAAGTGGAGAGAAACCTTATATTATTGCTGTAACAGCTTGTCCAACAGGGATTGCTCATACATTTATGGCTGCAGAAAAAATCAAAGAAACAGCTAAAGCAATGGGCTTAGATGTAAAAGTAGAAACTAATGGTCAAATCGGTATAGAAAACAAACTTACAAAAGAAGATATCGAAAGAGCAGCGGGAATTATCGTAGCAGCTGATAAAAAAGTAGAGGTGGCACGTTTTGATGGGCGCCCAACTATTATGACAAAAGTTGCAGACGGAATTAACAAGCCACAAGAACTTATCCAAACTATTTTAGATGGAAAAGCGCCAATATACAAACACGATGGGGCGGCTGATTCACAAGAAACAGATGCAGAAGGAGAAAGTTTAGGACGTAAAATTTACAAACACCTAATGGAAGGTGTAAGTAATATGTTACCATTCGTAGTAGCAGGTGGTATTTTAATTGCACTGTCATTTATTTGGGGTATTAACTCGTTTAATCCAGAAGACCCAACATACAACAAATACGCAGAAGTATTATTCTACTTAGGTAAAATTTCATTTAGTATGATGTTACCGATTCTTGCAGGATTTATCGGGCGTAGTCTGGCGGATAGACCTGGGTTTGTAGTAGGTATGGTCGGTGGTATTTTAGCTGATCCAAGTATTTTGGGACTGAAAAGTGATATTTTAGCTTATACTCCATCAGGATTTTTAGGAGCGTTAGTAGCAGGGTTCTTAGCGGGCGGTATTATTAAAGTTCTTAAAATGGCAACAAGTTGGATGCCACGATCATTAGATGGAATTAAACCAATCTTCTTATTCCCAATCTTAGGTTCTCTAATTATGGGAATCGCAATGATTTATGTTATTAACGCGCCGATGGCGGCAGTTATGACAGGATTACAAGACTTCCTTACAGGATTAAATGGAAGTGGTAAATTTATCCTTGGATTCGTAGTAGCTGCGATGATGGCTATCGATATGGGAGGCCCAATCAACAAAGCATCTTATGTTACAGGAACAGCGTTATTAACAGCAGCAGGAACAGCTGGAAGTGATGTTATGGCAGCAGTAATGATTGGTGGTATGGTTCCACCATTAGCAATAGCAATCTCAGCAACTATTAATAAAAATATTTGGCCAAAAGCACAACGTAGTGGAGCATTAGTGAACTATGTAATGGGATTAGCCTTTATCACAGAAGGGGCTATTCCGTTCGCGGCAAGTAATCCATTACGTGTTATTCCACCATTATTCCTATCAAGTGGTGTCGCTGGAGCATTGAGTATGACTTTCGGTGCAGTATCAAAAGCACCTCATGGTGGTATTTTTGCAATAGCGGTAGGTGCAGTAAGTAATTGGACAATGTACTTATTAGCGTTAGCGCTAGGTTCAGTATTAGGAGCGATCTTACTAATTGTTTCGTTAAACTTAGGAAAAAAAGTAGAAAAATAATATAAATATAGAAAACAACACCGAGGTATAGAACTTCGGTGTTGTTTTTTTGTGCGATGAAAAATATTTAGGCACTTTTGTATAGAAACAGCTTATATATTTCTTTTATTCTTTTGAACAACCTATAGCATGTAGAAAGGGATAGATTTAAATTTTAGATGTTGTCTTTATGTCCTGAGTTTTCTTGAAATCTTCTAGGAAAGCTAATTCCTGTTCTGTTAAAATAGATTTCAAATAAGAATTAAGATCGACTTCTAAAATATCTCTATCGTTATTGCAAGAATGAAGTAGGGTATTATCAGAAAAATCGATAGGAACACTTTTTTCTTTGTTTCTACGACGTATTTCATCAATAAGTTTTCGTTTTATAACTGTTAGTGCAAATTTATCAAAGTCGTAAGCTTCTATGCCACCATCTTCTAGTATAAGAAAGCTTACAAGAAGCCCCTCTAAACCAAAGCTATAAAATTCCTGATGTAATGACTTTGGTATTTTGACTTTGTATAAACCTTTATTTATTAGTTCTTTTTTCTCCCTAGCAAGAATATTAAAACGTTCTTCTTGCTCTTTAGACAAATAATAATTTTTTTTAATTTCTTTCATCATAATTACTCCTTTTGATATATATCCTTGTGTTAAAAAACGTTAAAAAAAGCTCATGTTTTATTCATATATAACGCCTCCTGTTACTAAAATTAATTTTCTAATTTTATTGTAGCACAAACACTTTTTCTTTTCCATACTCTATATGTATTTTATTGATAACTATATACATAAAAATACTGGAAAATATAAAATAAATAATATAAGATTTTTCGTCGGGAAGACACAGAATAAAACGGGTTTTTAAGAAAAAATATATTGTAAAATATATAAAAACTTTTAAAATATATTTTTTTAAAAATTTTTTTGTAATAAGATTAAAAATATCTAAAAAAAGAAGAGGAGGAGATTAAAATTGGAAATAAGAAAAAAATATCTATACCGCTGATTACATAACTATTTCTACAAGATTGATTTTTCACATTAATCTTAGAAATTTTTTTAGTGGTATAGATATTTATAGTTTAAGCGAATTTGCTTGTAATAGTGCTTGGTATACGTTTATATACTCGAAGTGTTACAAAGAATAAAACTGTAACTAAGATACCTTTAAGAAGGTTGAAAGGAATAATTCCTGCGGTAACGATGACTTTTACATTTTTTACTATATCTGTTAAATCCATAATATAACCATAAGCAGGTAGGAATACAAAGTAATTAAGCAGAGCCATAAAGATGGTCATAGTGATTGTTGCTAGAACTCCGCCGATAATAATTTTTAGCGTACCTTTTTTATAAAATAAAACGATAATGCTAAGGAAGATAAACTCCACAACGATATTGGCGATAGATCCCACAGGCTCGTGCGAGATTAGTACAATGTGTAAAAAGTTTTTTAACAGAGATACTAATATAGCGTGTTTGTAGTTCATCAATAGCAACGCCATAAATAGCGGAATAAAAGTAAAATCAAATTTTAGAAATGGTGGCAGAAATGGCACAGCAAAACTAAAAAAAGATAGAAGTAGTGCAATAACGGCAAGTAGCCCACTTAAAACAAGTGAATGAGTATTTTTTTTATACATATTGTCCTCTTTCCATCTTCAAAAGGCGTAAAAATAACCGCAATAACGTTGTGAATGGTGCTGATACTTTTAAATTTTTAGCTAAGTTAGGAACTTTAGAAAGTAAGACTTACTGGCTTTTTAATTTAAAATAAAAACACCACTTTAAAACATTTAAAGCGGGACATAAAGGTATGGATATTTTATAGAGTGTAGAGGACAATAATTTGATAAATAGACTAGCAGGCTAGTGGGTTAGGTATATCGAAATAATTGTTTTAATCTACAACTAATAAAATATATTTTCCGTATCTTCTATCATCCAGACTGTACTGTCGGTTTTGGAATTTCACCAAATCAGCTTACGCTCGCGGACTATAACCGCCGGTCGGGAATTTCACCCTGCCCCGAAGATAATTAAATTTTATAGTTCCATTATAAACTGCTCTCATATAAATGTAAAGGAAAAAGCTTTTCAAAAAATTACTAGAAATAAACAATGGTTTAGCTAGATATTATAAAAATAATTACTCGTATATTAAGAGAATATGAAAAAAACCAGAACTACTAATTTTTAGAAGTTCTGGTTTTTGTTATTTATTCTACTGTAACACTTTTTGCTAGGTTACGAGGTTTATCGACGTCTAATCCGCGTGATACAGCTGCGTAATATGCAAATAGTTGAGTTACGACGATACTTGCGATAGGAGCAAGATCTTCGTTAACATTAGGGATAGCGTAATCACCTTTGCGCGCTAATTTTTCTAATGTAATTATTAGGGTATTAGCTCCACGGCTAGCTACTTCGCTAACATTACTACGTGTATTAAGGTCTAATTTTGTATTAGTAATAAGTGCGACTACCGGAGTTTTTTCCTCGATAAGAGCAATTGTTCCGTGTTTTAGTTCTCCACCGGCAAAGCCTTCAGTCTGAATATAAGAAACTTCTTTCAGTTTAAGTGCAGCTTCACAAGCGCTGTAATAATCAGTTCCACGACCAATATAGAATGCATTGCGCTCTGTAAATAAATCTTTTGCTAAATCTTTAATAGTTTTAGTATCGTCTAAAATAGATTCAATAGCTGATGTAATTACTGATAGTTCTTGTTCGATATCGAATTTTGGTTGTTTATTGAGTTGTCGCGCTACTTCATAAGCTAAAATACTTAGTGTTGCGATTTGTGCTGTGTATGCTTTTGTAGATGCAACAGCAATCTCAACACCTGCATGAAGTAGTAATGTATAATCACATTCACGAGCTAATGTAGAAGCATCCACATTAGTTAATACTAAAAACTTATAGTCAGAGTTTACACTGCGTAATTTCGTTAATACTGCACGAAGATCTGCTGTTTCTCCTGATTGTGATAGGAAGATAAACATAGGTTTTTTAGAAAGAAGCGGCGCATTGTATGCAAATTCTGACGCAAGATGCACTTCAGCAGGAATACCTGCCCATCTTTCAAAATAAGCACGCCCCACTAAACCAGCATTATAACTTGTTCCACAACCGATAATGTAAAGTCTATCAGCTTCTTTTACATTATTAATAATATCATCGTCTATATTAACGTTGTGCCCATCAAAGTAGTGAGAAATAATATTACGCATAGCTCCTACTTGTTCATTGATTTCTTTAATCATGTAGTGTTCATGGATACCTTTGTCGATTTCCCCAGCGTTTAGATTAGTAGAGAAGCTGTCGCGATTTATTACATTTCCATCTTTATCTTCAATAGTTACGCTATCTTTTTTAACAATAACTATTTCTCCGTCGTTAATTTCTAAAAAGTCGTTAGTGTATTTAATCATCGCAAGAGCGTCACTTCCGACAAAATTTTTCTTTCCATCTCCAAGTCCAATTAATAATGGACTTTTATTTTTTGCCACATACAAAGTATCAGATTCTTTAGTATCGATTAAACAAAGTGCATAAGAACCTTGTAATTTTGATACTGCTTTTTTGAATGCTTCTTTAGTACTCATTCCACGATCGCTATAAACTTGAATAAGTTGAACGATAACTTCAGTATCAGTTTCGGAAACAAGGTCTACTCCTTTGAAGAATCTATCTTTTAATTCTTGGAAGTTTTCGATAACACCGTTGTGAACTAGAACAAAGCGTTTGTTAAAGCTTTGATGAGGATGTGAGTTAGTAACGTTAACTCCACCGTGAGTAGCCCAACGTGTATGACCAATTCCAAGTTCAATGTGAAGATCATCTGGAATAAGAGCTTCTAGGTTTTTAATACGACCTACTGCTTTAGTAACTTTTGCTTCGCCATTAACAACTCCAGCAATTCCTGCTGAATCGTAACCACGATATTCAAGGCTGCTAAGCCCATCAATCAAAAATTTAACTCCATTTGTTTCTCCAACAAATCCTACAATACCACACATATAAAAAATTCCTCGCTTTTTTCTTTAATAATTGATTTAAAAGATATAATTACTGATTTTACAAGGTAAACTTAATAAAAAGTTAAAAGTGTTTTGCGAAATCTTAACAAAATTCAAAAGATAAACAGCAAAAAATTTACAACAGTCTAAAAGTATAGACTATTCCCTGCAATGATAATTAGTAACAATCTTAAAATTAAGAGATAATAATGATTTTGTAGAATAAATTTTAAATTTAATATTAAATATTTATAAGAAAATTACTTTTTTCGAAAAGAAAACTTAGATAAAAAGTTATTTTCAAAATATTTAATTTTATTTCAAAGAAATACTCCGTTTGTACATTATTTAACGAAACTCTTAAATTCCGAAAAAGCATCCGCCGAATTTTCGATAACTTTTTCCCTCGTCAACTAAGCTCGGTTTAATCGTTAGAACTTAGTTCGGGCGCTATAACTATAAAAAACAAACCTCCTAGTATATTATCTACATTATTATACTAAATGAAAAGGTTTATGTAAATTGATTTGATATTTATTTGTTTTAAAAAAAGGAGTAAATTTTGAAATAATGTGGTGGGAAGAGAACAGATAACAAAAGCTTCTAAACGCCTGAAATAGCTTTTTATATAGGGGTTTAGCTGTAAGCTGAGAGCAAAATAATAACTCTGGAAATAGAATTGTTTCCAGAGTTAAGTATTAAATATTTAATTGTTAATTTTTAGTTTCTACCGATTTCATTAGCGTTTTTAGCTGCTTCAGGAAGATCGATGCTAGTTACTTTATTTACATTTGAATAACTAGTATTTTGAGTTATTTTCATTGTAGTAGGGTTCGCTGCATTCTTAGTGGCGATTTCCATCGTTGTTTCATTGCTGATAGGTATAAAATCTTTACTTACAACAAGTTTGATAGTAACGTTTTTGAAATCTACGTTGTTAAATGCATTGGCATTTACCACTTGTCCACCAGAAGAGTTAGCAATAGCAACTATAAGCTCTTTGAACTGATCACCGTTACCGCTATATGTAAGAACATAGTTGCCTTTTTCTTCAGCTATTTTAAAATCTTTAGCAATTTTTTTGTAGAACTCCATAACTTGTTCAGAGTTAGCAAGTTTTTTAAGATTTTCAAATTGAGCAGTTATATTATTATTAGAACTTTTTACCCAAGTATCTTGTCCGGTAGCTTTTGCATATGCAACATTGTCTTTGATGTACATTTCTAACGTTTGAGTTTTATCTTGAGCTTTAATCTCAGTAGTAGCATGCATAGTGAATGGTTCCAAGATTAGAGATCCTGACACTTTGTTTTCTATTTTTTGAGTTTGATCTCCTACAATTATCTCAGAAATGTTAGAAGAGACAAATTCTGTATTTTTCAGATTTTTAGATGCCTCGTTAGTTTTATTGATAGCTTCTTCAGCAGTTACTTTAGTACCACAAGCAGAAAGAGTTATAGTAAGTAATACTGCAGCAACAATTAAAAGATATTTTCTTATTGATTTCATGATATCACCTTTCCTTATAAAGTAATTTAAAAATTAAATTGATATCCATATTCTAACATAAAACAAAATATATTACTAGATAAATTAATATTTATACGCTAAGTATATATAATTAATACAGTGAATGATAGTTTAAAGCTACTCTTAAGAAGAAATTTCCCCTCTGAAAATACTTCTATTTTCAGAGGGGATTAAATAATTTTAGAGTTGTATTTCAAATTTACCCTTAGCATTTTTAACTTCTTCAGGGAGATCAATGCTATTTACTTTATTCACATTAGAATAAGTAATTTTTTGTGTTATTTTCAAAGTTTTAGCTTTTGGTATTATTTTACTAACAACCTCCATTGTCACTTCGTTGCTAATAGGGGTGAAATCTTTAGAGATAACATACTTAATATTAACGCTTTTAAACTCTACATCTTTAACTGAATAAGGGTTTAACTGTCTAGCGGAAACCTCAACAAGAGAAGTTGCAAAATCAGAAAATTGATCGCCGCTACCACTATATGTAAGAACATAAGTATCATTCTCTTTAACTAGTTTGAAATCTTTAGTGACTTTTTTATAAAATTCCATTCTTTTTTCGGTTTTAGAAATATTTTGATACCTCTCAAATAGATAGCTAGAATATAAGTCTTTTTTCCAAGGTTCACTTCCTACTTTTTCATAAAGGGCTTTACCTTGGATATATAATTCAAATGAAGTTGGTTTGTCAGCCTTAGCTTCGACAGAAGCGTGTATAGAAAATGGCTCATTAATAATAGTTCCCGTAATAGTAGCTTCTTTTTTATGCGGATCTTTACCGGTAATATATTCAGAAGTAGTAAAGGATTTAAATTCTGTATTTTTAATGTTTTTGCTTATCTCTGCTGACTTGTTAATAGCTTCTTCAGCTGTTACGTTTTTACAAGCAGAAAGAGTCACAGTAAGTAATGCCGCAGCAATAATTAAAATATATTTTTTTATTGATTTCATGAAATCACCTTTCTCTGTAAAATTAGTTATTTTATATTCATAATCTTAACATAAAATAAAATATATTACTAGATAAACTTATATTTTTATGATAATAGATATACAAAGTATATATATTATTGTACAGTATTTAAGTAAAAAATAATAGCTCTAGAAGTAAGGTTAATTCTAGGGCTATTATTAAATTAATTGTTATGATGTTTTTTTGATTTCCTTAGCATTTTTAGTTGCTTCAGGCAGATCAATACTATTTACTTGATTGATTTTTGAATAAGTAACACTTTGAACTAATTTCAATGATGTAGGTGTTGATGAATTCTTTTTAGCGATTTCCATTGTTACTTCATTGCTAACAGGGTTGAAATCTTTACTTACAACAAGTTTGATATTAACGTTTTTGAATTCTATGTCATTAAAAGCTTTTGCATTTAATTGTCCACCAGAAGACTCAATAAGAGAATTCATAAGGTCTTTAAATTGATCTCCATTACCACTATATGTAAGAACATAATTACCATTTTCTTCAGTCATTTTAAAATCTTTAGCATTTTTTTTGTAAAATTCCATTGCTTTCTCAGAATTAGTAATCTGTTTATAACTTTCGAATCTTGAAAGGAATTTAGAGTCTGAGGTTTTTAACCACGGCTCTCTTCCATCGTTTTTGGCATAAAGAACATTATCTTTGATATACATATCTAACGAAGTTGTTCTTGTAGATTTGATTTCAGTATTAGCATGTATAGCAAGAGGTTCATTAATTACAGCACCTGTTATTTTAGCTTCTATTTTTCTCGTTTTGTCACCAGAAGTAGATTCAGTACTAACAATAACTGAAAACTCTGTATTTTTAATGTTTTTACTAGCTTCTGCTACTTTATTAAGAGCTTGTTCTGGTGTTACTTTACTACAGGCAGAAAGAGTTATAGTAAGTAATGCCATAGTAATAATTAAAATATATTTTTTTATTGATTTCATGATATCACCTTTCTCCATAAAATAATGTATAAATTAAATTTAGATATTTATTTTATATTATTTATTTTATACACATATTTTAACATAAAATAAAATGTATTACTAGATGAGTCAATATTTTATATTAGAAGCTACTATAAATAATATATCTTTTATTAAGTAAAAATAATAACTCTGAAAATAATTTTATTTTCAGAGTTAATTATTAAACATTTTAGCGTGAAATTTTATTGATTTCTTTAGCGTTTTTAGCTTCTTCAGGAAGATCAATACTATTCACTTGATTAATTTTTGCATATGTAATGGTTTGAATTAATTTTAATGTTTCAGGATTTGATGTGCTCTTGCTAGCGATTTCCATTTTCACTTCACCACTAACAATATTGAAATCTTTAGTTACAACATACTTAATATCAACATTCTTAAAGTCTACATTGTTAATGGCTTTAGAGTTTAATTGTCCTCCAGAAGACTCCGAAAGAGCTGTCATAAGCTCTTTAAATTGGTCTCCGCTACCATTATATGTAAGAACATAATTACCATTTTCTTCAGTTATTTTGAAATCTTTACCAAGTTTTTTGTAAAAGTCCATTACTTTATCAGAACTAGTAATTTGTTTATACTTTTCAAATTGAGAAAGTAATTTAGGATCAGAGCTCTTTAACCAAGCGCTACTATCGCCGTTCTTAACATAAATAACGTTATCTTTGATATACATATCTAATGAAGTTTTTCTTGGAGATGTAATATCAGTTTTAGCGTATAGAGCTAATGGGTCAGAAATCATGGTACCTGAAACTTTAGCTTCTGTTTTTCTTGTTTGATTATTAGAAGTAAACTCAGTAGTAACGTTAGAAGTAAATTCTGCGTTTTTAATGTTTTTGTTAGTTTCTGCTACTTTATTAATAGCTTCTTCAGCTGTTACTTTAGTACCACAAGCAGAAAGACTTATAGTAAGTAGTGCCACAGCAATAATTAAAATATATTTTTTTATTGATTTCATGATATCACCTTTCTTTGTAAAAAAATTTATAAACTATATATTTATTCTATATAACTTATTTTATAAACATATTCTAACATAAAATAAAATATATTGCTAGATAAACTATAAACCCATTACAAAAAGTATAGAAATAGATAAATTCAGAAAATATATAAAAATTGTTGACATATATCAATGATTGATATATAATTATATCAAAGATAAATATATCAATTATGGATATATATGCTATGATTTATAATTTAAGGGTGCATAAGATTTTGTGCTAGTTAAACCTATATGTTTTATAATCAAGAGAAGGAGGCGATAAAGTATGGCGAAGGCAAGTCCTTATGAAAGTGGCGAGCTGACAGACAGTATATTTTTTACTCTATTAGTTTTAACTAAACCTATTCATGGGTATATGATAATGCAAAAAGTTGCTGAGATTACCAATAATAGTATTATTATTGGGCCAGCAACAATGTATACTACGCTGGGGAAAATGGTTGGAGTGAATTGGATAGAAGAAAAGGATATAGACAATTCTAAAAAAGAGTATCACATAACAAAAAAGGGTTATGAAGTGCTGATGAAAGACTTTGAAAAAAGGGAGTTTTTACTAAATGTCGCTGATAATCTTTTAAGAGGTGGATATCATGAGTAAATATAAAATAGTTCATGCTTTTGCATTAAAGAATAGCCAATTTTTAAAAAGATTGGAATATTATAGCTCACAAGGGTGGCACTATAAAAAGTGGTTGGTATTTTTTATAGTACTTGAAAAGGGAGAGCCAAAAAACTATAGGTATGAATTAGTTTATGATAGAAAGTTTACAAAAGAAAAACAAGAATTTTATCAAGCTAATGGTTGGAAGTTAATAAGAAATAGCTTTTTTTGGCAAATATTAAGAGGAGAGTCTAATGCAGTAGATTTATATACCGATAATATAGGAGAAGTAGAAATGTGGAAATATCGTCTAAAATTCACGTTAAAACTAAATTTAATATGTATTTTTATTACTATATTGATTTTGTTAGGGAGTGAATATAGCGTTATGGAAGGCCATATATTTAAATTTATTCAAGGAATGTTTTGTGGTGGAACAACAGCATTAGTATTTTTAAACATTTACTTTTATATTAAATACAAAATAGCTGAGAAAGGAGAGGATTAGGTGACGAAGTACAAATATATAACGATATGGACTAGTTACGATAAGGTTGAACAAAAAATGACAGAACTTAGTCAAGAAGGGTACGAGTATGATAGTTGTTATTTTGTAATCGTAAGAATGAAAAAAACAAATACTAAGCCAAAAAAGTACAAGTTCATCTATGATAAAAACTTCTCGCCTGAGATAACAGAGTATTATAAGGCTAGTGGGTGGCGTCTTCACAAAATTAAGTTAACATATTTTCTAAGACTTGCAGAAGGAGATGAAAACTCTTATCCGATTTTTAGTGATGACGAAACTGAATACGAAATTATCAAATATAGAGTTTTTAGATTTTTTTACATGTTTATTATTGGTCTTTTGTTAGCAGGTTTTTCGAATAGGGTAGATAGTTATATAGGTGAGACAGCAGGGAAGGTCGTTACAGCTTTATGTAGTGGACTTGGCGGCTTTGGTTTGGGAGGATTAATGATTTTTATACCAAAATTTTTAAAACTTAGACGAGCGTGTAAGAAAAATATTGACGGGAGTTAAAGGTTTATATTATAAAAGATTTTAAATAAATTATTTAAAAATATAATGTATAAATAAAAAGGAGAATAACTATGATATTAGAATTTAGAAATATAGAAAAGAGCTTCGGGGATAAAAAAGTTCTTAAAGGAATTAATTTCACAGCGAAAAGTGGAGTAGCAAATGGATATTTGGGGCGTAATGGTAGTGGTAAGACTACAAGTTTTAGAGTTTTACTTGATATTTTCAAGCCGGATAAAGGAGAAATCTTACTTGACGGAAAACCTCTTGACCACAGCAAAGTAAAAATCGGATATCTACCTGAAGAACGTGGCATGTACGATGGTGTTGGATTGGTAGACCAGTTGGCTTACTTCGGAATGCTAAAAGGTATGACGAAAAAAGCTGCTAGAGATGAAGCAAAAAAATGGCTAGACTTTTTTGAGTTAGAAGATAATAAACAAGCTTTGAAAACTTTGTCAAAAGGGAACGCTCAAAAAATTCAAATTATCCAAAGTGTTATGAATGATCCTGATATATTAGTTTTTGATGAGCCGTTTAGTGGTTTAGACCCAGTTAACGTAGGGAAGTTAAAAGAGATTATAACAGAGTTTATCAAAAAAGATAAACTTGTAATCTTCTCGTCTCATCAAATGCCAGTTGTAGAAACATTTTGCGAAGATATTAATATTTTGGAGCAAGGGGAAATTGTTTTAAGTGGAAACTTAGACTATATTAAAAAACAACTTGGTCATGGGAAAATGATTTTAAGCGTTAGTAATTTAGAAAAAGAAGAGTTGCTTGCTAATTTAAAATCTATTCCAATGGGAATAGAATACAGCTTAGTACCGGAGGGAGTACTTCTTGATTTTAAAGAAGAAGGCGCTAAGAAAGAGTTGCTTGCTAAATTATCAGGAAGTAGCTTTAATGTAGAAGAATTTAAACTTTATAAACCATCATTGGAAGAAATCTTTGTAAGTCAGGTAGGTAAATAATTATGAAAAATTTTAGCACAGTATTTAATTTTGAACTTAAACAATTTTTTGGGAAAACATCAACGAAAGTTATAATGGCAGTTTATTTTATAGTTGCTATAGGAGTAACCTTTATACCATCAATAGCGAATAGCAACTTGTTTAAAGGGAAAAGTAATAATAATTTTGAGCGTAGCGCTTATGTAGTGAAGGATGTAAATATTCAATTAGAAAATTTAAAAGATGCTAAAAAGTATGATTCTAAAGAAGCTGCAGAAAAAGATATTAAAGAGGATAAGCTTGATGAAGCAATAGTCTTAACAAAAGAAAGATACGAATACTTATCAAAACGTAGTATTTTTAGCGGTTCTTCAAGTGACTTCCAAGAAGCATTTGGAAAAAATGTAGAAAAGTATGTTTATAAACAAAGTGGTCTTGATTATGATAAGGTGAATCAAGTTAAAGCGGCTGTTCCGAAACCAATGATGGTTAATATTAGCGGAGATTCTGATATGATAGCCCAAGGTGTTAAAGTTGCGATTGTTTATGTTTTAACATTGGTTATTTATATGACTGTAATGCAATTTGGTAGTGTTGTCGCGATGAACGTTGTTAAAGAAAAAAGTAATCGTGCGATGGAGTTGTTAATCGTGACAGTTAATCCAAAAACGTTAATTCTAGGGAAAGTATTTGCTTTATCTATAGCCGTTCTAATTCAAATGGCTGTGGCTATAGGTGGTTTGTTTGTTGGAATGAAGATAAATATGCAAAGGTATAGTGAGGGATTAAAAGTTATTGTTAATAATCTTGATTACAAAGTAATCGGAATAGGATTAATTTTCACTTTAACTGGGTTTGTAATGTTTATGTTTATGTACGCAGCATTTGCTTCATTAGTTAGCAAGGTAGAAGATGTTAACGGGGCAATAACTATACCAATGTTAATATTTATAGCTGGATTCTTTGTAGATTACTATGTTATGAGTTCTTCAGGGGATACAAAATTAGCAGAAATCTTATCTTACTTCCCACTTACTTCATACTTTGTAATGTTCACGAGATATGCGATAAGTCATGTTAGTACAACGGAGTTGTTGGCATCATATGGAATCTTAGTAGTAACAACAATTGTTGTAGCGATAGCTTGTGTTAAAGTATATCGTTCGGCTACATTGAGATATGGTCAGAAATTAAACTTCTTCAAGTTATTATTTAGAAAATAAAATATATTAAAAGGGAACGCTAGTTGGTGTTCCTTTTTTATAAGAATTAGCTTTTGAATTAAAAAATACTCCATTTTTTAGATAAATTTTAAGAAGTGGAGTTTAATTATTAGTTTTTAAAAAAGTTTAGTATATAGACACTTTTTTCTAAAACTTTAGGACTACCTAACTTACTTAAAAAGTGGTATAATATAAAAATGAAAAAATCGAGGAGGTAGAGATGTGAAATTATCGGTATTAGCTAGTAGCAGCAGTGGAAATAGTGTCTATATAGAAGACGATAATTTCCGTTGCCTTGTTGATGTAGGTCTTACTGGGAAAAAAATAACTGAAAATCTTGGGCAAATAGGACGTGATATTAAGGATGTTGATGCAATATTTGTAACTCATGAGCATATTGATCATATTAAAGGTATTGGTGTTCTAGCCCGTAAGTATAATATTCCAGTGTATGCCAATAAACTTACGTGGGATAATATGAGTAAAATCGGTGAGATAAAATCTGACCTAAAATTCCATTTTGAGAAAGAAGATAGTAAAATATTTAATGGGCTAGTAGTCAATAGTTTTGGAGTAAGTCACGATGCAGCAAACCCACAGTTCTATGTTTTCGAAAAGGATGGGAAAAGGGTTAGCATTTTAACAGATACAGGGTATATATCGGATAAAATGGTGGACTATGTTAAAGATTCGCATACATTAGTTTATGAGAGTAATCATGAGGAAAATGTCTTGCTGAGTGGGCCATATCCGTGGCCAACAAAACAGCGCATATTATCTGATAAGGGGCATTTATCCAATACAGATTCTGCAAATTACTTAACGAGAATAGTTGGAAGTAATACGAAAAATGTATTATTGGCACATCTCAGCGAACAAAATAATACAAAAGAGCTTGCGCGTATGGCGGCATCTATAACGCTGAAAAATAAAGATATTGATTGCGAAGTGGCGAGTGACAAAACTATAGCTTGCAATGATAAAATTGTAATTATGGATACAGATCCTGTTATTCCAACAAAAATACTTGAAATATAAAAAATATTTTTGTTGATATTCTAATAAAGAAAATATAATTCTTCTAGAAATAGTCAGAAAATTCTAGTTTTTCAACTAGGATTTCTATTTTTTTATTGCATTTTTCCTAAAAATCCTATAATATATTATGTATATTGTTTTTATGAATAGGAGAGATATTTTATAGATAATTCTGATTGATTTGGGATTATAAGGTAAAACATGTAGTTTAGAAGTTGTAAGTTGTTCATGTATATTATGAGGAAGGAGTTTAACGAATGACTAAAGAAAAGTTATTAGAGATTAGGAATTTAGAAACGGCGTTCAGAATAAAAGATGATTATTTTAATGCTGTGGATAAAGTTAGTTTAGATCTTTATAGAAATGAAGTATTAGCTATCGTTGGAGAGAGTGGTTGCGGAAAATCGACTCTTGCAACAACGGTTATGGGACTTCACAATGAAAATTTAACTAAATCAACTGGAGAAGTTATTTTTAATGGAAAGAATTTATTAGAATTAACTGAAGAAGAAATGAATAAAATTAGAACAAAAGATATAGGGATGATTTTCCAAGATCCTCTATCTTCGCTTAATCCTCTACATAGAATTGGCAAACAAATTGAGGAAGCACTTATTTATCATACCGAACTTAGTGCAGCAGAAAGAGAAAAGCGTGTTATTGAGCTTTTAACACAAGTTGGAATCCCGAATCCAGAGCGTTGTGCAAAACAATATCCACATGAGTTGTCAGGTGGGATGCGTCAACGTGTTATGATTGCAATGGCGATGAGTTGTAAACCGAGCGTTCTTATCGCTGATGAACCGACAACAGCATTAGATGTTACTATCCAAGCTCAAATTCTAGACCTTATTAAAAATCTTCAAGAAGAAATGCATGCGGGAATTATTTTGATTACCCATGATCTTGGAGTTGTTGCTGAAATGGCAGATAGAGTAGCTGTTCTTTATGCAGGAGAAGTAGTAGAAATTGGTACTGCTGAACAAATTTTTAAAAATCCGAGACATCCGTATACGCGTAGTTTACTACGTAGTATTCCACAGCTTGAAGACGAGGCTTCAGATGATGAACTTTATGTAATTAAAGGAATGGTGCCATCTATCAAAAACTTAGAAAGAAAAGGTTGTCGTTTTGCTGACCGTATTCCTTGGGTTTCTGAACATTCACACGAAGAAGAGCCAACGTTACACGAAGTAGAAGAAGGCCACCTAGTAAGATGTACATGTTATAAAGATTTTGTGTTTGAAGGGGAGGATGCTTAATGTTAAAAGTTGAAAATTTAAAAGTTCACTACCCCATTCGAGGTGGTTTCTTTAACACTATAAAAGATTATGTTTATGCGGTTGATGGTGTTGATGTGAATATCGAAGCTGGTAAAACTTACGGGCTTATTGGAGAAAGTGGTAGTGGTAAAACTACTGTTGGTAAAGTTATACTAGGGCTTGAAAAAGCTACAGCAGGGCAAATTATCTATAAAGATGAAGATGTAACAAAAAAAGCTGCTCGTAATAAGATAAAATATAATCGTGATGTTCAAATGATTTTCCAAGATGCAATGTCTAGTTTAAATCCAAAGAAACGTATTATTGATATTATTTCTGAACCTATTAATAACTTTGAAAACTTATCAGAAGAAGATACAAGAAAGAAAGTTTTAGAACTTCTTAATATTGTTGGTATGGGTGAAGAAGCTATGTATAAATATCCATTTGAATTTTCAGGTGGACAACGTCAACGTATTGGAGTAGCACGAGCTATAGCGTGTAATCCGCGATTAATCGTGGCTGATGAACCAGTATCAGCTCTTGACCTTTCAGTTCAAGCGCAAGTTCTTAACTTTATGAAACAAATTCAAAAAGAATTTAATATCAGTTATTTATTCATCTCGCATGACCTTGGTGTTGTTAAACATATGTGTGATTACATCTATATCATGTATCGTGGACGAATTGTAGAACGTGGAACGCGTGAAGATATTTATAATAATCCGCAACATATTTATACAAAACGTCTTATAGCAGCTATTCCAAGTACAAATCTTGATAAAGCTAAAGAGATCATAGAGGTAAGAAAAGCTGTTGAAGCAGAATATAATGAACATTACAATGATTATTTTGATAAAGATGGACGTGTTTATCCACTTAAAAAATTAACAGAGACGCACTATGTTGCTATGAAAGGAGGAGAAGTATAATGTGGAAAGTAGTTTTAAAACGTATTTTAGTTATGATACCACAGTTATTCATCCTTAGTATCTTAGTTTTTGGTCTAGCGAAACTTATGCCTGGGGATCCATTTAGTGGGCTTGCAGAAAATCCAAAGATTTCTCAAGACCAAATTGAATCAATTCGCCAAGCGAGTGGTTTCTATGACCCTTGGTATCAACAGTATCTAACATGGTTAAATAACTTCTTCCACGGAGAGTTTGGTCTAAGTTACACTACTGGTAAATCTGTTGGAACTCTTTTAGGAGAAAGAATTTTTAATACATTTAACTTATCACTATTTACAGCGTTATTAATGTACTCTATCGCCATTCCTATGGGGATGTATGCTGGACGTTATAACGGTTCTAAATTTGATAAATTTGTAAACTTCTACAATTTCTTCTTCTTAGCAATTCCATCATTTGTATTATACTTATTTATGATTGCGTTATTTGGATTCGGATTAGGCTGGTTCCCAACAAGTGGTTCTGTAGATGTTAACCTTGATCCAGGGACATTTGCATACTATATTGATAAACTTAAACACTTGATTTTACCGGGTATTTGTTTAGCGTTGTTATCGACAGTATCTACTGTTCAGTATTTACGTAATGAAGTTATTGATGCTAAACAAAGTGATTATGTTAAAACAGCAAGAGCAAAAGGTGTACCTGTTAACAAAGTTTATTCAGGGCATATCTTTAGAAACTCTATTTTACCAATTGCAGCATTCTTCGGATTCTCAATCACTGGTCTTTTCAGTGGTGGTATTTTCGTAGAAACAATTTTTGGTTATCCAGGAATGGGACAATTATTCTATCAAAGTATTTTAGATAGAGACTACAGCGTTGTAACTACACTTATGTTATTCTCAGGGTTCCTAACATTACTAGGAAGTATGCTAAGTGACATTATTATGGCAATTGTTGACCCGCGTATTAAATTAGACTAGGAGGAAGTTAAATATGACAAATGTAAAAGAAGAAAAAGTTATAACTAAAACTCCTTCTGGGTTTTCAGTTGTAGCGCGTGAATTCAAAAAGGATAAAGGAGCTTTTGCGGCTTTAGTTGCGTTATCTGCAATTTTATTATTCGTAGTAGGTTTTAATATTTACATTCGAGTAAGTGGTGTTTATCAAACTTATTTTGATGTAGACTTATTAAACATTTTCTTAAAACCAGGTGAAGATGGTTTCTTACTTGGAACAGATGTTGGGGGGCACTCAGTATTTGGGTGGCTTATGATGGGGATGCTTAACTCTATTCTTATCGCGCTAGCGGTAACTGTAATTACTATTACGGTTGGTACAACTATAGGATTAGTTATTGCATACTATGGAGGTACAGTGGATAATGTTGTAATGCGTTTTGTAGACTTTATGGTTATCATCCCAACACTTATGGTTATTATCGTATTCGTAAGTATAAAACGTGACTATGGATTAGTATTATTTATCTTAATCTTATCTGTATTTGCTTGGATGAGTTCTACACGTCTTGTTCGTAGTAAAGCTTTATCAGAGTCGCGTCGTGATTATGTTCTAGCTTCAAAAACGATGGGTACTCCAGACTGGAAAATTATGTTAAAAGGTATCTTACCAAACATTAGTTCTATTATTATTGTTGAGGCAACTTTATCTTTAGCTGCTAATATGGGTATTGAGGTTGGTCTTACTTATCTTGGGTTTGGTCTTCCAGCAGGTACACCAAGTATAGGTACTATGTTATCTTATGCTAAAGATGCAGATGTACTTATTAACAAAATGTATATTTGGTTACCGGCTGCTCTTTCAATTTTAATTATTGTTTTATGCATTAACTCAATTGGTGGTGCATTAAGACGTAGTTTAGATGCAAGACAAAGATTATAATTTTTTAAAAAGGTATATAAAAAGCTATATAAGTTCTCACTTATATAGCTTTTCTTTTTTATATCAACTTATGATAGATGTGAAGTAAGCGCAGGAAAACAGCTATATTTTCTGAAATAGTGTGGAAATGAAAGAAATCAAACGTTAACAAGTTTTAATTTTCAAAAAAACCAAAAAACTATGTCAAATTTTCTGACAATTAATTGACATGGTTAATTTTTTTTGATACAATCTTTAACAATAATAAAAAAAGCTGTATTAATGCAGCAAGGAGGACAAGACAATGCAAAAGAAAAAAATGTTAAAGGTAGTTAGCTCAGCTATGGCGCTCACAATGGTGCTTGCAGGATGTTCAAGCACAAGTAATAAACAAAAAGGAACTAAAGCAGCAGTAGAATTTAAAACATCAGTAGACAACGGTGGGACTGCAGTAGCTAATCAACAACTGAAAGTTGGGATTTTAAGTGCAGACCCATTAACAGGAATGTTTAACCCTGTTTTCTATTTACAAGCAACTGACTGGGATGTAATGAACGGAACGATGACAGGAGCATTCACAACAGATGACTCAGCTCGTTTAAAACAAGATGACAAAGATGCACCGGTTATGTTCCATTTAGACCGTGATAAAAAAGAGGTTACATTAACAATTAATAAGGATCTTAAATGGAGTAATGGAGAAGATGTAAAATCTGATGATATTATTGCTACATATCAACTTATGGGTAATCCTAAATATACAGATAATGTTCGTTATACTGATGAGTTTGAAGTAATCGAAGGTATGAAGGAATATCATGATGGGAAAGCAAGTTCTATTGCTGGTATTACGAAAAAAGATGACAAAACGGTTGTTATTAAATATAAAGAAATCAAGCCAGCTCTTCTTTGGGGAGGAGGATTCATTACTGAATTCTTAAATAAAAAACAAGTAGAAGCAGCATCAAAAGACTTCGCTAAGTTTGCAGAAGCAGAATTGAATACAAAACCATTGTCTTATGGTCCATATTACTTAGATAAAGTAGTTAATGGGGAAAGTGTATTGGCGAAAGCTAATCCATATTACTACAAAAAAGATAAAGTAAAAATTCCTGAAATTCAATACAAAGTAGTATCTCCTGCACAAGCGAGTGCTGTTCTTAAAAATGGTGAAATAGACTATATGACACAATTAACTACTGGAGTTTGGGAAGGAACTAAAGATGCTCAAAATGGAACAATCTTAGGGCAATCAGAACGTTACGTATCTTATGTAGGATTTAAACTTGGTAAATTTAATAAAGAAAAAAATGAAGTAGAAGTTGATCCAAACGCAAAAGCAGCTGATAAACGAGTTCGTCAGGCATTTGGATATGCAGTTGACTGGGATCAAATTAATGAAAAACTTTATAAAGGATTACGTTTCACTCCAACTGGTTCAGGATTCTATCCTCCAATAGTTAAAATGTTCCACAGTGCAGAAGGTGAAAAATATACTAAAGACGTAGAAAAAGCTAAAAAACTTCTTGATGAAGCAGGTCTTAAAGACAAAGATGGTGACGGATTAAGAGAAGATAAAAATGGTAATAAACTTACATTTAACTTCGCAATCCGTAACACAGGTCAAGATTTCGACCAAGCATTAGCAGATACATTCATCAAATCTTGGAAAGAAGTAGGATTAGATGTAAAACTTGTTGACGGTAAGCTTATGGCACCAAAAGACTGGTCACAACGTGTTCAAGGGGATGACCTAGGAATCGATATTTTCCAAGGAGCTTGGGGATTAGGAACAGATCCAAATGCTTCTTCATTAGTAGGTAAATCTACACCACTTAACTACCAACGTTACACAACAGAAGAAATCCAAAAATCATTGGATGCAATGGGAAGTAGTGATATGTTTGATGACAAGAAACTTGTAGAAGCATATCAAAAATTTGATAAACAATTCAGAGAAGAAGCAGCGTGGTTACCATTCAGCTGGAAGAGTGATTTAACATGGGTTAACAAACGTATTAAAAATCTGGATGTAGAAAAAATAAATCTAGGTACACAAAAACTTTATGAGTTAGAATTAACTGCGGAAGCCCCAGCAAAATAATTAAATAATTCTGTTTAGGAGATAGGGGTTGCCTAAGGTGACTTAGTAGACCCCTCCTAAGATAATTTATATTTCATTTTATTTTCAATTATAAAAAAAGAGCAAGGTTATTCTTGCTCTTTTTTTATAATTATAAATATTTATAATCAATAATGGATAGAGGTTGAAAAATGGTAATAGTTTAAATACAGTGTAATATTACAAAATTATAAAAGTATTCTTAATTTTATTAGGGGTGTGAAAGTATGGTGGATTTTAGATAGTAAAATAATAAAAGGGTTGGTAGAATTGGATAAAATTCATTTTATTAATTTTAAAATACTGACTAATAAATGTTAAATTTTGTTTTTTGAGAAAAATTATCTGAAAATTGTATTGACTTAAGAAGGAAATAATGATAGAATACATCTATGATTAATTGAAAATCAAGTTTTCATATATGGAGGAAATAAAATGAAAAAAAATAAATTTCTAAAAGTGTTTAGTTCAGCAGTAGCACTATCGGTTGTTTTAGCTGGATGTTCTTCAAGCTCAAACAATAGCTCAAGTACAAAAGGTGCTAAGCCAAAAGTTGAATTTAAAACATCAGTAGATAATGGTGGAAACTTAAAGGAAGGTCAAACATTAAAATATGGTATCCTTAGTTCAGCACCATTAACAGGTTTATGGAACGTTGTTTTTTCTGACCAAGCAACAGACCAGTTTGTTAACCAAAATGTAATGGGTGGCACATTCCCAACTGATGCAGAGGGGCGAGCAAAACTTGATAAAGAAGACGCGCCTGTTAAAATGCATCTTGATCGTGAAAAAAATGAAGTAACATTAACTATTCACAAAGATTTAAAATGGAATAACGGAGAAAATGTTACATCAAAAGATATCGTTGCTACATATGAACTTATGGGTAACCCTAAATTTACAACAAACGTTCGTTACAATGATTCATTTGAATTTATTGAAGGTATGAAAGAGTACCACGAAGGGAAAGCAAATACTATCTCTGGTATTAAAGTAAAAGATGATAATGCAGTAGTAATTAAATATAGTCAACTTCGTCCATCAATTCAATGGGGTGAAGGAATGGTTACTGACTTCTTAAATGCAAAACAAGTAGAAGCAGCATCAAAAGATTTTACTAAATTTGCGGAAGCAGAATTAAATAAAAAACCATTATCTTATGGACCATACTATATTTCTAAAGAAGTAAATGGAGAAAGTGTTTTAGCAGAAGCAAACCCTCATTACTACCAAAAAGATAAAGTAAAAACTAAAAAAGTAGAATTTAAAGTAATTGCACCTGCACAAGCAAGCTCAGTAATTAAATCTGGTGAAGTTGATATTATTGAATCAGTAACATCAGGAGTTTATGATAGTTCAAAAGATGTTAAAAACGGAACGTTTTTAGGAGAAAGCTCTCGTTATATGTCTTATGTAGGATTCAAATTAGGTAAATTTGACAAAGAAAAAGGAGAAAACGTAGTTGATCCTAACTCTAAATTCGCTGATAAAAAATTACGTCAAGCATTCTTATATGCGGTAGATCGTGACCAAATTAATGAAAAAGTATTTAAAGGAATTAGATTTACTCCAACTGGATCAGGGATGTATCCACCAGCAATAGGACAACTTGTAAACGAAAATGCAACAGCTATTAAAAAAGATGTAGAAAAAGCTAAAAAACTTCTTGATGAAGCTGGATACAAAGATACGAATGGAGACGGAATCCGTGAAGGAAAAGACGGAAAAGAGTTGAAATTTAATTTTGCAATCCGTAATACAGGTCAAGATTTTGATCAAGCATTAGCAGATACATTTATTAAATCTTGGAAAGAAGTTGGATTAAATGTCGTACTTAATGATGGAAAACTTATGGCACCAAAAGACTTCTCGCAACGTGTACAAAGTGATGATCCATCAATTGAAATCTTCCAAGGTGTATGGCAATATGGAACAAACCCTAACCGTCAAGAGTTATTAGGGAAAAAAGCACCGCTTAACTTATATCGTTATACAACAGATGCGTTTGAAGAAAGCTTTAAAGTACAAGCAACAGCAGATATGTTTGATGCTAAAAAATTAAAAGAAGCATATAACAAGTTTGACTCAGAAGTGGCAGAAGAACTACCATTCTTCCCTCTAAGCTGGGATACAAGTATCACATGGGTTAACAAACGTGTTAAAAATTACGACTTAAACAAAATTAAAAATGGAGAATTTTATCTGTATAACATTGAGTTAACAGATGAACAAGGTGCTAAATAGTAATAAATAGAGCGAGCGATAGTTCGCTCTTTTCATATAGAAAAAAATAGATAAAAAGCTATAGGAAAGGTTATACAATAAGAGATATTGTATAACCTTTTTATGTAAGTTAAATATTATTTGAATTGGCTATAAGATATAAATTTAAATTTTAGATAAAATTAAGGATTATAGTTGAAATTTTACCTTTAAAAATATACAATTATATAGGACGAAAATGAAATTTATATCAATGTAAAAGGAGAGTGTAGTGTGAGAAGATTTGTCTCGGAATTAATATTAATAGGTGTAGTTATTATTTGGGGACTAGCGTTTATTTGGCAAAATATCGCAAGTAAAGTATTGGGCCCACTTACAGTAGTTGGACTGAGATCGCTTATTGCCGTTATATTTATAACATTGGTAGCCATTTTAGTACCAAGTCTTTATAAGAGTCAAGCTCCAAAATTGATAGGAGAAGCTAGTTCTTCTAAAAAACTTTGGTTAGGTATTATGTGTGGTGTAGTGTTATTCTTTGCTATGTATATTCAGCAAATTGGTATAGGAATGACGACAGCAGGAAAGGCTGGGTTTATCACTGTCCTTTATATTTGTATAGTCCCATTTATAGGTGTGTTTTTAGGTAATAAATTAAATAAGTTTTTTATAATAGGTCTTATTTTGGCCGTGATAGGTTTTTATCTATTATCAGTAAAAGAAGAATTTACCCTTGAACTTGGAGATGTTATAGTTTTTATTAGTGCAATTTTCTTTGGGGTACATATTATTGTTATTGACTATTCAGCATTACGTGTTAACTCAATGTTTCTATCAATAATTCAATTAGTGGTAGTAGCTATTTTTAGTTTAGGATTAGCGATGATTAAAGAAACAATTATTTTAGCTGATATACTTGGCGTGGCAGCCCCATTGCTTGCTCTTGGTATCTTATCAAGCGGACTGGGATATACTGGACAAATAATTGCTCAAAGGGAGATTCCGCCGCATACGACATCGCTTATTATGAGTTTAGAATCGGTTGTTGCAGCTATAGGAGGGGTACTTATCCTTAATGAGCATATAGGACTACGTGAAGGTATTGGTATGGCTATTGTTTTAGTGGGGATAATTATTTCGCAATTACGAGAGAAAAAATCTCCCAAACTAGAACAAAAGTAACATAAAAATTTAATAAAACAAGGAAGGTTACAAGAGGGGTTGGTAAAACACCAATCTCTTTTTTATAGGTAGATTGATGAAAAAAATAATTAAAATATTAGGTAGTATAATTTTAGCTTGTGTTATAGCGTTTGCAGGGTTGATCGGTTATTTAATGATTACAGAGTACAAACCACATGATATGGAAAAGCTAACCGTTGTTCAAAGCACAAAAACTCATGCGGTTAAGTTAAATACAGAGTATAATGCGTTAGATTGGAATGTCGGATACTTCGGTATGGATAAAGATGTCGATTTCTTTATGGATGGTGGAAAAATGGTTCACCCAATTGACAAGGCGCATGTAGAAAACAATTTAACCAATATTACGCGTATTATTAAAGAAGAAGTGGCTGACGTTACGTTTTTACAAGAAGTTGATGTTGATTCTAAGCGTACATATAACATAAATCAAGTCGACTATTTAGATAAAGTATTAGATAACAGTAGTATCTTTGCATACAATTTTAGAGTTGCCTATATCCCATATCCATTACCTCCGTTAGGTAAGGTAAATAGTGGTATTTATACTTCTACGAAATTCAATATAGAAAATGCCGAAAGATATCAAATGCCAATTCCGTTTACTTTCCCGACGAGGTTAGCTAACTTAAAACGTGGCTTTTCGGTAATTTATAGTAATATAGAAAATAGTGATAAAAAGTTAGTTCTTATTAATGCACATTTAGACGCTTATGATAAGGATAATAAAGGAAAAATAGTACAAACAAAACAACTTATTGAATTTATGGAGAAAGAATATGCAAAAGGAAATTATGTTTTAGTAGGAGCGGACTTTAATCAAGAGCTTAGAGATTTAACCAAAGAAGAAATAGAAAAGACTCCGGCGGAGCTTTGGCGAGCAGAATTATTCGATAAAACATTGTTAAAAGATAAGTTCAAGTTGTACTATGATAATAGTCGTCCATCAGCGCGACTTAACAATAAACCGTATGAAAAAGGTTCTAATGGAACGTATGAATTTATAATCGATGGATTTATCGTGAGTGATAATATAGAAGTATCGCAGGTTAAAACATTAGACCAAGATTATAGATATAGCGATCATAATCCTGTAAAACTTAGATTTAGATTAAAATAAAAATTAACACTTAAATAAACAACATGGTTTCCAAAAAATCATGTTATTTATTTTAATTTATAATAGCGGGAATTAAATTCCACCTTTACAAAGTCATTTTTTATCAAGGTTTATAAATCTTCGTTGTTGATGGATTAAGAAGATAAAGTAATATCTTTTGGTTAGGGAGTATTGGAATAATTTGAAAATTTAATGCTTTTTTTGTATAATGAGGATAGAGATATAGGATATATAATTAATAGTTCATGATATAGCAAAAATAAATATAAAGGATGTGAAAATTATGAATTATGGAAATGTAATAGTGTCAATTGTAACGTTGTGTATAGGGTTATTACTTTTGTTTGTCGTTGTTAATTTAGCATATTATTTATATAAGAAAAATAAGATGCTAAGAGATGGTGATAAAAAATAAATATAAAAAATCGGACTTGAATTTTATTTCAAGCCCGATTTTTATTATGCTTCTTGATTGTCTTTTTTAAAGAATACTCTATTCAATCTATCTACGATAGCTGATAAAGCGCCATCTCCAGAAATGTTACATGCTGTTCCGAAGCTGTCTTGAGTGATGTAAAGAGCGATCATAAGAGATAGCATGATTTCGTTGAATCCAAGAACAGATTGTAATAATCCAAGAGCAGCCATAACAGCTCCACCAGGAACACCAGGAGCTGCAACCATTGTTACTCCTAGAAGTAGAATGAATTTAACCATAACTACAGCTGATGGGAAACTAGCTCCGTGTTGTAACCAGTAAACAGCAGATGCGCAAGTAGTTAAAGTAATTGTACTACCTGATAGGTGGATAGTTGCAAATAATGGAATAGTAAAGTTTGCAATGTTTTTATCAACACCCATGTTTTTAGTACTTTTCAGTGTAACTGGAATAGTTGCAGCTGATGATTGAGTACCGATAGCTGTCATGTAAGCTGGTAAAATTTTAACAAGCATTTTGAATGGATTTTTCTTGTTCATTGAACCTGCAACAGTGTACTGAATAGCTATAATTATAAAGTGTAATACGATTATTAGAACGAATACTAAAGCGAAGATTTTTAAGATTTTGAATACTTCACCAGAAGCAGTAATGTTCATGAATACCCCAAGGATATATAATGGTAATAGTGGAATAATTAATGAAGAAAGTAATTTTTCAATAATTTCTCCAAAGTCATTAAATCCTTGTTTAAGACCTTCAGATTTAGTTGCAGAGATTCCGATACCTAGAATAAATGAAATAATAAGCGCTGTTGTAACATCGAAGATAGGTGTCATTTTAAATTCGATATAACCTTTAAGCATTAAATCTTCTGGGTTTTGGAATGTTTGTAATGTAGAATTAGCAAGTAAATTTGGTAAAGCTACTTTCGCTACTAAGAAAGCGAATGTTCCTGCGATAAGTGTAGAAACATAGGCAACTCCAGTAGAAAGTCCAAGAAGTTTACCAGCGTTATTAGACACTTGGCTAATCCCTGGTACGATAAATCCTACAATAATAAGTGGGATAGCAAATCCTAAGAATGAGCTGAAAATTGATGAGAAAGTAACGAATGCTCTAATAATAGAAGTAGGAAGGAAGCTTCCTAAAACAATCCCAAGAGTTACAGCTAAAATAAGTTTTACTACTAATGGTATTTTTTTATAAAAACTCATGATAATATTCTCCTTTATTCATTTAAAATTTATATAAATAGATAACTTTATACAAAGTTATCTTTAACATTTAAAACTACAATTGTATTTTTTAAAAAGACATGTGTTCATTATACAAGAAAAAAAGAGTTTTGTAAAGGGAAATTGTCAGAAAATTTTGTTAAAATAAGAAAATATAGAAATTAGATATAAAGATTACCCTCTTTACTGGAAACTTAATATCCAATAAGGAGGGTATCAAAATATTTTGCGTATTTCTACTTATATTTTTTTAACAAATTCACTTTTAAGTTTCATCGCTCCAAAACCATCGATTTTGCAGTCGATATTGTGATCTCCGTCTACAAGACGAATATTTTTAACTCGTGTTCCTTGTTTTAGTGTAGAAGAACTTCCTTTAACTTTTAAATCTTTAATTACAGAAACAGTATCCCCATCTTGAAGAATATTACCGTTTGCATCACGGTAAACTTTTTCTTCCTCAGCATTAGCAGCATCTTCTGGTGACCATTCATGAGCACACATAGGGCATACTAACATATTTCCGTCTTCATAAGTATATTCACTATTACACTCTGGACAATTAGGTAGTGTCATTTTTCTTCCTCCATAAATTTTCAAATTTGTACAAAGATTATTATATCATAATCAGATGTGATATCAAATTATATCTTGGCGAAACCATATATTAAGTCGAATATATTACTTATGAGCAAAAAAGTTGTAAGTTTAAGAAAACAGTACTAAAATTTTAACGAAAGAACTAATTAGTTTGGCGGATATATGGTAACTATATTAGCAACTTTCAAAATACATTTATTAAGACAAAAGGAGTCGAAGAATGATTAAGTATGATTTATTAGTAATTGGATTTGGGAAAGCAGGAAAAACATTAGCTGCCACTTTTGGAAATGAAGGGAAAAAAGTAGCAGTTGTAGAAGAAAGTAGCGAGATGTACGGAGGAACTTGTATCAACATCGGATGTATACCGACAAAAACTCTAATTGTTGCTGCTGATAATAAAAAAGAGTTTAAAGAGGCGAAAGCAACTAGAGATACTGTTGTATCTAAACTTAACGCGAAAAACTTTGCAATGCTAGACAATAACCCTAATATAGATGTTTATACGGCTAGTGCGAAATTTGTGTCTAATAAAGTAGTAGAAATCTCGATAGATGGTGAAACTAAGCAGTTAGAAGGGGATATTGTTGTAATTAATACAGGAGCAAAAAATAATGTACTACCAATACCAGGATTAACAACATCTAAAAATGTTTACGATAGTACACAGTTTCAAAAATTAGAATCTACTCCAAAAACTCTAGGAATTATTGGTGGAGGAAATATTGGGATAGAGTTTGCTAATTTATATGCACGTTTCGGTGTAGATGTTACTGTTATCGATTTTGCGCCAACTGTATTAGGACGTGAAGATAAAGATATAGCCGAAATGGCCAAAGGTTATTTAGAAGAAGCAGGAGTAACGTTTAAATTAGGAACTGCTACAAAAGAAATTCGCAATAATGGAGAAAAAGTTGTAGTTGATACAGAAAAATATGGTGAGTTAGAGTTTGATGCTCTTTTACATGCAACAGGGCGTCGAGCTAATATAGAAAATCTTGGATTAGAAAATACAGATATCAAAGTAAATGAAAGAGGCTTTATAGAAGTTGATGATTATTGTCAAACAAATGTAGAAAATGTTTTTGCAGTTGGTGATGTTAATGGTGGCTTACAGTTTACATATGTATCGTTAGATGATTTTAGAGTGGTAAATGGGTACCTTCATGGTAATAAGGACTATACAAGAGCAAATCGTAAAAATGTTCCTTACTCAACATTTATTTCACCAGTATTATCTCATGTAGGGCTTCACCAAGCAGAAGCTGAAGAAAATTACTCTAGCGTAGCGGTAGCAAGTCTGCCAGTTGCTAATATGCCAAGAGGAGCAGTTAATCAGGATCAAAGAGGTATATATAAAGTAATAGTTGATAAAGATACTAATTTAATTCTTGGTGCAACACTATTTGGAAAAAATTCTGAAGAGATTATAAACATAATAAAAATGGCAATTGATAATAAAATTCCATACACTTATCTAAAAGATCAGATTTTCACACATCCAACAATGGCTGAGAACTTGAATGATGTATTCAAATTAATTAAATAGAAAAGATTAAATCCCTGCAGAACTAAGTTCAACAGGGATTTTTTGGTTATTGTCTAGCGCTTTATAAGTTTTAATAATTTTCTACGAAGTGGTAAACCGTAGTTATACATTAGGTTGAATGATTGAGAAAGAACTAGGTCAAATTCTCCGTAATATTCAACTATATTAGGAGCGAATTTTGATTTGAAACCAAGAAGGCTGTCGTTAAGATTCCCTTCGATTCCGCCCATTGATACTTCGCTAATACCCATCGTTTGAGCTGTTTTCATCGTATCAGAGAATACTTTGTATTGTGCAGGTAATTTCGCAAAACTTTCATTCATTCCTGCATAAATAATCTCAGCATGATTTCCGTAGGCTATAGTGATAGCTGCGCTAATTACTTGGTCTTTAGTTTTATCCTCAATTTCAAGAGTATTAAACAATGTTATTAATTTTTCTATTCCAGCTACTTGTTCAACAAGAGTACGTTTTTTCTTAGGAGATTTCTCCTCGAGTGCTTCGATTTCTAGTTCTAGATTTTCTTTACGCATTTGGCATGCTTCAAGTGCTTTTTCGATATTTATATATGAAATATAAAGTAATGCATTATCTCCGAAAGTATCTAATAAGTTTTCAAAATACTCACGTCCTCGTAACGAGATATTTTTTCTTTTTTCTGTACATGCTAGCGCAAATAAGAAATCATCTAGGTTTTCTTTTCCACAACGACGTACTTCAACAAATTTTTTATCAGCATCACGAATCAAACGACGTGTATCCTTAGGAAAAAGGTCAGGAACTTCGGCTGTTAGCTTGGTTACAGTGTTGAAACGAGGTTGGATAGTGCTACTCATATCAAGACTGAATCCTTTATGCTTATATGCATATTTTTTAAATACCTTTATAAGCTCATTATCTGTTCTTTCTACATTTATGTCTTTAAACTCGTGGAGTTTTTCATCTTTAATCGCAACAGGAATGTCCAACTTAACTAGTTTTGCAGTTTTATTTTTTGCATATTTTTTTAGATTTTCTAAAAAGAACGATACAAGTTCTTTATTATCATAATCCATAATGGGACCACGAGGGGCATACCAAAAGCCTTTTTTAGTCAGTATTTGAGTGGCTGCGATAATATTTTTATTGTCATCAACGACTGCAACACGCTCAACACCCCAAGTGTTTTTTATTTGTGACCACTCTGTCGCTTGCATCATGTTTCCAAGTTTGTGATTTTTTACAAATTCTGTGTATTTTTCGGTATCAATTTCAGTTAAAAATTTCATAAGTTACCAATCCTTTAATTCAAAGTACAATTAATGATACCAAATTATAGTGGAAAAATCAATTTTGAAAAGAGTGTGTATTTACAACTGGAAAGAAAAACTATATAATTAGATATGATAGATTATTTTAAAAGGAGTTACTAAATTATGAATATGAATACAGTTTATATAATGCTTGGATTTATTTTTATTTATGCAATAGTTGCAACTATTCGCGATAAAAGAAATAAACAAAATGCTAAAAGCAAAGAAGCATTCGAGAGATTACAAGAGAAAAATTATAGAAAAGAATTAGAAAGTGTAATAAACTTTAGCCAAAATGATGCATTCAATATCGCGGCGCTTAGAAAAAAATACTTTTTAAACTTCGCAGATGCTAAAAAGCTGTGGGAGATATTAAAAACAAGAAAATAGGTTAGGAGAATAAATAATGAAAATAGGATTAATTATAATATTAGGGGTATGTCTTTTTGTATACTTTTCGATTAAATCAAAAACGCCAAACCCAGAAGCAGAAGAAAAAGCACGTTTAAGTAAAGAAAAATATGAAGAACTAATAAAAGAAGAAAAGAAAGAAGAAGTGCTAGCGGTAATAGACACAACTCAAGGAGACATAGCTAATATAAAATTGTTAAGAGAAGCGTATGGTTTGAATCTACTAGATGCTAAAAATTTATGGGAACATATTAAGCCAAGCGTACTAGAGAGTATGGACTTCTCTAATGTAAAAGAGATAGTAGACTACTCTCAAGGAGATATAGCCAATATAAAAATTATTAAAGATTATTACAAAATAGATTTGAAAACAGCTAAAGAATTATGGGATAGTATAAGAGAACAAGAAAATCAATAAAAGGTAGATTCTGTAATAAGAAGGTAAGAGATTAATTTTATAGTTTTAGAAAGTTGATCTAATTAGCTGTAGATTGAATGTGTATAAAATAAACCAGTAGAAAGATACTCAATAAAATTGATGTTAAAAAGCATAATTTCGAGTAACTTCTTACTGGTTTTATTTATTTTCCTTCTATTGTAATTATCCAAACTTCACTACGAGCTGTTGTTTTGAAAGGTGGTCCCCAAAAACCGTAACCAGCAGATGTAAAGAAATGTTTATTATTAATCTTTTTATAGCCATAATCTAGAGTATATATACGCTCTGTAATATAGTTAATTGGCCATATTTGACCATGATGAGTATGACCAGATAGCTGAACATTGATAGGTAAGGTAGAGTGGTAGTCGATAGCATCTGGCTGGTGATCAACGAGAACAATAGTCTTGTTAAGATTTACGCTTTTAAGCAGGTCAGCTGTGTCTAGTCTATCACGACTAACACTTCTATCTTTACGGCCAACTAAGGTAACATCTTTATTAAGTTCCACACTTTCATCGAATAGAGGAATTATGCCTGCTTTTTTAACCTCATCTACTATCTCTTGGGCATCTCGGTCATGGTTACCCATAGTAGCGTATACGCCTAAAGGTGCAGATAATTTGCTAAGTGTTTCACCCATATTGCGCTTTTTATACATAACCATATCATCGTCCATAATATCACCAGCAATTACGATAGCATCTGGTTTTTCTTCTTCGATAATTTTGTTTAATTTCTCAAGTTGATCATTTCCAAAAAATGTTCCAAGATGTAAGTCAGATACCATAGCTATTTTTATAGGTTTTTCAATTTTTTTATCAACTTTTATAGTTTCACTTTTAACTATAGGCGAGTATGCCCAATATAACCCTAAAGCACTCATTCCAACAAGGAATATACCTGTTATACCTAAACTTATACCTTGAGAAAGGTTAAAGTTAAATAGTTTTAATACTAGTTTTGCTACTAATAAAATTATAGCTATAACTACTCCATTTAAGAAGTAGAAAAACCAAGTATTTCCATAATTTACCCATGGAGCACCTAGTCGAAGCATATAAGCTATAATTGAAAAGTTAGCAAAAATAAAGAATAAAATACCAAGAACTAATTTTACCTTAGCTGAGATAAAAGGTGTTAACATCCATTTTAAGCCAAGCCATAAAAGTAAAACTAATACTTCGTAAAATATAGCTACCCCTACAAAAGCAGCAATAGCTTTCCAATTACTCATAGTTTTTTCCTCCAAATCAAATCTAATTTTATAAAATAAAAATAGGGTAGTTGGTTAATTTAAAAAATAGGCCAACTACACGCTATTAATAAATCTTAGAAATTATATAAGAAATAGTTTAAATTTAGTTAAAGTTTTTCTCGAATAAAAAATAAAAAAAACAGAATGTGAGCGTTTGATTTTCTACTTAGAATATGTTAATATTTAATTAAGAAAAGACAAAGGAGGAGAAAAAAATGAAAAGTAATAAATTTCTCAAAAAACTTATTGTAGCGGTATTATCTTTAGGAATATTGCTACCAGCAGGTGTGTCGGAAAACCATAATTTTGCACAAGCAGTTACTAATGGTTGGCATAAAAAAGGTAGTGACTGGTATTATTATATGGGAGGTAAACCTTTAAAAAACCAGTGGTATAATGATTATTATCTTAAATCTGATGGAAAGATGGCAAAAAGTGAATGGATCTCTGCTGGGGGAGATTACTACATAGGATCAGATGGAAAGTATGTAAAAAATACATGGGTAAATGGTTACTATCTTGGAACAGATGGTAAAATGGTAACAAGTAGATGGATTTATGACAAAAATTACGATGGTTGGTACTACCTAGGTTATTTTGGAAAATACTATAAAAACGCATGGAAAGGAGACTATTATTTAGGATCTGATGGAAAAAGTGTGTACAATAAATGGATTTTCGATAAAAGTTATAATGCCTGGTATCGCTTAGGTAATGATGGAAAATATTTGAGAAATGCTTGGTATAAAGATTACTATCTTAAAGATAATGGTAAAATGGCGCATGATGAATGGATTAAAGATTACTACTATAGAGCTTGGTATTATCTAAAATCTGATGGTAAATATGCTAGAAACGAATGGGTAGGTCGCTACTGGGTAGGACCTGATGGGAAGTATGTTGAATAAATTTTAAATAAAAAAACAGTATAGACTAAATTCAAGTCTATACTGTTTTTCTTGTATTATTTATTTAACTGTTTAGCTAGGCGTTCGTTTACGAAGTCCCAGTTTACTACACGGAAGAACTCTTTAATGTAGTCTGGGCGACGGTTTTGATAGTTTAGGTAGTAAGCATGTTCCCAAACGTCTAGCCCAAGGATTGGAGTAAGATCTGTTAAGTAAGGAGAATCTTGGTTAGCTGTTGAAGTAACAACTAATTTACCTTCTTTATCAAGTGCTAACCATGCCCAGCCACTACCAAATCTTGTAGTAGCTGCAGCAGAGAAAGTTTTAACGAATTCTTCGTATCCACCAAGCTCAGCATCGATTTTTTCTTTAACTAATCCACCGAATTCAGAAGAATCTGGTTTAGTTAGAGATTTCCAAAATAGTTTGTGGTTGTGGTGGCCACCAGCGTTATTAATAACTGCTTGACGAATGTCAGTAGGAACGCTATCAATATTTTTTAATAGTTTGCAAAGACATTTTGCTTCGAATTCTGGATGCTTTTCTAAAGCTGCGTTTAAATTATTAACATAAGCAGCGTGGTGTTTTCCGTGGTGGATCTCCATTGTTTTAGCGTCGATAACTGGCTCTAAGTAATCAAAAGCATAAGGTAATTCAGGTAATTTAAATGTCATAATAATAAGCCTCCTAATTTTTTTAATCAATATATAAGTTAATTATAAGAAAAAATTTAAAAATTAACAACAAAACTGCTTGTAAAAAATAATTTTATAATTGAGGAAACAATTTGAAAGTAATTGTATAAGTTAGAAAAAAGTGATAGAATATATAAAGTGAGAAATTTTTAAGGAGAAAAGTCGTGAATAAATTTATAAAAGAGCATGGACAAATGATTTTATGGTTTATATTTGTGATATTTATGTTTATATCACTTAGTATGGTGTTTACCCATGGACCAGAATATGCAATAATCATCTTTATATTCAGTTTTATATTATTATGCCCACCTATTATCAAACTTATTCAGCGAAAAACAAGGATTAAAAAAGTTATTTTAGGGGCAGGAGTTGCTTTGGTGCTGTCTTTTACTATGATGATGACTAATCATTTCAGTAATGCGAAAAAAGCAGAGATGATAAAAATGTTCCAAGAGAAGAAGGAAGAACGCGAGAAAAAAACTGAAGAGCAGACAGATGAAAAACGAGATACTTCTGAGGAAAGTAAATCTCAAAATCAAATGCAGACATCAGCGCCGCAACAGAGTCTAGAAAAAGAGATGAAGGCGACTATGGACGATATTAAGAAAGAGCAAAAAGCACAAGAACAAAAGCAGGAGAAGGCTAAAAAAGCAGTAGTAGTTCGTGCAAGTAAAAAGAGCGGACAGTACTATACTCCAGAGCATCCTTCTTACAATAAGGTAGCAGCTAAAAACTTATTAGTCTTTAATTCAGAGGAAGCAGCACAAAAAGCGGGGTATAAGAGAGCTGCATAAGGTAAAATTTTAAAAATCGATGTATCAGTTGAGATACATCGATTTTTTTCTTATTTCTTATATGTACTTACTATCTCTTTAGCAGTAGCTAAATTCATATGTTTTTCAGCGCGTAATTTTTCAACTACTTCGTCAAGAATATCTGTAGTAGCTCCTGCTAAAATAGCCAATGATTTTGCATGTAGTTTCATATGACCTTTTTGAATACCATCTCCAACTAATGCACGTAAAGCAGCAAGGTTTTGAGCAAGGCCAACAGAAACGATAATGCTTGCCAAAGTTTTCGCATCAGGATTTCCTAACATAGCGCGTGCTACTTTTACGCTATGATTGATTCCAATAGAACCACCAACACTCGCTACTGGCATAGGTAATGTCAACTCCCCGATTAAAACTTGTTTTTCCAGGTCGCAAGTCCAAGTAGAAAGTCCTTTGTATTTTCCATCGCGTGCTGCCCAACTTTGGCAACTAGCTTCAATAGCACGCCAATCGTTACCGCTGGCGATAACAATACTGTCGATACCGTTGAAAATTCCTTTGTTGTGTGTTGCTGCGCGATAAGTATCTGCTTGAGCAAACTTGCTCGCTAGTTCTATACGTTTTGCAAGGTATTCTCCATTATCTCCAAGATTTGAAAATGGAATTTCACAGCGACTTGAAACTAAAGAACGTGTTGCGTAGTTAGATAAAATTGCCATAAGGGCAACGCCACCTGTAAGACTTTCAAGTGATATTTTTACTGCCTCAAGCATAGTGTTAAGCATATTTGCCCCCATTGCTTCTAGGGTATCAACTATTAAATAAGCAACTACAAAAGAAGTATTATCCTCGGTTAGAACTTTAACCTCTAAATCGCAAGCACCACCGCCACGCTTAACTATAGATGGATAAGCTTCGTTTGCTGTTTTAAGCAGAAGTTCTTTATTGTCTAAGATAAGATTGCAGGTAGCCTCAACATCGTTAATGTCATAGAGTGCGATATGTCCGATCATTTTTCTATCATGGATAGTAGTACTAAAACCTCCACAGCGTTCAACTATTTTTCCAGCATTGCTGCATGCAGCAACAACAGAAGGTTCTTCGGTAACCATAGGAACTAGATAGCTTTTTTTATCAACAACAAAATTAGGAACAACGCTAAATGGTAAAGAAAACGTCCCGACAACATTTTCTACCATATTATTAGCTGTTTCAAAATCTAATATTTTGTTGTTATTTAGCAAGTCGAAATGCTCATTATCTAAAATATTAGCTTCTTTAATAACATTTAAACGTTCATCGCGAGTTTTTTTATAAAATCCACTCCAATTATTCATTATAGGAGCCTCCCTTTCCGTAATTTTTGAAAAAACCTCACTAACAATTAACTAATAGCTTTATAAATAGTGGTGTTAGTGAGGTTTATAAGTTAGTGTAAAATTAACTAAGTTTTTAAATTTGTTTTTTATAGATTCGTTTATGATTCTCGATTTTTTCTAGGATGAAACGACTTTCATCATGAATATCAGAAATATCTAGATTACCATCTTCATCAACGGTAGTATCTCTAAAGAACATTTTTTCATATTCATCAACAGAGATTTGTTTTCTATTATTAAACTGTTCAAGTCTATTAGTTTTTAATTGGTTTTCATAACCTTCGACTAGCGTCATACCAAATACTTCGGCAACAGCACCACTACCATAACTATAAAGAGCGATTTTATCCCCTGCTTTAAGAGTAGTGTTGTTTTCAAGAAGAGATAATAACCCTAAGAATAATGAACCTGTATAAATATTACCAACACGTTGGCTATAAAGAATAGATTCGTTAAAACGTGCTAATAAGTTTTCTTTTGTAGATTCATTATTTTCTTGTTCTAATAACAGTTGTAATCCTTTAAGTCCAAGTTTTGGATATGGTAGATGTAAACATACCGCACTAAAGCCTTGTAGCTGTTGTTTTGTTCTTTCTAAGTATTTAGCCCAAACAGTCTCTAAACATCCAAGATACTGCTCAGTTGAAAATTTACCTTCGACAAAAGCATATTGAGAATAGTTAGGACGCCAAAAATCCATAACATCACGAGTAAGACAGATATTATCGTTGTTTAATTCTAGAAGACGAGGGTTGCTAGTAACTAGCATAGCACAACTACCAGCTCCTTGTGTAGATTCTCCAGAAGATTTTACTCCATATTTAGCGATATCGCTCGCAATTACAAGTACCCTTGAATCAGGATTGTTCAAGACATGGTTTTTTGCAAAATCAAGAGCTGCAGTAGCACCGTAGCAAGCTTCTTTTACTTCGATAGTACGCACGAATGGCTGAATATCTAATAGACCGTGGATAAACACCGCAGAAGCTTTACTTTGGTCGATACCAGATTCTGTCCCAACAATAATCATATCTATTTTTTCTAAATCATCATTATCTAAAATTTCAAAAGCAGCTTGAGTGCCAAGTGTAACGATATCTTGACTTACTGGCGGGATACTCATTTCTAATTGAAGTAAACCTTTAGTAAATTTATCAGGTTCAATACCACGAGCTATTGCTAGGTCACGAATATCTAGATAGTACTCGGGCATTGCAAACCCAATCTTATCAATTCCTATTTTCATTTTATTTTTACCTTTCGATTACTATTAATCTAATTATTTCTATAAAACAGAGTGAACTCCTCAAGAGCTCAAATAAAATCTACGCAACTACTATTGTATACAATTTTTCGTAAATAGTCCACAGTTAGACTGTTTAAAGTTAAAAAAGTTTCTTGACAATAAGATTTTAGTATAGAAGCTTAAATTAAACTTAAAAAAACTAGATTTAGTTATTCTAATTGATAGAAGGAAACAATAAATCTAGTTATATATTACTTATAATAGTTTTAATGGCGGCTTATAACCACAGAAATACCTTGACCGCCTCCGATACAAAGCGAGCATAGTCCGCGATTTTTGTTTTCATTGATTAGTTCATGTACTAAAGAAACAAGGATTCTACAACCGCTCGCCCCAATAGGATGACCTAAAGCTATAGCACCACCATTGATATTAACTTTAGAAGTATCAAGGTTAAGTTCGTTAAGAACAGCTATCGACTGCGCTGCAAAAGCTTCGTTAAGTTCGAATAAATCAATATCATCAGTTGTTAAATTTAGTTTATCTAAAACTTTTCTCGTTGCGGGTATTGGACCAAGACCCATAACTTTATTATCTAATCCAGCGGTAGCATAACCATCGATAAATCCAAGAATATTAATACCTAGCTCACTAGCGCGTTTTTCAGACATTAAAATAACGCAAGCCGCTCCATCATTAATACCAGAAGCATTACCAGCTGTTACAGTTCCATCTTTTTTGAACGCTGGGCGTAGTTTTGCTAGAGATTCTAGATTAGTACTAGAACGAACAAATTCATCTGTATCAAAAACTTTTTCTTCTTTACGTGTTTTTATCGTAATAGGAACTATTTCATTTGAGAATTTTCCTTTTTCAATAGCAGTGCTAGCTTTTTGCTGGCTAAGTGCTGCAAATTCATCTTGTTGTTTACGACTAATAGAAAACTGCTCAGCAATATTTTCAGCGGTAATACCCATATGATAATTTTCAAAAGCATCAGTTAGACCATCATGAATAATACTATCTTCAAGTTCGAAGTTTCCTAGTTTAGCACCAAAACGCGCATCTTTTGTGTAATAAGGGGTAGTGCTCATATTCTCTACACCGCCACAAACAACGATATCATTGTCACCAAGTAAAATAGATTGAGCGCCTAAAACAACGCTTTTTAGACCAGAACCGCAAACCTTATTTACGACAAATGCACTCTTTTCTTGTGGAATACCAGCAAAGATCGCGATTTGACGAGCGATGTTTTGTCCAAGACCAGCTCCAAGAACATTGCCGAAGATTACTTCGTCAACAAGGGTAGGGGTTAGATTTATTTCCTCTAATGATTTTTTTACAACTTCAGCTCCAAGTGTTGCAGCTGGAATATCTTTAAGACTGCCGCCAAAACTACCGATAGCGGTACGTTTAGCACTAACAATAGCGACTCTACTCATATATCAATCTCCTATCCATATAATCGAGTATATTTTACTATAAAAAAACTATCAGTTCAAATTTTACGTGCGAACTATTGAAAAGAGTTTTTTAAGAAGATAGAGAAAAAATAACAAGAAATAAATTCATAAAAATGAGATAAAAAGCTATAGTGAAGAATACTGAAACAAAAATAAAATTATTTTGTAATATAAATGTAATATTTTTGTAATAAATCGTTGCTTTTTGTAATTTTTGGTAGTATAATATAATTAAAGAAGAGAAGAAATAAAAGTAAATAATATTAAAACAGAAAGAAGGTGGAGAAAATGAACAAAATTTTAAAAATTGCAGCGGTTTTTGTTTTAGGAATAGGAGTTTTAACAGGATGTACAGATAAAGTAGCACAAAAGATTACTAATGATACAGAAAAAACACAAGATGTAACAACGAATATGTTAAAAGATGATGCTAATGTTGATCAACAAAATCAACAAGAAAATAAAGATAACAATGTCGTCAATAAAAATGAAAATCAAACAATAGTACCAACTAATAGAAATAATACTAATAAATACAATCATAACTTTAATGAAGCTGGGAAAATACTAGAACTTATGAATTATAGCTTGCTTAACTTTAAAGGTTCTACAGCGGCTAATGCAATTCGTTATAGTGTTATAGATAACGGAACAGATAATCAAATTGTTTTTGCACCAGCTACTTATGTATTAGACTTAATTAACACATATAATGAAGGTACTTATAATCTTAAAGATGTATTTGCAAAATTGGATGCAGAAAGAGGAATTACTTTTATGGAGCTGGATAAAAGTAAAGTAGAATATACTCAAGAAGAATTAGAAAAATTAGTAAAAGATAATAATACTATAGTATATTTCAAAAAAGATAATGCCTTTGCATTACGTTACATCGCTGGAATAGGCGGAGCTACCGATTCAATCTTTGCTCCAGTAGAACGTTGGGAAGTTCAAGGAGATAGAATAATAATACCATTTGTTACTATAGCTACTAATCGACCAACAGGTGTAATTACACTACGATTAAATAATAAACAATATGCAAGTGGTCAACATAAAACTATGTATTATATAGAAAAATTTGTAATATACTAAACAATAAAAAAGAGCGCCTTAAAAAATTGATATGGATGATCAAGAATTTAAGGTGCTTCTTATTTAATTATAGGCAAAATAAAAAAGCTAAGTATAGGGGATACTTAGCTTTTTTATGAACTAAATTAAGTTCGAAGCAATTTCTTGCTTATTAATATCTAATCTTATATACAAATAACAAAAGAGTATCGCTACTCTTAAAGGGAGAATGGCTTGCCTAGGGAGCGACAAGCCACATTATGAAAAAAATTAAAAAGTTTTATTATCTGTTAATATCATAAAGAATTAACTGAAATATTGGTTTAAACAAAAATATTTTCAAACTTAAAAGGGAGAAACGACAAGTGTCGTTAAGAATGAAAAATTAATTATTTTTGTCTAAGTCACAATTATATCTCTTTTACTTAAAATATACTTAAAATTATTTTTAAATTTTCTATTAAAATTTATTTTTATTAAAAATTTTTAAGAGAATAGATTATAAACCCTAAATTGTGGGATATAACTAATTTTCCAAATTAAAGTCAATAGGTTTTTTGCCGACTTCTTCTAAATATGAATTTATACGTGAAAATACCTTGCTGCCGAAGAAACCGCGATAGGCAGATAGCGGACTTGGGTGTGGCGATTCTATTATTTTATGGCGAGAGCTATCTATTAGAGTTTTTTTACTTCTAGCATAACTCCCCCATAGGACAAATACAACGTTGTTATTTTTTTGTGAAATAGTTTCTATTATATAGTCTGTAAAATCTTGCCAGCCAACATTGCTATGGCTTGCTGGTGAATATTCTTCAACGGTTAAAACAGAGTTCAATAGGAAAATACCTTGTTTAAACCATTTTTCTAAATTTCCTGTTTTTGCAGGAGTAATGCCAAGGTCATCATAAAGTTCTTTATAAATATTTATTAAACTCTTAGGTAAAGGAACGCCATCATTAACAGAAAAGCTTAATCCACAAGCTTGACCGGGATTATGATATGGATCTTGTCCCAATATAACTACTTTTATATCTTGTAATGGCAGATCAAAGACCTTGAAAACTAATTCTTTTGGTGGATAGATAGTCGCCGTTTGTCTTTTTTTATTTATATTATCAACTGTTATTCCCAATTCATTACGCTTAGGATAATCTTTAAATATTTCTTTCCAACTGTTGTCCATAATAACTCCTTATTTGCAAAAATTTCAATACACATTTAAGTATAACATAAGATGTAGTACTAATAAAATTTATTAAGAAGAGAGAATTAGAACGGTTAAATATGATATAATAGATAGTGAATGGAGAGTAGTTTGTATATTCTCAAAAAACAAAAAATATAATAGGAGGCCAATATGAAAAAACTAGGTTTTATCGGTGTTGGTAATATGGGGGAAGCAGTTCTGAAAGGAGTAATTTCTAGTCAAAAAGTAGCGAAAGAAAATATTTTCGTTAGAAATTCTTCAAACGACAGTACAGAAAAAGTAGCTGAACGTAACGGAGCCCAAGCGGCCAATAGCTCAAAAGATTTGGCAAAAGAATGTGATGTTGTATTTTTAGGTGTAAAACCATATTTAGTAGCAAGTGTACTAGAAGAAATCAAAGTAGAACTAGAAGGAAAAATAGTTATTTCGATAGCGGCAGCAGTAGAAATAAAAGATATAGAAAGTATTGTACCAAGTGCAAAAGTAGTCCGCATTATGCCGAATACGCCCGTTGAAGTAGGTGCGGGGGTTGTTGGTGTTAGTGTAGGACATAATATAGAATCAACAGAAGTAGAGTACGTTTTAAGTTTATTTAGCAGTCTTGGATTATCAGAGGTGATAGCGGAAAAAGATATGGCTGGATTGACTGCACTTAGTGGGTCAGGCCCTGCTTATGGTTATTTATTTATTGAAGCATTAGCTGATGGTGCAGTGTTAAACGGGTTACGTCGTGAAACTGCTTATCGCTTAGCGGCACATACAGTAATCGGGGCTGCAAAAATGGTACTAGAAACAGGAGAACATCCAGGAAAACTAAAGGATAATGTTTGCTCACCATCAGGTAGTACAATTGAAGCTGTCCGAATTCTTGAAGAAAAAAATTTCCGTTCAGCAGTAATTGAATGCGAAAAAGCTTGCTTTGAAAAGTTAAAAGAAATGTAGGGTTAAAGTCTAACAATAAAGTATAAAATTCATAAAAGTTAAAAGAATCTTAATGATTAGAAGTCATTAAGATTCTTTTTATGTCTTATTTTTTCAGCTCATCTGTTAATTCATAAAGTTGATCTACTAAGTATCCAACATATGAAATTGCTTCTTTAAGTGGTTCAGTGGTACTCACATCACAACCAGCAAGTTTAGAAAGATCTAGTGCTGACATACTACTTCCTTTAGAAAGAACATTTAGCCAAGTATCGGCATAACTTGGATTTTTGTCAATTTTATTAGCAACTGCTGTTCCGATAGTTAGTCCTGCAGAGTAAGTATATGGATAAAGTCCCATGTAGTAGTGAGGTTGACGCATCCAAGTAAGTTCTGCTCCCTCGTTAATTACAAGACTATCTCCGAAAAATTCTTCCATAACTTCACGTTTTATAGTAGATAAGACTTCTGCAGTTAACATTTCATTATTATCAACTTTTTTATAAACACGGTCTTGATAAACAGCTTCAAGATAGTGAGTTACCATATTGTGGAAGTAAGTTCTGCTAATCATATTACTAATTACCCAACGTTTAAAGCGTGCGTCTTTATTAGTTTGTAGTAGATAATTAGAAACGATAACCTCGTTACAAGTAGACGGTGCTTCTACGAAGTAAAGTGAGCAATCGTTATTTAGTATAGTTTGGTGTTTACCTGTACTCATAAAGTGATAAGCGTGTCCAAGTTCATGAGCAAGGACAAACACCTCGTTCATTTTCCCAGTCCAAGAAAGAAGGATAAAACCAGCTACATTTGGAACAGTAGCGCAGAAACCACCTGTACTTTTACCAATGTTTTGTGGAAAATCCGTCCAACGTTTATCATAGCTTTCATCAATCATTTTAACATAATCTTCCCCAAGAACACCCAGTGCTTTTTTCAAGTACTCTCGTGATTCTTCAATAGTCATATCAATCTCGAAATCAGGATCTAGATTAATTTTGCAGTCGGCAAATTGCATATCTTCAATTTTATGCTCGCGTGCTAATAGTTTGATATAACGACGGATATGTGGTGCAAGATCTGTCATAAGTGTTTGGATTTGACGGTCGTATAATTCGCGGCTATCATCTTGCTTGTCTAATAGATAATTAATAACACTGTCATAACCACGAGCAGTTGCAAGCATTTTTTCTCTTTTAATATGAGAAATATACTCATTTGCCGAAGTATTTTTATATGCATTTAAAGTTTTATAAAAACTTTTTGCAGCTGCACGGCGAACGTTTGTGTCATTGTCCATTTCGTGTAGATTTTCATACAAAACAAAGCTATTTTCGTAAGTCTTGCCATTTGCTTCAAAACTATCGAATTGCATATCTTCATGTTTAGTTACTTCATATAAGCGATAGAAGTTAGGTAGACTTTCATAGCTAGCGATTATTTCTTCAACTTCTTTTGGTAATACATGTTTTTTCATATTAATAATCTTTTCGAAATAATATTTCAAGTCTGGACGATAGTTGATAACAAAAGAATTTATAAAGGATTCCTCTAGAGATATTAATTCTGTGAAGAAAAAACTCAATTTACTAGCTAAAAGAGAAGAAAGTTCTTCATAGATAGTAGCGTTAGCTACTACATTGTCGTTAAAACGATCAACAGCCATAGGTAGCTCAGCATAGTGAGAAAGTTTATAACACTCTTCTTCTATCGCTTCGTATTTTAGGATAGCTTCGTTTAAAGTAGTATAATCAGCTAACTTTCCTTCATATTTGTCTTTAAATTCAATTATTTCTTTTTTTGTTTTTTCTAAAGTCTTTTTGTAGTCTTCATCAGTTTTATAAAGTAGAGTCATATCCCAAGTGTATTTTTTATCTACTTCACTACGTGGTACTAATTTTATTTCAGCCATAGATTACCTCCCATATATTTTTTAAGTTATATTAATAGTTGCTCTCGCGCAACTTAGTAATACTTATTATAATACATAAATATAGATAGGTAAAGATAATTAAATATAAAATAAAGCTAATTATCTCTTTTTTTAAGTTAGTAGATTGTTTGTATAGATTAAGTCGGTGTCCATTTCAAAAATATGATATAATTATAAAAAAAGAGGAAAAGAAATAATAAAAAAAGCCATAAAAATCTCATTAACTACAGCGATAATATTGTTTATGATGTTAGGTGCTATGCATTGGTTTAAAAGCCATCAAGAAGAGAAAAGACTAATAAGACAAGAGTAAGAAAGAATGGCAGAGTATACTATTGAGAATTTTGAAGACATAAAAAAGGTAGGATTTACAAGTTTTGAACAAAATTTTTAACACAATCTTGGACTACAAATATAACTATAAGTGATAACATATATGTCAAGTATTGAGTTGATGATATTGGTAAAAATAGGGATATAGGTATGGTACATTACATAGAGGAAAGTAGGGGTAAACAAATTGAAAGAAAGATAAGAAAAAAGCAATAGTAATGTAGAGGTAAAATATTGGGAAGGATAGTATATGATTAGAGATCATGAGTATAAGTATTTATCATAAGAAACTGTAACGTAGTCAAGGGAATGAGCGTATTTACAATAAGATTTTAAGCGAGAATAGAATATAAACACGCTATTTTTTATTCAAAAATATGATATAAAAACAAAGGATGGTAGAAAATGAAGAAAATAATAAAAATAGTAATTAGTTTGCTAGTTGTAGGAGTTATAGCGGTATCTATTTCACGTTGTGGAAAAGAAGAAATCACAAGAGAACAACAAAAAAATTTAGTGAAAAGACTAGTTCAAAATTATGATATAAAGTCAATAGAATTTTTAGAATTTAAAAAAACTATCGAGCCAGGTTATTATAGATTGACTTTTAAAATAAATAAAGAAGATAGATATAAAACAGTGATTTACTTATCGAGAAAAGAACAATTAAACAATTCTACAGATGAGATAGGACTTAGTCCGGAAGTTAAGTTTAAAGAGTTAGAAAGAAGAGAAAGAATACTACCTGAAGATGTGAAAATAGATAATGTAGATATAAAATATATTTAGGAAATTTAAAGTTTTTAATACAGATATACTAAGTATGTTAAAATAGTTACAATCAAGAGAATATATACAGCGTGGGAGGGTGAGTGCAACTTCTAAAAAAGATAGTATTATCTTTGTTATCAGAAGAGAGGAACAAAGGAGTAAGGATATATAAAAGTGATACACAAAGAGAACCTTACAAGCTAGTTTTATTGTACAAAAAGTTTACTAGCATTTTTTTTTGATGTATAATTTTTATAGTAGAATTTTTGAAAAAAATTAAAAACTAGCAAGTGAGGTAAACTATGAAAGTAGCGATAATAGGTGGAGGGATAGTTGGTGCAACATGCGCATACTATTTATCAAAAGATAACGATATAGAGTTGACAGTTTTTGATTACGGTGTAGGGCAAGCAACGAAGGCCTCAGCAGGTATAATAAGTCCATGGTTTTCGAAACGTCGTAATAAACTGTGGTATAAGATGGCGCGTTTAGGCGCAGATTTTTACTTGAAACTTGTTCAAGATTTAGAAGCTGAAGGAATCAATACGAATTTTTACTCACAATGTGGCGTATATTTATTAAAAAAAGATGAAGCAAAATTACCAGAATTAAAAGAATTAGCCGAAAGTCGTATGGAATTATCACCGATGATAGGCGAGCTAAAATTACTGTCTAAAGAAGATGTTCAAAAAGTAATTCCAAGCTTTGATAACAATGGGGATGTACTTTATGCTAGCGGTGGCGGTCGTGTAGAAGGGGAGCGTTTTGTGAAAACTTTGCTTGAAGCATCAAGGGCGCAAGTCTTTAATAAAAAGGTGACTTTAGGATTAGCTAGCGATAAGTATTTAATAGATAACAAGGAGTTTGATATTGTAGTTCTTGCGACAGGTGCGTGGTTAAAAGATGTCTTAGAGCCACTTGGTTTTGAAGTTGACGTTCGTCCTCAAAAAGGACAACTACGTGATTATAAAATAAAAGATAATAATACAGGTGCTTATCCAGTAATTATGCCAGAAGGAGAACTAGATATAATTCCTTCTGAAAATGGTGTAGTTAGTGTTGGGGCAACTCATGAAAATGATATGGGATTTGACTTGGGAATAGATAGAACAAAGTTAGATGTGTTTGGAAATGAAGCTCAACAGTTTTTAAAAGAATTAGCTGATGCACAAATTATTAATGAACGAGTAGGTATTAGAGCGTATACGTCTGACTATTCACCATTTTATGGAAAGGTGCCAACGCTAAAAAATGTTTTTGCAGTAAGTGGATTAGGTTCGTCAGGATTAACGACTGGACCTATTATTGGATATAGTGTTGCGAATATTATTTTAGGGAGAGAAAATGAGTTAGATTCACAAGATTACGATATAAATTCTTATATAAGTCTAAAAGATTAGGATTATTTCAATATAGAATAAATTTAGAAATTTTATATACGAGAATATTCAGTTGATTAAGTAAGAGAAGATATTTGAAAAAACTTTAAAATATCTTCTTTTTATTTTCAAAAACATCTTACAATCCCCATATTTTATGTTATAATAAAATGTGGGTAGTTATGTAGTATGTGTATAGTTAGAAAGATGATTTTAATCTTTATCATTTATTTTACATCATAACTATAAAAATAAAAAAGTAAGTATTTAAATAAGGATATATTGCTTACTTAAGAAAGGAGATTATTATGATAGCTGATTACCTATCAGGCATAAGTACATTAACATTAGTTATTCACCTGCTAGATATACTTTTAGTATGGTTTTTAGTATATAAGTTATTAACATTGTTAAAAGGTACTCGTGGTATGCAATTAGTTAAAGGTATTTTAATCATTATCGGATTGAAAATATTTTTCAACTTTATTGGCTTTACAACGATGACTTATATATTCGATCAAGTGGTTACTTGGGGAGTGTTGGGAATTATGATTATATTCCAACCAGAATTGAGACGCGCCTTAGAGTATATAGGTAGGGTTCAGTGGACTAATATTCTCAATTTTAATTATAAAGATGTTCAAAAAGGACAAAAAGATCATATCATAAAGGCTGTCGCTACTTCATCGAGACATATGGCAAGACGTCGTATAGGTGCTCTTATTGTATTAGAAAATAATACAGGTCTTGATGAATATGTGGAAAGTGGAATAGAGATTAATGCAGAAGTAACACATGAGCTTATTATTAATATTTTTATTCCAAATACACCACTTCATGATGGTGCGATGATTATTAATAAAGATAAAATTAGAGCTGCAAGTTGCGTATTACCATTATCAGATAATAGAAGTATAGCTAGTAGTTATGGGACGCGTCACCGCGCAGCATTAGGACTATCAGAACTTACAGATGCAATTGTTATTGCTGTTTCAGAAGAAACAGGAAAAATAAGTGTATGCCAAAATGGTAAATTAACGACAGATTTTACCGATGAAAAATTGATGAAGTATTTAGAAGAAAATTGGCAACAACAAAATGAAAAGATTATTAAATAAGAGGTGATATTATGAGATTAAAAGAGAATAATCAATTAAAGTTAATATCATTTTTAATAGCAATACTACTGTTTATATCGGTAAACGAAAATTTCAAGAACTTTTCTGTATTAGGAAATAGTGATAATAAATCTACTGCGTGGGTAACTGAGGTTCCTCTTGAAGCGGAGTATGATAAAGATAAATTATACGTAGTTGGAATACCAAATACTGTTTCAGTAAAATTATCTGGTTCATTGGCGAAAGTTCAAAAAGAAAGTGTAGCTCGTCGTTTCAAAGTTAAGTTAAATCTTAAAAATGCTCAAATAGGTGATGACCAGAAGGTAAAACTAGAAATAGAAGGTTTAGAAAGTGGGCTTGAAGGCACAGTTGAGCCGGGGACAATTACGATTTCTATTAGAGAAAAAGTAACGCGTGAGTTTAAGGTAACACCTACTGTGAAAAAAGAGAGATTACTAATAGGGTATGAAATAGAAAAACTTAGCGTTAATAACGAAACTGTAAAAATTTCTGGGGATATTGATAGTATTAATAGAATACATGAAGTTCGTGCAGAAAGTGCAACTCGTACGAAACTAAGCAAAAATACTAAAGAAGAAGCAAAATTAGTTGCTTATGACAGTAATTATAACAAAATAGAAGATATTCAGATAGAACCTGGTTCAACGGTAATGTCGATTGAGCTAAAAAGTTTAGAAAAAGAAGTTCCGTTGGAAGTTAATACTATTGGGAAACTACCATCTGGGTATGAACTAGTTAGTGTAACAGCAGATGTAAGTAAGGTTACTATTCGAACAGAAAGTCAAGAAACATTGGATAGAATAACAAAAATGCTAGTTGATGTCGACTTGAGTGATGTTAAGGAAGAGACAGAAGAACGTAGTAACTTGAAAATTTATTCAAAAGAAGATCTTCGAGTAGCAACTGACACACCAATAGTAAAAGTAACTATAAAAGTAAGGAAAAAATAAGCATGTCAGATAAAAAAATGATGTTTTTAGCGGTGAATATGCTGATAACGGTATTGAGTTTAGCTATAATAATAGGAACGATGTTTATCGAAAATCAAAAGACAAAACTAGTAGCTATAGCTGTGGCAATCAGTATACTTGTAATTCAAAAAATTGTAGAAATAATTGTTATAAAAGAGACGAGGAAGGTAAGTATAGTAGTTTTGATTATTATAGTTGCTGCCGCTGGTTATTTTGGATACAAAATGTTTTAGGAAAAGGGGGAGCTAATGTTATTTACTTTAGCTCCTAATTTTAAGAAGTATAGTTTTAGAAGGATGTTATTGTCAAAATGAAGTCTAACTGGAGTTCGATTTTAGGTTGAGAAAAAACAGAATTCTAATAAAATTATAGGAGATTAGTATGGATAAATTGTTTTCATCAAAAATATATATAAAGCACCGCTTTAAATTGATAATGTTACTAGATTTGAAAATAGTAGCGTTGGGAATTATTGCGTCAATATTTTTAGGTAAGGCTTCGGATCCTTTCGCAATGTTAACCACGCACTATATAGAAATAGGTGGGTTTTTAATTATTTCCTTAATTATATACGCTATTAGTTTTAAATTATTTGGGATAAATAAATCTTTATGGTCGTATTTAGGAGTTAATGAAATTGTTAATATCTGCGTTTCGGTATTTGTTGCAGACTTAATTACAAGCATACTATATCAATATATGCTGCCTGATACATTTTCTAATATAAGATTTGCTATTTTCTCACCATTATTAATTATTGCCGGGATTATGTTTATTAGAATGCTTTACCGTGCGTTACGTGAGCGAGAAGTAGGACGTACAGGAAAAGCCACATATAAAAACACCTTTATTATTGGAGCGGGAGATGCTGGATATATACTGTTAAAAGAATTATCTAAAAATAATGTTTTCCGTGCCAATGTTGTAGGGCTTATTGATGACAGAAGAAAAAATTCTGTAATAAGTGGTGTAACTGTTGTAGGAACAACTTATGAATTGTTAAAACTTATTCCAAAGTATGAAGTTGAACAAGTGTTTTTAGCTATACCATCTATAGACGCATACAATAAAAATAGAATATTAAATATTTTAAAAGAAGCAAATATTAGTATAAAAGTTATGGGCTCTGGGGTAACAGTTGAAGATGGAGAAAGTATTTCAAAACACCTTAAAGATGTCTCAATAGAGGACCTATTAGGACGTGGGGAAGTTAAGCTTTCCCAAGGAGAAATTCGCAGTTATTTACGCGGGAAAAGCGTTCTTGTCACAGGTGCTGGTGGTTCAATTGGTAGCCAAATTGTTCGTGAGATTTTCAAATTTAAACCGAGTAATTTAATTTTAGTAGATGTAAATGAAAATGCTCTTTATATGTTAGAGCGTGATCTTGATTTTGAAAGAAGTCATTCGAAAGAATATGAAGGTGTAAATTATATCTCAGAAATTGTCAGCATTCGTGAAAAAGAGGCTCTAAGAGAAGTGTTTGATAAATATAAACCAGAGGTAGTTTTCCATGCGGCAGCTCATAAACATGTACCTTTAATGGAACGTCGCCCGCAAGAAGCTATTAAAAATAATGTTTTTGGGACAAAAAATGTTATGGATGTAGCAATAGAAAAAGATGTTGAACGATTTATTATGATTTCGACTGACAAAGCGGTAAATCCAGCAAATGCAATGGGCGCGTCAAAACGTTTAACAGAGATTATCTTACAGTCAAAAGGTAATAAATATAAAACAAAATTTGCAGCCGTCCGTTTTGGTAATGTGTTAGGATCTAATGGTTCTGTTATTCCAATCTTTAAAGAACAAATAAGAAAAGGTGGCCCAATAACAATAACACACCGTAATATTATTCGTTACTTTATGACTATACCAGAAGCGGCGCAGTTAGTTTTACAAGCTGGTTATTATGCGAGTGAGGGAGAAATTTTCCTTCTAGACATGGGAGAGCCGGTAAAAATTATAGATCTGGCAACAAACCTAATCAAACTTTCAGGTTTAGAACCATATAAAGATATAGCTATTGAAGAAATCGGGCTTCGTCCAGGAGAAAAAATGTACGAAGAATTATCATTAGATTACGAAAATAGTGAGAAAACAGATAACAAAATGATTTATAAAAATACAACCTTAGACATCGATGTAGACGAACTAAATGTTAAGCTAGACAAACTACAAGCGATGCTAGGACATGCAACTAACGAAGAAATTCGCGATGAGTTGTTTAATATAATAAATTGTTATAATGGGTAGAAGAATGAGAACTCCATCGCTAAATGCGGTGGAGTTCTTGCTCTATCTTTTTTTATTTTAACAAGTGTGCTATAATTGTTAAGGAAAAATAAACTTATTCAAAGAGATTTTCAGTTTTGAATAAAAGTAAGGTGAAAGATGAATATAGATAAAAGATTTGAAACAGAGATAGTAAAAAAATATAGAGAAGAAATAGAAAAGAGAAAAATATCGTTGTTTCTAAAGTTGTTTTTAGATAAAGTATTAGCTTTGATATTACTTATTCCATTAAGTCCTATAATTTTGGCTATTGCTATTTGGATAAAGTTGGACAGTGAGGGGCCAGTGTTTTATAGGCAAGAGCGTATTACTACTTATGGGCGTCCATTTAGGATTTTTAAATTTAGAACAATGGTTAAAGATGCAGACAAACTTGGTGCAGCCGTGACTGAACATAACGATCCACGTATAAGTCGTGCTGGGGATAAACTTCGTAAGGTTCGTCTTGATGAACTGCCACAGCTTTTTAATGTGCTTCTTGGAGATATGAGCTTCGTCGGTGTTCGTCCAGAAGTTGCAAAATATGTTAATCGTTATACTGATGAAATGAACGCAACATTACTTCTCCCAGCAGGAATAACGTCTCCTGCGAGTATTGAATACAAAGATGAGGATGAAGTAATTGAAAAGTTCAAAGGGACAGGACGTTCTATCGATGATATTTATATTGAAGAAGTTCTGCCAGATAAGATGAAATACAATTTAGACTACATCAAGAACTTTAGTATAGTAAATGATATAAAAATAATGATACTAACAGCGTTAGCGGTCATAAAGTAGTAGAATAAGATTAATTTCACGTTGTAGCTACTATATGAAAATTAACTTTAACAATCCAAACATAGAGGTACAAGAGAAAGCTTCACGCTATTCTCTTGTGTTTTTTTTGACGTGATAGCTGAATTTTTTTCAAAATTAGAGTATAATAAAGAGATAACATAAAAAGGAAGGTTAATAAATAATAAAAGGTTAGGAGTCAAAATGAAAAAATACAATATTCCTTTTTCACCACCAGATATTACAGAAGAAGAAATAAATGAAGTAGTGGATACTTTAAAATCTGGATGGATAACAACAGGGCCTAAAACAAAAGAATTAGAAAAAAGACTATCAGAATATACAACAACACCTAGAACAGTATGTTTAAATTCAGCGACTGCAGCGTTAGAACTTGTTTTACGTGTGCTGGGTATAGGAAAAGGAGACGAGGTAATAGTTCCAGCTCTAACTTATACAGCATCTTGTAGTGTTATTTATCATGTAGGGGCAAAAGCTGTTATGGTTGATATTCAAACTGATAGTGCAGAGCTGGATTATTCTAAACTTGCTGATGCAATAACACCAAGAACAAAAGCAGTTATTCCGGTGGATCTTGCGGGTATTCCATGTGATTATGATAAAATTTTCGAAGTAGTAGAAAGTAAAAAAGAGTTATTTGAAGCGAACAGTATTTATCAAGAAAAACTTGGGCGTGTTGCTGTTATTGCTGATGGGGCGCATGCCTTAGGCAGTGAGTATAAAGGAGTAAAAGTTGGTGCAGTTGCCGACTTTACAACATTCTCATTTCATGCGGTAAAAAACTTCACAACAGCAGAAGGTGGAAGCGTTACTTGGCGTGAAAACCCAAACCTTGATAATGAAGAATTATATAGAGAATTCCAAATTTTCTCGCTTCATGGTCAAACAAAAGATGCATTGGCGAAAACAAAAGCTGGTTCTTGGGAATATGATATTATTATTCCTGGATATAAATGCAATATGACGGATATTATGGCATCTATCGGCTTAATTCAACTAGATCGCTATCCTAAATTATTAGAACGTCGTTTAGAACTTGTTGAACAATATAATGAAGGTTTCAAAGGAAGCAAAGTAATTCCGTTGATTCATAATACAAAAGACCACAAAAGTTCAAACCATTTATATATTACACATGTAGAAGGTGCAACATTTGAACAACGTGGGGAAATCATTACGAAAATGGCAGAACGTGGAATTAGTTGTAATGTTCACTATAAACCATTACCACTTCTTACAGCGTATAAAAATTTAGGTTTTGATATGAATGATTATCCAAATGCTTATTCATATTATGTTAATGAAGTGACATTACCATTGCATACACGTCTTAGTGATGAGGATGTAGATGTTATTGTAGAAAACTTTAAAGAAGTAATAGCGGAGGTAGTAGGTGAGTAGTTTAAAAGAGATTCAAAATAAAAGTCTAGAGATGGCTGAATATTTTGTTGAATTTTGTAGAGAACATAACCTGCTGTGCTATTTATGTGGTGGTGGAGCCATAGGGGGGCTTCGTAATAAAGGTTTTATACCATGGGATGATGATTTAGATTTCTTTATGCCAAGAAGAGATTATGAAAGACTTCCAGAATTATGGAGAAAACACGCAAAAGAACAATATTTCTTATCAAAAAGTTCTGAGGATTTTGTTGATAGAAACTTATTCATTACGATACGCGATAAGGAAACAACATGTATTAAGCCCTATCAGCAAGATCTAGAAATACCTCATGGGCTAGCTCTTGATGTTATTCCATTAGACTATTATCCAAAAGACGATAAAAACAGAAAAAAACAAGTTCGTTGGGCGTTGATTTATTCATTGTTTTGTGCACAAACTATTCCAGAAAAACACGGAAAAGTTATGAAGTGGGGTAGTACAATATTATTGGGATTCACGCCGAAGAAACTCCGTTACAAAATTTGGAAAAAAGCTGAAAAAGAAATGACTAAATACACACTTGAAGAGAGCGATGGAATAACTGAGCTTTGTACTGGACCGGGATATATGAAGAAAAAATATCCAATAGAGGCATTTGAAGATAGTATTTTTATAGATTTTGAAAATACAAAGATGCCGATTCCAGTCGGTTATGATATATATTTGAAAACAGCTTTTGGAGATTATATGACGCCACCTCCAATAGAAAAACAGGTTCCTCATCATGATGCAGTGATTACAGATATGGAGAATAGCTATATTAAGTATAAAGGAGAATATTATGGGCGAAAAAATTAGTGTCATTGTTCCAGTATATAATGTAGAGCAATACTTAGAAAGATGTGTAGAGTCTATAATAAACCAAACATACAAAAACCTTGAAATTATTTTAGTAGATGATGGTTCTACAGATAATAGCGGAAAATTATGTGATGAACTTGCTAAAAAAGATGACAGAATTAAAGTTATTCATAAAACAAATGGAGGAGTATCTGAAGCAAGAAATATAGGGATTGATAATGCAACAGGAGAATATGTGATATTTATTGATTCAGATGATTATATTAACGAGGAAATGTTAAGCGAGTTGTATTCTCAAATTAAAAAAGAGAATGCAGATGTTTCTGTTTGCGGGGTCATGAACGTCTATGAAAACAACCACACTCCTCAAGCTAGGAATATAAATGAATATTTAATTTTGAATAATGAGGAATTTTTAAGGGAGTATTTGAAAGGAGAACGGGTACCGGGAGGAATATGGAATAAGTTGATAAAAGCTTCGATAGCGAAAACTATTAAATTTCCTGTAGGACGAATCTATGAGGATGCATATTATCATTATGAGTTAATAAAATTAGCAAAAAGATATGTAGTAAACACAAAACCATTGTACAATTATTATCATAGAGAGGGAAGTTTAACAGAAGGGTGTTATAAAAAAAGAGATTTATCTTGCATTGATATATATACTAAGTTCTATGATTATGCACTGAATAATGCCTTATCTACTAAAGAAGAAGCTTTTTTTAGATTATCATATTCATATTTTGTAATTTTAGATAAAATGCTACTTCAAGATGATTACAAAAAAATAGAAGATTATGATGAAATAGTAGGGTTTTTAAAGAAAAATGCATTTAAAATCTTTAGGAACAATATATTTAGAACTGGAAGAAGAATAGCAGCCATAACTTTATTAATAAATATTAAGTTATATAGAATGTTGTTATTTAAAAACATTAAAAATAGTAAAAAAGTACATGATTAAAGGAGGTAACGTATTTGATCGATGGAAAAAGGATATACTTCTTATTAACAATTCTAAGTTGTTTAACAGCGATTTTAATGGGAATAATATACATATATACCAATAGTATACAAGTATTATTATTTACAGTGTTATTAGTTTTGGTTAGTAGTATCCTATATACATTCAATAATTTACGATATTATATAATACACCTGTTATTCTATATTACTATTTTTATCTTTTTGGTCTCAAGACCGACGATAGATTATCTTAAAAATGGAGTATTAAATACATATCAAGTTGATGCATATAGATTTGCATTTATATCAGTTATTATATCATTAGTAGGACTTACTATAGGTGGATTTTTAGTATCTAAAAAAGAGCGGGTAATCAATAATTATAATAAAAATGAAGAAAGAAAGAATTGGGTATCTTATATAAGGAAAACATCATTATCTGTATTTATCGTTTCATATCCCTTTTATTTAATAAGATTAATTGAAAGACTGATTTATAGAATGAACTTTAGTTACTATGAGTATTACGCCAATTTTAAAAGCGAACTTCCTTACTTTACATACATATTATCAACATTTGTAGTTTATGCTATGTGTATATATTTAGCTACAAAACCCAAAAAATTCTATTCTGCTTTAGTATTAGGGGCGTTTGTTTTTGCGAATGTAATAAATCTTTTAGTTGGAACAAGGAATCCATTTGTATTAAGTGTTATATTTGCATTTTTGTATTATTTTATAAGAAATCAAGAAGAAAAAGATAAATGGATAGGATTAAAAGAAAAATTAGTATTGTACATAGGGGCGCCACTAATGATGGTAGCTATGGGACTTTTGAACTATGTACGAGATGATGCAGAAATAAATAAAACTGGAGTTTTTGATATCCTACTAGATTTTATTTATAAACAAGGGACAAGTTTTGGTGTCTTAACAAGAGGTTATTTATATGAAAGCAACTTACCGATAAAAGAATTTAGAAATTATACTTTTAGTCCAATAATAGAGTATTTTTCTAAAGGGAACTTGGCTATATTATTTGGTGGGAGACCATTTACGGCAACCAATAATAGTATGGAATTAGCGCTTCAAAGTGATAGATATCCTCACAATATTTCATATATAGTTATGAAGGAAGAATATTTAGAAGGTCATGGTATTGGTAGTAGCTATATTATGGAAATATATACGGACTATGGCTTAGCAGGCGTATTTTTATTTAGCATTTTGCTAGGAATACTATTTATATTAATGATGAGAATTGCATATTCAGGGAAAATATTGTTATTTGGGATGACTTTATTAGTTTTAAATAATCTATTTTTCATGCCAAGAAGTAGTTTTTCCGAAAGCTTTTTTAGTCTTTTTACGTTGCAATTTTGGGGAATAATAATTGTAATTTTTGTAAGTGCAGGATTGCTAAAGAACAATATAAAATATGTAGTAAATGATACAGGAGGACAGTAATGTTTGAAAATTATTCAGTAGCAGATTTAGTTGCTAATATTTATAAAAAAAGGCTAGTTAATATAGTAGCTTTAGTATTAATATTTTGTATAATCGCAGTGCCATATACATATAAGGCACTAAATAGTAAAACAATAATAAAAGATACCACGAACTATTCAAGTTATGTTAGTTATAAGATTACTTCACCACTGGAAGAACAACAAAATTTTAATAAGAATAAAATAGGTGGATATGGAGATTTCTATGGTAAATTAATAGAATCTAATTTAAATGGAGCATTTTTATTCAATGATTTAACTTCTGAAGATATGAGTAAAATTTCTTCAGAATTAGATACAGGCGTAACAACTCTTAAAAACTCTAATTTTGATTATTGGGATAAGAAAATAGTAGTGAATTCGCTAATTAACAATGCAGGAATATCTGTAAAAATACTAACTTCAAGTAAGTTAGCTAATGATATTATAGAGAAAAAATTGGATAATTTGATTGAAAAATTTAAAAATACTTATTCTAATGTAACAATCGAAAAATTAGATACGGTAAATTCTCAAGAATTAGCTAAAGCTGCAAGTACAGAGTCAGGAGTTAATAAAATTAGTTTACTAATCCGTCTAGCTATACTAGGCGTAGGAGCGTTAATCATTACTATATTAGGAAATGTAATAGTATATATTTTTAATCCGACAATTAATAGGGCTGGGGATTATGGCAAGTATGGGATTAATTTTGTAACAAAATTAGATTCAGCAGATAACTTGAAAGAAATAATTCAATATAAAAATGGAAATAGTTCATTAGTTTTATTAGGGTCAAATAAAAAAGTTATAAATAAGTTTGCTAAAGAGTACGGGAAAGTATTAGCTGATAATATAGCTATTGGAGATATAGATAATGTTAAAGATGTTCTAGTAGCAGATAGCGTACTATTTGTAGAGGAGTATGGGGTAACTAGATATAAAAACTTTGAGGAAACATTACAAGTAGTTCAAAACCTAAACAAAAAAGTATTAGGTATAGCGACTTATAAACTATAGTTTTTTATAAAGGATAGTCTAACTTTTGAATTAGGCTATCTTTTTATAAGGAGGGAAATAAGGTGAAAAAAATATATCTATATAATAGATGGCTATGGAGCAGTGTATTCACAATACTTGTTTATTTTACTATGCCTGTTAGAGCTCGCTACGCATTGGGGCTTAGCGATGCATCTATTTTCGAATATTTCGGGTATGCTATGTCTAACGGAGAGGTTTTGTACAGGGATTTATTTGATCATAAGGGGCCAATAATTTTTCTAATAAATTATTTTGGATATATATTAAATGGAGAATTTGGTATAAAGATAGTCTATTTGATTTGTATATTTATCTTTTTTTATACTAGTATTTTAATAGCGAGGTTATTCACTAATGAACGAAATTCTATCATTGTATTAGTAGTTATCCTTGTCTTATTTGAAAATTTTTTTGAGTTAGGTTGGGGAATAGAAGGATATGTTTTACCAGTAATAAATTATTCCTTATATATTTATATAAAATATTTCTTAGTAAAAAGAGTAAGTAGATTAGAAATATTACTAGTAGGAGCGTCTTTAGCTTTAGTATTTTTCACAAGAGCCAATATGATAGGGATATGGTTAATTTTTTCTTTATATATTTTAGTAGACAAAATTTCTAAAAAACAATATAAAGAATTGGCGACTTTTACCATGTATTTTATACTAGGGATATTTGTAGTTATTATTCCTTTAGGTATATATCTATCAATAAAAGGTGTATTGTCTGAAATGATTTATCAATCATTTACGATGAATTTTATCTACGCGAAAAATCAAGGATTAGGGAAAAGAAAGATTCTAGAGTGGTTTATTGAGACAGCTAATGGACTCAATATATCATTGATATTTTTTGGGGGAGTAGTTATTGCTTATAGAAAATATGGTAGAAGAATTTTATTTTTTGCCATTGCTATAGGTTTATGTTTGGTTTTTGCTTTATTATCTAAGAGACCATATTTACATTATTTATTAGTATTGATTCCTTTAGTTATCCCGATATTAAGTATAATTTTAGAGAGTTCGATATTTAAGGTCAATATAGTATATATACTGTTAGGTGTTTATATCATTTATTATACGCCTATTCAAAACATATTAACGAACATAGAAAATAGAAATTATAACTATTTCAATGATGAGGTTAAAATTGCTCAATATGTTAAAAATAATACCGCTAATACAGATAGGATATATAGTCATAGAATGCAAGGATTAATATATTTAGAAGCGGAGAGGTTGGCAAATAGTAAGTTTTTCTTTATTCCGTCGTTAGAAGATGAAACTCCTATTATAGATGATGTTAGGAGCAGCTTTGAAGAGAGAGCGCCTAAATATATAATTTTTGATGAGCGTTATGATTATAAGAAAGCTACGGATTACTACATAAAAGCATTTATAGAAAAAAATTATAAGGAAGAATATTCAATAAAAACAATAAAGGTATATAAGCTAGTAGTATAGCTTATATACCTTTATTTTAAAAAATATCCCCATCAGAAATTATCTCATTTTTGAATGGATATAGATATTCAGATAATTCCTGCTCTATAATTGTAACCTCATCTTTATATTTATCATTTCTGTTATAAATTTGGATATTATTAATAGATAAATTTGGATTTAGATATTTTAATTTTTCTTTGTGAGAACCCTTAGGAAGCTCTAGATAATTCTCTATTAGTTCTACACTTTGCTCGTAATTTAAAATAAGATCCTCAAAGTTTATACGTAATATTCTGTTATTAGAATGTGGTTCGCTCTTTCTGACAGTTTTGTAATATTTACAAAATTCATATGGATCTAGAGGATATGGAACTTGATAATTATCAGGATACCAATAATATTTGTTTGAAATAAATACATCGCGCGGGTCTCTGCTGACGATTATAGGATATAAATTATCCATTTTATAGTTTTCTATAGTTTGTAAGTTATGCGGTAATAATAGCTGATCTAAAACTACATAATCATCATTTTTAGAAAATTCGTCTATAATATTATTTATAAATAGATTTGAGTATTTATAAAATTCATCAGGAGAGAGTAAACTAAAGGATAATTGTTGTTGTTTAGGCCTTATTTTTTTTGTTCTAATATTTAAGAGTCTAAATATTCTATTTTTAATAGCATTTAAAAGCCAAATAGTAGTTGATGGTTTTTCATAATAATACCAAGCACCAGGAAATTCAGAAGTAGTAAGATTATTGATATACTCTTCTACAATGTTATCTATATTTTTTGATACTTTTTGTCTATATCCTGCAGGCCACCATCCTCGATATTCATATAATGATGTCATAAAATACTTAAAAGTTTTTAGAGCTTCATCACTACGAATAGCATTATTATTTTTTAATAATTTATTTTCGAGATCAAAAACACCATTAGGAGCATGCAGAAAAATATACTCAAAATCAGCATTCTTTGTATTTATTACTGGATACTCTCTCAGTAAATCGGTAACAGCAGAAGAACCGCTACCCATATACCCAGTTGGAATAATAATCTTCTTCATTAGTTCACCTCTATAATTCATTTAAAAGTTCTTCAAATCTTTTAATTTGTTCACTGATACTGTATTTATTTACGTGATTTTTACATATATCACCATTAATAATTCTATCATTTTTTTCTTTTGATAGTTCTGTAATGAGATAGTGGATTAGTTCGCTATCATCGTCTGAGATAAAGCCGCATAGGTTATTATTAGATAACTCCTTGACCCCACCGACATTTGTACTAATGAAACCTGCTCCAAGAGCAAGGCCTTCGACGAATACAGTAGGGAATCCCTCTGCTTCTGAAAGCATTATAACATATGCGGACTTACTTATATAAGGATAAGGGTTATTGATATACCCTAAAGGAATAATATTGCTAGTTAAGTTATGTTTTTTTATATAGTCCAGAGTGTATGCATCTAATTCTCCAGTCCCAAGTAGATATAATTTTTTTTCAGGAAGAACTCTGACAACTTCTTTAAAAATATTTAGAAGACGGGGGACACCTTTAGCTTTTTCAATTCTTCCAAGGAAAATCAAATTATCAGCTTCTATTTTGTGAGGTATTTCCTGTTTAGAAGCTGATATAATCTCGTTAAAATCATAACCGTTATTAATAAGGGTAAGTTTATGTTCATATTCAGGATATACATTAATTAGAGAGTCTTTTGTTTTGTCTGATATAGCTACTATTTTATTAACATATTTTAGATTTTTTCTTAAGCGCTCACGTTTTTTTTCTTCATGGTTTAAGTTGTATACACTGCCATGATTCCAAGAAATTGTTTTAGCATCTTTATCTATGCAAAAAACAGGATAAAGATAGTTAAACGCTATTTCAAAATCATATTTTTTGTTTCCTGTTTTTATTTTTTTCACTAAACGAGGGAATAGCTTAAATATATACCATTTTAAGTTGTGTAGTAATTTAGAATCGTGGTTAGGATTTAAAAAAGCAGGTAATATTTTTGTATGAGGACCTATTTTTTCTTTATACCCATGATTTTCTATTTCCAGTATATCTATCTCATATTTATCAATATCTAGGTTCCTAGTAAGGACAGAGAGCATTTTTTCAGCGCCTCCTCCCAAACTAAAGGACCATATAACGAAGAGTATCTTTTTTTTCATCTTAGATATATTATCTCCTTTGGAATAAGTCTTATTGTAACTAGAAAGACGATATTATTCATCAAGTTTATATGCGTTAAACTCGTGACCGTAAAATCTTTCTTCTTCTGGTGGTAGCTCCATGTAGTCACCATAGTATTGAGTTAATATTAAATCATAATTTTTTGGAGCAGGCAGAGTCAAATGTTCAAAGTTTATATCGATTAAATCATTAAATACTTCTTTATCGAATACTTCTTTATACTTAAATTTAGAAGGTAGAAAGGCTACGTATGGACCTTTTGGAGTTGAGTATTTTTTGATATATCGTTCTATCATTTTCGCAAAAAATCTAGGAGATATTGGTCGTAATAGTAGCCAAAAGCTTCCTCTTATTAAATCTTTTAGTTTGCTATCCTTGTAGATAATATTTTTTCTCTTACTGAATGATAATAGTTTGAAACTTTCTAGCGTATAGCAAATATCTACTATTTTTTTATCTGCAAATGAATCCATAGGAAATATATCTATGAAGATACCAGATGGGTATGACTTATAGATTCTCGTATTGTCTATTCTAGTAGTACTATCAACTATCTTTGCAAAATTATTAAAATAGTGTTTATTTGTTTCTAACGCTAGCAATTTATATTTAGATTTATCATTTTTATAATACTCAATGAATTTATCATAATTTTCACGCGTCATAGATATGTCAATATCATCATCCCAGGGAATAAAACCTTTATGACGCACTGCACCGATAAGGGTACCATAGTTTATAAAATATTCAATATTATTTTTTTTGCAAAAGTCATCGATATAAGATAAAATATCGAGTTCAATTTCTTTAGCTTCTTCTATAGTTATTTTTTTCATTTTATAGCTCCTATATTCGAGAGAATTTATCTTTTAGTTTTTTTACATATCCTAAAAATTCATAAAATATCTCATCTTTAGTTGCTGTTAAGAATGCACAGTAACTAATTACAGAAAGGAAAATAACAGCAGATATATTTATTATTAAATCTAATGTAATTTTCATCTCAGTAGGATGAATATAATTTATAATGAAATAAATAGGAATAAAAGTCAAACTAATCATAAAGTATTTTAAAGTATATGAGAATATATATTTTAAAGAGATTAATTGTTTCTTTTTAATAAATATTACATAAGTAATCAACAGTATTGCCTCTGATAACATAGTTGTTAGTAGGTAAAATTCGGGAGCAGCGACTTTGTTAAAGAATAAAGCGCTATTTAAAATTATGTTAAGTAAACCTGATAATACAGTAAATAGTGTTAGTTTTTTTTCAAAACCATTAGCAAATATAATTTGTGAACCCAAGATAATATCTAACGCTAAGAATATAAAGCGAAAAGCAAATAAGGATGTTAATATGCCGCCACCAACATACTTCTCACTTCCGTATAGTAAAATGGTTTCAGTACCAAGGACAGTTAAACCTAAGCTTATTGGTATTATTAGGAACATAAATATTCTACTTCCTCTATTAACCAAAGAGGTATAAGCATCTTTATCGCCAATACCTAAGTAGTAATTAAGCCTAGGAAGACTAACACTCACGGCCCCAGTAACTACTCCAGTGACGACGCCAACTATCCTTTGGGCCATAGTGTAATAAGTTACATAAAGCTCTTCGCCAGCTTTTACTAGAAATAATCTATCAAGAAAAGTAAATAGCATATTAGCGCTAGAGAAGATAAGCATTGCTGTTAAAGGTATAAAAAGAGGCTTAAACTCCTTAAGGCTAACCTTTACTAGTTTTATATCTTTTTTTATCCAAAAATAACTAATTACATAATTTATAAGAGTGGCCAAACTCATAATAAGAGTATATGGAATTATATCTTTCTCGTTTTTAATGAAAATAAAAATAGATGCAAGCATTAATACTCTTATAAAAGCAGTTTTATAAAATAAAAAATCATAATTTTCAAGTGCTTCATTTACCCATTCAATTGAGAAAATTTGGGCAATAAGCTGGATAGACATAACTAAATATACTTTTTTTAGTATAGGATTATTCTCGAAAAATAGAGGATAGGCGACTAAATATACTAATGTTGTTAAAATAGTACAACCTATGCATAAGTAAAATAATTGAGAGAAAGCTTTATTCACTTTGTCTTTATTATTTTTCACATTGCTAATAGCTCTTAATCCGTATGAATAAACTCCATATGTGGCAAAAGGTAAGAAGAATGATAAGATAGTGTCAACAGAGTTAAAATACCCATAATAGCTTTTATCTAAGACACGCGCTACATACGTCCCTGTCAGTAAAGGGAATATAGTATTTAAAATTCTAATACCTACATATGCTAAAGCATTGATTTTAATACTTTTCATGCAAAAGTAAATCCTTTCTAAAATTCTATTTTTTATTATAGCATAAAATACACATCCGAGATAGTTTTAAAATAAATTCTTAATATAAAGAGAATAATAGGGCGCTCTTTGATTAAAATAAATATTATAGGTCTAAAAAAGATAACATTAAGTTATCTTTTTTGAATATTAGTAATTATTAGATGAATAGCCTTTGCAGAAATTATACTAGCTAAAAAAAACGGTTGTTGTAAAGAGAATGTCATTTAAAGTTGAAGAAGTAAAATATTTACTAAAAAATGCAATAGCAAGACCGTGAATCATATATAATTCAAAGGATATTGAACCTAGTTTCAGTAAATAGTTATTATTGAAATCAATGTTTTTTATAATTAGCATAAAATATATCGTGAAAATAATATTGTCTATATTCGCTGCGATTGCATAACTATAGGTATCTACTAATCCTACTTTAGAAAGAACAATACTATATTTATGAGATATAAATATTAAAATAGTAAAAAGTATTAGACTTAAAAAATAATATTTTTCAAAGACATAATCTATTACTTTTTTATTCTTTGCCCAAACTAATCCTATAATAAATGTAAGAATGCTATTATACCACCAAAATCCATAATTCAATTTTATAGCTACAACAATATATAATGCAATAAATATAAAATTAACTGTAATAGCCACAGTGGCATTCTTTATGAATTTAAATGAGATATAGAAAAATATGTAAGTTAGAATTATGATATTGATAAACCAACCGTTATATATTATAGTGGTATTTTTTAAAAATAAATTATAAAAGAAATTCAAATTTATTATTTCTTTTAGATACGCCATTCTATAAATTAAGTATATCCCAGAGATAAATACAAACGGAATAAGTATCTTCAACAGTCTTTTTCTAAAAAAATTAGTTAAATAATCAGGTTTTACTTTGGTTTGAATATATAACCCATAACCAGATAAAAAGAAGAAAATAGAAACAATATAAGTACCCATATATTGAAAATTAGAAAAAGTCTCCCCAGAAGATATCCACTGAGATAGGTGATGTAGTACTATGCCAATAGCTAACAATCCTTTTAACCCATTTGTTGAGTTTTTTTCTAAGTAATCTACATTGCTTTTTGGTAGCAAAAATATTAAAACTGAAAATAATAATAGTATTATTATGTCCATAGTGGCCTCCTAAATTTCATATAGTCATTGTATCGCACATTTTTTTAATATGCAATAGCAATATAAGTTTAATTATTTTCTATCAGATAGCAGAGTTTATTATCATTTCAATTCCGTTATTTTGTATGATATAATTAAAACGATTAACAGATAATAAAACAAATTAAGGAGAATTATATGATATACGCAGGAATTTTGGCTGGGGGAACAGGGACAAGAATGGGAATAAGCAATATGCCGAAACAATTCTTAGATTTAGGGAATAAACCGATAATAATTCATACAATAGAAAAGTTTTTACTAGAGCCTGAAATTGAGAAGATTGTGGTTGGAGTTCATGAAGATTGGATAAGTCATGCAGAGGACTTAGTAGAAGAATACATATCTACATTTAAAGACAGAATAATTATTGTCGCTGGTGGGTCTGATAGAAATACAACTATCGAAAATATTATCAAAGCTATTGATGACTATAAAGAACTAACGGATGAAGATATTGTAATTACTCATGATTCAGTGCGTCCGTTTATTACATTACGTATAATAAAAGATAATATTCGCTTGGCAAAAGAATGTGATGCGGTAGATACTGTAGTCGAAGCTGTGGATACAATCGTAGAAAGTACAAATGGGGAATATATTACTAATATTCCTAATAGAGCTCATTATTATCAGGGACAAACACCACAAAGTTTCCGTTGTAAAGACTTTTTAAACCTATATAATTCATTGACTAGTGAAGAAAAACAAATATTAACAGACGCTTGTAAAATTTTTGTTATTAAGGGGAAAGAAGTTGCTCTAGCTAAAGGTGAATACTCAAATTTAAAAATAACAACGGTAACAGATCTGAAAATTGCTAAGAGCATGTTAGAGGACGAGTAATATGATAAATCAGATATATCAATTAGTAAAGCCGAAATTTATTAATGTAAAATATAATGAAGAAAACTTGAATGAAAAAGATAAAATAGTAATTCGTCCGAATTACATGGCGTTATGTCATGCGGATCAAAGATATTATCAAGGGAAGAGAGATCCAAAAGTACTTGCTAAGAAATTACCAATGGCACTTATTCATGAGTGTGTGGGGATAGTAATTGCGGATCCTACAGGAACTTATGAAGTAGGGCAAAAAGTTGTAATGATTCCTAATCAACCTCCAAGAGCAAGCGATGCCGAATTTTATGAAAATTATATGCAAGGGACACATTTCTTATCAAGTGGTTATGATGGATTTATGCGAGAATATGTATCATTACCAAAGGATAGGGTAGTAGCATATAATGGTATTGAAGATAATGTTGCGGTAATTAGTGAATTTATTAGTGTGGGAATGCATGCAATAGATAGATTTCAAAAACTAGCTCATAGTAAAAGAGATAGAATTGCAATAATTGGTGATGGAAGTCTTGCATATGTTATGGCGAATATTGTGAACTACGTTTTACCAAACGCTGAAATAATAGTTATAGGACGCCATTGGGAGAAATTAGATTTATTTAGTTTTGCTAAAGAACGTTATTTGACTGATGATATTCCAGCAGAATTAAGTTTTGATCATGGGATAGAATGTTGTGGCGGAGATGGCAGTGGTTATGCGATTAACGATTTAATAAAATATATTAAACCACAAGGTAGTATGGTACTTATGGGAGTAAGTGAATACAAAGTAAATATTAATACTCGTGATGTGCTAGAAAAAGGTCTTACATTAGTTGGTTCATCACGTTCAGGGCGTGCTGACTTTGAGAAAACAGTTGAAATGTTAAGTAATAAAAAATTTGAAAGAAGATTTAAAAACATCATATACTTAGAAGAGCCTGTGCAAAATATTCAAGATATTCATCGTGTGTTCGCAACAGACTTAAATACAGCATTTAAGACAGTGTTTAAGTGGGAAGTGTAGATTTTTAAAATGGGGGTACTACTATAGTACTCCTATTTCTATATGTTAAGCATAAGAATTTTACATTAGCGATGAAAAACTTTTGATTTTGTGATATAATGGAAAAAATACTAATGTAATACAGAAATGGGGTTTGTCCATTGAAACAATTGATTAAAAATAAAATAGAAAGACTACTTTCTGACTCAGAAGAGATAGAGAGTGTAGAACGCCTAGGTGGGATGACTAATAACAACTATCTAGTTGTAACTACGAATAAAAAATATATAGTGAAGTTCTTTGGAAAAGGAACGGATAAGTTAATAAATAGAATTAATGAAAAGAATAATTTGGCAAAACTTCGTGATTTAGAGCTTGATGTTGAAAATTATATTTTTGATATTGATGCTGGCATAAAAGTTAATGAGTATATAGAAGATGCGATTACTTTTGATGCTCATTATTTAAAAGCTAAAACAAAAGAAGTTGCTAAAATTTTACAACGAGTACATGGTTCAGGAAAAGAATTAGATGGTGAGTTTGATGTATTTTCTGAGATTGAAAAATATGAGAACTTAATTACAGAAGACATCAAGTATGTATATTATGATAAAATACGAGAGAAAATCTTTTCTTTAAAAAATCATCTTGAAGAATTAGGTGTAGATAGAAAATCATGTCATACAGATTTAGTACCGGAAAACTTTATTGAAGCACCAGATAAAAGAGTTTATCTTATTGACTGGGAGTATGCCGCGATGAATGATCCAATGTGGGATTTGGCAGCATTGTTTTTAGAATCTAATTTTAAAAAAGCAGAAGAAGGAGAGTTTTTCAAACATTATTATAGTGAAAAGACACCTGTTAGTATTGTCAAAGTTATGATTTACAAGATTCTTCAGGACTTTTTATGGAGTCTATGGACTATTTATAAAGAAGAACAGGGAGATGACTTTGGTAGTTATGGTCAAGACAGATATAATCGCTGTCTTAAGAATTTGAAGGAGTATTTAGCGAGTTATGAAAAATAAATCAGGGATATCATTTGGATTGTTTTCAGGCTTATTTTGGGGATTAGGACTCACAATAAGTGCATATATATTTTCTTTATATAATATTTCACCTTTTGTCGTTGCAGTTGTTCATGACTTTATTAGTATTTTTATACTTGCGTCAATTTTATTAATAAAGTATAAAAAGATAGACTTTAAAATATTTACAAATATTAGAAACGTAAGTGTTATAATTGGTGCTTTACTTGCAGGGCCGATAGGAATGCAGTGTAATCTTTACGCGGTGAAATATATAGGTAGCGGATTGACTTCATCAATCACAGCAATTTATCCAGCAGTATCTGTTATATTAGCTGTTATTTTTCTGCGCCATAAAGTTTCTACAAAGACAATTGTAGGGATTGCACTAATAATAACAGGTATCTTTATTCAAAGTTATAAGAGTGAGCAGGTTAATTCTTTTTACATAGGATTTCTTTTTGCGCTAATTTGTGCAGTTGCTTGGGGGAGTGAAAGTGTCCTAAGTTCGTATGCGATGAGTAACCATTTAACAGAGATTGAGACGTTATTAATAAGACAAGTAACATCGTTTTTAGCTTATTTGGTAATTGTTATGTTTAATGGTTTTACTATAGGAGAAGTAGCGGATATTAAGCTGGGGGGGTTAATTTTCTTCTTTGTTTTAAGTAATATGGTATCATATATTATGTACTATATTGCGATAAATAGATTGCAACCAGCAAAAGCAACAGGATTAAATGTCAGTTATGTTGTTTGGACTGTGATCTTTTCTGCAATTTTCTTAGGTATAGGACTTGGCTTCCAAGTAATAATTACGTCATTAATTATTATCTTTGGGGTATATATAATTATAAAAGACTAGGTGAAAATTTTAGGAGGATAAATTTTGAGAGCGATAATTTTAGCGGCGGGCTTAGGTACTAGGCTTAGACCTATGACTAACAACACGCCGAAAGCACTTGTCAAAGTAAAAGATAAGCCGTTGGTAGAATACCAAATAGAATATTTAAAAGAAAAAGGAATAGATGAAATTATAATTGTAGTAGGATATCTACATGAACAATTTGATTATTTAAAAGAAAAATATAATGTAAAACTAGTATTGAATGATAAATATGCAGAATATAATAACTTTTATTCGTTATATTTAGTAAAAGATTATTTAGCAGATAGTTATGTAATAGATGCGGATAATTATTTATTTAAAAATATGTTTAGAACAGATGTAACACGTTCTACATATTTTAGCGTTTATCGTGAAGATTGTGAAAATGAATGGTTCCTTCTTTATGGAGATGATTATAAAGTTCAAGATATTATAGTCGATAGTAAAGCTGGTAGAATATTGAGTGGAGTATCATTTTGGGATAAACCTACAGCTGAGAAAATTGTTGGATTTATAGACAAAGCATATAATAGTGGAGATTTTATAAATTTATATTGGGATAACATGGTTAAAGACAATATTAATGAGTTAGATGTTTATGTCGAAGAATTAGAATCGAATAGCATCTACGAAATTGATAGTGTTAAAGATTATAAAAAATTAGAAGAAATATTGAAAGAATACGAGTAATAAATTCGTATTCTTTTTTAATATAGTTATAAAAGAGACTATATATGATTAAATTGGATATGCGTCAAATACCATTGTTACAGTATTTAATAGTGGAGGTTATTTGTAACCAAATTGTAAAAGGGTTAGAGGATAGAGTATGTTATAATTTTATATGATTGAAGAATAAACCAAATTTAATAATAAGTTAAAAAATTAGTATATAAAGAGTAACAGTAGATTTAGGAGATATAACGGCTATGAGAAACAATATAAAGATAGGAATAGGATTTTTAACAGTCTTAGCAACGCCATTCGTTATAGGAGAAGTATCTGGTAACGAAGCGCAAGCAGCCCAAGGTTGGGTACAAAGTGGAAGTACATGGTATCATTATAAAGCAAATGGAAGCCTAACAAAAAACGCTTGGGTAGGGAACTACTGGTTAGGTGCAGATGGTCGTATGATAACAAACAGCTGGGTAGACAACAACAACTACTATGTAGGTCATGATGGACTATGGGTGAAAAATGTTAAAAAGACAGGATGGATTCAAAGTGGAAGTTCATGGTATTACTACAATAATCAAGGCCAAATGGAAAGAAATGCGTGGGTAGGGGACTACTGGGTAGGAGCTGATGGACGCATGGCAACAAGCAGTTGGGTAGATAACAATAATTATTATGTAGGAAGTAATGGCGTATGGGTAAGAAATGCCAAGAAGACAGGATGGATTCAAAACGGAAGCACATGGTATCACTATAATAGTCAAGGCCAAATGGAAAAAAATAAATGGGTAGGAAACTACTGGTTAGGTGCAGATGGACGTATGGCAACAAATAGTTGGGTAGATAACAATAAGTACTATGTAGGAGCTGACGGGTACTGGGTGAAAGATGCCCAAAGACCAGGATGGGCACAGAAATCAGGTTCATGGTATCACTACGATAATAAAGGAAATCTAACAAAAAATGCGTGGGTAGGAAACTATTGGTTAGGCTCAGATGGTAAGATGGCAACGAATAGTTGGGTGGATAATAACAACTATTATGTAGGTAAAGATGGATTATGGGAAAGAAATGCTAAGAAGCCAGAAGAGAAGAAAAGTGGTTGGGTATCAAATGGAGGAGTTTGGTATTACTACAATAAAGAAGGTCAAATGGTAAAAAATGCATGGGCAGGAGATTACTACTTAGGTTCAGACGGAAAGATGGTAGTAAAAAGTTGGATATATGATAATGCGTACAAAGCGTGGTATTACCTAGGAGAAAATGGAGTTTACAAGAGAAACACATGGGTAGGAAACTACTGGGTAGGTTCAAATGGAAAGATGGCGACTAATAGTTGGGTAGATAACGGTCGTTATTATGTAGGGCCTAGTGGCGCTTGGGTGCAAAATAATGCATACTCTGGGTACTATAAAGTAGTGTCACTATATATTCCAGTATATGATGCTAGTGGAAATATTTTATCACATGTATCTAAAGATACAATTCTATTTAAAGATAATAGAGCTAGTGTGGGGGGAAGAATTCCAGTTCAAGTAGCAGGATTGACAGGATATGTAAATCCATCACAAGTTCAAGCGGTAAATTCTAGCACTACATTTATTCCAGATTATGTTAGTGATGGTAAATATGTCTACCACAGATATTCACAATATAGTAAAGTGATGGTTGCGCGTCATCATCAAGATATGGTAGTAGGAAAATCTTATTATTCGGCGGATGGAATTAATTTTGGAACTTTCAAATTAGATCATCCATTCCAATTCAGCAATTTAAAATCAAAAACAAATTATACAGCAGCAGATTTAGATAGATTGTATAGCTTAATGGGAGCTAGCGACAGTAGATTAGCTGGCAAAGGAGCTACATTTAAAGCTGCTGAAGAAAAGTATGGTGTTAATGCATTGTACTTAGTTGCACATAGTGCTTTAGAAAGTGCGTGGGGAAGAAGTAAGATTGCTAGAGATAAAAATAACTTCTTTGGTATTTCAGCTTATGATAACAATCCATATAATGCTGCTACTAAGTTTGATAATGTTGATGCTGGTATTTTAGGCGCAGCACGTTGGATTAATGAGAAATATTTATCAAAATCAACATATCCTGCTCGTGGAGCTTATCTTGGAAATAAAGCTGGAGGAATGAACGTTAACTACGCAACAGCACCATATTGGGGAGAATCAATAGCTAGTATAATGTTCGCAGCTAATGAAAAATTAGGTAGAAAAGATGGATAATACAAGTTTAGCTAGATTAGATTTTAATCTAGCTTACTTTTTAATGAGGTGAAGAGTATGTTAGTATCGGTGGTAGTGAGTGCATTTAATGAGGAGAAATATTTACCAGGACTAATAGATGATTTTAAAAAACAGACTTATCCACATAGTTTAATAGAAATAATACTTATAAATGCTATGTCTACGGATAGTAGTAAAAAAATTATGGAGACTTTTAGAGACAGTGATGAAGAGTTTTATAGTGTAAAAGTATTAGACAATGTTAAGAAAACACAACCAAGTGGATTTAACTTAGGAGTAAAAAATGCTTCTGGTGATGTTATTTTAAAAGTAGACGGACATTCAAAAATTTCAGAAAATTTTATTGAAAAAAATGTAGAGGTGATTCAGTCCGGGGAAGATATTTCTGGCGGACGAAGACCTACTATAGTAGAAACTACAGATAATTTTTCAAGAACCTTACATTTAGTTGAAGAAAATATGTTCGGAAGTAGTATAGCGGATTATAGAAAATCTGAGGGGGCTAAATATGTTAACTCAATTTTTCATGGGATGTATAAAAGAGAAGTTTTTGAAAAAGTAGGCTTATTAAATGAAAAATTAATAAGAACAGAAGATAATGAAATTCATTATAGAATTCGAAAACATGGTTATAAGATAAGATATACTCCTGAAATAGTATCTTATCAATATATCCGCCCAACACTAAAAAAAATGTTGAAGCAGAAGTATTCTAATGGTTATTGGATTGGTCTTACGTCTCACGTAGAACGTAAATGTTTATCTATTTTCCATTTTGTTCCATTAGTTTTTGTGTTAGCGATTATTTTTAGCCTATTAATGATTCCATTCACTAAACTATTTATAGCGTTGTTAAGTAGCTTATATTTAATATTTACTTTGATGATTATGCTGATGACAATTATAAATAATAAGTTTAATATTACGTTGTTATTAATGCCTATACTATTATTTTTAATCCATGTATATTATGGATTAGGGACATTAGTTGGTTTAGTAAAAGGATTTAGTTGGAAGAAAACATATTATAGTAAGTAACTAAGAAAGAGAGATAAAGAACTGTAACGTATCTCTCTTTTAATTGTAATTAACTTGTAACGTAGTATAGATAAGAAAGATGATATAATATAAGGTGCATTAGTGTAAAGAAAATAGTAAATGTAGGAGAATAAGAAATTATGAGAAGTAATTTGAAATTAGGGTTAGGATTTTTAACAGTCTTAGCAACACCATTCGTAGTAGGAGAAGTATCTGGTAACGAAGCGCAAGCAGCCCAAGGTTGGGTACAAAATGGGAGTGCATGGTACCATTACAAAGATAACGGAAGTTTAACTAAAAACGCTTGGGTAGGAAACTACTGGTTAGGTGCAGATGGTCGTATGATAACAAACAGCTGGGTAGACAACAACAACTACTATGTAGGTCATGATGGACTATGGGTGAAAAATGTTAAAAAGACAGGATGGATTCAAAGTGGAAGTTCATGGTATTACTACAATAATCAAGGCCAAATGGAAAGAAATGCGTGGGTAGGGGACTACTGGGTAGGAGCTGATGGACGCATGGCAACAAGCAGTTGGGTAGATAACAATAATTATTATGTAGGAAGTAATGGCGTATGGGTAAGAAATGCCAAGAAGACAGGATGGATTCAAAACGGAAGCACATGGTATCACTATAATAGTCAAGGCCAAATGGAAAAAAATAAATGGATAGGAGACTACTGGGTGGGCTCAGATGGTAAGATGGCCACAAATAGCTGGGTAGACAATAACAACTATTATGTGGGAGCCGATGGCTTATGGGTAAAAGATGCCCAAAGACCAGGCTGGGCAAAGAAATCAGGAGCATGGTATCACTACGATAATAAAGGAAACCTAACAAAAAATGCGTGGGTAGGAAATTACTGGTTAGGTTCAGATGGAAAGATGGCGACAAATAGTTGGGTAGACAATAACAACTATTATGTAGGAGCTAATGGAGCTTGGGAGAAAGACGCTAAGAAAGCAGAAGAGAAGAAAAGTGGTTGGGTATCAAATGAAGGAGTTTGGTACTACTACGATGATAAAGGAAAAATTGTAAAAAACTCATGGCAGGGAGATTATTATCTAGGTTCAGATGGGAAGATGATAGTAAGAAGTTGGATATATGACGATACATATAAAGCATGGTACTATCTGGGAGAAAACGGAGTTTACAAGAGAAATACATGGATAGGTGACTATTGGGTAGGAGCCAACGGAAAGATGGCAACAAATAGTTGGATATATGACAATGCATATAAAGCATGGTATTACCTAGGAGAAAATGGAGTTTACAAGAGAAACACATGGGTAGGAGACTACTGGGTAGGTTCAAATGGAAAGATGGCGACGAATAGTTGGGTAGACAATGGTCGTTATTATGTAGGGCCTAGTGGCGCTTGGGAGAAAAATGCAGGGAAATCTGCTACTGGTAGGGCTAGTCTAGATAGTGTTCTAAACATTGCCCGAAATTATCTTGGTGTTCAATCAGGAAGTGAAGAACACAAAAAAATAGTTGATGCATATAACTCTGTTAATCCTAAACCTGTAGGCTATACTGCAAAATATTCAGACGATTGGTGCGATATCTTTGTAACAACGGTATTCCAACAAGCTGGACTTAGTCATTTAATAGGTCGTGAATGTGGAGTTCAACGCCATATTGGAATATTGGAACAAAAAGGAATCTGGAAAGGAAAAACACAACCCAAAGTAGGAGATATAGTAACATTCGACTGGGATGGTGGTGGTTGGGCAGACCATATCGGTATAGTAGAATCTGTAAATAATGGAGTAATTACTACTATCGAAGGGAATTCAGCTCAATATGCAGGAGATACAGCGCCAACAAAAGTAAATAGAAAAACTTATAACTGGGACTCTCGTTATATTAAAGGATATGCAAGACCAATGTATTAAAAATTAAGTTTTTTAAAATTAAAAAGGTGAATTTTGATTATTATCAAGTTCACCTTTTCTAGTGACAAGAATTTGTTAAAAATTTGAAATCATAGTATAATATAGAATGTTATAAAATAAATTTTAAATTTGAGAAGGTAGGAGGTGTACGATGTGAAGAAGTTTATTGGAATTACTTTTATTTTTGTTCTAATTTTTGGAAGTGCTACTCAAATAAAAGCAGAATGGTTAAAGGATCAACAAGGTAAATGGACTTATTATGAAAATATATCAAATCAACTTGTTTATGAAAATAAGAATCTAGTTGTACAACCTACTGAATTTCCGCAGTACTATCAAGCGGATGCGCGTTGGGGCGATAAGAGATATGGGATATCTAATATGAAAATTACTGGTTGTGTGCCTACTTCTTTAGCAATGGTAATCTCTGGATTAGTGAAAGATGTTACACCTGTTCAGGTGGCAGATTATATTTATGATACTACTATGGAAATGAATACTATGTTTACAGGGACTTCAAGTCTAGGAGCGCGGGATGCAATTACTTACTGGGGTTTAAAATATCAAGTAATTGATTCAAAAGAAGATTTGATAGCAGCGCTTAAAAGTGGGAAGATAGTTTACGGGGCAGTTGGTCACGGAATTTTTGTTAGAGGGTATAGTACACATGCAATAATACTTAGTGGCTATGATCACGGTAAAACAAAAGCGATAGATCCGGATAATATGAGTAAGACAAATCGTTGGTATAGTGTTGATGATATTTGGAACGAACGCAGTCTAGAGTTAGAGGACAATGCCGTAGGGGGTCCTTTTATGGCGGTTTACAAATAGATTTTAATAAAAAAGCTTAGGATAATATTTGCTCTATCCTTCAAAAGTTAGACTTTTTGAGGATTGTTAATTATCCTAAGCTTTTTATTATATTAATTTTAGTTATAAAATTTTTTATTCATCAAATCCGTTTGGATGTTTACTTTGCCAACGCCATGAGTCTTCACACATACGTTTAACATCATATAAAGCTTCCCAACCAAGTTCCTCTTTTGCTTTTGTTGCATCAGCATAACATGCAGCGATATCTCCTGCACGGCGAGGGACTATAACATAAGGTAAGTCACGGCCAACAGCAGCTGAAGCACTCTTAACTATATCTAGAACAGAGTATCCAATACCTGTACCTAGATTATACTTAGTAAGGCCGCTACCTTTTTCTAATTTTTTAAGAGCAGCAACATGTCCGCGTGCTAAGTCTACTACGTGAATATAGTCGCGTACCCCCGTTCCATCGTGAGTATCGAAGTCATTACCAAAGACATTAACTTTTTCTAATTTTCCAACAGCAACTTGCATAACATAAGGAAGTAGATTGTTAGGAATTCCTTTTGGATCTTCGCCTAAATCTCCGCTTTCATGTGCTCCAATTGGATTGAAGTAACGTAAAAGAACTACGTTCCACTCGTTATCTGCTTTATAAATATCTCCTAAAATTTCTTCTAGCATTAGTTTAGTACGTCCATAAGGATTAGTTACTGATAATGGGAAGTCCTCTCTAATAGGAAGTGCATGAGGATCCCCGTATACAGTTGCAGAAGAACTGAAGATAATGTTTTTACAATTATTTTTCTCCATAACACGACAAAGTGTAGTAGTTCCTGCAACGTTATTATCATAATATTTAAGAGGTATCTGGCATGATTCTCCAACTGCTTTTAACCCAGCGAAGTGAATTACTCCAAAAATATTTTGTTCTTTTTCAAAAACTTCGTTTAATTTTTCTTCATCACGTATATCAACCTCATAAAAAGTTACTTTTTTCCCTGTAACTCGCTCTACTACTTCTAAACTTTTTTTACTAGCGTTGTATAAGTTATCTACAACAACTACTTCGTTTCCATTATTTAATAATTCAATACAAGTGTGAGAACCGATAAATCCAGCTCCCCCTGTTACTAAGATTTTAGTCATATCAATTTTATTCTCGTAAATACGAGCCCTTTCTATGATTTATATTTATAATTTTAAAGGAAGGAAGTATAATTGTCAATGAAAAGTCGGAGAGGTACAAAGATTATAGAGAATATAAGTATTTTTATGGCTTCATTTTAGTTTACAATCCTTATGAAGTATAGTAGAATCTAGTAGTAAATAATAGTGGTTATTTTAGGAGATAGATTAATGAGAAAAAATATAAAATTAGGAGTCGGATTACTAACAGTTTTAGCAACTCCGGTAGTTATAAATACAGTTGATGGTAACGAAGTACAAGCAGCACAAGGTTGGATACAAAGCGGAAGTACATGGTATCATTATAGTGTTAATGGAAGTTTAACAAGAAATGCATGGGTAGGAAACTATTGGCTAGGAGCTGACGGTCGTATGGTAACAAACAGCTGGGTAGATAACAATAACTATTACGTGGGAAGTAATGGAGCCTGGGTAAAAGATGCCAAGAAACCGGAAGAGAAGAAAAGTGGTTGGATACAAAGTGGAAGCACGTGGTACTACTACAACGCGCAAGGACAAATGGTGAAAAATGCGTGGGCAGGGAACTACTGGCTAGGAGTCGATGGTCGTATGGTAACAAATAGCTGGGTAGACAACAACAACTATTATGTAGGTCATGATGGACTATGGGTAAAAAATGCTCAAAATCCAGGATGGACTGAAAAATCAGGAGCATGGTACTACTATAATACTCAAGGACAAATGGCAAGAAATGCATGGGTAGGAAACTATTGGTTAGGTTCAGATGGTCGAATGGCAACAAATAGTTGGGTAGATAACAACAAGTATTACGTAGGGGCTGACGGACTGTGGAATAAAGAGGCTAAGAAACTAGAAGATAAGAAAATAGGATGGCTATCAAATGGAGGAGTTTGGTATTACTACGACAATAAAGGTAACTTAGTAAAAAACGCGTGGGTAGGAGACTACTATTTAGGTTCAGATGGTAAGATGGTTGTAAAAAGCTGGATATATGACAATACCTATAAAGCATGGTATTACCTAGGAGAAGATGGAGTTTATAAACGAAATGCATGGGCAGGAAACTATTGGTTAGGTGCTGATGGTAAGATGGTTGTAAGTAGCTGGGTAGATAACGGACGTTACTATGTAGATTCAACTGGAAAATGGATACCAAATTACGGAAAAGAAAATAACGCCCAACCACTAAATATGCCTCAATACTATCAAGGTGATGCGCGTTGGGGAAGTAAACGTTATGGGCTTTCAACTATGAGAAACACAGGATGTGTGCCAACATCTTTAGCTATGGCTTTTTCAGGTTTAGGAAAACAAGTTAAACCTACAGATGTGGCAGATGTAATTTATTATAATACTAACGAGTTTAACAAGCGAGAAATAGGTACTTCAGGTAGAGGAGCGGCTTATGCAATTCGTCATTATGGGTTCAACTATAGTGTAATTCAATCAAAAGAACAATTAGTTCAAGCATTGCAAAGTGGCCGTCCAGTATTTGCAGCGATGGCGAATGGTTATTTTGTAAAAGGAAATTATTATACTCATGCGGTAGTTTTAAGTGGCTACCAAAATGGAAAAACAAAAGCAATGGATCCAGATAATGCTTATACTACTGGAAAATGGTATGATGTAAATAATATTTGGAATCAACGTAGCTTTGAACCATCTGATACAGTAATGGGTGGATCATTTATGATGATAGGAAATAACTAATTAATAAAAACTAGTCTAAAGTTTGATAAAATATCAGTTAAAAGTTAGAGTTCTTGTCTAATTTCTAGATGATAATAAAAAACCAAATTTTTAGGCTGGTTTTTACTTATTGTATAAAGTATAGATTTAACCTACTTTTCTATTTCGGATGTTGCTAAATAAGGGTAAAATTGGTATACTATAGAGTATAGAACTTGTAGAGCGAAGGAGTGTGCTAAACTTATGGTATATAACCACAGAGTTATTGAGAAAAAATGGCAAAAATATTGGGATGAAAATAAAACATTTAAAACATTAGATGATCATACTAAAGAAAAATTTTATGCATTAGATATGTTCCCTTATCCATCTGGAGCGGGGCTTCACGTAGGGCACCCAGAAGGATATACAGCGACTGATATTTTAAGTCGTTATAAAAGAGCAAATGGATATAATGTTCTTCATCCAATGGGGTGGGATGCATTTGGATTACCTGCTGAACAATATGCATTAGATACAGGAAATGATCCGAGGGAATTTACCAAACAAAATATTGATACATTCCGTCGTCAAATTAAAGAACTAGGATTTTCTTATGATTGGGATCGTGAGGTAAATACAACTGATCCTAATTATTATAAATGGACACAATGGATTTTCAAAAAACTTTATGAAAAAGGACTTGCTTATGTTGATGAAGTGCCTGTAAACTGGTGCCCTGCCTTAGGAACAGTACTTTCTAATGAAGAGGTTATTGATGGTAAGTCTGAACGTGGAGGACATCCTGTTGAGCGTCGTCCAATGCGTCAATGGGTGCTTAAAATCACTGATTATGCAGAACAACTATTACAAGACTTAGATATTCTTGACTGGCCTGAAAGCCTTAAAGCAATGCAACGTAACTGGATTGGGAAATCTGTTGGTGCGGAGATTGATTTCAAAATAGAAGGAACAGATGAAAGTTTCACAGTATTTACTACACGTGCTGATACTGTCTTTGGAGTATCTTACTGTGTACTTGCACCTGAACATAAACTTGTTGAAAAAATTGTCACTGAAGGACAAAAAGCTGCAGTAGATGAGTATTTAGATGTTGTTAAGCGTAAATCTGATCTTGAAAGAACAGACCTTAATAAAGATAAAACTGGAGTTTTCACAGGTGCTTATGCAATTAACCCAGTAAACGAAGAAAAAGTAGAAATTTGGATTGCTGATTATGTACTTGCATCTTATGGAACTGGAGCTGTTATGGCTGTTCCTGCGCATGATGAGCGTGACTTTGAGTTTGCGACTAAATTTAATCTAGCGATTACTCCTGTTATCGAGGATAATGGTGAAGTAGTAGTACCGTTCTATGGTGATGGGCTACACATCAATTCTGGATTTATTAATGGACTTAATAACGAAGATGCAATCGCAAAGGTTATTGAATTTTTAGAAGGAAATAATGTTGGACGTAGTAAAGTTACATATAAACTGCGCGATTGGTTATTCTCAAGACAACGTTATTGGGGAGAACCTATTCCGATTATCCACTGGGAAGATGGGACTATGACAACAGTACCCGATAGTGAACTTCCACTATTGCTTCCTGAAACTGATAATATCAAACCTTCAGGAACAGGGGAATCACCACTTGCGAATATCGAAGAGTGGTTGAATGTAGTTGATCCTGAAACTGGTAAAAAAGGTAAACGTGAAACTAACACAATGCCTCAATGGGCTGGTTCTTGTTGGTACTACCTACGTTATATCGATCCACACAATGATGAAATGTTCGCGGATCCAGAAAAATTAAAATATTGGTTACCTGTAGATGTTTATATCGGTGGTGCAGAGCATGCGGTGCTTCATTTACTATATGCTCGTTTCTGGCATAAAGTTCTTTATGATTTAGGTCTAGTGCCAAGTCGTGAGCCATTCCAAAAACTATTCAACCAAGGTATGATTCTTGCTGAAGGTAAAGATGGGCGTCCAGAAAAAATGTCTAAATCTAAAGGTAATGTAGTAAACCCTGATGATATTATCGTATCACATGGTGCTGATACATTACGTGTTTATGAAATGTTTATGGGCCCATTAGATGCATCTATAGCATGGAGTGAAAATGGTCTTGATGGATCACGTCGTTTCTTAGATCGAGTTTACCGTTTATTCGTTGATGAAGAAACAGGAAAAGTAAACGATAAAGTTTTAGATAAAGAGAATGCTGAATTAGAAGTTAGTTACAACTACACTGTGAAAAAAGTATCAGAAGATATCGAAGTTCTTGGTTTCAATACTGCAATTTCACAACTTATGGTGTTTGTAAATGATTGTTACAAAGCTGAATATATTCCACGTAAATATGCATTAGGATTTATTCAACTACTTGCACCATTTGCACCGCACCTAGCAGAAGAAATGTGGGAAATCTACGGTAATACTGAGTCAGTTTCATATGTAGCATGGCCGACATTTGATGAAACAAAACTTGTAAGTGATACAGTAGAAATAGTTGTTCAACTTATGGGTAAAGTTAAAACAAAATTAGATGTTAAAAAAGATTTAACATCAGCAGAATTAGAGCAAATTGTTCTTGCTGATGAAGAAGTAAAAGCTCTAATTGAAGGTAAACAAGTAATGAAAGTTATAGTTGTACCTGGAAGATTGGTAAATATCGTAGCAAAATAGGAGAGTAATAATGGAAGAATTAATCTATAATATTGTAAGTGAAATAGTTGAACATAAAGACGAAATCAAAATTGAAAAATTTGTTAAAAATGCGCGCGAGCATTATATACTAACTGTTCATCCAGATGATTGTGGTCGTGTAATTGGAAAAAAAGGAACAGTTATTAATGCAATTCGTACAGTATTAAACTCAACTACATTTAGCAAAAAAGTTTATTTAGATTTAGTCGAGTAATATAAATAGGTTTTACAATAAAAATCCGAAAGGCTACGAGTTTTTCGGATTTTTTGTTTTAATGGGATAAATAAAAAAGACAGAATATTTTTTCGTGTATAATATTATTAGGAGTTTTTGGGAGAGTGTTATGAAAGTAAGAAAGATGATAGCTGCTGATGCAAAAGATATGGCAAAACTTCATATAGCAACTTGGAGAGCAACGTATAATAACATTATGCCAGCAGAATTTTTAGCGAATCTCTCAGTTGAAAAAATGTCGAAAAATTTAGAAAAGATTATTACTAGTGAGGATATAATGGCTTACGTTGTAGAAGATACTGGAGGTCAATGTTTAAACTCTGGGTATAGTATTGTTGGAGATGTTATTGTAGGTAAAGCACGCGATGATGAGTTAGGATATAGTCACGAAATTTTTGCTTTAAATATTTTACCAACTCATCAAAAACAAGGGTTAGGGAAATTATTATTAAATAAAGCGCTCGAAAACCTAGCTTTTTGTGATAAAATATATTTGAAGGTTGTTCTAGAGAATTATAATGTTCGAAATTTTTATGAAAAACAAGGCTTTATCGATACTGGAAAAATAATAAAATCGAATTTCTCTAGTTTTATTTTGAAAGAATGTGTTTATGAATATAACTTTTTATAGGAGGCTGTATTATGCAGGAAGTTGCTAAAGGTTATTTGATAGAAGATGATAACGTAAGAATATTATTTACTAATAGAACAGTTGATGCTAAAAACTCTACTGATGTTAAAAGTCTTTGTGAAGAATATAATTTTAACTATGATAATTTAATGTACAATACTCAAGTGCATGGTGCAAATGTTAGAATTATAAAGGCTGTAGACGATAGAAAAAACAATGGAGAAAAAGCGGATGGGTTAGTTACTTCCCTAAAAAATGTACCTCTACTTATTTTCACCGCAGACTGTGTGCCTTTAGTTTTTTATGATAAAGAAAAAGAGGTTGTGGCGCTGGCACATGCTGGCTGGAGAGGAACTTATGATAATATAGCCAAGGAAATAATAGAAACTTTAGCAAAAGATTACAACTGTGAAAGAGAAAATATTAAAGTCATAATAGGTCCTTCGGTATCAGGAGATAGCTATGAAGTTTCGTATGAACTTGTAGAAAAGTTTGCAGTTCATAAGATAGATAATTATTATAAAAAATATGGAGATAAGTATTATTTAGATTTGTGGATTATAAACAAAGGATTATTGAAACGAGCAGGAATTCTAGATAAAAATATTACACTTGCAAATTTCTGCACAGTAAAAGATAACAATCAGTTTTTTTCGTATCGCTTGGACAATGCTACAACGAAGAGAATAGGGACATTTATAGAATTGAAGTAATATTATATATTAAGAAATGAGGAAATAGCGTGGATAAAGATATAAGATTAGTAGAACAAATAGCGACATTTAAGAGACTTCCGAAAGATGATAGTCGCTGGCGAGTAGCATTTTACTATATTGCAAAAGAATTTTGGGATTTAGAAGAAGTTTTTGTGATAATAGATAAGGCGTTATATGAGGAGCAGGGGTTGAAAATTCCGGTATTTAGAGAATATAAAGAAGCTCAAGGATTTCAGATTTTCTCAAATTATAACAAAGCGTATGAATTTGTTGAAAAGCAAGGGGAGTTATTTATAACAGAGAATAATAAGAAACTGATTGGGCGTATACGTAAAGGGGCTTTTCATGAGGTGTTTGTTCCGTTTTTTGCTGAACAAAAATTTAATTATCTTTTAAATGAAGAAGAGAGCTTATTTGCAGATACATTTGAAAGATTGCTGATGGTGATGGAAGCAGATGAGAAATATATAGTAGATGAAGAGCAAGAGCAATATTTAAAAGAAGGAGATATTCAGAAATTTTTTGCAGATATATGTGCTAAGTATATAGTATTAGTATAAATGTTTAATGAATAAAGCATAATAGAACACCGAAAGCTAGATATGAGGGAATAACCTTTCAAAACTTGGATAAGTTTTGGGGTATTCCTTGTTTAAATGACTTTCGGTGTTTAGTTTTAATTTTTTCTGCTATCTAGGGCATAGTTTATAGCGAATGCGATAGCGATAAACAATATAACGATATATAATGTGTAGTCAGTATAATTCATATTTCCTTTAATATTTACTAAATAACTTTGAATGCTAAATGGTAGAAATATTGAAATAACAAAGCTAACTGTTCTTTCGCGCCAAAATATTAGAAGTAGCAAAGCAAAAATAATTATTGTAAGGATAAAATACGCTATTCTTGGTATTTCAACAAAAAAGCTTTCTGGTTTTGGAAGAGGGTTATAATAGAAGAAAATTATTCCTAAAATAACTAGAACTAATACTATACCATTACGCTCACGTTCTGAACTTTTTATTATATCTTTAATTAAAAATAGATAACCAGCAACAAGCAACGAAATAAATAACCCTAAAATCATAAGAAGATTAGCGATATTAAGTTTTTGATTAAGATCAAAATTTATATTGAATGTGTATAAAAACATAAAAATTAGAAATAATACTGAGAATACAGTAAAATATTTATTGATTTTCATAATAACCTCGTTAAATAAGTAATTTATATTTATATGTACAAGTGTATATAGTTACAAGTCTTTGCATGGAGAATAAGATAAGTTCATTATATATTTTCAAGAAAATAAAATAAAAACAGATATATGTTAAACGACAACACTTTTTAAGTTGCTTATATGGATTTATTGCAACTAATTTTCTTTTTCTCTATAATAAATATTAGGTATATTATATCATTAAGCTATAATTTAAACAAGGAGAGGACAATGTTTAAAAATATTAAATACAAGAAAATTCATGTGCTGCTGACTATTATTCAAATTTTCTTGATAGTAGCGATTTCGGGATGGTATTATTTTTCAGAAAGAAAAATGGGGATGTTAAGACATATTCTTTTTAGAAATGTTTATAAGTTTCCTAAGTATTTTACAGATATTAATATAAAGATATTACTTGGAGTTATGGCAGTATTTATTTTAATCCAGTTAGTTTTAATTATACAGTCTAAAAAGTTTATTTTAACTTTCATAATAAACCTTGTTTTAATATTGATGTCAGGATATATAATATTAAATTATAATGTGGATAAAATATTTATTTATTATTATATTGTTAGTTTTTGCGGGTTATTCAATTTAGTTAGATTTTTTCAATTTTTAACACTCAAATTTAAATAATAAAAGTGGAGAGCAACTTGGAAGGTAAAGAGCTGTTCTTTGCTTTTGTCCCATGAAAAACATTAAGTTAATTTAAACTTTCCTTTAAACTTTGTTTAAACTGTTATTGATAATATGTAATTGTAAATTAAGAATTTAATACAAAAAATTAATCTTATCAATAATTTAAATGTTTAAATATATTAATTGCGGAGGGATACTAAATGGAAGATAAAAAAAATAATAATTTAGAGAATTATAATACATCAGGTAATAATATAGATAATGAAGAGTTTGTTAACAATGATAATAAACAAGAGTTTCAAGATGTAAACTATAATGATGCTGAATATACAGAAGCGGAGTATAGAGAACTTGATGAGAAAAATAGGTTTGAATTCGATGATAGTCAACAACCAAAAGATAGTAGAAACTACGGTAAATTGTTCTTAACTGTCTTTGCGGCATTCGCCCTTGGTGCAACTAGTGTTTTTGGAGCACAAGCGGTAATGGGGACAGGGAAAGCTTTAACTTCTTCAGTAACAGCAACAAAAGAAGATAAAGATAATCAACAAACGACAGTTAATGCTATTTCAAAAGCTAAGGACGCTGTTGTGTCTATCGTTAACTATCAGAGTGCCTCAAATAACAATTTAGACTCGATTTTAGGGAGGAATTCTTCTAAACGTTCAAAATATGGTTCTAGTAACAGTGATTCTAATAATTCTGGCGATTTAAAACCTGCATCAAGTGGGAGTGGGGTTATTTACAAAAAATCAGGGAATACAGCTTACATTGTAACTAATAATCACGTAGTAAATGGGGCTAAAAAATTATCGGTTATTTTAAGTGATGGAACTAATGTAACTGCAGAAGTAGTGGGTACAGACGTTTGGACTGACCTTGCTGTATTGAAAATCAAAGCTGATAACGTTAAAACAACTATGGATTTCGCAGATAGTGATAAAATAGCTGTAGGGGAAACTGCCTTTGCAATAGGATCGCCATTAGACGTAACTTTATCAAATACCGTAACTAAAGGTATAGTTTCAGCAGTGAATCGTCAAATACCTATGGATATTGATGGTGATGGGGTTAACGATTGGAATCAAACGGTTATCCAAACAGACGCGGCTATTAACCCGGGTAACAGTGGAGGGGCGCTGATTAATAATGAAGGTAAACTTATAGGTATTAATGAATCGAAAATTGCCAAAGCATCAAATAATGTTTCGGCAGAAGGAATAGGTTTTGGTATACCATCTAATGAAGTGAAATTAATAACAGAACAATTGGAGAAATCTGGTAAAGTTATGCGTCCAGCGTTAGGTGTGCAACTTGTTTCGGTTAATACACTAGATAGTGACACAGTGCAATCTCAATTAAACTTTAATGGAAAACAAGGTGTTGTTATTCGTTCGGTTGAAAGCAATACTCCAGCAGCGCAAGCAGGTTTAGAGAAGTATGATATTATTACTAAAATAAATGGCCAAGAAATAAAAGATGTTGCGTCAGTAAGAAAATACTTATTTGAGAAAACAAAAATAGGGGATACTATTAAAGTAACATATTATAGAAATGGGAAAGAACGCACAGCTAATGTAGTTGTTCAGGCGTTGAATACGAGATAGTAAATATTGATAAAGGGATATTCTTTTGCTCTTTTCTGTTTGGAAAATGTTTGAAATTAAAATTAAAATTTGATAAAAACACTTTAATAACAATGATTAAAATAAATTAAAGAATGTTCAGTAATAGTTATAATGTTAGAAATATAGTTTGATTGACTTGTGAAATTTGCAAAAATATACAAAACGTGGTATGATAAGTCTGTTAAATTTTAGAAATATAGGTGGATATATGAAAAAAGTAAGAAAAGCAATAATACCAGCTGCTGGGTATGGAACGAGATTTTTACCAGCAACTAAAGCATTACCAAAAGAAATGCTACCAATAATAGATACACCTACTATTCAATATATAGTAGAAGAAGCGGTAAAAGCTGGGATTGAAGATATAATAATTGTTACAGGAAAACAAAAAAGAGCAATTGAAGATCATTTCGATAGAAACGTAGAGTTAGAAGTAGAATTAGAAAACAAAGGGAAATTAGAACTGTTGGAAAAAGTGAAATACCCAACAACATTAGCTAATATCCACTATGTTCGTCAAAAAGAAATGGCAGGATTAGGTGATGCAATTCTAACTGCGCGTAGTTTTATAGGTGATGAGCCGTTTGCAGTTTTACTTGGGGATGATATTGTAATTAATGATGAAAAACCAGCGATAAAACAACTTATAGATGAAAGTGAACGTACTGGTTGCTCTGTTATTGGAGTTCAAACTGTTCCAGAAGATCAGACGCATCGCTATGGTGTTATAGCTCCTAAAGGGCAAGATGAGAAACTTTACGAAGTAGAAACTTTTGTAGAAAAGCCTGCTCCAGGTACAGCGCCATCGAATCTAGCTATTATGGGACGCTATGTTCTTAATCCAGGGATCTTCAAGCATTTAGCTAAAAAACAAGTTGGTGTCGGAGGAGAAGTTCAACTTACAGACGCTATTCAAATGTTAAATGAAGAAGAAAATGTTTATGCCTATGACTTTGAAGGTAAACGCTACGATGTAGGGGAAACTATTGGGTTTGTTAAAACTACTATTGACTTTGCGCTAAAAAGTGATTTAAAAGATGATTTAGTACCTTACTTAAAAGAAAAATTAGCAGAACTAGAATAATTAATATAAAACCAGCTTTTGTCACATTTGCAAAAGCTGGTTTTTTAATAGTACCTACGAAAATATCGCAGGTACTATTTTACTATTTATAATCATTTTTAGAATCTGGTTTTGAACCTTTATCTTTGTTAATATCCACAGGAAGAGAACCGTCAAGTTGCCAGTCGTTCCAACCTCCATCATAGAAGTATGTATTAGCACGGCCAGTAAGTTGAGTCATAAACCATGGGATAGCGTTACGCCAACCTGTTCCACAGTAAAGAGCTATTTTATCTGTTTCAGCAATTCCCTGTCCTTTCCATAGGTTGTAGATTTCTTGAGGGTTACGCAAAGTACCGTCTGGATCCATATAGTCAGACATATCTCCTTTATTGTCACCAGCGAAACCGAAGATAGCCCCTTTAGGTTCACCAGCTTTTTCGATATAGTCATATCCACTAGTTTTACCTAAGTGTTCATCCCAAGCACGAATACTGACAAGTTTAATTCCTTCATTTTTTACTTTCTCAGCCATTTCTTTAGCACGAGAAATATTGTATTCTGGATGAGCTGGGATGTTTACACCGAAGTTAGAAGCTGCTTTTGGTGTATTTGCTGTTGTTTCAGTTTTATAACCAGCTTCTTTCCAGTTTTTAAGGCTACCATTCATAATACGAACATCTTTTACTCCAGCCCATCTAAGTGCCCAGTTAACACGGAAAGCTGCTGAAGCATCATCTGAATAAAGAATTATTGTTTTATCACTAGTAATTCCTTGTTTAAGAAGATTGGTTTTTATTTCATCGGCAGAACGCAAGTTCCAAACTGGTCCATCTTCTATCCAATCTGTATTAAAGTGATATGCACCTTTAATATGTTCTTTATAGTTGATTGCTTTATCTCCTTCTCCCCATGAAACTTCAAAGATTGAATAGTTATCTTTATTTGTATATGTTTCAGGAGTTTTGCCGTCTTGAATACTTTTTACCCATTCAGGCGAAACAAGATTTTGATATTCAGGATAAGTTACTAAATTATCTTTATTAGCATCATTATCAGCGAATTTTTTATAGTCTTCAAATTTGTAGACATCATAACCAAGTGTTGCTAGTTTATCAGAAACTTTTGCTATATTTTCCTTGTTTGTATCATAAACAACAATTTTTTTGTTTTTATCTAACCCTTTATCGCTAACAAATTTTGCTTCTTTATCTTTGTTAACTTTTCCTATAAATGAAGCGCTATATTGGATAGAATTTTTAAGATGGCCACCATTTTTAATACCATCTGTTTTGAAACCGTTATATGCTTCATCGCTACGTGTATCAACGAATTGATACTCGCTGCTCCCTAAATTTTTTGTGAAATCATCTAAAGAAATAGTTTTAATTTCCTTTTTTTCACCTTGGCTTGTATTGGCATCTTTTGTAGAACACCCACTTAACACAAGACCGGAAGCAAGAAAAATCGCTCCTATTTTTTTAAAGTTTTTCATTATAATATATGCGACAACCTGCCGCTTTCCTCCTTTGTTTTGTCCAATTAATATTATAAATCGTTTTATTAAAAATGTAAATATTCAAGACAAGTATAACACAGGAATACTGTTGTTATGTTATAACATTGAATATAATGTATAAAACAGTTGCTATAGCTGATAAAGCGTTTAAGTGATAATATATTTCAATTAAAATACTATTTTTTAAATAACAAAATAATATTATTCGCGGAGTTAAAGCATTGAATTTATAATATTGGTGTTATTTTTTATCGCTTAGAAGAACAGAGTAGAGAAAAGAAAAATATATTTTTTTTAAAAAAACCTTTGCAAAAAAAGTGAAACTGTTATACAATAAATGTAGTAGAAGTTTTGAACTACTGCTTGTAAAGAATTTTTGAAGAAAGGAGGAAAAAAGAATGATAGAGTTTGATGTTGAAAAAATACACATTCCGTTAAAACAACACGTAGGTGGTCCATGTCAAGCAATAGTTAATGTGGGTGACCATGTTAAACGTGGGCAACTTGTTGCTGTACCAGCTGGATTAGGGGCTAATATTCACGCAAGTTTGTCAGGAGTTGTTGAAGAAATAACTGAAATGGATATAGTTGTGAAACTAGATAAAGAACAAACTGATGATTATGTGAGATTAGAAAAAACAGATGATTATCTGCAAAAAATTAAAGATGCTGGTATCGTAGGTGTTGGTGGAGCAGGATTCCCTACTGGAATCAAGTTTTCTACACAAATTCCTGGTGGATATCTTATAGCTAACGCAGCTGAGTGTGAACCAATTTTAGGACATAATGTTAAATTTATGGAAGAACAACCAGAAGTGCTTGTTCGTGGTATGAAATACATTATGGAACTAACAGGTGCTAAAGAAGGATATATTGCTATTAAAACAAAATATCGTAAAGCACTATTAGCATTAGGTAAAGCATGTAAAAATGAGCCTAATATCAGTATTAAGATTTTACCTAATATGTACCCAGCAGGGGACGAACGTGTTATCGTACGTGAAACATTAGGTGTGATTCTACAACCAGGTCAGTTGCCGTTAGAGGCTAATGCAATTATCTCAAACGTTGAAACTATTAAACATGTAGTAAATGCGATTGAAGATGATAAACCTCTTATAGACAAAGATTTAACAGTTGGTGGGCGTGTTCAAAATCCAAGTATTTTCTTAGATGTACCAATTGGATTACCAATTAGTGTGTTTATAGAAAGAGCTGGAGGCTACATTAATCCGCATGGGGAAATAGTTCGAGGTGGACCATTTACAGGACGTCCAGCCCAAGAAGATGAACCTATTAACAAAACAACTGGTGGGTTACTAGTTGCTATGCCATATCCACAAGAAAAAGAAAAAGTAGGGATACTTATTTGTGAGTGTGGAGCTCAGGAAGAGCGCCTTCGTCAAATTGCCGATGGTATGGGAGCAGAAGTAGTTTCTGTTCAAATGTGTAAACGTATGAAACCAGATAAAAATGGAAGATTACGTTGTGAATTACCAGGTATTTGCCCAGGGCAAGCGGAAAAAGTATTAAAAATGAAAAAAGATGGTGCGAAAGCAGTCATTGCTGGTACTTGTCAAGATTGAACTAACACCGTGACAGGTGTAGCTCCTAGGTTAGGAGTAAAAGTTTATCATAGTACCGACCATGTACTTCGTGCCACTGACCATCATTTATATAGAAGCTATAAGAGCTTAGAATTACACAATAATAATTAATTTAGTTGGAGGTTAGAAGTAATGTCAATTACAGCAGAAACAGCGAAAGAACATTTAAACGACAAGGCGGTATTTTGTTGCAGAGCTGAGGAAGGGATCGTAATTGGTCCAGATAACTTAGAAGATCCAGGACTATTTGATGATTTAGTAGATTCAGGTCTATTATCTTTCCCAGATGATGCATTAACAATCGGACAAGTATTAGGTGCAAAATTATTAAAAACAACAGATGCTCTAATACCAATTACACCAAGCATTATTGATGCAGTACAAGGTGGAGAAGAAAAAGCAGAAGAAGCAGTAGAAGAAGTTGTAGAAGCAGCGCCAGTTGCAACAGCTCCTGTGGCAGAAGTTGCACCAGTTGCAGCTCCAGTAGCACAAGCTTCAGCACCAGCAGGTGTATTCAAACTTCAAATCGGAAAAGGGGAAAATATCAATTTAGAAATTCCTCTATCAGCATTTGCTGGTGGGCAAGCAACATCAGCAGCACCAGCTGCAGCACCAGCAGTAGAAGCTAAAGCAGTAGAAGTTAAAGCTGATGCACCAGTAGCAGCAGCAAAAGAAGAAAAAGTAGAAGGTGAATCAAAGTTCATCCGTTCTCTACACACTAAACATTACAAAATTGATGAAGTAGTATTTGGAGAAAAAACTGAAATTAAAGGAACTACTTTAGTATTAAGAACTCCAGAAGATTTATGTAAAGAAGCTGCAGAGTCAGAAGTATTAGTAGAAGATGTTAAATTAGAAATCATCACTCCTGATAAATATGACACTTACAGTGAAACAATCATGGACGTTCAACCTATCTGTGTTAAAGAAGAAGGTGAAATTGGACATGGTATCACTCGTGAACTTAAAGGTGTAGTAATGGTTCTTACAGGGACTGATGCTAACGGAGTTCAAATTGGGGAATTCGGATCTTCTGAAGGTGAATTAGAACGTAACATTATGTGGGGACGTCCAGGTGCTCCAGATAAAGGTGAAATCTTCATTAAAGGTCAAGTAACAATTAAAGCAGGAGCTAACATGGAACGTCCAGGACCATTAGCAGCGCACAAAGCTTTCGACCACATTACTGAAGAAATCCGTAAAGCTCTTAAAGAAGTAGAAGATGAAAGCCTAGTAGTAGGAAACATCAATATTGAACAATATCGTCACCCAGGAAACAAAAAAGTATTAATCGTTAAAGAAATCATGGGACAAGGTGCAATGCACGATAACTTAATCTTACCAGTTGAACCAGTAGGAACACTTGGTGCTAAACCAAACGTTGACCTTGGTAACTTACCAGTTATGCTTGCTCCAACAGAAGTATTAGACGGTGGTATCCACGCATTAACATGTATCGGACCAGCTTCTAAAGAAACTTCTCGTCACTACTACCGTGAACCATTAGTACTTGAAGCTATGGCTGACGAAGAAATCGACTTAGTAGGGGTATTACTAGTTGGATCACCTCAAGCTAACTCAGAAAAATTCTATGTATCTAAACGTGTTGGTATGACTATCGAAGCTATGGATATCGATGGTGCTATCGTTACAACTGAAGGATTTGGTAACAACCACATCGACTTTGCTTCACACATCGAAGAAATCGGTAAACGTGGAGTATCAGTAGTTGGTATGACTTACTCTGCAGTACAAGGTGCTCTTGTTGTAGGTAACGAATACATGTCAGCTATGGTTGATAACAACAAATCTAAACAAGGTATCGAAAACGAAATTCTTTCAAACAATACATTATGTAAAGAAGATGCTATCCGTGCTTTAGCAATGCTTAAAACACAAATGGGTGGCGGAACAATCAAAAAAGCTGAAAGAAAATGGAATCCAAACGTTAAATTAAACAACGTAGAAATTATCGAAAAAACTACAGGCGAAAAATTAGAATTAGTTGATAACGAACAAGTGTTACCAAAATCTAAAAAACGTCAAGAAATTTACGAAAAAGAAGACTAAAATTTAAAAGTATAGGAAGTAAGTTATGATTGAAAAATTAAAATATGCATCTACAGAAAGAGTGTTCGAAGGGGTTATAGTCGATCATAACGACGCCAGCGTTACGATAGATATTAAAGGACGCCTAGGGCAATTTAAAATTCCTATGAGAATGCTAATCTCGGAATACCCAGTAAAAATCGGACAAGAAGTTGCCTTTTTACTAAGTTATCCAGAAGTATTAAATGAAGAACCTGACGAACATTATGTAAATGCAATACTTAATACTAAAAAGTTAGAACAAGAAGTACAAAATAGAAAACACAACGAAGAAAAATAGTAGGAAGGAGAAATTAGAATGTCATTAACGATATTTGAAGGTCTACAATCAGAGATTTTTGTACCTATTACACCGAAACCAGTTTGGGCTCCAGTAACTAAAGAATTAAAAGATATGAAAGTAGCATTAGCTACAGCTGCAGGGGTTCACTTAAAAACAGATAAAAGATTTAACTTAGCAGGGGATACTACATTCCGTGAAATCCCGGATACTGCTCACAGTTCAGATCTTATGGTATCTCACGGTGGATATGACAACGCTGACGCTAACAAAGATATCAACTGCATGTTCCCAATCGACAGATTACACGAACTTGCTAAAAAAGGTTTCATTAAAAGCGTAGCAGAATTCCACTACGGATTCATGGGTGGTGGTGGAGACCAAGAGGCTTTCACAAACTCTACAGGTCCAGAAATCGCTAAAAAACTAAAAGCAGAAAATGTTGATGCAGTTATTTTAACTGCTGGTTGAGGTACTTGCCATAGAACTGCCGTGATCGTGCAGAGAGCAATTGAGGAAGCAGGTATTCCAACAATCTTAATAGCAGCACTACCTCCAGTAGTGCGTCAAAACGGTACTCCAAGAGCCGTTGCTCCACTTGTACCAATGGGAGCAAACGCAGGAGAACCAGGAAACGTTGAGCAACAAACACAAATCTTAGAAGCAACATTAGAGCAACTAATTAAAATACCAAGTTCAGGTAAAATAGTTCCTCTTCCATTTGAGTACATCGCTCACGTGTAGGAGAATTCCGAAGAGGGATGGAAATCCCTCTTCTTTTTTAAAAGAATATCTGTACTAGTGTACAGAAGAGGTACTGTTACATTACAGATGAATAAATAAAAAGGGATGATAATTATGTCAAGTGAGAAATTACAAATAAAAGCATTCCATATAAAAGATGTTGCTTTAGGAAAAAAAGTAAAAATTGAGAATAATGAGTTAATTATTCCAACAGAAATAGAATATGATAAAGATATTTTTGAGAGTGTAGAGGTGAAAATAATACGCCCTCGTGAACATAATTTTTATGTTAATACTATAATGGACGTTGTACCAATTTCGACAAAGGTTATAGGACGTTTAGGAGAAGGGATTACACATACTCTGACAGGTGTTTATATGATTCTTACAGGAGCAAACACAGAAGGGAAACAAATGCATGAATTTGGTTCTTCAGAGGGTATCCTACAAGAACAGTTAGTTTTAAACAAGGCTGGTTCACCAGCTGCTGATGATTATTTAATCCATATTGATGTTATTATAAAACCAGAAGCTGAGTTTAATCGTGAACTAGCATTCTCAATTTTCGAGCTATCAGATGTTTATTTACAAAATATCAGAGAAGTTATGAAAGTTTTGAGTGGTCGTGATGCAGATGAAGTACATGAATTTTATAATAAACAAAATCCAGGAAAACCAAAAGTAGCTTTAGTGAAAGAGGTAGCTGGACAAGGCATGATGTATGATAATCAACTGTTCCCTATTGAACCTAGTGGAATAGATAAAGGTATTTCTATTATAGATATGAATAATATGCCCGTCTTATTAACACCAAACGAATATCGTGATGGTGCGATAAGAGCAATGGTATAGGAAGGGGTGTTATTATGGGTATAGGACCATCTACAAAAGAAACTAGTTTGCATCATTTTAGAGATCCATTATTAGATACTTTGGCAGAAGATCCGGATATCGATTTCCAAGGGGTTATAGTTGTGGGAACTCCCCAAGACAACAGACTAAAACATTTAGTTGGTTGGAGAACAGCTACTTGGTTAGAAGCGATGAGAACGGATGGAGCTATAATCTCAGCAGATGGTTGGGGTAATAGTGATGTTGACTACGCTAATACTATGTTTGAAATAGGAGAGCGCGGTATTACAATAGTTGGTTTGAAATTTATGGGTAAACATAAATTTGTCGTAGAAAATGAATATACAAAATTTGTTTTAGACTTTAATAAATCAGAAGAAGGCGTAGAAACAGAAATAGTTTGCCAAAACAATATTGATTATACTGATGCAAGAAAAGCCTTAGCATTGTTAAAATTAAAAATGAGACAAGATAACAAATAATTTAAGGAGTGAATAATTATGAAACTAAATAAAATGATTTCAGTTATTGATACACATACAGCAGGTGAAGCAGCAAGATTAGTAACTGCAGGTATTCCAAAAATTCCTGGTAAAGATATGGTTGAGAAAAAACAATACTTCATCGATCACTTAGATGATGTTCGTAAGTCTGTTATGTTTGAACCACGTGGACACCAAGATATGTTCGGAGCATTCCTATTACCTCCAACAAAAGAGGAAGCTGATTTTGGATTAGTATTCATGGATACTGGTGGCTACTTAAATATGTGTGGACACAATACTATCGCGGCAGTAACTGCAGCTGTAGAAACTGGTATGGTTGATGTAGAAGAAGGCGCTACTGAAAAAGAAGTAGTAGTAGAAACACCAGCTGGACTTATTTATGCAACAGCTAAGTTAAAAGATAACGGAGCTAAAGTAAAAGAAGTTTCATTCAAAAACGTTGAATCATTCTTATACAAACGCGATGTAGAATTAGATGTAGAAGGAATCGGACATATCAAATTTGATATTTCATTTGGAGGAAGCTTCTTCTGTATCATCTCTGCAGATCAATTAGGATTAGAAGTTAAACCAGAAAATGCTTCTAAACTAAAAGAAGCAGGACTAAAAATTCGTGAAGCAGTTAATGCTAACATCGAAATTCAACACCCAACTTTAGAACATATTAAAACTGTAGACTTAGTTGAAATTTATGACAAACCTTCTCATCCAGAAGCTACTTATAAAAACGTAGTAGTATTCGGAGATGGAAACATCGACCGTTCTCCATGTGGAACAGGTACATCTGCAAAATTAGCTACATTATATGCTAAAGGTGAACTTAAACCAGGTGAACCATTCGTATATGAAAGTATCTTAGGTACTTTATTTAAAGGTAGAATAGTTGAAGAGAGAAAATTAGCGGGATATGATGCAATCATCCCTGAAATCACAGGTTCTGGTTATATTTTAGGATTTAGTAACTATGTTTACGATCCAGACGATGAATTAACTTATGGATTCTTATTAGGATAGGAGTGTAGAAAATTATGGATTTATTGACAGTATTATTAATTATATTAGGGGCAGCAGGAGTATTCTTCTTAGTTTCATTCATTATGGATATTGTAAAACATAAAGATGATTTAGGAAAAGAAAATCCAGTTATCGGATTCTTTATCGGGTTAGTGACTGACTTCTTCGATACATTAGGGATTGGAAGCTTCGCACCAACAACATTATTCTTTAAAATTACTAAATTTTTAGATACTGATAAAAAGATTCCTGGTACATTGAATGTTGCCCACACAATTCCAGTATTAATGGAAGCGGCTTTATTCTTAACTGGGGTAAAAGTAGAAGGTGTTACACTATTCTCTATGATCGCAGCAGCAATCGTAGGTGCGTTAGTAGGAGCAAGAATAGTAAACAAACTTCCTGAGAAAAAAATCCAACTTGTTATGGGTGTGTGTTTAATCGTAACAGCATTCCTAATGATGTCAGGACAACTTGGATGGTTAAAAGCTCTTGGAGCTGGTAACGAAGCTGTAGGATTAACAGGTATTAAACTTATTATCGGTGTTGTAGGTAACTTCATTCTTGGAGCTCTTATGATGGCTGGTGTAGGATTATATGCACCTTGTATGGCTATGGTTTACATGTTAGGTCTAAGCCCACTTGTAGCGTTCCCAATCATGATGGGTTCTTGTGCTGGACTTATGGCTATAGGTTCACCTGAATTCATTAAAGCAGGAAACTATACAAGAATTGGTTCTATAGCTATTGCTATAGGGGGTGTTATTGGGGTAACAGTCGCTTATACATTAGTTAAGAGTATGCCATTAGAAATTTTAACATGGGTAATCATCGGAGTTGTTATTATAACAGGTATCTCTATGATTAGACAAGGTACTAAAAAAGCAGCTTAATAAATAAATTAAAACGAAGTTTGAGATAAAATCAAACTTCGTTTTCTTTTTTTGTAATTAATACCTAATAAAAAAGTCATCAGATTATCTCTGGTGACTTTTGTTTGCTAAATTATGCTTTTTCATTGAAGTAACTGCGGAATAACAGAATACAGCTACTGCAATCCAAATTATGATAAATGAAATTAATTTCTCAATACTTAATGGTTCGTTATAAATAAATATTCCTACAAAAAATTGCATTGTTGGTGGTAGATACTGTAGTATTCCAAGAAGGTAAAGAGGAATATCGACAGCACCTTTAGCGAACAGCATAAGAGGTATAGCGGTAATAGCCCCTGATAGAAGTAAGGCTATTATTGTAGCATTATTAGAAGTGTAAAATGTTATATTACTTGTGCTTGCTAAATAGAGCATATAAATAATAGCTATAGGCGAAACAATAGCTGTTTCTATTAATAGACCTGCTTTTGGACTAAGAATAATTTTCTTCTTACACAGACTGTATAATCCGAAAGTAAGGGCAAGTAGGATGGAAATCCAAGGAAGCGAACCAATAGAAATAAATAAATATAGTAATGAAATTCCAACACAGATACAGGCAATTGTCTGTATACGGGTTAATTTTTCTTTTAAAAAGACAACAGCGAGTATTATAGTGACAATTGGATTAAGATAGTAACCAAAACTAGCTTCTAGCACGTGGTTTGTATTTACAGCTATGATATAAGTTAACCAGTTTGCTGTAATTAAAAACGAAGCGAGAACAAGTAACGAGAAGCTTTTCTTATTTTGCCATATTTTTTTAATTTCTAAAGAAATGCTATTTTTATTTTTCGCTAAAAGGACCACTAAGATCATAAAAATAAATGAACATAGTACACGTATAGCCAAAACTTCGTAAGCGTCAATGCTTTTTAGAAGTTTGAAATATATTGGAAAAAGTCCCCATGAAAAGTAACATATAAGAATTGCTATTAAACTTTTTTTGGTGTTATTCATATGGCGCTCCTTTCACAAATTTCTTTTATATTTTATTAGTATATAGTAAATATAGTTAATAATCAAACAAAATTTAGGATTAACAGTTAATTCATTAAAATAAAAATACCTAGTAGATATATTAATGTTGGATTTCTATATCTACTAGGGTTAGTATGTATTAGACAAGTTGAGAATCGTCTTCTATTATTTCTTTTACCTTCTGCATTTGATTATCGAGCTTAGCGCTTATTTCAGCACAGAGTAATAGTCGACGTTCAATTTCTTTTTCTTTTTCCTCGCTTAGGTTCTTTTTGTAACGGAGCTTATGCTCTAAGCTAGCCCAAAAATCCATAGCTATTGTTCGAAATTGGATTTCTACAGCTACATGCTCTACTTTATCTGATAAAAATATAGGAACTTTCACAATAAGGTGATAGCTACGATAACCATTGTCTTTGTAGTTCTTAATATAATCTTTTTCCGCTATTATCGTTAAATCATCCTGTTGTTTTAAGGCTTCTACAAGTTTATAAACATCATCCTTAAATGAACAAATAACACGTACTCCTGCTACATCATAAATATTATTTTTTATAGTTTCTATATCAAACGGTAAATCGAGACGCTTTAATTTATTCATAAGGCTAAGCGGTGTTTTAAGACGAGTTGAAACTGATTCGATGGGGTTACTTTCCCCGTGAAGAGAAAATTCCTTATCAAAAACATTTAGCTTAGTTTCTATTTCTAACATTGCGCATTCATAATGCATAAATAGCTCGACATAAGGCTCCAGTTCATTTATTAATAAAGGCTGGTTAGCCTCCATTGAAAAAAGTTGATCAGTTAATGTTTCTATTTGTGTTTTTTTCATATATTTTCTCGCTTTTAATTATATACTCAACTATATAATAAATTATAATGTTAAAATGTAGTTTAATTTTCTAAAAAGAAAAACTTAATTTTTTCAATAAAAGTGTTAGCTGGCAGGGAACTTTTTAATTTTCACTTGTAATTGGCGAGGTTAACACTAATAGATAGCTGTAGTAAAAATAATATAGAAAAGAAATGGTACAGATAATAAATTTATTCAACGTAAATGCTGATTTATCAATGTTTTCTTCTTATAAAAGAGAAAACAGAGATTCTCAAAAAATTCACAATTCTCACAACAAGCGATATAATAACATTTCTGAATTTCCCGGAAATATTCGGTGTAGACAAGCGTTGATATTTGTTATAATATAGTATTAATAGCGTCTTTATTATAATTAAGATTAATTATGAATTAATAGAGGATAGATAGGATTTTTGGGAGGGGAAAAAGATGCAAAGAAGTAATTTTTATTCTTATACACAGAAAAAGTTAGATTTGCTTACAAAAAATTTATTAGTTATAAAAAGAGATGGTCGCGTAGTAAAATTTGATGCTGATAAAATATACAAGGCTATTGAAAAAGCTGTTAAAAGTGTGTTTGGAGAGAAACATAGTGTTAATATAGATAGTATCGTAGATAATGTTATTATAGAAATCGGAAATAGATTTAAGGATAATATAAAAATTTACGAGCTTCAAAATATTGTTGAGCACACATTGTTAACATTGGGAGAAGAGGCTATTTATGAGGAATATGTAGGCTATCGTAGTATGCGTGATATAGAGCGTGAACGTAGTCTTGATATCAATGTCGCAATTGAAAAATTAGTGAATCGTGATGAAAATGTTGTTAACGAGAATGCTAATAAAGATAGTTTAGTATTCAATACACATAGAGATTTAACAAGCGGTATTGTAGCTAAAGCGATTGGTTTGAAAATGCTACCTCAACACGTAGCTAATGCCCACCAAAAAGGCGAAATCCATTATCATGACTTGGATTATTCTCCGTATCAACCATTGACAAACTGCTGTTTAATTGATTTTAAAGAAATGCTTACAAAAGGATTTAAAATTGGTAATGCAGATGTAGATAGTCCGAAAAGTATCCAAACAGCTACTGCTCAAATGGCGCAAATTATTGCAAACGTAGCATCAAGCCAATACGGAGGATGTAGTGCGGATAGAATAGATGAAGTGCTTGCTCCTTTTGCAAAACTTAACTATGAAAAAAATCTAAAGATGGCTAGCGAATGGATTGAAAGTGAAGAAAAACAAGAACAGTTCGCTCGTGAAAAAACTAAAAAAGATATTTATGATGCGATGCAATCACTAGAATATGAAATAAATACTTTATATTCTTCTCAAGGACAAACACCATTTACATCTTTAGGATTTGGTTTAGGTGAAGGATATTTCGAAAAAGAAATACAAAAGGCTATTTTAAAAGTTAGAATAGCAGGATTAGGAAAAGAAAAAAGAACGGCTATTTTCCCTAAATTAATCTTTGTAATAAAAGAAGGATTAAACTTAAAACCAGAAGATCCTAATTACGATGTAAAACAATTAGCATTAGAATGTGCTACACAAAGAATGTATCCAGACGTAATTATGTACGATACTTTAGTGAAAATAACAGGAAGCTGCAAAACGCCTATGGGTTGTCGTTCATTCTTACCTGCTTGGAGAGATGAAAATGGAGAACTTGTTGAGAGTGGCCGTATGAATCTAGGAGTTGTAACTCTAAATCTACCGCGTATTGCTCTTGAATCAAATGGGGATAAAGAGTTATTCTGGGAAATCTTTAAAGAGCGCTTAGAAGTATGTAAAGATGCTCTAGATTACAGAGCTAAAAGATGTGGAGAGGCGAAACCTCAAAATGCACCTATTCTTTATATGCATGGAGCTTTTGGGAAACGTCTAAAACCAGATGATAGAGTTAAACAACTTTTTGATAAACAAAGAGCGACATTATCTTTAGGATATATCGGCCTATACGAAGTTGCTAGTGTTTTCTATGGTGGAGAATGGGAAAAAAATAAAGAAGCTAAAGACTTCACATTAGACATTATGAAGTATATGAAACAATGCGTAGATAAATGGACTAGCGAAGGGGATTACTGGTATAGTATTTACTCTACACCAAGTGAGTCACTAACTGATAGGTTCTGCCGTATGGATACAGAGAAATTTGGTATGGTGGAAAATGTTACAGATAAAGAATACTATACAAACTCTTATCACTATGATGTTCGTAAAAACCCAACACCATTTGAAAAATTAGACTTTGAAAAAGATTATCCTTATTATGCAAGTGGTGGATTCATTCATTATTGTGAATATCCAGTGTTAAAACAAAATCCAAAAGCTCTTGAAGCGGTATGGGATTTTGCTTATGATAAAGTAGGGTATTTAGGAACTAATACACCAATAGACCGTTGCTATAACTGTAACTTTGAAGGTGAGTTTGAACCGACGAAAAAAGGTTTTAAATGTCCGGAATGTGGTAATAGAGATCCAAAAAGCTGTGATGTTGTAAAAAGAACATGTGGTTACTTAGGTAATCCACAAGCACGTCCTATGATAAAAGGGCGCCATAAAGAAATCGTAGCAAGGGTAAAACATTTAAAATAATAATTACTAAATAAGCTTTCTAGCAAATTTATAGAGAGCTTATTTATTTTTGATAATTAATAAGTGATAATGGATAAAATAAGCTACTTTATACAGCTCCAAACTCTTTACATCAACATACTTTTCTGATAAAATCAATATTGACATAACAATCAGGAGGACAGAAAAATGGGTAAAATTTTCAAAGGATTAGTATTAGGTGCGGTTAGTGCGGTAGGAGCGTACTATTATAAAAATCCAAAAGAATTAGAAAAACACAAAGAATTGCTTAAAGAAAATGCAAAAGAAGGTTTGAATAAATTAAATGAGCTTGTAAATGAAGCAGTAGGTAGCGCAGTGGTGCAAGAAGAAAGTGATATTGCGCGTGAAAAGTTAGAAGAAGTAAAAGCTTATGAAGAAAAACTTGAAGATAATTTTGTTGAACTAAGTACGGATGCAGATAATGTACTAGAAGAAGTTCAAGAAGATGTGGAAGAAAAAGTAGAAGAAGCAACGGAAGAGGTAGTATCGGGTGTAGAGGCTGTTCAAGAGGAAGTAGCTCCTGTAGTTGAAAATATCCAAGATGCAGTGGAAGAAAAAGTAGAAGAAGCTCAAGAAGTTGTGGAAGAAGTAACTGAAGAAGTAGAACCAGTTGTGGAAGAAGTAAAAGAAGAAGCTGAATCAGTACTTGAAGAAACACAAGACGCAGCTGATGAAGTAAAAGAAGAGGTTGAGGACAAAGCTGAAGATATCCAAGATGCAGTAGAAGAGAAAATAGAAGATGTATCTGAATTTGCGAAAGATGCGCAAGAGGAAGCTCAAGATATAGTTACTGCAGCAGGAGATAGATTGGATCTAGACAAACTGACTTATGAAGAATTAGAGGCGTTAGAAGCGGAATTAGCAGTTCAAGCACAAGAATTAGAAGATTATGAAGAAGTAAAAGAAAATCAAGACGAAGAGCAAGAAGAAGCCCAAGAGGAAAAAGGAAAAGCTAAAACTACTTTAGATTCAATCGTAGCTTTATTTTCTTCAAAAGATGGGAAAAAATAAATAAGAATAAGCAACATAATAAAAAGGAGAATTTTTAAAAATTCTCCTTTTTATATTTATAGATTTTTAACTATGCTTTCTTGAATTTTTTCAAAATCAGAAGGTTCTAATTTTTGAGGTGGCCACGCGATTTCCAAATTGTCAAAGTTAGTATCTTTGTCTTTGTAACGTGGAACTATGTGGAAATGAAGGTGGAAAACACTTTGCCCAGCATATTCTTCATTATTTTGGAAAATATTAATACCGTCACAATTGTAAGCTTCTTTTACGGCATTTGCAATTTTAGGAAGAACACGTCCGATATTTGCTGCTGTTTCAGGATCACAATCCAAAATATTACGGCTATGTTTTTTTGGGATAACTAATGTGTGACCTTTTGTAATTGGGAATACATCTAAGAAGCTGTAGACATACTCATCTTCATAAATTTTATAGCTAGGAATTTCACCGTCAATAATTTTTTCAAAAATAGTTTTTTCCATAGATAACACTCCTTATTTTAAGTTTTTTAGTGTTTCAATTAGTAATTGTTTAAGGTTTATACTAATTTGTTGGGCTGTTTTAAGTACATGCTCATGGTCATGTTTTCTTTCTTGAACCCCTGTTGCCATATTTGTAATACAAGCAAGAACTGCTACTGGGAGTCCGGCATGGTTGGCTGCAATAACTTCTGGAACAGTAGACATACCTACAAGATCGCATCCCATAGTTTTGAATGCTCTAATCTCAGCACGTGTTTCAAAGTATGGTCCTTGGAAGAAACCATAAGTACCTTGAGATAATTTGATATTTAGTTTTTCTGCAGAATTGTTAAGATTTTCTACTAAATACGGATCGAAAGGAGTAGTCATATCAACGAATCTTTCTCCAAGACGTGGATCATTTTCGCCTCTTAGTGGATTATCGCTAACAAGTGAGATGAAGTCATCAAGACAAATAATATCTCCTTCGCTAAAATCAGTATTAATAGCACCACAAGCATTAGTAATAAATAATCCTTTAGCTCCTAAAAACTTAACAACATAAGTCATAAAAGCGACATCTTTCATGCTATATCCTTCGTAATGGTGAAGTCTACCATTTAAAATAAGGACATTTTTCCCAGAGATTTTTCCGAAAGTAAGTTTATTCGCGTGTCCTTTTACATGGTTAGCACGTTTATTTCCTGGGAAAAGTGGGATAGCCTCATAACCTAATTCTTGTTGGTCTTCTAGCTCAAGTGTAATACCACTACCTAAAACTACCGCGTAGTCGATAGGCTCGTTAAAATACTTTTTAATATAATTTGCAGTTTCAACAATATTATTGTAATACGTCATAAAAAATTCCTCCTGAAAATGCTTTATCTAATAATTATATCACATATGATAGAAAAAATGTAATATTTTCAAAAATTGTTACAAACTATTGAAATCGATTGCTGAATATGGTATTGTAGTTTCAATAGAGATAAATTTAGGAGGTAAATTATGAAAAAATTACGCACTCTATTAACAATTTTAATAACATTGTCACTTGTGGTTGTAGGATGTTCATCTAAGAGCAAGAATGACAATAAGACGGACAATTCAAAAGGATACAAAATAGGAATTGTTACTGGTGAAGGTGGAGCAAAAGATAAAAGCTTTAACCAAGCCAACGTAGAAGCGATTCAAGCATGGGTTAAAGAAAATGGAGCGAAAGATCCTGTTGTTATCGAAACTAAAACACAATCGGATTTATCATCTAATGTTCAAAATGCGGCGAAAGTTTCTGATATAATTTCAGTTGCAGGATATGAGTTTGAAAAAGAACTTACAAAAATTTCTGCACAATATAAAGACAAAAAATTCTTATATATTGATACTTTTGTAGAAGCGCCAAATATTGCATCGTTGATATTTAAAGAACAAGAAGCAGGATACCTAGCAGGATATGCAGCAGCATTAAAATCTAAAACTGGTAAAGTAGGATTTATCGGTGGAACAAAAATCCCACCAGTAGAAAGATTTGGTATTGGATTTGTTCAAGGAGCTAAAGCGGCTAAAAGTGATATTAAAATTATGTACAACTACAGTGGAACATTCTCAGATACAAACAAAGGTAAAACATTAGCGGCAACTATGTATGATTCTGGAGCAGATGTTATTTTCGTTGCGGCTGGTAACACAGGTAATGGAGTAATATCAGAAGCAAAAGAACGTGGGGTTCTTGATATGTCTAAAGGTGGAGAAGTTAATCACTGGGTTGTTGGTGTAGATAAAGACCAATACGAAGAAGGTATCTTCAAAGGAAAAGACAAAGACGGTAAAGAAGTTCAAAAATCTGTTGTTTTAACATCAGCTGTAAAAAATATTGAAGTAGCAGTTACTAAGATTTTAAATGAGATTAAAGCTGATAAATTCCAAAATGGTAAACATATATTTGGTATTAAAGAAAATGGAGTAGGCATTCCAAAAGAAAATCCAAATTTAAATGATGATATAAAAGGAAAATTAACTAAAGCAATCGAAGAGTTGAAATCAGGAAAAGTGGAAGTTGTAGCCACTGGAGACGAATTAAAAGCAAAAGGTTCAGTAACTAACATTGAAGGTGAGCTTTAATATTTTCAAAATACGGAGTCAAGGACATAGGGTGGCTCCGTATTTTTTATAATTTGTGATTGTATTCAATAACCGAACTATAAAATTATTCAAAAAAATAATAAAAAATAATATGATGAAAACGCTGATTTTACAGTCGTTGTTGTGTTAGTTTCGTTTTATTTAATAATATAATATAACTAAATGTTCGGGCTTTATTTTAATAAAAAACATGAGGGAAAAGAGAAATTTAAAATGCTAATTTAAAAGTTATGAAAATGCTTTAAAGAGATGTGAGAAATTTTGTTATCTATAGGGTAATAAGAACGATAAATCATAAAAAAATAGAAAAAAGACACTTTCCTCCCTAAACACGAACTTTCTAAAAAAATATATTTGAAAAACAAATAAAATGTTGATATTTAGAAGATAATGTGGTATTATTTAAATATAAAATATATAATAACAAAGGAGACTTTTTATTTATGAAAAAGGTATTTTCGTTAATAGCAGTTGTTTTATCAGCAGCATTAATTTTCGTTGGATGTTCTTCTAAATCATCTAACAACAATTCTAGTTCAGATAGTAAATCTGACTTAAAAATCGGAGTTGTAACTGACGAAGGTGGAGCAAAAGATAAAAGTTTTAACCAAAGTAACGTAGAAGCTGTTCAAGAATGGGTTCAAAAAAATGGTGGTAAAGCTTTAAATCCAATTGAAACTAAAAACCAAAGTGATATTGCAGCTAACTTACAAAACGCTTCAAAAGCAGCAGACGTTATTTCTCTTGCTGGATTCTACTTTGAAAAAGAGTTACCAAAAATTGCAGATTCATTCCAAGATAAAAAATACATCTTTATCGATGGATCAGTACCTAACAAAAACGTAGAATCAGTATTATTCGCTGAACAAGAAGCAGGATACTTAGCAGGATATGCAGCAGCTCTTCAATCAAAAACTGGAAAAGTTGGATTCATCGGTGGAGCTAAAATCCCAGCGGTAATCAAATTCGGTTTAGGATTTGTACAAGGTGCTAAAGCAGCTAAAAAAGATATCAAAATCGTTTATAACTACAGTGGTTCATTCAATGATACTAACAAAGGTAAAACTTTAGCAGCTACAATGTTTGACGCTGGAGCAGACGTTATCTTCGTTGCAGCTGGTGGAACTGGAAGTGGATCAATCAAAGAAGCTCAAGAAAGAGCTACTAAAGATCTAAAAGAAAGCGGAGAAGTTAAACACTGGATCGTTGGTGTAGACAAAGACCAATATGCAGAAGGTGTATTCAAAGCTAAAGATAAAGATGGAAAAGATGTAGAGAAATCTGTAATCTTAACTTCAGCTGTTAAACGTATTGACGTAGCAGTTAAAAACATCTTAGATTCAATCAAAGCTGGTAAATTTGAAGGTGGAACTACTAAAACATTCACAATCAAAGAAGACGGTGTAGGACTTCCAGCACAAAATCCAAACTTAAGTGATGCAATTAAAGCTAAAATCGATGCAGCTGTTAAAGATCTTAAAGAAGGTAAAGTAACAGTAGCATCAGAAGCTGCTAAAATAACAGATAAAGCTAATATTGACGGAGAACTATAAGACTAATAGTTTAGTCATAGAAAAAGGCCTAGTTTTACTAGGTCTTTTTTCTAAAATATAGGTAAGTATATTTTTAAAAGATACATTCAGAAATAAAATAGTTTCGCAGATTATTATTTAAACGTAAGGTAAGTATAAAAAAATTTGTTTTAAATTAATACTAAGAAAAGAGATAATGATATTAAACTAAGTATGATAAATAAGAAAGATGTAATTAATATTTATCTATAAGAAATATAGTTAAATAGTATTAAAATTCAAATGAAAAATTAACATAAAAAGCTATACTAGAACGTAAAAATCTAGTATAATATATAAGTGAAATTAACAAAAAAGAGAGGTAAAGATATGTACGCTATAGAAATGCTAAACATAACTAAAAAGTTTGGTGACTTCTACGCAAATAAAGACATTACTATTCAGGTTAAGAATAATGAAATTCATGCTTTGCTTGGAGAAAATGGTGCCGGAAAATCTACATTAATGTCAGTTCTTTTTGGGATGTACCATCAAGAAGCAGGTGTGATTAAATTAGATGGAAAAGAAGTTGATATTAAAGACCCTAAACATGCGAATAAACTTGGAATTGGGATGGTACACCAACACTTCAAACTTATTAAAAACTTTACTGTTGCTGAAAATATTATTTTAGGAATGGAAGAAGTAAAAGGTGGAAAAATTGATTTAGAATCTGCTGCAAATAAAATTTCAGAGTTATCTAGAAAATATGGATTAGAAGTTAATCCTAAAGCCCTTGTTGGTGATATAAGTGTAGGGATGCAACAAAGGGTTGAAATTTTAAAAATGTTATATAGAGATGCTAACATTTTAATTTTCGACGAACCAACGGCGGTATTAACACCAGCGGAGATTGAAGAATTTTTAGCGATTCTTAAAAATCTTCAAGCAGAAGGAAAAACTATTCTGTTAATTACGCACAAACTTAATGAGATTATGGCAGTAGCTAATCGTTGCAGTATTATTCGTCGTGGAGAATATTTTGGAACAGTAGAAGTTGCAGAAACAACTAAAGAAAAATTAGCAAGCCTTATGATTGGTAAAGACTTAGAAATAATCAAGTATGAACGTTCTCGTGAAGGGAAGAAAAAAATACTAGAAGTATCAGGTATTTATGCAGATACTCAAGAAAAACAAAATATCTTACATGACTTCAATCTTGACGTACATGAAAGAGAAATCTTAGGTATTGCTGGAGTTGATGGTAATGGACAACAACAATTTGTTGAAGTACTGAATGCTTTACTTAAAGAAACACAAGGTAAAATTATCTTTGATGGAAAAGATTTACATGGAATTTCTACAGCAAAACGTAAAGAATTAGGTCTTGAAATCATTGCCGAAGATAGACATAAAGATGGATTAGTGTTAGATTTCAGCGTTGAAGAAAATTCAGTATTAGAAAATTACTACACAGAGAAGTTTTCTAAAAATGGATTCCTTAAAAAGCCTGTAATTTCTAAATTTGCAAAAGAAATTTGTGAAAAATATGATGTTCGTAAAGCTGGTGATGAGAAGATTTCTGCACGAAGCATGAGTGGTGGTAACCAACAAAAACTTATTATCGGGCGCGCATTAGAACTTGACCCTAAACTATTAGTGACTACTCAACCAACTCGTGGTCTTGACGTAGGGGCTATTAATGGTATTCATAAAATGCTAATTGATTACCGTGATAAAGGTAATAGTGTTCTATTAATTTCATTTGACTTAGATGAAATTTTAACTTTATCAGATAGAATAGCAGTTATTCACAACGGTAATATTATCGATGTTGTAGATAATGATGAGAATGTAACAAAAGAACAACTTGGTCTGCTTATGGCAGGGGTTAAGAAGTAGAGAGGAGAACCTATGTTAAAGAAAGTTTTAACTAATGCGGTGCTACCAATATTAGCTTCATTTATAATTGGAGCAATTCTTATTTCAGCAATAGGAGCAGCACCAGGAGACGTATTAGGAGTTATGGGTGATATTTTCACCGACTCTAACAGTATAGCTGAAATTTTTGTATCGACAATTCCGTTAATTTGTACAGGATTGTCAGTAGCCTTTGCATTTAGAACAGGGTTATTCAATATAGGAGCAGAAGGACAATTCATTATGGGTGGACTTTTTGCAGGTATTGTTGCTATTAAAATGCAAGGTATGAACTTTTATGTAGTCTTAGTAGCAAGTATCTTAGCAGGTATTATTGTTGGTGGACTTTGGGCAGCTATTGCAGGGTATTTAAAAGCTAGATTCAATATTAGTGAAGTAGTTGTAACAATTATGTTAAACTACACAGCTTTATACTTTGTTCAATTTGCAGTGCCAAAATTTATTCGAGGAAATAATGACATTATATCTCAACCACTTGTTGCAAGTGACGGTTCAGGATATTTAAAAAATGATTTGATAGAAGGTATTTTCAATAACCACCGTTTAGGAACGGATTTATTCTTAGCTATTTTTGCGGTTATTATATTCTATATCGTTATGGAAAAAACAGTATTCGGTTATGAGCTTCGTTCAGTAGGGTTTAACCCATCAGCATCTAGATTTGTTGGTATGAAAGTTAATAGAAACACTGTTCTTTCAATGGCTATTTCAGGAGCATTTGCTGGACTTGGAGGAGCGCTTTACAATATGGGACCTGTTGGTCAAGTAGTTGCAGGGTCTACATTCCAAGGGTTTGGATACATGGGTATCGCGGTTGCACTTATCGGAGCAAATACAGCACTAGGCTCATTCTTAGGAGCATTATTATTCGGATTCCTAGGAGTTCTTACTCCACAATTAGCGTTTATCGGTATTCCAAAAGATATCGCGAACATCTTAATCGGATTAATCGTATTATTCGTTGCAGCAAAAGCTATTTTCGATAGCAAATTACTAGATAAACTAGTTAGTAAAAAGAAAGGAGATAAATAAATGGATACAGTATTATCACTATTAGACTCAATGTTACAATATACAGTACCTATTCTAATAGCAGCCATTGGTGGTTTCTATTCTGAAAAGAGTGGGGTTGTTAATATTGCACTTGACGGTTTTGTAATTTTTGGTTCATTTGTTGCTTCTTTCATAGCTTTAACAGCATTCGAAGGTGCGCCAACCATGTTTCAATTGGTTATATGTTTACTAGCTGCGACAATATGTGGAGGACTACTTTCACTTATCCACGCATTTATCAGTATTAACTTAAAAGCTGATCAAGTTATCTCAGGGACAGCGATTAACTTAATTACACCAGCTATTGCATTATTCTTAGTTAACCATTTCAATGGGACTTACGAATTATTATTAGCAAGTGGATTCCCTAGATATACAGTTTTTGGTAAATTTACAGTATATCCAACGATTATTATAGCAATAGTATTAGTAGCACTTACTTACTATATTATTTACAAACGTCCATTTGGACTTAGACTTCGTTCTGTTGGGGAAAATCCTCAAGCCAGTGATTCATTAGGATTAAACGTATTTAAATACCGTTATATTGGGGTATTTATTTCTGGATGTTTAGCAGGACTTGCAGGTGCAATTATTGCAACTACATTTAGCCAAGGATTTAACGCGGCAATTACAGTATACGGTTTTGGTTACTTGGCATTAGCAGCCTTAATCTTTGGTAAATATAACCCAATTACAATTACATTTGCAGCGTTATTCTTCGGAGGAACAAAAGTTTTCGCAGAAAAAGTGTCTATTCTTGCACCAGATCTTCCAATTCCAGTATCATTCTGGAACATGTTCCCATTCGTAGCGACAATTATCGCACTTATCGTCTTCTCTAAGAAAACTTCTACACCAGAAGCGCTTGGAGTTCCTTACGATAAAGGTATGAGATAAGGTAAAAGTAATTTAATCAAAATATATACAATAACACTCAGAAAGTTAATTATTCTGAGTGTTATTTTTTAATTTAGAGAAAATGTGGTATAATAATGTCAAAGAAAAAAGAATAATCAATAAAATATCTTACTTTATTGATAAAGGAGAATTTAGATATGAATAAGAAATTACTTATGGTTCTTGCAGCAGGTGCATTGGTTATAACAGGATGTGCAGCAAAAGAAGCCAATAAAGAAAAAAATGAAAAAAATAACTCAGAACAAAAAGATGTTCCAAAAGAAGAAAAGAAACAAGAACAAAAAGCTGCTCACGACTTAAAAGAAGCAGAAAAGCTAATAAATAAAGTGGCTATTTCAGGAAATGATTTATCGAGGTTAAAAACACAAACGAATCTATTAGCTTGGATTACACAAGACAGAGTTAAAAAATCGAAATCACCTAATGGAGATGAACTGTTCACTATTTCGAAAGAAGATTATCTAGATGTTATCAATGAATATTCAGATAAAACTTATACTATGAATGAGGCGTTAGGTTTATTAAAAGGACCAAATTTTAACGAATATGAAGTTGAAGCAGCAAAATCGCCATTGTATCCAACAAAAAATGAAATACATTATTATAAAGGTGATGATAAAATTGTCTTTGTTGGAATGCCTTTAACAAATAAATATCCACAAGAAGTTGAAGCAAAAGAAAAGTGGAAAGTAGAAGGAGATAGTATAAAAATAAATGTCCTTGATGCAATGACTAAGACAAATATTTCGACTATAACTATAAAACTTAACAACAAAGATTATCAAGGTGGAAGCAAAAAATCTAAATATTATGTTGAAAGTGTAAAATATAATTAAAATATATGTGTAAATTCTTTATTTTAATAGTTTATTAACGATTTTAAAATTTCTAATAAAATTGATAACTTGTATGTAATGTAAAATAAGAGATGATTTAAGTGTATTCAATAGATAGTAGCTAATTTATCTTTAAGATTAGAATCAAAGTTTAGTAGCGTAATGGTGAAATGGCCACTGCGCTATTAATTTTTTATAGTTAATTACTTATACTTATATTTTCAGAAAGTAGTAGGTATTATTCACTATATTTTCTGTTATTTTGTTATTTAATTAGTAAAAATTCAATATATTTTTGGAAAATAAAGAGTGTTAATTATTTCTATATATGCTTAATATTAAAGCAATTTATAGGTTAAAGCTGTATTATAAAAAGCAAACTCTTGCAAAATTATAAAAGAATATATATAATATAAAGTAAGGATTTATGCCTAAATATTTAAGGAGGATAATATAGTGAAAAATATTACAAAAAAATATGTTCATGTATTTATGGCAGTTTTGTTAGTATTATCAGTATTTGTACCATTTTTAAAAACTGGTAATACCGTAAAAGCAGCAGAATTACCAGCAAATAAATATACTATGACAACCGTTCCAACAATCAATAATAATAAATTAGTTGATAATGCAAAATATGGGGAAGGTAAATTTTATCTACAACCAACGTATAGTTTCCCAGATGATGTAGTGCTAAAAAATGGAGACTATATGGTTTACCAAGTTCCAAACGAGTTTAAAATCGAACAAGATTTAACAACTGATTTGAGAGCGGCAGATGGAACAGTAATTGCACAATTAACAACAAATAAAGCAACTAATACGGCAAAAGTCACAGTAACAAATCAAGATTACTTTGCTAACTTGCCAGAAGATAAAAAAATTACAGCTTTATTTACTGTTGTATGGGCAGATAGTGTTAAGTTAGATACTCCATACAAAATCACGATTCCTGGTGCTGGGGTTTACAATTTAACTCGTATTGTACCAGATGAAGATCCAACAGGATTTACAAAATGGGGAGTTCAAGACTCAAGTGACCCTAACTATGTAAACTGGCGTATCCGTATTAACCGTTATGCAAAACAACTTACAAACGTTAATATAGCAGATACTATCCCAGAAGGACAAGTATTAGCTAGTGATATTACAGGATACTATTTCACTGGATGGAATAAACCAGAAGCTCATCCTAAGTTAGATGCAGCACATGTAACTGTAACAGATCAAAATCATTTCTCAATCAATCCGAATGGTAATGGTAAATTAGATGGACAAGGGCTTTATATTTTATATAAAACACGTTTAACAGCACCTGTTGACAACACAACTAAAAAAGTATTTAACAATGCTAAAGTTACAACTGATCAAGGTGTTTTTGATGTACCAGGTTTTGCACCATTAACTACAACAGAAGGTATTGGAGCAGGTGGTAAATCAGATGAAGTTGTATTTGAGGTAACTAAAAAACTTGAAGGTAAAGCTCTAGAAGCAGATGCGTTCACTTTCCAATTAATTGCACCAGATGGAACTGTACAAGAAGCGAAAAACGACGCTAATGGAAAAGTGAAATTCCCAGCTGTTAAGTTCTCAAAAACAGGAACATTTAAATACCAAATCAAAGAAGTAGATGGTAAAAAAGGTGGATACACTTATGATACTAAAACTATCAATGCAACAGTTACAGTAACAGATGTGTATGGAGTTAAGACAGCAAGTGTAAAATATGATAATAAAGAATTCAAAAATACTTATAAAGCAGCTGAAACAACAGTTCAATTAGAAGCGACAAAAGTATTGAAAAATAAAGTACTAGAAGCAGAGAAGTATGAATTTGAATTAAAAGAAAATGGTGCGCTTGTTAGTACAGCTAAGAATGATGCAGCAGGAAAAATTACATTCCCAGCAATTACATATAAAGAAGCAGGGAAACACACTTACACTATTACAGAAAAAGCAGGATCAGGGGATGATGGAGTAGCATACGATCCTAATGCTTATGAAGTTACAGTAGATGTAAAAGATAATGGTGAAGGTAAATTAGTAGCAACAGTGACAGGGTTAGATAATCTAACTTTTGTAAATGTTTATACACCAAAACCAACAAAAGCAACTATCAATGCTAAAAAAGAATTAGCTGGTAAAAACTTAGAAGATAACGAATTCACCTTTGTAGTAAAAGAAGGAACTAAAGTAGTAGGAACAGCTAAAAACAAAGCAGATGGAACAGTTACTTTCAATATAGAATATAAAGAAGCAGGGACTCATAATTATAAACTGACTGAAGTAAATGAAGGAAAAGACGGGTATACTTATGATGATGCTTCTTATGACGTAAAAGTAGAAGTTACTGACAATGGTGGTCAACTTGAAGCAAAAGTTACTGGACCTGAAGATAAAGCAATATTTAAAAATACTTACAAACCAAAAGGAGAAACTCCTGGTGGTTCAAATGACCCAGATCCTAAGGGAACATTACCAAAAACAGGGGCTACTGATTCACCAGTATTACCTGGACTTTTAGGACTTGTGCTTATAGCAGTATCTGCATTCCTATATCGCGCTAGAAATAATAACTAATTTTGGTTTTAACCTAGAGAAAGAAAACTATTTGCTACTTACAGTGATGATAAATAAAAAAAGAGAGAATTCTTATTCTCTCTTTTTTTATGTTTATTAGGTAAATAATACTTTTTAAAAAAATATGTGATTATTAGAGTAATAGTGACGAATGTTGTTGCTAAAATGAAAAATATTTTTAATTATTATTTAACAGAAAATTGGAGAAAAATTAGTAAAAAAAATGAGATATTTTTTTGAAAATTAAATAATAATTTCTTTGTTGATTTATACTACAAGAATAAGGTTTTTTGTTAAGTTATAATTAAGATAATGATATATATTTTTTATATCATAAAAAAGTGGAAAATCAAAATTAAATTCTTGCAAAATTATAAAAGAATATATATAATATAAAGTAAGGATTTATGCCTAAATATTTAAGGAGGATAATATAGTGAAAAATATTACAAAAAAATATGTTCATGTATTTATGGCAGTTCTGTTAGTATTATCAGTATTTGTGCCATTTTTAAAAACTGGTAATACCGTAAAAGCAGCAGAATTACCAGCAAATAAATATAACATGACAGCGACTGTGAAAATCAATAATAATCCAATTGTAAATAATGCAAAATACGGGGAAGGAAAATTCTATATATCACCAACATATAGTTTCCCAAATGATGTAGTATTACAAAATGGAGATTATATGGTTTACCAAGTTCCAAACGAGTTTAAAATCGAAAAAGATTCAACAACTGATTTGAGAGCAGCAGATGGAACAGTAATCGCGAAATTAACAACAAATAAAGCAGCTAATACGGCAACAGTTACAGTAACAAATCAAGACTACTTTGCTAACTTGCCAGAAGATAAACAAATTACAGCTTTATTTACTGTTGTATGGGCAGATAGTGTTAAGTTAGATACTCCATATAACATTACTTTCCCTGGGGCTGGAAACTATACTCTAACTCGTATTGTTCCAGATGATGACCCAACAGGATTTACAAAATGGGGAGTTCAAAACTCAAGTGACCCTAACTATGTAGACTGGCGTATCCGTATTAACCGTTATGCAAAACACTTTACAAATGTTAATATAGCAGATACTATCCCAGAAGGACAAGTATTAGCTAGTGATATTACAGGATACTATTTCACTGAATGGAATAAAGCAGAAACACGTCCACTATTAGCAAAAACGGATGTAACTGTAACAGATCCAAATCATTTTAGCATTAGACCAAACGGTGGTACGCTAGACAACAAAGGTTTATATGTAATGTATAGAACTCGTTTAACAGCACCTGTTGATAATGCTACTAAAAAAGCATTCAACAATGCTACAGCTACAACAGATCAAGGGAATTTTGATATACCAGGTTTTGCACCACTAACTACAACAGAAGGTATTGGAGCAGGTGGTAAATCAGACGAAGTTGAATTCCAAGTTACTAAAAAACTTGAAGGTAAAGCTCTAGAAGCAGATGAATTTACTTTCCAATTAATCGCACCAGATGGAACTGTAAAAGAAGCGAAAAACGATGCTAAAGGAAAAGTAAAATTCCCAGCTGTTAAGTTCTCAAGTACTGGAACATTTAATTACCAAATCAAAGAAGTAGATGGTAAAAAAGGTGGATACACTTATGACACTAAAACTATCAACGCAACAGTTACTGTAGAAGATGTTTACGGTGTTAAAATGGCAAGTGTAAAATATGATAATAAAGAATTCAAAAATACTTATAAAGCAGCTGAAACAACAGTTCAACTAGAAGGAACAAAAGTACTGAAAAACAAAGTACTAGAAGCAGAAAAGTATGAATTCGAATTAAAAGAAAATGGTGCGCTTGTTAGCACAGCTAAGAATGATGCAGCAGGAAAAATTACATTCCCAGTAATTACATATACAGAAGCAGGGAAACACACTTACACTATTACAGAAAAAGCAGGATCAGGGGATGATGGAGTAGCATATGACCCTAATGCTTATGAAGTTACAGTAGATGTAAAAGATAATGGTGAAGGTAAATTAGTAGCAACAGTGACAGGTTTAGACAACCTAACTTTTGTAAACGTTTATACAGCAAAACCAACAAAAGCAACTATTACAGCAACAAAAGCACTAAACGGAAGCACATTAAAAGATGATCAATTTGAATTTGAACTAAAAGAAGGTGCTAAAGTAGTAGGAACAGCTAAAAACAAAGCAGACGGAACAATTACTTTCGAAGATATTACATATACAGAAGCAGGAGTGCATACATATACTCTAACAGAGAAAGAAGGAACAGAAGGTGGGGTTACGTACGATAAAACTTCTCACGAAGTAAAAGTAGAAGTTACTGACAATGGACAAGGTAAATTAGTAGCGGCAGTAACAGGAAATAACCCAGCATTCACAAATACATATAAAGCAGCTGAAACAAAAGCAACTATTACAGCAACAAAAGTACTAAACGGAAGCACATTAAAAGATGATCAATTTGAATTTGAACTAAAAGAGGGTGCTAAAGTAGTAGGAACAGCTAAAAACAAAGCAGACGGAACAGTTACTTTCGAAGATATTACATATACAGAAGTAGGAGTGCATACATATACTCTAACAGAGAAAGAAGGAACAGAAGGTGGGGTTACGTACGATAAAACTCCTCGTGAAGTAAAAGTAGAAGTTACTGACAATGGACAAGGTAAGTTAGTAGCGGCAGTAACAGGAAATAACCCAACATTTACAAACATATATAAAGCAACTGAAACAAAAGCAACTATTACAGCTAAAAAAGTATTAGAAGGTAAAGCTTTAGAAGCAGACAAATATGAGTTTGAACTAAAAGAGGGTGCTAAAGTAGTAGGAACAGCTAAAAACAAAGCAGACGGAACAGTTACTTTCGAAGATATTACATATACAGAAGTAGGAGAACATGAATACACTGTAACAGAAAAAGCAGGAAATGAAGCAGGAGTTACATATGATTCAAAATCTTATACAGTAAAAGTAAAAGTTACTGACAACGGACAAGGACAACTTGAAGCAGCAGTAACAGATAATAACCCAACATTTACAAATACATATAAAGCGGCTGCAACAAAAGCAACTATTAAAGCTAAAAAAGTATTAGAAGGTAAAGATTTAGAAGCAGACAAATATGAGTTTGAACTAAAAGAAGGAACTGAAGTAGTAGGAACAGCTAAAAACAAAGCAGATGGATCAATTGCTTTCGATGTAGAGTATACAAAAGCAGGAGAACATGAATACACTGTAACAGAAAAAGCAGGAAAAGAAGAAGGAATTACATATGATTCAAAATCTTATACTGTAAAAGTAAAAGTTACTGACAATGGACAAGGACAACTTGAAGCGAAAGTAACAGGAGATGGAGATAATGTGATATTTACAAATAAATATAACAAACCAGACAAACCAGCAACAGAAACTCCTGATGGTTCAAATGATCCAGAACCTAAAAAAACATTACCAAATACAGGGGCTACTGATTCTCCATTATTCCCTAGCCTTTTAGGACTTGTACTTGCAGCATTATCTATCTTCTTATATCGCACTAAAGATGCTCGATAATCTTTTTTGATTTAGAGAAAATAATAGAAATAGTTATTTGTTAATTACAATAGTAATAAATAGTTTTAAGTAAAATCCGGGACATGGTAAATGTCCCGGATTTATTTTATAAATCTAAAATTTTTTTGTATGTGTTTATATCGGGTTCTTTTCTTTCTATGCACCAATTTTTTATAATGATTTTTAATTCGTTCTTATCTTGAACAAGTGTTTGGTAGAGTGCATCATCTTTTGCTATTTCAAAAAAGTAGCCAGAAATGTTATGGGATGCATCTTTATTGAATAGACGGGCAAAAAGACCATTTGGTACATAATTTGGTATGCATTGAATATAATTACTTTCTGAGGCTGTGTTATCATTTTCAAACCAGAGGGTAATAAAGGTAAATTGATCTTTTATTATACCTCTTTCTGGGTTATCAAGAGTAGCAATAGAATTTTCAATAGTCTTCCAATCGTATAAAGTATCTCCTATACTTTCGGTACTATATTTTAATATGTCAAGATTTTTACAAATAATCTCACCAGTAGCTAGATTATAAACTCCCATACCATATTGTTCGGCAGTGTTTTTTAAAAATTTTAATACTTCAGTTGCCACATTGTATGAAAATGCACAATATACTCCATTTTTCCCAAAGCTGTAATCTGTCTAATATAAATATCGATTTTTATAAATCATATAGGTGTTTTCGTCGAATAGTATATCTGCGATTTTATGACCGTAAGCAATTAAAGCCTCGGACAAATTTCTATTTTTCAACAAAAACATTTTCATAAATAATTTATGAATATCAACAGTTTCTTTATTAAGAATTGTAAAATAGGCATCTTCCAAGTTTTCAAAATATTGATAAAAGCTACCTCTAGCTATTCCTGCTTTTTCAACTATTTCTTTAACGTTTACCTTTTGAAATGGCTTGGCTTCGAACGCTTCTTTAAATACAAAAATTATTTTTTCTTGTTTTTCCTTTGTGAGATTATAAAAAACTTCTTTAGGAATTTTTTCCTCCATGTGATATGGTGTCATTTGTTAAGGGAATCAATTTTATTAATATATGTTCTTCTTATCTTTTTGGTAATGTGAAAAATAAATAAGCCCTATATTCTAATATAACGTTTTTTATAGTTATACGATAAATAGGGCTTATTTTAAGTTGTGAAGGTAAATAAATTATTTTAAGAATTATTCTTCGTCTTTTTTAACTACATTTTTAACGCCTTTGATAGCTCCTTCTACAGCATCTTTAGCATCTACGATAACCTCTTTAACTTTTGAAGTAACTTTTTCTGCAGTTCCTTCTTTTTCTAGTTTTTCATCACCAGTTAATTTTCCTACACCTTCTTTAACTGATCCTTTAGCTTGATCTAATTTTTCTTCTATTGACATAACAATACCTCCTGTTATAAAAATTATTTTTCGTCTTTTTTAACTACATTTTTAACGCCTTCGATAGCTCCTTCTACAGCATCTTTAGCATCTACGATAACCTCTTTAACTTTTGAAGTAACTTTTTCTGCAGTTCCTTCTTTTTCTAGTTTTTCATCACCAGTTAATTTTCCTACACCTTCTTTAACTGATCCTTTAGTTTGATCTAATTTTTCTTCTATTGACATAATAATACCTCCTGTTATAAAAGTTATTCTTTGTTATAACCAAATATTTCTTTTACTTCTTCTATAGCATTTTTTACTGCTTCTCTCGCTTCATCGGCAATTTCTTTGATTTCTTCATCTGATTTTTTTTCATCAACTTTAGATAAATATTTATTTTTTCCTGCCGATATACTAGAATCTGGCGTTAGCACCATGTAAAATACCTCCTTTCACATAAAAATAGTAGTTTAAAAAAACGGTAATTAGTATGATTAGTGATATACTAAACCAACCTATTTAATTAATTTTAAATCGTACTATTTTTGAAAAGGCTATTTATTCTTTTTTACCAAAAAAGAATGATACAACAGCAATAACAATAACTGCACCTAGGATAGAAGGAACTAATGCCATTCCAGCTAACTTAGGTCCCCATGAACCAAATAGTGCTTGTCCCACAGAAGAACCTACTAATCCTGCAATGATGTTTGCAATGATACCCATTGCTCCACCTTTTTTAGTAATCCCTCCTGCAATAAAACCTATAAACCCTCCTACAATAATTGACCAAATCATATTTTTACTCCTTTCCCGTTTATTTAGACATTTATTATCTTAGTCGTTAGAATTAGACATAATAAGTAAATATCTATCTACTATTACTGTATATCAATAAATGTTCAAAGTCAAAGAAAACGCTCGCAAAAAATATTTAGTCTTTATATACAACAAATTTTTAAAATTACAGTCGAGTTTTTTTAAGATCCTTTATAAATAAAATCATTAAGTATATTTAATTTGTAGATTATTTATAAAAAAGTCCACCGACAATTTCGGTGGGCTTTTGGGGTCACTTTGGAGACAATCCAAAGTGTTTTTTATTGTTTTTAGTCTATATATAACTTTATAAATACTATTAAAATAGGGTTTCTTAGGTTAAGTTACCTTTTTAGTTATAACTAAAATAAAACCCCTTATAAATTAGGAGTTTTATATATCTCACTATGTTAGCAGTTAGAACTAATAATCTTTTCCTCGCGTTGCTCGTTAAGATTAAAGTTCTTGTTGCATACGCTGTATCTAAGAATTATGTCGTCGTTATACTCCTAATAATTCTAAGTTACACCGCATTATTCCCACTCAAATGTAACAAAATATAATCTTAACTATTGATATTATAGTGTTTTGAAACTAATTTTTTTTGTTTTGGCAGGGGAAATGGCAGGGTATAAAAAGTATAATTATTTAGTAAAAAGTGTTGATATATTAGTATTTATAAATAGTTGATTATGATAATTTAATTTGATATAATCAAAACTGGAGAGAGAAGTTAGTCGTAACAATACGGCGATAAAGATGGTGGCTACTTCAATACGAAAGGGGATGGTGCTATGCTCGCATACACTAAAATCTGGACGAAAGGAGTAGCGAGTTGTCAGCTTACGAAATTGTACAGACGATTATTGGAATAAATCTATTGATTGTTTCAGTAGTTAGTGCATGTATTGTAGCATTGAAAAAAGACAATAAAAAATAACCATCTTTACGCTTTGGCTTAGGGTAAGATAGTTATTTAATAATTACATATTCGAGCCACCGTCTTTAAAACGGCTCTCTCTTTTTTATATTTATATTTTAGCATAGATAAGGAAAAAAATCAAAGATTTTAATAAAAAGACCCCACCAATAATTTTTGGTGGAGATTAAACTAGTTTTTAGTATAGATACTTTGATGTATGAGCAGTTAGAACTAATAATCTTTTCCTCACTTTGTTCGTTAAGATTAAAGTTCTTGTTGCATACGCTGTATCTAAGAATTATGTCGTTGTTATACTCCTAATAATTCTAAGTTACACCGTTTATTCCCACTCGATATGTCCATTGATATTGTTTTTTATAAATGGCATAAAATCAAGGTTTTTGTTATCTGATTTAGCCTTATTATCTAGTTTATTTCTGTTTATCCGATTTTTTGCAAGCATATTTTTTAAACTTTCTCTGAAGATATTTTTCATGCTCGGTTATCTTCCAGTAGGTTTTATAGATTTCTTCACTGACCTTAACCTCTTTTCCTTTGACATAAAGGTAGTAATCCTTTTTATCCATTGTGTAATCCTCCTTTTTCTGCTCTCTGTTTTTGCTTTTGAGAATAAAAAAGGAGGACTTCTACACTTTGACGTAAAAAATCCTCTTGAATAATTTTCTGTTTTATATCTATGTTTTATTTTTTGAGTTTCAAATATAATAATGGAGATGGCAATTTTGACATCTCCGTAAATTATAAATAATATTTCTTATTCTTCATTTAGGCTAACGAGAAAATGTTTAAATTGTTCTTCATCGTTATCTAACTTTCCAAAAAAAAATTCATCAATTTGCTCAATTAGCGGAACAGCTTTTTGTAATATTTCTTCTCCCTTTTTATTCAAAGTAACAGCTTTTGCTCTTGTATCCCTTGAATGTTCTTTTCTTTTCACAAAGTTATGTTTTTCCAATAAACTCAATATTTGAGATACGGTCATAACATCTATCCCTGAGAGTTTTGAAATCATAACCTGTGTAACTTCATTTCCATTTTGCGATAGATATGCAAGAGAAGCTAAAACAACAAATTGAGGGTGTGTCAAATTCATTTTCTTTAACTCCTGTTTTATCATAAGATGCCATTTATTGTACACCCTCATGAATAACAATCCTGTTGATTTTTCTGAATTATTTTTATATTTTGATGTAAACAAACAGCAATCACCTTATCTTTCCAAGCAATTTTTCAGAATGAATATAGAATGAGGAACATCGGAAAAAACTTGGCTCAAAAATTCCAAATGCTGCTTGTCTTCACTGTCTAAAGCTACAATATGTTTTATATTTACGCTTCCGTCATTATTATCAATTATTTGATGACCAAAAAGAATATCTCCAAACGGAGTTTCTGTTTTATCCCAAAATTCTTCAAAAGGTTTTACAAGAGTAAGCTGATATTCCATAGGGGGCATTCCTTCAAGTTCCATAGTTCCATATGAACCTGTCTTAAATCCCTCTTTTAATGTAATATTTTTTAAATCTTTTTCCCAGTCATACCATTTTTCAATATTTGCATAGTATTCCCACACATCTTCTTTTGCCGCTTTGATTTTCAAACTAAAACTAAATTCCATAGTACTTCCTCCTTTTATTATATGTATACTTATTATAAATTATTTTATAATATTTGTCAACAAGGTTTTTACTTGTAGCTAAATGACAGAATAATTTTTCTCAACCTTTTCATATTCGCTTACCGGTATCCCTGTTCTTTTCAAACTTTTAGCTTTTCCTGTTTTTTCTCCTCTCTTCTTGCCTTATATCTGTCCTCATATTCTTTTTCCTTGCCGTTTGCTTTACGCTTGAGGTAGTTTTGATGAAGCCTGTCTTTTCTTTCCCGTTCTTTTTCCTCCTCCTTTAATTTTTGTATTTCTTCTTCGGATAATTCTTCTTTCGGCGCTTCATAGTCCCCGATAAAGTTGAAGTAGATTTCGACTTTCTGATTGGCGGTTTGACTGCCTTTTCGATCTCGTTCGTGGACTAAGATTTTTTCTACAAACTCGTTGATGATGGTTGGTGTCAGTTCATCAAAGTTATCATAGCGTTCAATCAACCGGATAAACTTTTTGGCTCTATCTATTGCTGTAGGTAGAGTCATTTTTATTTCTATTCACCGTTTCAAACATTTCCAGAATATATGCCAAAAGCTCAAGCTTATTTTTCATCAATATCGCAGTCCAAATTAACATTTTCGAAATACTCTTCAAGCATTGCCAGTTTTGTTTGTAGTTCGTCAAATACTCTTATATTTCCGAATACCTCAACTCTATGATTTAGGCTCATTTGAATCATATAATCCTGTTTGTTCAATCCCGATAATGCTATTTTCTCTTCCAATAAACTTTGTATTCGAGTTAGTTGTGTTAAACTTGATTTTTATATTTCCAGTTATCATATCAGCGATACTTCTATCATTATTACCCCAAAGATGAGAGTAATGTTTTAGTGTTATCTCTGGACTAGAGTGACCTAATCTTTTAGATATTACTAGTATATCTGCATTATGCTCGTTAATTAAATAGCTAGCATGACTGTGTCTAAGTCCTTTAGCTTGAATTTTGTGAACATCAGCTAAATTAGAACGTTTATTAATTATTCTACCAACAATACATCTATGTAAAGGTGTGCCATCATAACTCATTATAAAATGGCTATTTACTAATTTTTGTTGCCGCCTTTTCCACTCCTTTAATATCTTTATAGTATCATCATCTAGCGAGATGATACGTTTGCTATTTTCAGTTTTAAGAGTTAGGCTTCGTGTATATTCTTTTTTGGACTTCATATCAAGATTATGATGAACTCTTAATGTCTTTTTAGTAAAATCAATATCCGACCAATATAATGCTAAGCCTTCTGAAACACGTATTCCAGTTACATAGTATAGCCATATCATAACGAAGTGAAGGTGCTCTAGATAATCACTTTTATCAAAGGTAGAAATTACTTTCTCAAACTCATTCTTAGTCCAGTAAGGGATGTTAGATTTACCTTTAGGAATGGCTGATGTTTTCTTAGATACATTTTCCGAAAGGAATTGTCTAAAAACAGCATAATCTAAAGACTTTCTAAATGCTCCGTATAATAGAGAGCAGTATGCTTGAGAATATCCGCTATGATTTAATAAGTAGATTCTAAAATTTTCACAATCGGCAATACTAATGTTACGTAGTTTCTTTCCTTTAAATCTATTTATAAAAATAGGTAATATAGTTTTTCTATTCTTCCATGTATTTTCACTTACTGTTGATTTGTAGTGTGGCAAATAAACTGTATTCATGAATTGCTCATAGGTCATATTATAGTTATGAGAACCACCTTTAGATTCTTTAAATTTTGCTTTTACTTTTATCAGCTCATCATTACAAGATTTTGCTGATTTGAAAGGTAAACCGTGAGAATCACGGCTACCTTTCTTCTGAATTCTTTTACCAGTTATCTGGTCCACACCGAGTTCCACGTTGTAGAAAAAGTAACCTGTTTTTTCATTTTTATAAACTCCGGGGAATTTTGTTTTTGTCATTACGCTATATCCTCCTGTATAGGAAATTTCAAACCGAGTATTTCTTCAACAATTTCTTTTGGAACTGTGCCAATGCGGTTGTTTTCATAAATAGTGTAACCTCTATTAACAAGCTGAACTTTCGCTTGTTTTATCACCGAGCGAGCGGTATGTTTCGGGAATCCTAGATGCATAACATCTTTGTAAGTTATAGTAATCATAAGAACCTCCTTTTATCTGATTTAATATTATTACTTCATAAACTTTCCTTATAATTTTAAGATAAATCTATATCATCAACCGATTTTGATTCAAAGTCCTCGAACTTAGAAGGGGACTGAGGTCTTAGAAAATCGGTGGTATCTCGTCCGATTTCATTAATAATTAAGTCATAATCTTCTATTGGTACTTTAACTTTGTAACATTTTTCTCGTATGTTTGCTATATAGATTCGTGATGCCTTCCTTTTACTATCAGACTTGTTAATGATAATTTCTTCATTAATTAATCTGTTAATGGCTAACTTTACGTCTTCTATTTTTAATTCTCTGTGTAAAAATTTCTCAAATTCACCAGTAAATATATAAGCATATACAGCTTGGTTTTCTTTTTTCATTATGCCTATTTTCCCAGAAGATCGAACAGTTGTTGTATCATAGTAAAACCTAGTAGCGTTCTTGTGAATAAATTCGATTATTTTTTCATGTACGTCTTCAGGAATTCCTTTTCTATTAGGTATTTCTTTTTCCTCTAGCTTTACAAATAGTTGGATTATTTTTTCTTCATCAAGTTGAACATTTAACAACTCTTTTGTGAGTGTTGCACCAGCGAGAATTGTTGCATAAAGAACGCTAATTCTATCTCTATATTCTGATTTAGCAATAGAGGCAATTATCTTGTCTTTTGCTTTTATAAAATGATCTAATATTAGTTGAGTGCCTCTCTTATGTAAAAACAAAGCTTTCATAAATTCATTAGCAAGTATACCATAGTTTTCGTTTGCTAACCTTTTTATACTATTAGAACTACTAGCATCTTTTGTCCAAGGCTCATCTAAATCTATTTCAATTAGTCTCATTCTTAGTCCAGGGTTATCTTTTAGTCTAGAACGAAATCCGATTTCAGATGAGCATATTATAGTCGTATTGAAGGTCTTTTGTTCTTTCAGTGTTGAATCAGAGTTTAATCTTTGCTTGGATTTTCCTCCTGCTATTTGATAAACTAATGAAGTCATATCATTTATAGTACTACTAGACAGCTCATCTATGACAGTGGCTACTCCGTAATTGTCAGATAACATCCCTAGTAATGCATTAGATGTCGCATTAAATGTCTTTAAGTTTTCTGTAGGATTACCATAGACGCTCTGTATAAAATGTAAGGCTGTAGTTTTCCCTGTTGAACTACGTCCCATGATGTTGACAATTAGTGATCCAATATCAGGAAAATCATGTTTAGAAAGATAACCTAGAACTATCGAAGAAAAGCTTACAGCTAACGCAATTTCCATATTAGTACCTATTATTTCGTTATTTACTAGGTTTATAACATTTTCATAGTCTCCAGAGGGTGATAATTTAAAAATACTATCCTTGTTGAGTGTGCTTTCTTTATCATCACCATAACTTTTACACAGATTATAAACAAGTTTGTCATACTTAACCCATCCTACATAACTATGGATAGCGCTGATTTTAGCTTTATGAGCCTGAAGTTGCAGGTAGGTAAGAAGTTTGTATTCACTATTAACCATTACTCCTTTTTTCGCCAAAATGTTACGTAAACATAAGGCATTAAGCTCATTACCTTTCAAGTAAAAAGTGTTTTTAGTCTGTCCTATGCTAAGCGACTGTATTTCATAATCAAATTCTTCTAAGTCTCTATTGTATATAACATTACTAATAAAAATCGGATTAGAAGAAATTTGATACAGACCTTTTTCCTTATCTTCAACTATGACACCTGTTTGATCTAGAATATAGTTGGAGAATTGATATTTCTTTCCGTTTTTAATACCGTCTAGAGTGGGATGCTCGTAGGCTTCTATAACTTCTGTAATGAGTAATTCCTCAGGACAAGGATATTTTTCGTTAAAAGTATTTATATTTTGATATGCACAGCTTTCGTGATGACAACCAAAATAACATTTATCTCCATTTACGATGAAATAGTGACCCCTATCGTTATTTTTATGCTCCCTCATTGGACAGCCTTCAAATTTATAGAGTTCTCCATTATCTAAATATTTAACTTTAGTAAATAGCAGATTATGTGATTCAAGCCACTCTTTAGGTTTATCCACTAGCAAATACGGTACATTTTTTGTCATTTTTTCATATTCAATATTTTCTTTTTTTGAATAACTGTTTACCATATTTTCTATCATTTTGAAATCATTAACTTTTCTATTAGAGTTATCTTCTAAGAATTTAGAATAACGACATTCTTCTGGGGTAGTTTCAATACCTTTCGTATTAAGTGTTCCGTAAAATCTAGTAATACGTGCTGGATTGTGAACACCTTTATCAACATGAGCTTTTTCAGTTGAAAATTTATCATCTAATAAATAAAGTAATTTTTTTATAGTATCTTGATTAACTTTATTAGCATCAATACTTACAGGAATTAATGCGTGATATCCGTTACCAGAATCAAAAGTATAGTGATACTTAACCCCGTTTTCTTCTAAAAATTTCAAGCAATTATAAAAAACTTTTTTTGCTTCTTCTTTTTGTTCATTAGTAGAAACCGTTCCTGGATGGCGTTCAGGGTCAATGTCCAACAATATGAATTTTATACTTTTTATATCCTTATCAGATATAGTATTTTTTTCAACTGTGTCAAAGTAGTTAAAAGTAGTGTAGATATTTGAGTTATTATCTAACCCTTCAATATAGTTTATAATTTCGTCTATCTCAGAAGTAAGGAAAATATCATTCTTAATTTGTTCCTTTCCAATGCTACGAATGTTAATTTTTTCTACTCCATGATTATTTAAAGTGCTTAGAGTTTTTTTGATTTCATTTTGTTTTAAAATATGTTTTTTCATTGAAATTACCTCTCTGTTTTTATTTTTGGGTTGGATGGGTTACCCAGGTGTCCCAAAATTTTTTAGAAGACAAGTACTTGCTCTATATATTTTTTGAAAGTGCATTTTCTAATGATATGATAACATAAAGAAGAATAATGTTTATCATAAAATTTGGTAAAAAAAATCTAATAAGAAAAAAAGACAAATAATACTTATATAAATTAAAAACCACTACTTTAAAGCAGTGGTCAAATTATTAAAGAATCTAATTTTGATTCGAAAAAGTCTATATTAATTACATTAATATTATTTTTATTTTTTTTTATGGAATTCAGTAGTTTTTTGATATTTTTGTTGTATATGATAAGTTTAGTTTGTGATATAAAATTTTCGCAATCAATTAGACGTTTATAGTTTTTAATTATTTCTATCTTATTATCGTCACTAAAATTGTTTTTTAAAATGTTATAGTATTTTGATTCTATTAATTCAGTGAATTTTTCAGTTATAGCATGAAAAAAAACATAATGGGAATCATTAGGAGTAATTATATCTAGTAGAGAAAAAGCTCTATATATATCATCATCATTATAGTATTTGAAAGTGTCATTATCAATAGATACCTTATTTTCATATTTGCAAAGTTCATCATCATATATAAGGTGATAATTGTATAATTCAGGCGTTTCATAAAACTTAACAATATAGTTTGAAAAAAAATGTAAATTTGCGAGTACATAGCCAATATGTTCAAAAACATGGAAAGCTAGTTCTTTTATTCGATTATTTTTTTTCATAAAAGAGATAGGTTCTTTAGTTAGATGCGCCTCATATATAATGTTTAAAATTTTGTCAATTTCTTTCGATACTGAACTAGGGTGCAATTTTAGAACTGCTATTAAAGAATCCTCTGTTTTATCTAGGGTGAAAGGATGGGCTTTTTTTGGCTCTTTCAATATTTGTTTTACATTTTTACATAGAGTAGATATTTTTTTAATTAGCAGTACCCAATCTTTATAAGTAGAGATTATAAATGAATTAACTTCTTTTAAATAAGTTAATTCCATACATAAACCAGCCAAATAATTTTCGTTATCATACATAGACGATTTATTAGGATCAAACGAGAGCAATTTTGATTGTAAATCTACAACAGAGTCTCTAATATTACTTAGAGTATCGGGTAGTTGTAGCATTATATTATAGCACTTTGATTGGAGTCTACTTTGTTCAGTATATAGTGTAGAATGAGTAATAAATAATTCTTTTTTTAAATATTTCCATTCGTCATCCGTAGGAGAAGAACTAGAAAATAGGCTTTTTATAATTTCTATAATGTCTGTTAATTCTTTTTCATTTAAATTTTCAAATTGTTTAAAGATTTTATAAAATATATCTTCATTTCTGGAGCTACTGTATTTCACAGGAGCAGTTAATTGAGCTATGCGAGAAGTTTTAGAATCTTTTATAAGTAAGTAAGAACAGGAGATATTATATTCAAATGATGAGAATATATTTTTGTACTCTTCCATTAATTTATTATGTTCGGTTATTATTAAATCAGGGGAATAACTTTTATTTTCTATTAGATTTAAAATCATTAGAATATTATGTAGCAAAAAGTTGTCTATTAATCTAGGATATAGAAAATACTCTTTTTTGTATTTTGTTAAAAAGCCATCTTTACGTGGAGTGATATAAAATGGAAGATTGTTAATATAGTATAATGAAGTGAGCACATATATAATAAATGCTATAGATTTATTGTATATTTTAAAATCACTTAAACTTGTTTTAAGTTTACAATTAGTTTTTTTAGAAGTTTCTGGTTTTATTTCCAAGTATTTATCGAAAAAATCATTTCCAAGTAATCTATTGCATTTTTTATTTGTAGATAATAAATACAAAGAATATGCTAGTCGTTTAGAAACCGCCTTTTTATTTATAATTGAGTCTACTCCTAACGTCGCGTTACGAATAAATTCATCAGAGTATTTTGTTTTTCTTGATGAATAACTTTTTTTAGTAGTATAATTTCGATTTTCTTTTTTTCTTGTTTTTATATTATAATTGGGGTCTTCTTCTTTTAATGTATTATTTTCTCTATCTTCTCTGATAAATAAAATTGAATCACATAATATATCCCCAGTAAAAATAAATTCTTCCATGAGAATCCTCCATATTTTTTTCCTAAATTATATCACATAAACTCCCATTTTGCTCTCACTTTTGGTGCTAGAGGATGAAAATTTTCTTGTTTGTTGTTATCAGTAAGAAAAAGTATTTTTTTCTTTAATTTGTTTTTAGCTAGTAACGAAATAATTGAATCTAATCTATCTTTTACGTGTTTGTTAGTTTTAGGGAGTGAGCCACAAGCTATAATTATTTTATCAGACTCTTTAGCACACTCTAGTATGTGCTTTGTATTATTTGTATTCTTCTGATTTTCAAATCTCCGATTTCCCGTTAAAATCTTCGAATATAGATTAACACTATAAAATCCACCAAAGTTATTTCTGTACACATTATTAGTAATAAATGTAGTTGTAGAATCATTTATAATAAGCTCGCTTGTGCTTGGGTATAATGTTAATATAGTGACCATAGGTTTATTTTCATCCCAGACTTTCTTTAATATAAATCTTTCTTTGCCATCATCTGACATTAGTAATTCTATTTGAATATTTGCTGATAGTATTTTTGTCATTGTTTTATCCTTTCTATGCTGTTACTTTTTGATATAGTTTAATAATTATTACAGTTATTTCATATATAGCCTTTATCCAGTCTAAGATAGAGGCTTTATTTCTTTTGTTAGATTTTCTCATATTTACTGAACACTAACCTTTCTTGTTTTAGTATGCCTGTTAAAAGTTTTTTTGTCATATCAGGATTATAGAAAATATAAACCGTAATATCTGCATAATAAAAAAAGATAACTTGATATGATTTGTGCTTCATTACATCATAAAAGTTAGTAGGTAATAATTGGCTATCTAACTCATCTATAGTAAGGAGATAACTCTCAGATATTAATTCAGAGTAGTTAATATTTAAATTTAGTTTGTTATAAAGTAAGTTAATGATTTGATTAATATCTACCATAAAATACCTCCATACTCTTTATTATCTTTCTTAAGAGATAAAAAGTTAGAATTAGTGACAATAATATGATCTAGTACCTTTATACCAAGTAAATCACCAGCTTCTACTAATGTTTTAGTTACTTTTATATCTTCATTACTAGGTTTTAAACTACCTGATACATGGTTATGAGCTACAATAATAGAATCAGAATTAGCGAGTATAGCTCCTTTAAATATTTCTCTAAAGTGAATAGGGGATTGGTCTAAAATACCTATATGACAAATTTCGCAGTAGGTAGGTTTCTTTTTAACATTTAGACCGACAATAGCAAAAACCTCTCTGTCATATGCACCAATATAGTTAATAAAAAAATCTCCTGAAACATCAGGAGAGTTAAATTCTTTATTATTGTTTATTTCTATTTCTTTAAGTATTTCTTGTTTTAGTTGTATAATTTGTATTTTTGTCATTATTAGACTCCTTTTTGTAAAAAATAAAAAACCTAACTAGTGTTAAAACTAATTAGGTTCGCAAAATATTTGACTAATTTTCTGAGTTATATTTATACTTAGTTATCTCTTTAAGTCCAGCATTTATTATGACGAATAATTCTATCCATACCCATATTATTAAACCAGCCATTTTCAAATAACTATTAAGAGGTAAATCCATATCCCAAAGAGCATGCATTATTACAATAGATGAAAAGAAGAAAACGAATTGTGATTTCATGAAGTGAGATAACTCTAATTCACTAGTTCTTTTAACTATTATTAATGCACCACCAGCTATTGCAGTCCATGCAAGATGACCACCAATAGAAGTGATAGCTCTTATAATTGTTACTTCCATAGCTTGTTCAGAGAATGATAAAATATATCCAGCAGTTTCAAATGCTGCAAATCCAGCTCCAACAGCACCACCAACAAGAAGGCCATTTAAAATATATTTTATATCTAGCTTAGTTACAAAGTAAATAACTATTATGAATTTTCCAACTTCTTCTATTAGTCCTATTAAGAATGCATCGGTAACGGTTAATGTTCCAAATATCTGACTTTCTAAACTTAATGGGAAAACTTGATATAAAAGAAGTGCTATAAGTAAAGAGAAGGCACCACCAACGAAGAATATTTTAAATGTACTCATTATACTAATATTTTTAAATGAATTTAATTCAAAAAAGAATATTAATGCAGAAATAGGCATTGCAAATGCTCCAGCAAATATGAATCCTGGGATTGCATATTGAGCGTTTAATTTAAAAATACAAAACCAGAATGCTGCGAATGCAATAAGGAACCAAACAAGAACTCTAGAAAACAACCATGGTTTTCCCCAGCTTTCTGATACTTGTTTTAGAGGTGGTGTAGTTTTTTTAGTTCCAGAAATAAATATTTCTTCTGCCTCATCAGTAGAATGAGAATTAAAAACTTCAGAGAATAATTCTCTAAGGTTAATATCTACACTCCCTATTTCTCCAGTGTACTTGTTTAAATGCTCAGTTGCAGAATCTAATACTTTTTTTGTGGATTGTGCAAACTGAGATGGATTTGAGAATTGTGCTTGTTCTGTTTTATGTTTTTCTGTAGAGATATTATATTCATTTTGATTTTGATATTGGATTTGTGATTGAACTTCATTCAAATTTTCTTGATTTACCATGTTAGTATTTTTTTGTATTTTAATACCACATATACCACAAAAATTTGAGTTTTCGTTTAGTTTATTTCCGCAGTTGGGACAAAAATTCATGATTATATATTTCCTTTCATTGAAATTAATATTTTATTTTAAGAATATGTGCTTAAAAGATACTTTATAAAAGTATAATCAACTAGTGTTGCAGTTATATATTTATATGAGTAATATGTAGTTTATTAGAGAGAACGATTTAATCTTATTGTATTATTATCTACCAAAAGCTTTTCTATATTCATCAGTACTTGGTAGTGTTTGGGCTCCTTCTTTTCCTTTTTGGATAAGCCATTCTAGACAAGCTTTAATTTCAGCATTACTTGCATTAAAACCTACATAATTACTTGCTATAGTCTGATAAGCATTTGTCTGCCTAAATTCTTTATAAGTTGTAGAGTTAGTTACTGTGCCACTAAATACATAAGAAGATCCTGCTGGTATAACGTCGTTATCACCTACACCTCCAGAAGATGTGTTTGCTTGAGATTCTTTTGTCTTAGTTTCATCAAATTGTTTTTTTGCATTAGCTAATTTCGATTCAATATCGGCTACTTTCTTTTCAAATTCTTTTGATATTTTTTCAGTAGTAAACTTGTATTCTTTTAATGATTTTAATTCTGACTCAGCTTTATCAAAATCATTATTTTTTTGAAAATCTTTTAATTTTTTAGCAGTTTCCAAATATTTATTTAATACTTTGCTATCTGCTAATATATTATTAACAAGCGTTTTGATATTATCATATTTCCCCGAATAATTTGAATTGAACTTCTCTATTTGGGATGAGAGATTATCTTTTTCCTCTAGTATTGCAACTTGAATGTCAAATAAATCTGATACTAATTTTATAGTATTCTCTATATCCACATCATCGTATTTATCTTCTGTTTTTATATCTTCAAGTGCTGATTTTCCTTTTTCAAGCTCACCTTTATTTACTAGGGAAATTGCTGATTCATATTTTCTCATAAACTCTGCCTTAGCAGAAGAAGTTGTCTTCCACCAATATCCACCTATTGATAATATGATAACTAGGATGGTTAATACTATTATATATTTAGAAGATTTAGTTTTTTTTACTTTTTCTTTTGCTTCGTTAGTAACTGTGTAGTTATTATTTATTTTTTCTCCACAAAACTCACAAAAATTAGAATTGTTGATATTTTGTTTACCACATTGTGTACAATATTTCATAATATGTTATCTCCTTTTTATAGTTTAATAAATCTTTTAATTTTTTGTGACATAAATTTAAAAATTAACTTGTAATTTTTGTATCAGGAGTAAGTGTATAACTATTGAAATATAGTATAATAATTTCAAATAGGAATATGCACTTACAAAATTTTTAATATATCGCTTTATAAGTAGCAATGGTGCGTTGAAGGCTTCCATATTCAACAAGGGAACACGTTCCATCATTGTTTAATTTAAATAATACAATGGCAGAGTATTGAGGATCTCTAGCTGTATAATTCAGCATTATTAAATTATTGTGTTTGTCAAACGTTCTATAAGAAACATCAATACCATCAGTAGGTGCTTCTTTACCATCAGGACTTTTGCTCATAGATATTAAATCATTTTTTATAGTATGTTCATAATATTCATAGTTTTTCGCTATTCTTTCTGCAAATGTAAGTGTAGAGCTTGTATTTTGATTTTCAGTTTGGTGGACTTCCTCTTTTCTGCTAACTTTTTTATTTGCTTCATCATTTAGTTTTTGTTTTAATGAGGTGTGGTTAAATTTATATTTATCAATAATAGTATTAATATCATCAGGTTTAGCATCGTTTATTTCTTTTAATACTTTGTCATAGTTAGTGATATCCTCTTTTAACCAGTCAATCGCTTTATCAAACGAATTATCAATAGTTAGGGTTTCGACTTTTTCTAACGATTTTTTTGCTGAATCAATATCTTTATTATCAAGGCTTGTGTTAGTATTTTTTAATTCCTTAGCAATCTTGATTTCAATTTTTATGTTTTTAAACATTTTTTGACCTTTATCATTATCAAGGTTTTCTAAACCTTTAACTCCTTCGTCAAAATTATAATTATCATTTATAAGCGCTAAATATTTATCATGATCAGCCTTTATGTTATTTTGCCCAGAGTTTTTATAGAAGAAGTATCCACTAGCTACAATTACTATAAATGCTATAAGACTTGAGATTATTGTGATATTTTTTTTACTCATTGTTGTTCTCCTTTTATTTTTAAATTATTATCTTTTATTATACGGTTTATATGTCTCATAGAGTAGCCATACTTTCTAGCCAAGTCAACTACATTATGTCCATTATACTCAGATTTAACAACGTTAATCATACCTTCTTTAGAGAGTAACTTCATCGGAAAATTCAAAGTTAAGCCTCTAAAATGTTCATACAATTTAATTGTGTTTTCCTCACCAATTAAATGTGATATATCATTATAAATTGGCTGCCAGTTATTTGGGTCTTTTAATGTTTTATTCTTGGCTGACAAATTAAATCCCCTCCTTTACAATAATTATTATAAGTTTTTTTCTAGGACAGTATAAGACTAGTAAGTCTTGGATAATATCTAGGACATAAGCAAATATAAATGTCTAAAATGTAAATAGTTTAATACTTAGTATTTAAACTATCAAAGTTATAATATATAATTAATATATGTGATATATTATGGTTAATTAGAAATGAAGGGAGATTTTCCATGGAAATTAATGAACAGGTAAAAACGGCTTATAAAGAACTAAAGAATCAAAAAGAAGAATTTGGTGTATTTTATAAAAGTGTATTTCACATCCATACTCCAGAATCTCATGACTATAGCTTATTAGAAGAATGGAATGATGAGGTATATAAAGAAAAGAGTGATAATGATATATATGAAATAGCTAAAGAGAAAATAGAGGGAGTAGACAAATTCACACTGCTAATGCATGAAGAAGATTCTCAGAAATATGGTTATTCTAGTTGTAAAGAATACTTATCTTACCTTATCTTAGCAAATGAACTATATTTACAAAAAATTGGATGTGTAGTGGTCTGCGATCATAATTCGATTAAAGGAATAAAAAAATTAGAAACTTCTATTTGCTTGTTAAACTCTAAGTATCCAAAGCACGTATTTCCTCATGTATTTAATGGGGTTGAAATATCGTGTGCAGATAAGTTACATATAGTGTTAATATTTGATAAAAAAAAATTACAGATAGTTGAAGATTGGTTAAATAATAACATAATGGACGTAGAATCTGGAACATATGAGACAAGTCTTAATGTAATGACTTATTTTTCAAATAATGGAATATTTTGTTATATCGCCCATATAAATTCATCGAGTATATTTAGCAAAGACTATTTAGCAGGAGGTTATAGACAGAAGTTATTACAATCATCACTTATAGAGTGTCTAGGCGTATCAGCAAAAGAGCATATTGAAAGAATAAATAATAATATTTCAAAGTATAATAAATCGGTAAAAGTAAAGTATATTTTAGATAATGATTCACATAATATTGAAGGACTGGGAAAAAATATTATGTGGATAAAAGGAAGTAAGAGAAGTTACGAAATGATTATAGAAGCGATGTTAAATTATGATACATCAGTGAGATTTCAAGATGTAGATAATTTTCCTAAGAATTACATAAAAGGGGTACATATTCCCAAGGACAATCAGATAAATAGATTCTTAATAAATAAAGATGAACAGTTGTCATATAATATAATTTTTTCACCAGATTTAAATTGTTTCATAGGAGGAAGAGGAACAGGGAAAAGTACCACTTTAAATATATTACAGTATTGTTTAACTCAAAAGGTGAGGAACGAAAGAGAATTAGAATTTATTTGTAGAAATCCTAATATATTTATTTTGTATGAATTAGATGGGGATGAGTATATTGTAGAAATGGGAATTCGTTCTATTTCTAAAAAGGATGATAAAGAACATATACTAAGAAAATTTGGCAAAAATAAAAAAGGATTATATCATTATTCATATAGGTTTGATTCTGGCGAAATACAGCAATTGGCTAGATCACAGGACTTAAATATTTACCATGTCAAACGTAATGGGAAAGAGTTTGAAAGAGTATCGAATAAAGCTAGAATCTTGGGGGAAATGTTTGATACTGTATATTCTGTCAATGACTTGGTGAAAAAAGCAGATAATGATGAGATGACAGAATTTATTTACAATTTATTATTGAAAAATAAACAACTGGCTAAACCCACAATTAATGGTGAGAAAACTAAATTCCGAAGTATTTCTGAAATGATAGTTAAAGTGAATAATAAGAAAAATCAAAGGGCTGAGCAAGTAGAGAAAATTATTTCTTCATTCAATGAAAAAAATATAGGTAGATTAAAAATTGTATATGAACAAAGTGATAAATTTAGAGCACCTAATTTTAAAAATTGGTTGTCAAAAAATTTAAAAAATAATATAGGAATATATAGAATAACCTTAAATGAAACAATAGATTGCTTAAATGAGCTTTATGAAGAATTTGGTTTTTTTGAGTTTTTCACCAACATAGAAAAGAAAAAATCAGATATATTAGGTAAATATTTTTGTAGGTATTCTGCTCAAAGTAAACTAAAAAGAGATGTAGATCGTGTTGCTTTAAATGATAATAATATTGAAAAATTTCTGGAAATTATTTATACTGTATTTGACCAAGTTTCTGAAGAGAACCTTAAATATTATATTAATAGTTTTGGAAGACAGGAAGAATTAAGATTGGAGTTTAATATTAATTTAAAAGTCTCATCAAAAAAAGGGGAAATTATTTATAAAGATATAAGAAACTTAAGTCAAGGGCAAAAGGTAGTAGCGATGTTAGATTTTATTTTAGCGTATAGTGACTATTCGGAAGACTATAGACCACTAATAATAGATCAACCAGAAGATAATCTAGATACAAGGTATATTTACCTAACTTTAGTAAATCAACTTAAAAGTGTAAAAGATAAACGACAAATAATAATTGCTACACACAATGCTACTATTGTTACTAACGCTATATCAGATAAGGTTTTTGTCATGGAGTCAGATGGAGAGCATGGATGGATTGAATTACAAGGATACCCGGGTGAAATAAAAATAAAAAAAGCAATTGTTAACTATCTTGAAGGTGGAATAGATTCATTTAAACACAAGCAAGAGATATATAAGAGTGTATTAAGTGATTAAGTTTATGCGTTTCTTTATCTCATATACAGTAGATTTAGCTATGCCAACATGATTAGCGATAGATTGGACAGGTTTTTTATCTTGGAGCATAGAAACTACACTTTCATATATAAACCTATCTTGAGGATTTTTAGCGTGAGCATGATATTTGATGGGGCGTCCATTATAAATACCACGTAACTTTGCTTGTTCTATGCCTTGACGTTGTCTTTCTAGAATTTTTTCACGTTCATTTTGAGCGATATATCCAAGTAGTGAAAGAAAAATATCAAACATAGCAGTGTCTAGTGTAGGATTGTTAGTATTAAAATTAAGAAAAGGAGCATCTACTATTGTTAGTATTACTCCTTTATCTTTTATTATTTGTATTATCTCTTTTAAATCTTTGTAATTTCTGCTAAGTCTATCTAGAGAAGAGATTATTACTTCATCGTTAGGTCGGATAGAGTTTAGCATTTTATTAAGAACTGGTCTATTTGTATCTTTTCCGCTTTCTTGTTCACTATATAGTAAATCTACATTATTGTCTTTCATAATTTGTTTTTGTCTATCTAAGTTTTGATTAATGGTAGAAGTTCTTATATATCCGATTTTCATATTTTTGTACCTCCTGAATTTAGTTTTTAGACATGTATAACGGACACTTTATTTGTTGATTTAATAGGATTGATTTTTGTTCGATATGGGTATACCCATAGTAGTCAATTTAGGCGAAAAAATAGTCGCAACTTTATTTTTAAAGTTGCGACTATAATATTAGTTGAATTGTGTTATTCTTTGTTTTTCAAACTCAAGGGAGTTGCTTAATAGAGAAGTTAATCCTTCTATATTCTGTTCAGCTAGATATTCCATATATTCAGCTCTATTTTCTTTAGAGATGATAAGTGGAGAATTTAAGTATTTGATTCCTAAGTAGAGTAGGACTAATCTTCCACATCTACCATTACCATCACTGAAAGGATGTATTCTTTCGAATTGAATATGTGTATCTGCAAGAATTTCTAATATATCAGTATCCTCTTTAGCGTTGTTTAATCGATAGTTAGTATTATCTATCCATTGACGTACTAAGTATGGTGTTTCACTAGGTGATGCAGTCTGAAACTCTGCACCGACTATTGCATTTTGACTAGACTTGAAACAACCAGCATCGTGCTGTAATCTATCTACTAAATACCTATGCAAATCAAGTATTAAGTCTATATTTAAATCTTTATTATTATCTATATTATCAAATAAATATTCAAAAGCTTGCTTATGATTTTCTATTTCATAAAATTCTCTGATACCTTTACGAGAACTAGGAAGAGTATTTTCTAATATTATTGATACTGTTTCAGGTAAAGTGATAGTATTTCCTTCAATTGCACTAGAATGATAAGCCATTCTAATTAGTATGTCATTAAGATAATCTTGTATATATTTCAAAACTGTTCACCTTCTTACATTGTAAATTTTACTCTTCGGCAGGGAAGTTGGCAGGGAACTTTATGCCTAAAAGTTTATTTTTATTAATTTTTTTGAAATAAAAAGCCTTAAAAATCAAGGCTTTTATTTATATATTTTACTATTGAATTATTCCCACTCTATAGTTGCTGGTGGCTTACTTGTAATGTCGTAGACTACGCGGTTAACGTGTGCTACTTCGTTTACGATACGTGCTGAGATTTCTTCAAGTACTTCAAATGGGATATGTGCCCAACTTGCTGTCATACCATCGATACTTGTTACGGCACGAACTGCAACAGTATAATCGTAAGTACGAACATCTCCCATAACTCCTACTGAACGGATATCAGGAAGACATGTGAAGTATTGCCAGATTTCTCCTTCTAAACCACGTTTAGCGATAACATCACGTAGGATAAAGTCACTATCGCGTACGATTTGAAGTTTTTCTTCTGTTACTTCTCCAAGAACACGGATACCTAAACCTGGTCCTGGGAATGGTTGACGCCAAACTATTTCATGAGGAAGACCTAGAGCTTCTCCTAATGCACGAACTTCATCTTTGAACAATGTGTTAAGAGGCTCGATAAGTGAAAAACGCATATCTTCTGGTAGTCCACCAACATTGTGGTGAGATTTGATAGTTTGAGCATTTTTAGTTCCAGATTCTATAACATCTGTGTAAAGAGTTCCTTGTGCTAGGAATGGAACATCGTGTAATTTCGCGCATTCTTCATCAAATACATATACGAACTCATTACCGATGATTTTACGTTTTTTCTCTGGATCACTTACACCTTTAAGTTTTCCTAGGAATCTTTCTTTTGCATCTACTTTAATAAGGTTCATGTTGAAACCACCATCGATTTCTTTACTGAAAGTTGACATAACAGCTTCTGCTTCACCTTTACGAAGTAAACCGTGATCGATAAACATACAGATAAGTTGGTCTCCAATTGCTTTATCTAAAAGAGCTGCTACTACAGAAGAGTCTACACCACCAGATAGGGCACAAAGAACTTTTTGATCTCCAACTTCTTCACGAATTTCTTTGATTTTGTCATCGATAAAGTTTTGGATAGTCCAGTTTTCAGTACAGTTACAAACGTTTCTAATAAAGTTTTTAAGTAGGTCATAACCGTATTCTGAGTGACGAACTTCTGGGTGGAATTGGAAACAGTAGAATCCTTTTTCTACGTTTTCGGCAGCAGCGATAGGGCAGTTATCACTAGTTGCTACTACTTTAAATCCATCAGCAAGTTCAACAACTTTGTCAGAGTGACTCATTAATACTTGTTGAGTAGTTGGTGTAGCTTCGAATAGACGAGCACCAGCAACTACATCAATGTTATGTGCTCCGTATTCACGGCTAGTCGCTGATTCTACGCGACCTCCAAGTTTGTGCTGCATTAATTGCATTCCGTAGCAAATACCAAGCACTGGAATACCTAGGTTGAAAATTTCATCATCAATTGTTAGAGAATTTTCTTCATAAACAGAGTTAGGTCCCCCAGAAAGAATAATTCCCTTAGGATTCATTTTTTTAATTTCATCAATAGAAATCTCGTTATCATGTAGTTCAGAATAAACACCAAGCTCACGTACACGACGTGTGATAAGTTGGTTGTACTGACTACCGAAGTCAAGAACTAGTATAAATTCGTGTTTCACAGTTGTCCTCCTAAAATTTGCATAATAATATACTTTATTATATCAAGAACAGACTCAGAAGTAAAACTTAAATTACGCAAATAGAGAACAAAAACGAAGTATTTGTGATTTCCGATAAAATCAAGGTTAATTATTATGAAAAATATTTAAAATCAAGGAGATTTACTTGAAGTGCAGGTCGGCAATAGATAAGTCGGTAATAGAGAAAAGTCAATATATTATACAAAATAGCGATAAATGGTATAATAGGTGTTATAAATGATGAAATAATGGCTAGGAGGCTAAAATGGTAAGAGCATATATAGGAACATATACTAAAAAAGAAAGCCAAGGAATATATAAAATAGAATTATCAGAAGAAGGTAGAGTGTTAGAAGTAGCATCAGTTGCTAAAGTAGAAAATCCGACTTACTTGGCGCTATCGAGTGATAATAAAAATTTATACAGTGTATCTAAAAGAGAAGGTAAAGGAGCTGTTACTAGTTTTAGAGTTTTAGAAGATGGGAGACTCGAAGAACTAACATCAGTTTCAAAAGAAGGTAATCCTCCATGTTACGTCGAGGTAAGTCATGATGACAAGTACTTGCTATCAGCAAATTACCACACGGGAACGGCGGATAGTTATTCAATTACTAATGGAGCTTTAGGAACATTATTATCGACTGATACTCACGAAGGGAATGGTGTACATCCACGTCAAGAAAAGTCTCATGTTCATTTTGCAGGTTTTTCTCCAAGTGGTAATTATGTTTTCACATGTGATTTAGGTACGGATGAAATTACAACGTATAAGTTAAACGAGGGTAGATTAGAAAAAGTTCAAAATGTAAAAGTAAAAGCTGGTAGTGGCGTTCGCCATATAGTCTTTAGTTCAGATGAAACAAAAGCTTACGCTATGACGGAGCTAACAAGTGAGGTAATTGCTTTTGATTATGATGGTGATGGAAATCTAACGAATCCGGAATACTATTCGACATTATTAGAGGATTTTCCTGTTGAAAATAAAGGAAGTGCGATAAAAATTTCTAATGACAATAGGTTTATCTATGTGAGTAATCGTGGGCAGGATACTATCGTTGTCTTTGAGAATGTGAATAATAAGTTAAAAGAGATTCAAACTATTAGTACTGAGGGAGCAGATCCTAGGGATTTTGCCTTATCAAAAGATAATAAGTTTGCTGTTGCAACTAATGAAACATCAGGAACGATAACTGTATATGCAGTTGATCAAAAAACTGGTGAGCTAGATGTTGTTCAATGTGGTGTTGAAGTACCGGAAGCAGTCTGTGTAAAGTTTATTTAGAATATAATAAAAACTATTTGACGTAAGTAACGCCAAATAGTTTTTCTTTTATCGTTTTTTAACTACAAAAAAGGGTGCTCCAAAATTACAATATTCTAAAATATAATCTTCTAGATTATTGATATTTTTTGGATTGTTATTGTCTTTTGTTAGTGTGAAGCCACTAAGGCGAAGTTTGTCATGAGAAATATCGCCGACAATATAAGGTTTATTTTTTAGTACATCGACTAATTTTTCTTCGAACCATTCTTTTTGGAAGGCATCTTTAAAATTGTATATAAGCTCATAGATAATCCCATCAACTTCAAATACTAAATTATTTTGCTCCATAATTAATCCTTTCTAACAACTTTTTTCATAATGTAAAATGCCATAAATACTAATGAATAGATAGCTAAAATACCCGTAGCGAAGTACTTAGTACGATCGATAACTATAGTAGTTTTTTCTAAGTTGTTTTTCTTGTCAAAATTAATATCATTGATAAAATTTGTTTTTACTTTTGCTAATACACCTGAAGTATCGTTTGATGAAAAGTCAGCAAAAACAGTACCTGCATTAGCAGAGATTGTTTCGTATTTTTGGAAAAGTAATATTTTTTTATTCATAAGTAGGTAGGTAACATCTTTTATAGAATGTTTTTCATAGAATAAATCATAAATATCTTTTTCAAAAGTGATGTTCTCGTTATTTATTTTATAACTACCTGCTTTTAGTGCAAGTTTGTAGCTATAATTGGTAAATAAATAGTCATAAGTTTTTTGCAGTTTATCAAAATATGTAGCCTTATCATCATTTTGGTTTAAAATCGTAATAAGTAATTTTGTATCTCCGCTATAAGCAAAAGTGATACTATTTTTATTCGCGTGATTAAGTCCCAACACTCTAAACTTATCTGATTCTGTAAAAGAAATATTGTTAGTAGCTTTAGAACCTGATGAAAGTGTTACTTCTGGATTTTTAGTAATCTCAGTAAGTTTTGGGTAATTTCTCAAAATCATATTCGTTAAATACGACATATTTTTTGCCGTACTTATATTTTTTTCGTCAATAGTTAATGAAGCTAATGTCGTGTCGTTAAGGGACATTGAACTCAAAATGTCTTTTGCTTTTTCGATTGTTAAATCATATTTTTTAAAAATAGCCTCTAGTAGAGCGTCAGAATCTTCATTTTCAAGTAAGAATAAAGCATCTTCAACGCTAACAGAAGAACTAAGGTTGTATTTATTTAAGATAGCATCGCTATTAGTAATTTTCAATTTTGTATCAAGTGAAATTTTGTCATTTTTTAAATCGTTTGTTAGTAAAAATAAGGCAAGATGATTTGGTAAGTTGCTCACAGATACTTGTTTATTTTCTCCACGTTTAGAAATTATTTTTCCAGTATTAAATTCCGAAACTACAAGATGTGTGTTGACATCGCTAAAGTTAGAGATTGCATTGTTGTCTAAAAATAGCATCTCTGCTTTTGCGAGATTCGGTAATAAAAAAACTAGAAGAATAGATAAAATACTAATTTTTTTAAGTCTCATTATAAAAAAATCCTTTTAATCAAAGTTTTAATTAGGAAAACTAGGGGGAACTCTTTTGAAAAAGTTCAATAGTTCTTCTAAATATATACCCTTTAGTATAGTACAAAATAATAAAAAATTCCAATAAGAAGAAATATAAAATTAAAATAATTTTCAAATAATAGTTTTTAATAAAAAACGTAGGTTGGAAAAAATTTTAGAAGAAAAAACTAATTATATTTGACATATGATTGTTTATTCATATATAATACATATGAAAGAATAATCATATATTAATATTTTCAAGAGGAAAGAGGGGATATAGTATGTGTAATAATATAAAGGGTGTTGATAATATTCATAATAATGAAAAAAAATGTAATCATGCTCATAAGTATAATAGTAATAATATTAGTTCTCATGCTCATGAACACAACCACAATCATAAACATAATAATTGTCATGAACACAATCACAATAACAATCACTGTCATATGCATAGCCATGGTGGAAAATTTCCAGTAATAATGTATTTTGTTGGATTAGCGGCTTTTATTGCTGGATATATATTAGAAAATAGGTATTCCTTATATTCAAATATTTTGTTTATTGGAACAGTTGGGATAGCGGGATATCATGTCATTTTTGAAGGATTAGGAAATACAATCCAAAATACAAAAAAAGAGAAACGATTTTCTCCTAATGTTCATTTGCTGATGACTCTAGCAGCTATAGGGGCTATTTTTATCGGTAATTATGAAGAAGCGGCTATGCTTATAGTTATTTTTGCCGGAGCACACTTTTTAGAAGAATATGTTGATGAAAAAAGTAGAAAAGAGATTACGAATCTATTGAATCTAAATCCGACTCAAGCGAGGTTAGTTTTAGAAGATAATAATACAAAGATTATTCCTATAGATAAGGTTGAAGTAGGGGATAAACTCCAAGTTTTAAATGGAGATCAAGTTCCGACGGATGGAATTGTTTTAAGCGGGACTACATTCATTAATGAAAGTTCTATTACTGGTGAGAGTGTTCCTAAAGAAAAAAACATTGGTGATGAAGTTTTTGGGAGTACTATTAATGGAGAAGGAACCTTTGTTATGCAAGTCACTAAAGAGCTAGGAGATACGGTTTTTGCGAAGATATTAGGTTTAGTCAATGCTTCGCAAAATAGTTTGACAAAAACTGCAACATTGCTTCAACGATTGGAACCTAAATATGTAACTCTTGTTTTAGTTCTATTTCCAGTAGTACTTCTTGCGAGTAGATTTATTTTCGGGTGGAGTTGGGAGATTAGCTTATATCGCAGTATGGTTTACTTAATTGCGGTATCTCCGTGTGCTTTGGCAGCAAGTGCTATTCCAGCGACACTAGCGACTAATTCTAATCTATCAAAACGTGGAGTTCTCGTTAAAGGTGGGGCATACCTATCGCATTTGAGTAATATTAAGGCGATTGCTTTTGATAAAACGGGAACATTAACTAATGGAGAGCCAGTTGTTACAGATTATATTTTTGAAGAAGATGAGGAAGAATTGTTAAAAGTAGTTGTCTCAATGGAGAAGCAATCTAATCATCCATTAGCACGAGCTATCGTAAATAAGTTTCCTAATGTTGAACCTATAGAATTAGAAGTTGAGAATAAAATAGGTATTGGATTAGTAACGACGTATTTAGGGGCAGAGTACTGTATAGCAAAGGTAACTGCATTTACTAATGCAAGCGACGCTTTAACTAAACAGGTGGAGTGCTTGGCTAAAGAAGGGAAAACTGTTGTTTATGTAGCACGCAATTCTAAAGTAGTTGGGTTGTTGGCTTTTATGGATATCCCAAATGCTAGTGCAAAAGGTGCTGTAGAGTATTTTAAAAAGCAAGGCATCTATACAATGATGATTACAGGTGATTCATATTTGACGGGGGAGGTTGTAGGAAAGATTGTTGGAATAGATGAGGTAAGAGCGAATGTTATGCCAGAGGATAAGGCACAGATTATAAAAAGTCAAAAGGAAAAATATGGTAATGTAGCTATGTTAGGAGATGGTGTTAATGATGCGCCAGCACTTGTCCTTGCTGATGTAGGTATAGCTATGGGAAATGGTACTGACGTTGCGATGGATGTTGCGGATATGATTTTAATGAAAAATGATTTATCAAAACTTAGCCATGCTCATAAATTAAGTAAGAAAATGCTTAAGATAACTTATCAAAATATTATCTTTGCAATGTTTGTCGTAGTTGTATTAGTTATTTTGAACTTTTTAGGGAAAATGGATATTACCTTCGGGGTTATTCTCCATGAAGGAAGTACACTAGCAGTAATATTAAACTCACTTAGAATGCTAAAAGAAATAAAAGAGTAAGAGTAGAGGATAGGCACGGATTTACATAGTTGATTTTTAAAATCATAGTTGTTAATCCCAAGCCTATCTTTTGTTTTAATAATCTTGCTTTAAATAGCGAATATGGTTATAATAAAGTATGTTAAGATGGAGGGATTAGATGAATACTTTAAAGAGAGTAGAAAATATACCGGAAGAAAAATTAGATAAAGTTTTAGCGTTGTTTCATTTATTGCGCAATAAAACAAGATTTAAGATTTTGTTATTATTAATGGAAAAAGAAAGAAATGTTAGTGAGCTTGAGGAGATTATTGGAGGTACGCAGTCGGCAATATCTCACCAATTAGCAGAGCTTAGAAATATGAAGTTGGTAAAAGATCGCCAAGAAAAAAGAATGAGATACTATAGCATATATGATAGTCATGTAACATCGATAATAGAAGCGGCGGTAAGTCATATAAATGAGGATTGTTAGAAGAAAGGAAGTATCTAAATGAAGTATGATGTTATTATAATAGGTCTTGGAAGTGCAGGGCTTATGGTTGCTGATAGGTTAAATGATAGTGGGTTGCGTGTTTTAGTTTTAGAACAAAATAAACGTGCAGGGGTGAAGCTACTTTTAACTGGAAATGGTCGCTGCAATGTGATGAGTAGTGATAATGCTGAAGATTTCGTCGCGGCTGTTCATAACGGACGATTTTTGCGTAGTGCATATCATAAATATAATGTGAAGAAATTTTTTGATAAACATAATTTAAAGCTAAAACAAGAAAATAGAAGATTGTACCCAGCTAGTGAAAAAGCGCGCGATGTGGTGAATACTTTTAAAATAGATCATGCTAAAATAAACTATAACGAAAAAGTAGAAGATTTAATCTTTGAAGATGAAAAACTAGTAGGAGTTCGTACTAATATAGATACATATTATGGGAAAAGTGTAGTTATCTGTGCAGGAGGAAAAACTTATCCGCAGAGTGGAAGTGACGGTTCTCTCCATAGAATATTAAAAAAACATGGTGTAAAAATCACAAAAATATATCCGAGTGAAGTAGCGTTGATTTTTGATGATTTTAAAGAATTGTCAGGAGTTGCACTTCAAAATGTAAAAATGTTCCATAAAAAGAATGAACGCGTAGGAGATTTGCTTTTCACACATAAAGGTCTAAGTGGGCCATTATCTATTGCGATGGGTGAATTTGTAGCTAGATTTCCAGAAGATAAGTTTTACTTAGATTTTTATCCGGAATTAAATGAAGAAGCGTTGTTTGAGAAACTTTGGCAAGATAATAAGTTTTTAAGTGGAAAATTACCGAAAAGTTTTTATAATTTTATGATTGATAAGTATTTCCCAGAAAATGTTAGTAAAAAAGAACTTAGGAAGTTTGTTTCGAAGATTAAACGTTATGAGCTTGTAAATATTAAGACAATGCCGTTGGAATATGCTTTTACAACAGCTGGTGGGGTTGACTTAAAAGGGGTTAGTCCGAAAACATGTTCTCATAAAAAAATAGATAACTTATATTTTGCTGGAGAAATTTTAGATTTACACGGGGAAATCGGGGGATATAATCTGATGATTGCATGGTTTACAGGTATGATAGTTGCAGATGCTATTAAAGAAAAATTTGGTTTGGAAGTTTAAATAAATTTTTCAACTTATAATTATACAAAAAATATAAATAAGATTAGGTAGATTATTCTTTTTAAATAGAAAGTATATATAAAAAATGCTAATTTAATCTAACACCTACCTTTTAGGTATGGTTGAAAGAAGCTGAAATAGTTAGTATAATCTAGATATACTCAAAATAATGAAAGGATGAGAGATATTTATGAAAAAAATCTTTAAATTATTAGCTACTGTTTTAGCAGTTTCTCTAATTTTATTAGGTTGTGGTCAAAAACAATCGACTGAAACTAAACAAGAGGAGAAAAAATTAGACTTTGGTGGTAGAACGATGAATGTTGTCGCTACTTCCGAAAAATACAAAAAGCTATTTGATAAATTCGCAGCAGAAACAAATAGTAAAGTCGAATTTTTATCTATGTCAAGTGGAGAAGTAATTTCACGCACAAAAGCAGAAGGAAAACCTATAGCAGACCTTTGGTTTGGTGGAGGTATTGATGCTTTTATGGCTGCTAAAAAAGATGGACTTTTAGAACAATACGAAGCTAAAGGTTCTGATAAAATCAAAGAAGGTTTTAAAGATAAAGAAAATTATTGGTTATCAAAAGGGATTACTGTAGTTGGATTTTTAGTTAATGAAAAAGTCTTAAAAGAAAAAGGATTAGAAGTTCCTAAAAAATGGTCTGATTTAACTAATCCAAAATATAAAGGGTTGATTATTATGAGTAACCCAGCTATTTCTGGAACTAATTTCGGTGCCGTTGCTGGAATTTTAGGTCAAAAAGGTAATGAAAAAGGTTGGGAATACTGGACAGAGTTTAACAAAAACGTAGATTTCTACAGTAAACGTGGTAAAGACCCACAAGAAAAAACAGCTGCTGGAGAATTCGGAATAGGAATTATCCCTGTTGATAAATCTGCATTTGATGCAGCTAAAAAACATAATTTAACAGTTGTTTATCCTGAAGACGGTATTCCTTGGATTCCTGAAGGAGTTGCAATCTTCAAAAACTCTTCAGCAACAGATATAGCAAAAGCATTCGAAGACTTTATCTTGAAACCAGAAAACCAACAATTAATTGCAGAACTTGATGGTAAAGATGGTGCTCAAATGGTAATCGATGGTTCTAAAGGAGCAGATTTAGGATTACCAAAAGATAGACTTCTTAAAGAAGACCTAGCTTCATTTGGTAACGAACGTAGTGCTATTCTTAAAAAATGGAAAGAATTAGTAGGAGATAAATAAAATTAAAAGGTGATAGCAAATTTATTTTTCTTATTTGCTATCACTTTATTTTACAAGGAGGTATTATGAGAGTAAAAACAATAAATAAATTTGATATAAGCATAATAATGGTGCTAGTTATTTCGTTTATACTTTTTATATTATACCCATTTGTAATGATTTTTATTTATGGGATGAAGGGCGATTTAGTTAGTGTATTTCTTCAAAATAAAAGTTATTACTTAAAACTATTAACTAACTCTCTTAAAGTTGCTAGCGGAACGACTATTGTAACGGCGATATTATCTGTCTTTATAGCGATATTTTATTTTATAAGTAAGAACGCCGTTAAAAAACTTATGGTTTTAGTATTTATGATAGCGACGATTTCACCACCGTTCGTCACATCTTTATCTTATATAAATTTATTTGGTAGACGTGGATTAATCACTTATAACTTATTAGGACTAAATTATGATCCGTATGGTTTTTTAGGTATTGTTAGTATGCAAAGTGTTACTCATATAGCTATAAATGCCTTGCTTTTAATTGGTTTTGTAAATGGAATTAATTATAGCGTCATTAACTCTGCAAGGTCGTTAGGTGCTAATACAAATAGGGTTATATTGGATGTTTTGATTCCGTTAATGAAACCAGCTATTAAGGTGGTTGTACTCCTTACGTTTATAAGAAGTGTAGCTGATTTTACAACACCAGCTATTGTTGGTGGTAAGTATAATGTCCTTTCAACAGAAGGTTATTTAGCATTTATTGCAGAAGGTGATGTAAGTAAGGCGGTAATATTGAACTTTATTATTTTATTACCATCACTTTTAGTTTTTTTACTATTTTCAAAAAGTCTAAAAAATGTTGTCGTTGAAAATAGAGGTGTTGCTTATTCAGGTTTAAATATAGAGAAAAAAGGTCTAATATATCGACTGTCAGCATTAGCTAGCATTATTACTATTTTTATTTTAGTATCTTTATATGGAGCTATAGTCTTATCTGCGTTTACTACTATGGAATATGGGAAACTAGTATTTACTCTACAGAATTTTATTGATACTAATGAGTATATTTCTGGAGTCTTTCTTAGAAGTATAATCTATGCATTAATCGCAGGTGGTGTAGCTTCTATAGTAGGACATATTTTACAATATTATATTCAAATTCAAAAAATAAAATCATTAAAGATAATTGATTTTATCGCTACATTGCCATACATATTACCGGGAACATTTTATGGATTAGGGTATGTTCTAGCATTTAATTCGTATCCGCTGAAAATTACAGGCACAGCTTTGATAGTTATACTGAATTTAATTTTCAAACAAATGCCATTTGCTAGTAGAATTGGATATAGTTCAGTTAGTCAAGTGCCTTTAGCTCAGCTAAAAGCGGCTCGTGATTTAGGAGGGAAAAGACTTGATGAATTAAAAGATGTTGTACTACCGTTAACGAAGCAAGGTCTATTTGTCAGCTTTATCAACGGTTTTAATGCAACGATGACAACGATAGGATCTATTATATTTTTAGTATATCCAAGTCAAAAAGTAGCAACACTAGTAATGTTTGATGTTATAGAAAGTGGTAAGTATGATATAGGTTCAGTAATTGCTTTTTATATTATCATGATTTGTTTGGCAGTTAATGTTTTATATTACTTAATACTAAATAGGAAGAGGTAGTTATGTATTTGCAACTAGAAAATATTTTTAAAAATTATAATGAAAAAGAAGTTTTAAAAAATATAAATTTTGAGATAACTGAAGGACAACTTGTCTGTGTTTTAGGGCCTTCTGGCTGTGGGAAAACAACTTTGTTAAATATAATTGGAGGTTTTATAGAAGATTTTTCAGGGAAAATATTTATAGATAATACAGATATAACTAATGTTACACCTGAACGAAGACCTATAGCGACGGTATTTCAATCATATGGACTATTTACTCATAAAAATGTAATAGAAAATGTTAGCTATGGTTTGAAATTTTTGAAATTATCAAAAAAGGAAATCTTAGTACAAGCTACTTCGGTTTTAGAAAAAGTAGGACTTGCAGGCTACCAAAATAAATATATTTCTGAATTATCAGGGGGAGAGCAGCAAAGGGTTGCTATTGCACGTAGTCTAGTGTTACAACCTAAGGTTTTACTTTTAGATGAGCCATTCTCTAATCTAGATGTACATCTTAGAGGAGCTATGAGAGATGAGGTAAGAAGAATACAAAAAGAGTTTGGTGTTACTATGATTATTGTTACTCATGATCAAGAAGATGCTTTTAGACTCGCTGATAAGATAATTGTTATGAATAATGGTGAAATAGAGCAAATAGGAACACCACAAGAATTATATAGCAATCCTAAAACGGAATTTGTGTCAAAATTTATAGGTGAAAGTAATTTATCGAAAGATGGACATGTTTTAAGACCTGAGAGGATTAAATTGAAAAAAGATAACAATCAGGGAAATACAATTTTAGAAAAATTTTATTTAGGGGCTACGGTAGAATACAAAGTGCAAACTAAGAAATATGGATATTTAAAAGTTTTGACATTATCATCAGAAGAAGCTTTTGAAATTGGTGATAAAGTTGAAGTAATTATAAAATAAGGATAACGTCAATAGGGATGTCCAATATCTCTATTGGTGTTATTTTTTGTTTACTTTTCTTGATGGAGGTAGTATAATAAGGGTTATGTTTTAATGAAAGAAAGGATATGGAACAGTGAAAAAGCATTTCAAAAAAATATTATTAGGTATTCTTGTGATTTTAGTTGTTGCCTTTGGTTTTACAGGGAATTATTTTTATAATTTTGCTTTGAATCCAAAAGTAGATAAAAGTGCAATAGTAAACCAAGATAGCGATGGTAACAAAGAAGATAAAAAAGCAGTAGAAAATTGGTTTGAGACTACTAAAAAAGAATTGACGATGGATTCTGTAACTAAAAATAAACTGGTAGGATATAAATTTGAAAATCCAGGTGCTAAAAAATGGGTTATAGTAGTGCATGGGTATACAAGTAGCTCATTTAAAATGGCAAATTATATTAAAAAGTTTTACGACATGGGATATAATGTTTTTGCTCCAGATTTAATTGCCCACGGGAAAAGTGAAGGTGAGTTTATTTCTATGGGAGGGTATGATTCAACTGATTTAGTCAATTGGATTAAAAAAATTTCGGAAGACAGTGGTAATGCTGATATAGCGTTATTTGGTATAAGTATGGGAGCAGCTACTGTTATGAATTCACTAGGCAAAAATCTACCAAGTAATGTAAAAGTATTTATAGAAGATAGTGGTTATGTTAATTTAAAAACAGAATTTACATATCAACTGAAAAAATTATTTAATTTACCTAGTTTCCCTGTTATTCCAGCAGCAAATACAATGACAAAATTACGTGCAGGATATTTCTTTGGGGATGTTGATGCAACCGAGGCGTTAAAAAATACTAAACTTCCTGCCTTAGTGTTACATGGTGAAGCTGATGGTTTCGTACCAATTGAACATGGGAAAGCGGCTTATGAATTAATTAACTCTAAAAAAGAATTCCATAGTTTTCCAGGTATGAAGCATGTTCAAGCAGAGCGAAAATTTAGAGAACAATATTGGAATATTGTTGGAGAGTTTTTAAATAAAAATTTTAATAACTAAATTATAAAAAAATTAAGAAGCAATACGATTGTACAGCTTCTTAATATAAAATAAAAGAGTATCTTGCGATACTCTTTTTTCTTAAGTAATTATTCTCCGATAACTACTAATTCTTTGTTAAGTTTGTTTAATATTTCGCAACCATCTTCAGTTACAAGTACTAAGTCTTCGATACGAACTCCAAGTTCTCCAGGAAGGTAGATACCTGGCTCGATAGAGAAAATCATACCTGGCTCGCATTTAGTTTCGTTGATACTAGAAATATCTCCGTATTCGTGACATTCAAGACCGATGTGGTGTCCTGTACGGTGTGTGAAGAATTCTCCGTATCCTTTTTCTGTAATATAGTCACGGCAAGCTGCATCTATATCGCAGAATCTAACCCCAGGTTTAACTAGAGCACAAGCACGTTTTTGAGCTTCTAAAACAGTTTCGAATACTTCGCGCGCTTTAGGGCTTGGTTGTTTCCAGAATACTGTACGAGTCATATCAGAACAGTAGTTATCTTTGATTCCACCCATATCAACGATAATAGAGTCTCCAGGTTTTAGATATCTATCACCAACTGTACCGTGAGGGTTAGCTCCGTTTGCGCCATATCCGATAATTGGATCAAATGACAATCCTTCAACTCCAAGGTCTTCGTGAATAGCAAGTAAGTCTTTAACTATATCTTTTTCAGATTTTTCAGCTGTGATGCTGTTAATAACTCTTTGACAAGCTTCATCGTTTAGAAGAGATGCACGACGCATAAGTTCTTTTTCCTCTTCATCTTTAATCATACGAATGCGGTCAACGATTAGAGATACATCAACGAATTTGCTGTTTGGTAAATATTGCATAAGTGGTAATAAAAATCTAGCTGGAAGAATTTTATCAATACCTACAACTGCTCCATCAGAAATAACTTTAGATAGTGTTTCGATTGGATTATCAGTATCAGAGTACACTACTTTTTCTAAACCTAAATCATTTTCGATAGGGAATAGAGCATTAACGAAAAGTTTGTGATTACCATTTTCGTCAAGTAATACAGCGTAAAATCTTTCTCCTGGATGTTCCAGGTGACCAGTTAAGTAGAAAATTGAATAAGGATCGCTAATAATAGCTTGATTGATACCTTGTTCTTTCATTTTAGATAAGATTTTATTAGTTCTTGAAAGTTTCATATTTATACAACTCCTTTAAAATATTCTGAACTTTAATTTAATTATAGCACTCAATGAAAGCAAATACAATACTGATATCAAAATATTTATAGAGTTTTTTCTGAAAGTAGTTGTATGACAAAATATATTATGATATAATAGAGAAAAAATGTGAGACACTCACAAAGAAAGAAGGGATTTATTATGTCAGAAGTGGCGGTTAAAAATCACAAACCGTGGAGTTTTTATATGAGTTCTATCACTTTCTCATTCGAGAGAGCGGCGTATTATTCTTCTAAATGGCTTATCATTATCTATGTTACAGCTGCTGTAATTAGTGGTGGCTTAGGAGAAAGTGGTCTTGGACTAGGTAAAGTAGAAGGTGCAGCAATGCAATCTAACTTAGTAGCCTTTACTTATCTTGCCCCTGTATTATTAGGGTTTATTGCGGATAAGTTGATAGGTGCTAGATATCTTATTCCTGTAGGGTTACTTTTAATGGGATTAGGATATGGTTATGCAGGTTACGTTGGTACTTATTCTTCTTTATGGACAATGATTATCTTAGTTTCTGTTGGAACAGGATTTTTCAAAGGTAATCTTCAAGCAGTAGTTGGAGAAATTTTTAAAGGTGATGAAAAACGTAAAGACGATGCATTCTCAACTATGTATTCATTCATTAATATAGGTTCATTCATTGGAACTACTGCAGTAGGGCTTTTATATGTTAAACTTGCAACATCAAGTGCTAACGGATACCTACAATGCTTCAAAATTGCTGGATTACTTTGTATCATCGGTGCAATTTGGTTCGTTTTAGGTTATAAATCTTTAGGAGATGTTGGTAAACATCCATTCGCTAAAGGTGAAGACCACCATGAGGAAAAAGTAAAAGTAAATCGTCCATTAGAAAAATATGAAGTTCGTCGTGTGTACTCAATCGTAATTATTTCATTATTATCAGTTATCTTCTGGATTTTCTGGTATTTAACATATGTAATTCTATACGATTACATGCCTAAGTTTATCGATGATAAAATTGGAACATTTACAGTGCCAACTTCATGGTTAGACTCACTTAACGGATTAGCATGTGTTATTTTAGGACCAATTTTAGGTGCTTTATGGTATAAACTTGCTAGACGTCCACAAGGAGACTGGAGTTTATACAAAAAAGCTTCAATCGCTTTATTCTTACTAGGTGTAACTTTTGGAATCTTAGCATTAACAGAATTTACTCGTGGAGTAGGTGCGCCTGAAAGCCAAAAAGCTAGTATTCTTTGGGTAATTCTATTCTTCATCGTAATGAGTTTAGCAGAAATGTTCTTCTCTCCATTAGGAGCATCATTCGTTTCTAAATATGCGCCAAAACAAATTCTATCTATAATGATGGCGGTTTGGATTGTAGCAACATTTGGTGCAGCTAAAGGATATAGCTACTTGTATAAATTAGTAGCTGAGCTTCCAATAGTAAACGTAGCTTTAGGAATTGGTGGTGTCTGCGTAGTAGTAGCATTATTAGTATTCATTTTTGAGAAAAAACTAGCTAGTTTAGTAGAACTACGTGAAGGTGAAACTTTAGTAGAAGATTAAAATTATATAAAAAGAAGAGAGAGAGTTAGCTCTTTCTTCTTTTTTTATTTTTTATATAAGAAATGCATTTTCATTTTATAATACTCTTCTGTATTAGTTAAGGAGCTTATATGCTTTTGATTTATATTTTAATTTCTTTATTATATTTGTTTATTCTGTTATAGTATTGATTATTTTTTTAGTATTTATTGATGAAAAAAATTATTTTTTATGGTAAAATAATAATGTAGGAATAAAATAAAAATGAGGAGAATAGACTATGGCAGAATTAAGAACACTGTATCCTGAGCTTTCAGCTAACTTTACTAAGATGATGAAAGTTGATGATACTCATACAATTTATTATGAAGAAAGTGGGAACCCTGATGGAATACCTGTAATTTTCTTACATGGTGGACCAGGATGTGGGACAGCACCATCGTGCAGACGTTATTTTGATCCAGAAGCGTATAGAATTATTTTGTTTGATCAACGTGGAAGTGGAAAATCTACACCACATGCTTGTCTAGAAAATAATGATACATGGCATATTATAGAGGATATCGAAAAAATCCGTGAAGAACTAAATATTGACAAGTGGTTAGTATTTGGTGGTAGCTGGGGTTCTACACTATCATTATGCTATGCTATAAAACATCCAGAGCGTGTTTTAGGGCTTGTTTTACGTGGTATTTTCCTAGGGCGTCGTGAAGATATACTGTGGATTTATGAAGAAGGGGGAGCAAGTAATATTCACCCTGAAGCATTTGAAAGATATCAAGGTATAATTCCAGAAGAAGAGCGCGGAAATCTTATTGAAGCTTATTACAAACGTCTAACAAGTGAGAACAAAGAAGAACGTGAACAAGCAGCAAAAGAATGGAGTATGTGGGAAGGTTCTCTAGTAACACTTCATCCAGATCCAAACTTAGAGCAAAGCTTCGGGGAAATAAATTATGCTATCTCTATGGCTACTATTGAATGTCATTTTTGGATGAATAATATGTTCTGGAATGATGATAATTGGATTTTAAACAATATTGAACCTATAAAAGATATTCCAACATTTATCGCTCATGGTCGTTATGATGTTGACTGTCGTGCTATTGGAGCATGGGAGCTTAGCAAAAAATTAAATAATTGTGAACTTGAGTACTTGGTATGTGGACACTCTTCAGGAGAACCTGAAATTGTTGATGCCTTAGTACGTGCAACAGATAAATTCAAAGGTATCATAGAAAAATAATAAAATAATTTATTAAAAAAAATAGAGTAAAGATTAAATTAAAGACTATAGTGAAAAAGTACTATAGTCTTTAATTATGTAAAAAATAAATATATTTAATAAAAATATATTTTTACAGAAAATAACGTTATTTTATTAATGAAAAACGCTTTATTTTGTGTTAAAATAGTAAGTGTAAATATAATAAAAGGTAGGAGGTTCTAATATGGGAGAGTTACGGACGTTATACCCAGAAATAAATGAAAATTTTTCGAAAATGCTAAAGGTAGATGATGTTCACACCATATACTATGAAGAGAGTGGGAATCCACAGGGTATCCCTGTAGTATTTTTACATGGTGGGCCTGGAGGAGGAACTACTCCAACAGGGAGACGCTACTTTGACCCTAAGGCGTATAGAATTATTCAATTAGATCAAAGAGGAAGTGGTCAATCAACTCCGCGTGCATGTCTAAAGAATAATGATACCTGGCATATCATAGAGGATATAGAGAAAATTCGAGAAGAGCTATCGATAGAAAAGTGGCTTGTTTTTGGAGGGAGTTGGGGTACAACATTGGCTCTATGTTATGCGATAAAACATCCTGAACGCGTTTTAGGATTGGTGTTAAGAGGAATCTTCTTAGGACGCCGTGAAGATATAACATGGTTATATGAAAAAGGTGGAGTTAGTGAATTTTTCCCTGAAGCATTTGATAGATATGTATCTATTGTTCCTGAGGAAGAAAGACACGACATTATAGGCTCTTATTATAAGAGATTAACTAGTGAAGACAGAAAAACTCGAGAAGAAGCAGCACGAGAATGGAGTATTTGGGAAGGAAGTGTAATGACGTTGCACCCAGTTCCTAATGTAGAAGAAAGTGCGGGAGAAATTAACTTTGCTCTGTCAGTAGCGACTATCGAGTGCCATTTCTGGATGAATGATATGTTCTGGGGTGGAGATGATAATTGGTTGTTGAATAATGTTAGTGCTATAAAAGATATTCCTACCTATATAGTGCATGGTAGATATGATGTTGATTGTAGACCGATTAATGCTTATGAATTAAGTAAAAAGCTAAATAATTGTGATTTGGATTTTGTTATATCTGGACATTCGTCAGCAGAACCAGCTATTGTAGATGCTTTGGTTCGTGCCACAGATAGATTTAAAGAGATTTTAAAATAAAAATAAAATAAAAAGGGGTAAGAAAGATGGTAGTAAACGAAAGAATAGCTCAATTAAGAGCGTTGATGGACAAAAACGGTATAGATGTTTATATGGTACCGACAGCCGATTTCCACAATAGTGAGTACGTAGGTGAACACTTTAAGGCACGTGCATTTATGAGTGGGTTTACAGGTTCAGCAGGTACGCTTGTTGTAACAAAAGACTTTGCGGGATTATGGACTGATGGTCGTTACTTCTTACAAGGTGAAAAACAATTGGCAGGTACTGTAGTTGAACTTCAAAAAATGGGGGAACCAGGTGTTCCTAAAATTGTAGATTTTGTTGTAGAAAATACACCTGAAAATGGTGTTGCAGGTTTCGATGGACGTGTTGTTATGTTTGGTGAAGGAAAAGAAATTGCAACAAAATTAAAACATAAAAATGCAACTGTAAAATATGAAGTTGATTTAGTAGATGAAATTTGGACAGATAGACCACCGTTGTCAGAAGCCCCAGCATTTTATTTAAACTTAGAACGCGCTGGGGAAACTGTTGCCAGTAAATTAGAGCGAGTTCGTAAAGAAATGAAAGAAGCAGGAGCTAATGTCCATGTAATTACAACTTTAGATGATATAGGTTGGTTATTAAATATTCGAGGTATGGATGTAGACTTCTTCCCATTATTATTAAGTTATGCGATAGTATACGAAGATAGAGTAGACTTATATGTAGATGAAAGAAAACTATCTGATGAAATTAAAGGACACTTAAAAGAGGATAATGTAGTTATTAAACCTTATAATGATGTATATGCAGATGTTAAGAAATTTACAGAAAAAGATGTAGTTCTAGTTGACCCAGCTCGTTTAAACTATGCTGCATTTAATAATATTCCTAAAGAAGTAACATTAGTTGAAAAGCGTAATCCTACGATCTTAATGAAAGCTATCAAAAATGAAGTAGAATTACAACATACAATTAGAGCGCACGTTAAAGATGGTGTTGCACATACTAAATTTATTTATTGGTTGAAACAATTAGTAAAACAAGGTATTAGTGAACAAGAAGATGAATTATCAGCTTCTGATAAACTTGTAGAATTCAGAAAAGAACAAGGAGGATTTATTTGCCCAAGCTTTGCACCAATTTGTGGTCATGCAGAAAATGGAGCTATTGTCCATTACTCTTCTACTGAAGAAACATCTATTCCACTGCGTCCTGGAACATTCTTCTTAACAGATACAGGTGGTCACTACGAAGAAGGATCAACTGATATTACACGTACTACGGCTATGGGCGAAGTAAGCGATCGTCTTAAAGAAGATTATACAAAAGTGTTACAATGTCACTTGCGTCTATCAAGACTTAAATTTATGGAAGGTGTTTGCGGAGCTAACGTAGACCTATTTGCTCGTGCACCATTATGGTATGGATACGAAAACTTTAACCATGGGACAGGACATGGTGTTGGGTACTTAGGAAATATTCACGAAGGACCACAGGGTATTCACTGGGGAATCTATCGTTCTGCAGAACCATTTAAACATGGTATGACTATGACTAATGAACCAGGATTGTACATTTCAGGATCTCATGGTATTCGTTTAGAAAATGAACTTATCATTAGAAATTCTGTGAAAAATGAATACGGTCAATTTATGGAATTCGAAGTTATGACATTTGTTCCTTGGGATTTAGAAGCTGTTGTTGTAGATATGCTTACAAGCGAAGATAAATATGAATTGAATAAATACCATGCAAAAGTATTTGAAGTTCTTTCTCCATACTTTGAAGGTGAAGAGTTAGAATGGTTAAAAGAAGCTACTCGCGCAGTCTAGTCGAATAGTAATTTATAAAGGAGGTTTCAAGATTTCTTGGAATCTCCTACTAATATATTGAAAAAAGTGTTATAATAGAATCGTAACTAAAATTTATTTAGTTTAACAAGTAGAAAGTGTTTCAATCTTAATGAAATTTATAAATAAAGGAGATTGTCTATGGATTTAAATACACAATTAAAAAATTATGCGAAACTTATTGCAAAAGTAGGTCTTAATGTTCAAAAAGATCAACCTGTTTTAGTAAGAGCTAGTACAGAAACTCGTGATTTTGTGGCAAAAATAGTGGAAGCTTGTTATGATCTTGGTGCGAAAAAGGTAGAGATAGAGTGGCGCGATCAAGAACTTACTAAATTACATCTTAAATATCAAAGTGAAGACACTTTAAGTAGTGTAGGTCAATGGTATATTGATAGATATCAAGAGAGTTTAGAAGAAGGAACAGCATATCTTTCTGTTATTGGAGATGATCCAGATGGATTAGCAGGAGCTGATAGTTCGAAACTGAAAGCATCAATGATAGGTCGCTCAAAGGCATTGCGTAATTATATGAAAGCAATTATGAGTGATGAGTGTCCATGGTGCGTTGTTAGTGCTTCTACTGTTGGATGGGCAAAACGTTTATTCCCAGAACTTACTGATGAAGAAGCGTATTTAAAACTTTGGGATCAAATTTTAAGTGCATGTCGTGCTAAAGGAGAAGATCCGGTAGCAGACTGGGAAGAACATATTAGTATTTTAGATGAGAAAGCTAAATTTTTACATGAAAATGAACTTGTAAAACTACATATTACAAATGAATTAGGAACAGATCTTTATGTAGGGCTTCCTAAAGGACATATTTGGCAAAGTGCAGGAAGTTATGCAAAAAAAGCTGACCGCTTTGTAGCTAATATCCCAACTGAAGAAGTATTTACTATGCCGCATAAAGAGCAAACTAGTGGTATTGTTTATAATGCTAAACCTTTAAATTACAGTGGTGTTTTAATAGATAACTTCTGGTTGAAATTTGAAGAAGGGAAAGTAGTAGACTTTGGAGCAGAACGTGGATATGATGTTCTTAAAAATCTATTAGATACAGACGAAGGTTCAAGAAAAATTGGAGAAATGGCACTAGTTCCATTTGATTCTCCAATTTCAAATACAGGGATTTTATTCTTGGAAACTTTATTTGATGAAAATGCAGCTTGCCATATCGCTTTAGGGAAAGCTTATCCTACTTGCGTGAAAGGTGGTCCTGAAATGAGTGACGAAGAACTTTCTGCTGTAGGTGCTAATGATAGTTTGATTCATGTTGACTTTATGATTGGAGAAGCTACAACAAATATTGTAGGAATAACAGCTGATGGAAAAGAAGTGGCTATCTTTAAAGATGGTAACTGGGCATAAGCATAAAAGAAGGTGGGAGCGAGAGACTCTTGCCTTTTATTCTTTGTAATTAGATTACAAAAAATAGAAATTATAAATATTTGCGAAAAACAAATAAATATGTGATAATAAATAATACTAATATGTAGGGGTGATTAAATGCGTTTGGATAAATTTTTAAAAGTATCGAGAATAATAAAAAGAAGGACGATTGCCAATGAAATTTCTTCAGAAGGGCATATAGCTATTAACGGAAAAAAGGCTAAGCCATCCAGTCCGTTAAAAGTAGGCGATCAGATTACTATTTATTTCGCAAAAAAAGAAGTTGTCTATGAAGTATTAGAATTAAAAGATAGTACAAAAAAAGAAGATGCAACTAAAATGTTTAAGGTGCTATCAGAAAAGGTGAGAGTAGAGTAATATGGCTACGCAAAACAATCAATTTCGAAAAGATGTTCTAAAAGCTAAGGCTAAGTACAGAAAGCGTCGAAAACTTCTTATTTTATCGGTTATGAGTATGGTTTTGGCAGTTACTTTGATTCAAACATATATGTATATTCGTGAGAAAAAGCAAATAAGTAATCAGCTTACAGAACAAAATAATACTATAGCGAAATTAGACAAAGAGAATAAAGTTAATGAATTAGTAATAGATAAATTGAAAGACCCCTATTTTATTTCTGATTTAGTAAGACAAGAATATGGACTTAGCTATAAAGGAGAAATAATATTCAATCTACCCTTACAAGAAAGTTTTTTACAGACAACAATAAAATCTATTATGGATGGCAATCTTCAAAAGGTTGAAGATAATCATGGAAGGATAGATGATAGTAAAATTCCTGAATTGTCAAAGGAAGATAAGGATAAAAAGACTTCTTCTGGGAAAGATAATAAATCTAAAAATAAAGATACTGATAATAAAGATGAAAAGAATACTTCTGAGCAAAATACAACAAGACAAACGACAAATCCAAATCCAAATAATCAAAGAGGTAATAGAGGTTAAGTTTCTATAACCTCTTTTTTATTTGAAAATAATACAGTATAACGTAACCTTGTATAATAGAAACAAATATTTGAGAAAAAGAGGTTAAAGTGCTAAAATATAGTTAATAAAATTAAATTCGGAGGAAATTATGAATAAATATGAAGGGGATGCATTGCATACCGATTTATACCAAATTAATATGGGGTATGCCTACTTTAAAGATGGAGTGCATGAAAGAAAAGCTTATTTTGATGTTTACTTTAGAAAAATACCTTTCGGTGGCGGATATGCAGTTTTTGCTGGTCTTGAAAAAGTAGTTGAATATTTAAATTCATTTGAATTTACTGACGGTGACATTGAATATTTAGCCGGATTAGGGTATGAAGACTCTTACTTGCAATACTTAAAACAGATGAAGTTTACCGGTAGTATTCGTTCAGTACGAGAAGGTGAGATTGTTTTTGGCAATGAACCATTGATTCGTGTTGAAGCACCGTTGATTCAGGCTCAAATAATAGAAACAGCGATTTTAAATATAGTTAATTATCAAATATTGATTGCGACAAAAGCTGCAAGAATAAAACATTTATGTCCTAATGAACCTTGTATGGAGTTTGGAACACGTCGCGCGCATGAATTTGATGCTGCGGTATGGGGAGCGCGTGCAGCTATTATAGGTGGATTTGATTCAACAAGTAATGTGAAAGCTGCGAAATTATTTGGAATTCCATGTAGCGGAACTCATGCCCATTCTTTTGTTCAAGCCTATGAAGATGAAAAAGTGGCATTTAAAAAGTATGCAGCAGCGCATAAAGATTGCTATTTCTTAGTTGATACTTACGATACTTTGCGTTCAGGGATACCAACTGCAATAGAAGTAGCTGATGAATTGAAAGATAAAATTAATTTCCTTGGTATTCGTTTAGATTCTGGAGATATAGCTTATTTGTCAAAAGAAGCAAGAAAGATGCTTGATGCGGCAGGATACCCTAATGCTAAAGTGGTAGCGTCTAATGATTTAGATGAAGCTACAATTACTCATTTAAAACAAGAAGGTGCTAGAATAGATGCTTGGGGAATAGGGACTAAGCTGATTACAGCTTATGATAATCCTGCGCTAGGTGCGGTATACAAATTAGCTTGTTTGGAAGACGAGAATGGTAATATGGTAGATAGATTAAAAGTGTCAGAAAACCCTGGTAAATTGACTATTCCTGGTATTAAAAGAGTATATAGAATAATAAATAAAGAAAATGGTATGGCAGCAGGGGATTATATCGCATTAGAATCTGAAGATGTTAGTAAGGAGAAAAGTATAAAACTATTCCACCCTACTCATACATATTTAGAAAAAGAAGTTGAGAATTTTGAAGCGAGAGACTTGCATGTTGATGTTTTCAAAGATGGTCGACAAGTCTATGCTATCCCTAGTGTTCAAGAAAGCGCACAATACTTCAAAGAAAATAAAAAAACATTATGGAATGAATATTTGAGACTATTAAATCCGGAATTTTATCCTGTGGATTTAAGTACGAAATGTTGGGAAAATAGAAATAATATTTTACGAAAAGTAACTAAAAAACAAAATTAGTAGGTGGAATTATGAGTTTGCAACAGGAAATTATCGCCAGATTAAGATGTAAACCGGAGATAAATGTAGATGAAGAAATACGTTTAACTATAAACTTTTTAAAAGACTACATTAAAAAGAATAGTTTTGTGAAAAGTTTAGTATTAGGTATTTCTGGAGGGCAAGACTCTACGTTATGTGGAAAACTTTGTCAGATGGCGATGACAGAACTTAGAGAAGAAACAGGTGAAGATTATAAGTTTATAGCTGTTCGTTTGCCTTATGGAACGCAATTTGATGAAGATGACTGTAATGATGCGTTGAAATTTATTGGACCTGATAAGGTGTATACTGTAAATATAAAAAAAGCTGTAGATGCTAGTGTTGAATCTCTAAAAGACGCAGGTGTGATAATAACAGACTTCGCCAAAGGCAATGAAAAAGCTAGAGAAAGAATGAAAGTTCAATATTCTATAGCAACCATGAATAGTGGAATTGTTGTCGGTACAGATCATGCAGCAGAAGCTATAACGGGTTTTTATACTAAATATGGCGATGGTGGAGCAGATATTATGCCGTTGTATAGATTAAATAAGCGTCAAGGAAAAGCATTGCTGAAAAAATTAGGATGTCCAGAACATCTATATCTTAAAAAACCAACTGCAGATTTAGAAGAAGAAAGACCAGCTCTAGAAGACGAGGTAGCGCTAGGGGTAAGCTATGATAATTTAGATGATTATTTAGAGGGGAAAAAAGTCCCAGAAGAAATAGCGAAAATAATAGAAGGTCATTATCTAAAATCAGAACACAAACGAAATATGCCTGTTACAGTATTTGATTTCTACAATATATAGAAGAAAAAAATAATAATATTATAAAATTGCTGGATAAAAGATACTTGTTCAGCAATTTTGTTTTCTGCTAAGCTAAATATTTCTATATAAGGTTTCGAAGAAAACGAACAATTACAAAATTTAAAAAGGTGAATGTTAATAAAATAAGAAAAGCTATTGACAAAAAAGAAAAGAGATGATAAAATAATAACCATCTTCTACTTTAACAGAACAACTTAAAATTATATTTAGTGGTAAGGTTAAGAAGTTGAAAAACCACCTTGACAAAGGGGAAAGTAGATGATAGAATAGGAAAAGTCTTGAAGAAAGACGAAGTCATTTTAAAATAAGTTAAAAAAAGTTTGAAAAAACTATTGACAAAAAAAAATAAAAATGATAAGATATAAAAGTTGCTAACGCAACAAACTTGAACATTGAAAACTAAACGAATTAAGTCAACGTTAATTCCAAAAAGGACAGTTTTGAAAAGAAACTATAAAACTTTTTAAAGAGCTAATCAAGCTAAACAATTATTTGGAGAGTTTGATCCTGGCTCAGGACGAACGCTGGCGGCGTGCCTAATACATGCAAGTCGAGCGAAGTTTTTCTGGTGCTTGCACTAGAAAAACTTAGCGGCGAACGGGTGAGTAACACGTAAAGAACCTGCCTCATAGACTGGGACAACTATTGGAAACGATAGCTAATACCGGATAACAGTATTTCTCGCATGAGAGATATTTAAAAGTTGGTTATGCTAACACTATGAGATGGCTTTGCGGTGCATTAGCTAGTTGGTGGGGTAAAGGCCCACCAAGGCGACGATGCATAGCCGACCTGAGAGGGTGATCGGCCACACTGGGACTGAGACACGGCCCAGACTCCTACGGGAGGCAGCAGTAGGGAATCTTCCGCAATGGGCGAAAGCCTGACGGAGCAACGCCGCGTGAGTGAAGAAGGATTTCGGTTCGTAAAGCTCTGTTGTTAGGGAAGAATGGATATGTAGTAACTATACATGTAAGAGACGGTACCTAACCAGAAAGCCACGGCTAACTACGTGCCAGCAGCCGCGGTAATACGTAGGTGGCAAGCGTTGTCCGGAATTATTGGGCGTAAAGCGCGCGCAGGTGGTTTAATAAGTCTGATGTGAAAGCCCACGGCTCAACCGTGGAGGGTCATTGGAAACTGTTAAACTTGAGTGCAGGAGAGAAAAGTGGAATTCCTAGTGTAGCGGTGAAATGCGTAGAGATTAGGAGGAACACCAGTGGCGAAGGCGGCTTTTTGGCCTGTAACTGACACTGAGGCGCGAAAGCGTGGGGAGCAAACAGGATTAGATACCCTGGTAGTCCACGCCGTAAACGATGAGTGCTAAGTGTTGGTCTCATAAGAGATCAGTGCTGCAGCTAACGCATTAAGCACTCCGCCTGGGGAGTACGACCGCAAGGTTGAAACTCAAAGGAATTGACGGGGACCCGCACAAGCGGTGGAGCATGTGGTTTAATTCGAAGCAACGCGAAGAACCTTACCAAGTCTTGACATACTGTGAGGACACAAGAGATTGTGTTGTTCTGACCTTTGGTTAGACACAGATACAGGTGGTGCATGGTTGTCGTCAGCTCGTGTCGTGAGATGTTGGGTTAAGTCCCGCAACGAGCGCAACCCTTATATCTAGTTGCCAGCAGTAAGATGGGGACTCTAGATAGACTGCCAGTGATAAACTGGAGGAAGGTGGGGATGACGTCAAATCATCATGCCCCTTATGACTTGGGCTACACACGTGCTACAATGGATAGGAACAAAGAGAAGCGAGCTCGCGAGAGTCAGCCAACCTCATAAAACTATTCTCAGTTCGGATTGTAGTCTGCAACTCGACTACATGAAGCTGGAATCGCTAGTAATCGCGAATCAGAATGTCGCGGTGAATACGTTCCCGGGTCTTGTACACACCGCCCGTCACACCACGAGAGTTTGTAACACCCGAAGACGGTGGCCTAACCTTTAAGGAGGGAGCCGGTCACGGTGGGACAGATGATTGGGGTGAAGTCGTAACAAGGTAGCCGTATCGGAAGGTGCGGCTGGATCACCTCCTTTCTAAGGATAAGGAATACGTTGGCAATTCGTTTAGTTTTGAGTGTTCAAGGAATACTCAAGCACAATGAAAACTGAATATATATATTAGATCAAAGATAATTTTCTATAAGTAAAGAAACAGATTTACAAAACCGAGAAAAAAGTAAGTAAGTTGAAAAACTTATTCACAAGAGTTCAAGGAAGAAGAACGAAGCGTAAAAGCTACACACGATTAAGTAGTAAAGGGCGCACGGAGGATGCCTTGGCACTAGGAGCCGAAGAAGGACGTGACAAACGACGAAACGCTACGGGGAGCTGTAAGTAAGCAAAGATCCGTAGATATCCGAATGGGGGAACCCACCGCTTTTAAAAGGGCGGTACGCGAAAGCGAGGTAACGCAGGGAACTGAAACATCTAAGTACCTGCAGGAAGAGAAAGAAAAATCGATTTCCTAAGTAGCGGCGAGCGAAAGGGAAAGAGCCCAAACCAATGTGCATGCATATTGGGGTTGTAGGACTCTCAACAAAGCGTATGACGAAGTATAGTAGAACAATTTGGAAAGATAGACCATAGAAGGTAAAAGTCCTGTATACGAAATGCTAAGTTGGCGTGAGAGAGCACCTGAGTACGGCGGAACACGAGGAATTCCGTCGGAATCTACCAGGACCATCTGGTAAGGCTAAATACTACCTAGTGACCGATAGTGAACCAGTACCGTGAGGGAAAGGTGAAAAGAACCCCGGGAGGGGAGTGAAAGAGAACCTGAAACCGTGTGCTTACAAGTAGTCAGAGCCCTTTAGGGGGTGATGGCGTGCCTTTTGTAGAATGAACCGGCGAGTTACTTTATCATGCGAGGTTAAGTGGAAGACATGGAGCCGAAGCGAAAGCGAGTCTTAATAGGGCGAAATAGTATGATGGAGTAGACCCGAAACCAAGTGATCTACCCATGGCCAGGTTGAAGTTTAGGTAACACTGAATGGAGGACCGAACCAGGACACGTTGAAAAGTGTTTGGATGAGCTGTGGGTAGCGGAGAAATTCCAATCGAACTTGGAAATAGCTGGTTCTCTCCGAAATAGCTTTAGGGCTAGCCTCGTTGTGAGTTTACTGGAGGTAGAGCACTGTTTGGACTAGGGGCCCATCCCGGGTTACCGAATTCAGACAAACTCCGAATGCCAGATAAATATCAACGGGAGTCAGACTGCGGGTGATAAGGTTCGTAGTCGAAAGGGAAACAGCCCAGACCGCCAGCTAAGGTCCCAAATTGTATGTTAAGTGGAAAAGGATGTGATGATGCACAGACAACCAGGATGTTGGCTTAGAAGCAGCCACCATTTAAAGAGTGCGTAATAGCTCACTGGTCGAGTGACATCGCGCCGAAAATGTACCGGGGCTAAACATACAACCGAAGCTGCGGATATAACTAATGTTATATGGTAGGAGAGCGTTCTAACATCATAGAAGCTGAGCTGGAAGGCGAGGTGGAGAGGTTAGAAGTGAGAATGCCGGTGTGAGTAGCGAAAGATAGGTGAGAATCCTATCCACCGAAAGACTAAGGTTTCCAGAGGAAGGCTCGTCCGCTCTGGGTAAGTCGGGACCTAAGGTGAAGCCGATAGGTGAAGCCGATGGACAACAGGTAGAAATTCCTGTACCACCAAATATCGATTGAGAGAAGTGGGGACAGAGGAGGCTAATTGATCGTCCTGATGGAATAGGACGTCTAAGCACAAAGGTTGAGTAGTAGGCAAATCCGCTGCTCATAAGACTGAAGTGTGATGGGGAGCGAAATTAAAGTAGCGAAGTCAATGAAGCCAAACTCTCAAGAAAAGCCGCTATCGAGATAAGAGGTGCCCGTACCGCAAACCGACACAGGTAGTTGGGAAGAGAATTCTAAGGTGAGCGAGAGAACCATCGTTAAGGAACTCGGCAAAATGACCCCGTAACTTCGGGAGAAGGGGTGCCTACGAGAGTAGGCCGCAGTGAATAGGCCCAAGCGACTGTTTAACAAAAACACAGGTCTCTGCAAAACCGAAAGGTGAAGTATAGGGGCTGACGCCTGCCCGGTGCTGGAAGGTTAAGAGGAGTGCTTAGGAGAAATCCGAAGGTATGAATTGAAGCCCCAGTAAACGGCGGCCGTAACTATAACGGTCCTAAGGTAGCGAAATTCCTTGTCGGGTAAGTTCCGACCCGCACGAAAGGCGTAACGATTTGGGCACTGTCTCAACGATGGACTCGGTGAAATCATAGTACCTGTGAAGATGCAGGTTACCCGCGACAGGACGGAAAGACCCCATGGAGCTTTACTGTAGCTTGATATTGAATTTTGATGCAGTATGTACAGGATAGGTAGGAGCCTAAGAATCATGCACGCCAGTGTATGAGGAGGCGCTGTTGGGATACTACCCTTGCTGTATTGAAATTCTAACCCTCGGCAAAGACCGGGAGACAGTGTCAGGTGGGCAGTTTGACTGGGGCGGTCGCCTCCCAAAGAGTAACGGAGGCGTTCAAAGGTTCCCTCAGAATGGTTGGAAATCATTTGCAGAGTGTAAAGGCACAAGGGAGCTTGACTGTGAGACTTACAAGTCGAGCAGGTGCGAAAGCAGGACTTAGTGATCCGGTGGTTCCGCATGGAAGGGCCATCGCTCAACGGATAAAAGCTACCCTGGGGATAACAGGCTTATCTCCCCCAAGAGTCCACATCGACGGGGAGGTTTGGCACCTCGATGTCGGCTCATCGCATCCTGGGGCTGTAGTCGGTCCCAAGGGTTGGGCTGTTCGCCCATTAAAGCGGTACGCGAGCTGGGTTCAGAACGTCGTGAGACAGTTCGGTCCCTATCCGTCGTGGGCGTAGGAAATTTGAGAGGAGCTGTCCTTAGTACGAGAGGACCGGGATGGACGTATCAATGGTGTACCAGTTGTCACGCCAGTGGCATAGCTGGGTAGCTAAATACGGAAGGGATAAGAGCTGAAAGCATCTAAGCATGAAGCCCCCCTCGAGATGAGATTTCCCACGGATATTAAGACCCCTTGAAGACGACAAGGAGAATAGGTTAGGAGTGTAAGTGTGGTAACACATGTAGCTGACTAAAACTAATAGGTCGAGGACTTAATCAAGTGAAGTTCTGAAAAATTTGTTGACAAGAGAAGAAAAGATGATATAATATATGTATGAAGTTTTCGTCTGGTGGCGATAGCGAAGAGGACACACCTGTACCCATACCGAACACAGAAGTTAAGCTCTTTAGCGTCGAATGTAGTTGGGTTTACGCCCAGCAAGACTAGAACGTTGCCAGGCAATTTCGGAGGTTTAGCTCAGCTGGGAGAGCACTTGCCTTACAAGCAAGGGGTCAGCGGTTCGATCCCGTTAACCTCCACCATTTATGCCGGCCTAGCTCAGTTGGTAGAGCAACTGACTTGTAATCAGTAGGTCGGGGGTTCAAGTCCTCTGGCCGGCACCATTTAAATTTAGAGCCATTAGCTCAGTTGGTAGAGCATTTGACTTTTAATCAAAGGGTCGAAGGTTCGAGTCCTTCATGGCTCACCATTCTTTTGCGGGTGTGGCGGAATTGGCAGACGCACTAGACTTAGGATCTAGCGCCTCACGGCGTGGGGGTTCGACTCCCTTCACCCGCACCATTCTAGTATTCGCGAAAGTAGTTCAGGGGTAGAACATCACCTTGCCAAGGTGAGGGTCGCGGGTTCAAATCCCGTCTTTCGCTCCAATAGTTAATATAGTGCCGGGGTGGCGGAACTGGCAGACGCACAGGACTTAAAATCCTGCGGTAGCAATACCGTACCGGTTCGATTCCGGTCCTCGGCACCATTATATTAGCGCCCATAGCTCAATTGGATAGAGCGTTTGACTACGGATCAAAAGGTTAGGGGTTCGACTCCTCTTGGGCGCGCCATTTAAAAACCTCGGGAAGTAGCTCAGCTTGGTAGAGCACTTGGTTTGGGACCAAGGGGTCGCAGGTTCGAATCCTGTCTTCCCGACCATTGAAAATAATTTATTATGGGGCCTTAGCTCAGCTGGGAGAGCGCCTGCTTTGCACGCAGGAGGTCAGCGGTTCGATCCCGCTAGGCTCCACCATTTTAAATTGAATTTAAGCCTTTATTGGCGGCGTAGCTCAGCTGGCTAGAGCGTACGGTTCATACCCGTAAGGTCGGGGGTTCGATCCCCTCTGCCGCCACCAATAATGTTTAGTGAATTCTAAAGGAACACGGACTCTTAGCTCAGTTGGTTAGAGCTATCGGCTCATAACCGATCGGTCGCAGGTTCGAGTCCTGCAGAGTCCACCATATCAAGGAGGAATACCCAAGTCCGGCTGAAGGGATCGGTCTTGAAAACCGACAGGAGTGTAAAAGCTCGCAGGGGTTCGAATCCCCTTTCCTCCTCCATTTTTATTATCGCGGGATGGAGCAGTCTGGCAGCTCGTTGGGCTCATAACCCAAAGGTCGATGGTTCAAATCCATCTCCCGCAATTTTTTATATTAGGTCCCGTGGTGTAGCGGTTATCACGCCTGCCTGTCACGCAGGAGATCGCGGGTTCGATTCCCGTCGGGACCGCCATTTTTTTATGTAAAAATTAATACTTGCCTCGATAGCTCAGTTGGTAGAGCAATGGATTGAAGCTCCATGTGTCGGCAGTTCGACTCTGTCTCGAGGCACCATGTTGCCGGCCTAGCTCAGTTGGTAGAGCAACTGACTTGTAATCAGTAGGTCGGGGGTTCAAGTCCTCTGGCCGGCATTTTTTTATATAGGGAAGATAGCGAAGAGGCTAAACGCGGCGGACTGTAAATCCGCTCCTTAGGGTTCAGTGGTTCGAATCCACTTCTTCCCACCATTTAGGGACGTAGTTTAACGGTAGAACAAAGGTCTCCAAAACCTTTGGTGTGGGTTCGATTCCTGCCGTCCCTGTTTAGAGTGATGTAATCTTTTAGGATTACATCTTTTTTTATTCAATAAATTATATTTTAAAATTAAATATATAGTCCAAATTGTAGTCAAGGAGAATAAATAACCTCTCCTTGACTATTTTTATTACCTTAAAATTTAGTAAATTAGGGAAATAATCCTAAGAATGCAATGTAATTAAGCCTTAGTAGATAAAATTTATTGGGAAATATTTTTGACAAACAAACATATATATGTTATTGTATTAGTGTAATGTTTACTAATAGGAGGTAAAATATGATAGAAAGTGTAAAACCATTTAGTAAATTATATGATTTGACACATAGAGCTGAAAAAGTTGGTATTTCAGATGATGATGTCTTACGAGAAATATTAGTAGATAAAATAGTACCAAATAAATATCAACCACGACACGAATTTACAGAAGAAAAAATAAAAGAACTTGCAGAATCTATTAAACAAAACGGCTTATTACAATCCATTACGGTTAGGGATATAGGGAATGGATTTTATGAGTTAATAGCTGGCGAACGTCGCCTTCGCGCTATAAAATACTTACAGCATGCAACTACTAAAGCTATAGTAAAAGAATTAACTGAAGAACAAATGGCGACACTAGCGCTTATTGAAAATATTCAACGAGAAGAGCTTACACCGATTGAAGAAGCACATGCTTATCAAGAGTTATTACGTATAAATAAATTAACACAAGATGAACTTGCTAAATCATTAGGTAAAACCCAGGCGACAGTTGCTAATAAACTGCGTTTATTAAAATTAAGTAAAAAAGTAATAGAAGCAATTAATTCGAAAAAGATAACAGAGCGTCACGGACGAGCAATGGTAAAATTAGATGAATCTGCTCAAGAAAAGATTTTATCACAAATTTTATCACAAAATTTAAACGTCTCGCAAACAGAAGAAAAAATAGATACATATTTAAAAATCAAAAAAGATGTTAAACCTGTATCTACAAATGCTAATTACGATGCACAGAAATTAGTAATTAAATTAACAAAAGAAATAGCAAAATTAGAAGAAAAATATGGAATAGATTTAAATAAAGAGGAAGAAGAAAATATGGAAAATATAGTTATAAAAGTAACTATTCCTCGTTATTTGAAGAAAGAGGAGAACGATGAAAATTTTAGCGATATGTAACCAAAAAGGTGGGGTTGGAAAAACTACGACTTCAATAAACTTAGCAGCATCTTTGGCACATCTCAAAAAGAAAGTGTTGCTTATAGATACTGATCCACAAGCCAATGCTACTAGCGGTGTTGGAATTGACAAAGCAGGTTTAGAACAATCTATCTATAATATTTTAGTAGATGAGGTTGATATTAATAACGTTATTATAAAAACTGCTTATGAGAATTTAGATATTGTTCCATCTAGTATTGCTTTAGCAGGTGCGGAGGTAGAATTAGTATCTGCGATTAGCCGTGAACAACGCATGAAAAATGCAATAGCAGATATAAAAGAAAAATATGACTACATAATAATAGATTGTCCACCATCATTGGGATTAATCACTTTAAATTCACTTACGGCTGCTGATGGGGTTATTATCCCTGTTCAAACAGAGTATTATGCTCTTGAAGGTCTTAGCCAACTGATGAATACATTTAATATAGTACGTAAACATCTTAATTCTAGATTGGATATATTTGGAGTATTGCTTACAATGACAGATAGCCGTACAAATATTTCTAATCAAGTAGGCGAGCAAGTGCGTGAGCATTTCAAAGGAAAAGCATTTGAAACAGTTATCTCTAGAACAGTTCGTCTAAGTGAAGCGCCGAGTTTTGGGGAACCAATTATAGAATACGCGAAAAATTCTAATGGAGCAAAACAATATTTATCATTAGCTAAAGAGGTGATTGAACGTGGTTAAAAAGTCAGGGAAAGGATTGGGACGTGGACTAGATGCTATTTTTGCTACTGAACATATAGAGTTAGTAGAAGATAGTGATAAAGTAGTGGATATTCCTCTGGAAGAAATCAAAAAAAATCCATATCAACCACGTACAGTTTTCAACGAAGAAAAATTGAATGAATTAAAAGATTCTATCGAAAAGAATGGATTATTACAGCCGATAGTTGTTAAAAACGCAGTAAAAGGATATTATATTATTGCTGGAGAACGACGCTTCCGTGCTTTTGAGCTTTTAGGTAAAAAAACTATACCAGCTATTATAAAAGAGATGAGCGACGAAGAGATGATGATTTTCGCCGTTCTAGAAAATTTACAACGTGAAGATTTATCGTCGTTAGAAGAAGCAGAAAGTTATAAAAATCTAATGGACAAGATGGACCTTACTCAAGAAGAGCTTGCTAAAAAACTTGGGAAAAGCCGTCCATATATAGCTAATAGCCTACGCCTTTTGAAATTGCCAGCAGAAATAAAAGCAGAACTAGAAAAAGGCATAATTAGCGCTGCGCATGCAAGAACATTATTAGCGCTTAAAACTAAAAAGGCTATGATTGAAGTGTGTAATCGCGTTAAAGAACGTCAGATGTCTGTTCGTGAACTAGAAGAGTATATTAATAATCTGACTAAACCTAAAACGACTAAAAAAGTAAAAGCGAAAGATATTTTTATAGAAGAACAAGAAAATATCTTAAAAAAACGTCTTGGAACAGTTGTTACGATTAAACAAAATCGTAATAAAAAGGGTAAAATAGAAATAGAATTTAAAGATAATGATGAATTCGAAAGAATTGTAGCATTATTTAAGGACTAGCGTATGAATTTTATTAATGAAAAAATTTTAAAAATATTCAATAATGTTGATCTTTGGATTAAACTCTTAGAAAAAACACTATTAATAATTGCGATAATTATAGTGGCAACTATAGGCGTAAAAATCCTAAACAAAATTATAGATTATATAATGACAACAAGGGACAATGCCAACAAAAAATTCAACATTAAGTTTAATGAAAAAAGATCAGAGACTCTGCTTAAACTTGTAAAAAGTGCGGTTAGATACACGGTCTACTTTATTGCTTTCTTCCAAATTTTAGCAATTGTGGGAATAAACACAACTAGCATTGTTGCCAGTGCAGGGATAGCTTCTGTTGCTATTGGTTTTGGTGCGCAAAATTTAGTAAAAGATATTATTTCTGGATTTTTTATAATTCTTGAAGGACAGTTTGATGTCGGAGATAATGTAAAAATTTATAATCAAGCGGCATTTATTGCGGAAGGAAGTGTCCTTTCTCTTGGATTACGTTCAACAAAAATTCGCTCTAAAGGTGGAGAGATTTATTTTATTCCTAATGGTACAATTAATCAAGTTATTAATTACTCATTGACTTATAATCTAGCAATCTGTGAGTTTCCAATTAATATAGAAACAACAATAGAGGATTTAGAAAATGAAGTCCAAAGTATCCTTGATTTTGCTAATAACAATGACGCTTATAAATCTTATTTATACAAACATGATAAGTTAAGGTTAGATGCAATTGACAAGATAGAAGATAATATAGCTTATATAACAATTGTCGGTAAGGCAAAAGCAGGAAAAAATTCAAGCATAGAAACTATGTTACGTCGAGATTTTTATAATGTTTTCAAAGATAGGCTTAAAGGAAAAGATGAGAAATAGGAGGAAAGAAGTATGGATTATGGCTTAGGTGATATAGTAGAGATGAAAAAGCAACATCCATGCGGTACAAATAGATGGGAAATCACACGCATGGGAGCAGATATTAAAATAAAATGTCTAAAGTGTGATAATAATATTATGATGCCAAGACGAGATTTTAATAAAAAAATAAAAAAAATAATTGAGAAAAAATCGGAATAGATTTTTAGCAATGAACAACTTAGCTAATAAAGCTAGGTTGTTTATTTTTTAATTTAGAGTAATTATTCCCGTGTCTTCATTAAAAATAACTTTTAAGTAAACTTTAATTATAGATTAAAGTATATGTAAAGTAGCAATACTATAATATAGTTATACCAAAACTTAATAATATTTTTTTTCATAATATATGGCTCGCCAATTGGCGAGCCGTTCTCCTTTTTTAGACACTTTAATTAAATGCTTTTTATTAATCTTACTTCAATTCCATTAGGATCTTTTATAAATATAGCATCCTCAGTTTCTTTTCTTATAGTAGTATTAGTTGCTTTAATATTTTGAATAAGCTTTAGATATTCATCTTTATCTGCTACGATAATTTCGAAATAAGCTAATCCAGGAAAATCTTTTTGCCTATCATTCAAGTTATTACCTGCCCAATTATTTACAGCAAGATGATGATGATAATCTCCATGAGCAATCCAACTTGCAGATGGTACGGTAAATTTATCTAAAAAGTTTAAAACATTTTGATAAAATGCAGATGATACTTTAGAATCACGAACACTTAGGTGAATATGTCCGATAATAGTGTCAGCGGGTAATTCATATGGGGAGATAGTTTTAGAGATATCAAGTAAATGGTCTGCATCTAATCTCTCGGTAATGCCGACGATAGTTCCATCAGGGCGTCTATCCCAAAAACTTTCGTCTTTATCATAGTATACTTCAATACCATTTCCTTCAGCGTCACTTAGATAAATAGCATTAGAATAGCCGTGGTCAGCCCCACCTTCCAGCCTAGTTTTTGACGTTACAAAATGTTTAAGAATATCTGCTAAATCTTGTTCAGTTGGAACTAGGTATGCAATATGGTATAATCCGTAAGAATTCACAAATTTATGAGCAGTTTTTTGCAGTTTAAGAAGCGGAGTTTTATTTGAAGTACCTAAAAGAACGAAGTCCTTATCTTCTTCCAACACCGTCATTCCCATTGTATGTCTATAAAAATTAGTTTGTTTTTCCAAATCTTGAACATTAAGGCTTGCGATACCAAGTTTAATATTTGAGTTGTAGTTTTTCATTATTAAGCACCGTCCTAACAATTTATTAGATATATTTATATCTTACAATATAGTTTACCCACTAAACTATATTTTGTAAAGTACGCAATTTTAGAATAGTTAGTATCATTTTAGATACTAATGGATAAAATTAATTATAATTTGCAAAAAATAATTCAAATAATATAATATTAAATGCTAAGTTATAGTTTTTATGTTATAATATGATAGTTGAGTAGGCGAAGGCCTAAATTTTCAAGAAAAATAAAGAAGATTTGTTTTTCGTATATATAAATAATAAAGAGAAAAGGAGTGATTAATACTATGGCATTAACAGCCGGAATAGTAGGATTACCAAACGTAGGGAAAAGTACACTTTTCAATGCAATAACGAAAGCAGGAGCATTAGCAGCAAACTATCCATTCGCAACAATTGATCCAAATGTTGGGATTGTAGAAGTACCTGATCATAGATTAAATAAATTAACAGAATTAGTAGAACCGAAAAAAACAGTACCGACATCATTCGAATTTACTGATATCGCTGGTATTGTAAAAGGTGCATCAAAAGGTGAAGGACTAGGAAATAAATTTTTAAGTCATATCCGTGAAGTAGATGCAATTTGCCAAGTTGTTAGATGTTTTGAAGATGAAAATATTACACACGTTGCAGGTGGCGTAGATCCATTATATGATATTGAAGTAATTAACTTAGAGTTGATTTTAGCTGACCTTGAAAGTGTAGAAAAACGCATAGGACGTGTCGAAAAGCAAGCCAAACAAAAAGACAAAGATGCTATGGCTGAGTTTGGAGTATTATCAAAAGTGCGTGATATTCTTAAAGAAGAAAAACCAGCGCGTCTTTTAGAATTAGATAAAGAAGAGCAAAAAATCGCTAAAAATCTACACCTATTAACTATGAAGCCGATGCTTTATGTAGCAAACGTTAGTGAAGATGATTTGCTAGACGTTGACGCTAATAAACACGTAGCAAGTGTTCGCGAATTTGCAGCAAACGAAGGAAGTCAAGTAATCGTAGTTTGTGCGAAAATTGAAGAAGAGATGGCGTCTCTTGAAGACGAAGAAAAAGCAATGTTCTTAGAAGAATTAGGAATTGATGAAAGTGGTCTTGATAAACTTATTAAAGCAAGTTATAGTTTATTAGGTCTTGCGACATACTTTACTGCTGGTGTTCAAGAAGTACGTGCTTGGACTTTCAAAAAAGGAATGTTAGCGCCAGAATGTGCTGGAATTATTCACTCTGATTTTGAACGTGGATTTATTCGTGCAGAAACTGTAAGTTACGATGATTTATTAGAATATGGAAGCATGGTAAAAGCAAAAGAAGCTGGACGTGTTCGTCTTGAAGGAAAAGAATACGAAGTTAAAGATGGCGATATAATGCTATTTAGATTTAATGTATAGGAAAAACAAAAAAATAGGAATAATCTTAAAGTTTTAAAAAACTTTAAGATTATTTTTATAATGATAGGGAGAATAGTTGGATTAAAAACAATATTTTTGAAATATTAAGATGGATATTTTTCAGAATACATATATGTTTATAATAAAAATATTGATTTTTTTAAAGAAAAATGATAGAATTGAGTTGTTGTATGCCTCGATAATAAACTGTAATTTAAACTTACAAGGTATGTATTGCGTGAATAGTGTTTGTAGAAGAGTAAAAAAAGAGTAAAATAGCTAGCAATTTAATTATAAAAATACTATAAAGTACAGTTAAATATGAAAAAATTATAAAAATAAAGTGGGCGATAGATATAGTTAAGAAATGGAGAAAAATATATGAGAAAAAAACTTAAACAAACAATTACAATTGGTACAGTTTTAGCTGGGAGTGTATTATTAGTAAATGTTCCAGAAGCAAAAGCAAATGAAACGACAGAATCAACATCTACAACCCCTGATAGTGAATTAATTATAAAAACTAAAGAAGGGAAAACTACTGAAAAAGATGTTGAAGTGGCGAAAGTACAATCAGATACGGCGAAAGAAAGAACAGATGCTTTAACTGAAACTGTTGCAGAGAAAACAGACAAAGTTAAATCGGCAGAAGAAAAAGTTTCAAAAGTAGAATCAACTAAAAAAGCGTCAGAGTCTGTAACACCTGAAAAAATCAAAGAGTTAGAATCTGAAACTACAAAAACAACTACAGAAAAAGCAGCTAAAGAAAAAGAACTAGTAAACAAACAAGAAGATTTAAAAGCTAAACAAGCAGATTTAAATACCGAGAAACAAGGTTTAGAAACTGCGAAGACTAGTATTCAAGACAAAAAAGCTAAAGCAGATGAATTAAGAGGTAAAATCAAAGAGTTAGCTCCTAGTCTTAAAGAATTAGAAGATAAAAAAGCTGAAAAAGTAGAACTTGAGCAAAAAGTTAAAGATTTAACAAAAGCACAAGAAGAAAAAACAGACGCGTTAAAAGTTGCAAAAGAAAAAGACAAAACTATTTCTGATGAAAAAGTTAAAGCTACTGCGGATATGAATCAACAAAAAGAAGTATTAGCTAAAGCTAAAACTGATGAGCAAACTGCTAAAGAAAAAGAAACAGAAGCTAAAACTAACTTAGAATCTAATAGTAGATTATTTAAATACGCTCTAAAAGAAGCTAAATTAGCACCTGAGTTTGTGGAAGGTTACAAAAAATATCGAAGAAATGAAATCACACTTGAAGAACTAAAAGCTATTGAATTAGAAGTATTAGAAAAATACAAAAAAGAGAACTATTTCTTTGAAGATGATAAAAATGGTGATGAAACAGTTGATGTTAATAACTTATCTGAAAAAGATAAAGAAGAATTTTCACAATACTTCGTATACTTATTAAATCAAGTACGTGCACAGTTCGGATTAGAACCACGTAGAGTTAATAAAAATACTCAAAAATTAGCTGATGATATAGCTAAATACTCTCGCACATCAAATTACCAAGAAATGGGGCATGATAAAGAAAGTATTAAGAAAGCAGCTAAAGAACACGGATTACAAGAAGGTCAATTTTATGAGAATTTAACTACTACTTCAGAAATGGTAAATGAACAAGGTAGCATTCGTACAAAACGTGAAATTTTCCACGATATTCGTAATTCAATTTTCGATTTCTTCTATGAAGGAAATCTTAATGGCCATTACAGACATGCAGAATCATTATTAGAAAACGTCCCTACTACGGCTGTTAACTTTTCATATAAAGAATTAATTGACGATGAAGGTGATAAAGTATACCATTTACGATTCCACGTTGTTAGTGTAGCTTTATCAACTGTTCGTGATAAAGCTACAGCAGAAGCAAGATTTGGTAAAACATCTAAAGATAACTTAGAACCATTAAAAGTACCTAGTCAAGCTGAATTACAACAAGCTTACGACAAAGCGAAAACTGAAGCTGAAGCAAAAGCTGAACAAGTTAAAGTTGAACAAGCTAAATATGATGCTTTAGTTAACAAAGTAAAATCTTATGATAATGTAGTACCATCTAGTCCACAAGCACAAGCAGAGTTAGATGCCGTAAATACAGAATTAGATAAAGCACAACAAGAACTAAAAGCTGTTGTTGATACTATTAAAACTTTAGAAGATAAAAAAGCTATTGCTGATGAAAAAGTTAGACAATTACAAGGTCAATTTAATACATTAACTAACGAAATCAAAGCACTAGAAGATAATTTAGTAGCTAAAGAACAAGCTGTTCGTAATGCTGAAGCTAAAGTAGAAGAAGCTAAAACAGAAATTGCTAATTTAACTAGTGATATTCAATCACTTACTGATAAATTAGCGAACTTAGAAAGAGAACACACTTCTGCGTTAGAATTACGTGCTAAATACGATAAAATCGAAAAAGATTTAGAAATAGCTAAGGAAGAACTTGCGTTAGCCAAGGAAGAATTGGATTTAGAAAAAGAAAAATTAAAAGGTGCTAATACAAAAGCAAAACTTGCATATGATAAATATATAGCAATCAAAAAACAACATGAGTTAGAAAAATTAACATATGCGGTTACTAAAGATACACCGGTATTAGAAAAACTAGAGTTTCACTTTGAAATACCAAAGGATGCACCAGTGTTGGAAAAACCAGAGTTTGATATTAAATCATTAAATAAACCAACAAAACCATTAAATTCAACAAATTCAACATCGGTAGTAGAAAAAGGAACTTCTAAGACTGAAAAAGGAGCTACTCTACCGAAAACAGGTGAAAATAGTAAATCATCAGTAGCTGTAGGATTAATGGTATTAGTTGCTTCATTAGTGCTAAAACGCCGAAAAGCAAAATAGTTATAATAATAATCAGAGTCTAGAAAAATCTAGGCTCTTTTTTATTGTTTTACTGAATATATTTTGTGATATAATATAAAAAGAACTAGAGAAAAATTGTAGAGAAGAGGGATTAATATGTTTTTACGTTTTTTCCATAATCCGTTACTTTTAGCGAAGTTAGCTTGGTATGAGTATTTGATAAAAGGAAATAAGAAGCAAAGCACGGCTGAATATAAAATAAAAAGAATTATTCAAGATGTTACAGGTGAGAAAATAGATGATATAGTAGTCTATAATTGTGGTCTATCGACTCCCAAACTTGCAAAAAATGGTTTTCAAGCAACAGCTATTTATTTGGAGAAGTACAATGAACTGTTGGTAATTTTTCGAGGAACCGAGCTTGATGATATGAGTGATTGGTTTTACAATTATACAGGAATAGTTTCAGGAGAGAATACTAGTCAGATTGATTCTGCATTTGCATTTTTGAAATTTCTTAAGAAAAAGATACCTAATTTTGATACATGCTATAAAGTTGCAGCTGGTCATTCTTTAGGTGGTCATTTGGCTATAACAGTAGAATTATTAAGAAAAACTTTTCAGCGAGTTTATACTTATAATACGGCGTTACCACAATTAAAACAACTACGTAAATATGATAAAAGATATAATAAGAAGTTAGAAGAATACTTTTTAGAAAAAGATTTAGAAGAGACAAATAAACTTCAAGAATTTACCGAGAATTATTATGCTAAAGATGCACATCATATTTATAATTATCTAAGAAAAAATGATTTTGTTCAATCGCTAAATATGACAGTAGGGACATTTAATGTAGGAAAAACTATAGAATTTCCTCCTGTATTAAAAACATTTGTTCCCCCAGAAGATTTTTTAACCGAAGAAGATACATACGAATTGGATAGAATTTTTGGAGATTTTTATAATAGGTTATTAGAAAAAGGATTTACTCCAGATTTAGTAAAGGAAAAGGAAAAAGAAATTGCTGATGAATTTGTTGCATTTTTAATTTCTGAGATAAAAGATCCTATACAAAACCAGGTAACAAGCTTGCGTCGTTGGACCAATAAAGAAGAAGGAAATGAAAATATAAAAAAAGCGTATCGTACTTTTAAGGCGGTTTATAATTATATGTTATACCTTGCCCATTCTGGCATTATTTTAGAAGATGTTATAAATAATGAAGATGGAAAGAGAGCTCAATCAATGTTTGAAGAAGCTTTAGGTGGTGGGGCGGTAACTAGCTTTAAGAAATTAATAAAACCACTGCAAGAATTTTATACGTTAACCAAAGCAATATATACGATAACTCATGCGAAAGAGTTAGATGATATTGAAGGTTGGGCAGAAGTTGCTGATGCACATGATTTAACAGCTATGTATGATGTATTAGAAGGATAGAAGTAAAAAAGAAAGACCTATAAAGTCTTTCTTTTTTATGTTTTATAATGTATAAAGAACAGATTAGTCATCAGAGTCGTCATGAGATGAATGACTATGAGACTCTTCATTCTTATCTTTATCTTTATCTTTATCATCTTTGTCTTTGTTATTTTTTTCCATAATAGATTTTGGCTCTCCAAAGGTTAAATCTTTATCAATGCTAAATCCAAGTTTCGCAAGAGTTTTTTCCTTAGTTAATTCCACAAAACCATTAGGAATCATATCGGATACAGAACCTTTTGCGTTATTGTAAGGATTTATAGAGAAATCTATTACAGAATTTGGTCTAGTGAAGGCTACATCTGGTGAAACAAGCTTACTATCATAGCTATAAATAGCATTCATTATTGCAGCCCAAGACCTATGAGCATAGTCATAACTTGGTACAGTAGCAGGTTTATCGTAACCATTCCAAACACCGACGGTAATATTTTTTGTACCACCAACAACCCAAAGATCTTTATAATATTCAGAAGTTCCTGTTTTTACAAATAAGTTTTTACTGCTGAAGTTAAGTTGTTTAGCTATATCAGCAGAAGTTCCGTAACTTGCATTAATTACATCATTAAGCATATTTAAAATTAAGTAACTTGTAGAATCATTATAAACTCTAATAGGTGTGTGATTAGCTTGATAGATTATTTCATTATCATTGTTGCGAATTTCTTCTATGATATAGGCTTTTTTGTGTTCTCCCATATTAGCAAATGTAGAGAAACCACTAGTATTTTCCATTACAGAAACTCCATAACTCATCCCACCGATAGAAGCAGCAAGAGATGTATGATCTGTTTCTGTCATACCTTTGAATTCCATTTTTTCAAGATACTCTTTTACAGGATCTTCATTTACAAAAGCTGAATATAATCTAATTGTCGATAAGTTAAGTGATTGAGCAAGTGCTTTTCTTGCAGAAATATAACCATATTCAGTTCTTGTAAAGTTTTCTGGTGTCCAACCGTAATAATTAAATCGTTTATCTAGGATAGTTGAATTTGGAGTAATATATCCTTTATCAATAGCAGGTCCATAAACCAATAGTGGTTTGATTGAAGAACCTGGAGAACGTTTAGTACGAGTAGCATGATTTAGCTGTTGTTTTTTATAATTTATTCCACCGATAAAAGCTAAGACTTTACCAGTATCATTTTCTATAACTGAAGCTCCAATTTCTAATGGATAAGTTGATCCGTTTTGGTAAGATGCTGGATAACTTTCAAATTGTTTTTTTGTTTCTTGAAGCTTATCATAAAGCTTCTTATCTAAAGTTGTTTTTACTTTATAACCACCTGTAATAAATTTTGTTTTACTTTTTTCGATTAATTCTGCTCGATAAGTAGCGTTATTTCTAAATTGTTGGAGTCTATTATTTTTAACTGCTGTTTGTTCAGCTAAGATTTCTGCAACAGATGCTGTTACTTCGTCACGAATATAAGGGTATTCAGTATATTCTTCAACTTTTTGTTTAGTAAAAGATCCTTTAATGTCAAAGTCAAGAGCCTCTTTGTATTGAGAAGAATTGATAAAGTTATTTGCTTTCATTCGCGATAAAACATATTTTTGACGCTCTATACCAGCTTGTAGTTCTTCATCTGGCCTAATATTACCTGCATTATCAAAAGGAGTATATCTATATGGTGATTGAACAAAACCAACAAGATAAGCTGCTTGAGCGATGTTTAAATCTTTGGCACGGATACCGAAAACGCCTTGTGCAGCAGTTTCTATTCCACTAATATTTTGCCCTAAACTATTCTTCCCAAAAGAAGCAACATTTAAATAGTTTTCAAGAATCTCTTTTTTAGAAAAGTGATTATCAACCCTTAGGGCTAATAAAATTTCCTTTGCTTTTCTTTCATAAGAACGAGAATTATCTAATAATTGGTTCTTAACGAGCTGCTGAGTTATCGTACTACCACCACTAGTATGAGCTCCGGTAACTTCGCTATAAACAGCGCGGATTAATCCGAATATTTCTACACCATTGTTAGAGTAAAAATCAGAGTCCTCACTAGCAATAGTCGCATTTTTAACATTTTCACCTAAGTCTTCATAATTTACAGTTTTTCTAATAAGCTCAGAGTTAAGGGTACCTAATTTTTCACCAGTACCGAAATAAACTTCACTATTTTTACTAATGTTATTGATCTGTTCTTTCATTTCTTTTTGATCTAAAACGGGCTGATCTTTGACTAATCCACCGACAAAACCAAGAGCTATCCCAGCTCCAAAGCTAATGAAAATAGCAAGTATTAATAAAAAAATCCTAAGAAATGAAGTTCTAATCTTCTTTTTTTCCATAGAAATCCCCTTGGTTACATATTTTACTACATTATATCATATTTTTGAGAAAACTCTAAATTAAATCATAATAATGATAAAGTTTTATAGTCAAAAAATAATGAAAAACTATCAAAGAAATAGCTAAATTGTGATATAATGGAAACATACGCATGAAAGAAAACAAGGAGGTTAGCATGAGTAACTTGTTAGAAGAACTAAAATATAGAGATTTAGTATATCAACAAACTGATGAAGAAGGAATAAAAAAATTATTAGAAACGGAAAGTGTATCTATTTATTGTGGAACAGACCCTACTGGAGATTCTCTACATGTTGGGCATTTATTACCATTTTTAACATTAAAAAGATTTGCGAAATATGGACATAAGCCAGTAGTTTTAGTTGGAGGGGGAACTGGAATTATTGGAGACCCTTCAGGACGTAGTGAAGAACGCCAATTACAAAGTTTAGAAACTATTGCAGAAAATGCTAAAAAATTAGAAAATCAACTGCGTAATATTTTTAGAGGAGATGAAAATATCGAGTTTGTAAATAATGGTGATTGGTTAGGAAAAATGTCTATGATTGAGTTTTTACGAGATTATGGAAAACTAATCAATGTTAATTATATGTTGGCAAAAGACTCTGTATCAAGTCGTTTAGAAAATGGATTGTCATTTACAGAATTTAGTTATACCTTATTACAAGGTATTGACTATGCTTATCTTAATGAACATCATGGGGTAAAAATGCAACTTGGTGGATCGGATCAATGGGGGAACATTACTACAGGGCTAGAAATTATGCGTAAACTCCGCGGTGATGTAGAAGCGTATGGATTTACTATTCCGCTAATGCTAAAATCAGATGGAACAAAATTTGGGAAATCAACAGGTGGAGCGGTATGGTTAGATCCAGAAAAAACAACGCCTTATGAGTTTTACCAATTCTGGTTCAATACTGCTGATAATGACACAATCTCAGCAATTAAAAAATTCACATTCTTAGAAAAAGAAGAAATTGAAAAATTGGAAGAAAGCTTGGCAAAAGAGCCACACTTACGTCTTGCTCAAAAAGCTCTAGCAGAAGAGTTAGTAAAAATTGTACATGGTGAAGCGGCTTTAGAGAGTGCCTTAAATATCACTAAAGCATTATTCTCAGGAAATATTAAAGAACTAACTCTTGATGAATTAAAAGTAGCTGTAAAAGGTATGCCAAAAGCTCAATTACCAAAAGAGGATATCAATATAGTAGATTTCCTAGTTGAAAGTGGTGTAGTTACTTCTAAACGCCAAGCGCGTGAAGACGTAAATAACGGAGCAATTTCTATAAATGGGGACAAAGTTACTGATTTAGCTTTCACTGTAGATAGTAGTTCGCATCTTGAAGATAGTTTTACAGTTGTGAGACGTGGTAAGAAAAATTACAAGTTGGTAGAGTATAAATAATATTAAATAAATATACAAATCATTAAAAGGGGAACGAAAAATGAATTTAAAAGAAGTTGTTGGTAAAGAGGCAGTTAACTATGTTAAAGATGGTATGATAGTAGGTCTTGGGACAGGTTCTACTGTGTTTTACTTTGTTCATGCGCTAGCTGAAAAAGTAAAAGAAGGTTTGAATATAGAGATGGTATCAACATCGATTCAAACAGTGGAACTAGCAAAAAGCTTAGGTCTTGTTATTAAGGAACTAGAAGAAATAGATCATATCGATCTTGCTGTCGACGGTGTAGATGAGATTGATAAAAACTTCAACGCGATAAAAGGCGGTGGAGCAGCACTATTTAGAGAGAAAATAGTTGCGGATATTGCCGAAAAAATAATCTGGATTTTTGATGAAAGTAAAGATGTAGAAAAATTGGGGAACTTTAATCTACCTGTAGAAATTTTACCATTTGGATATAGCCATACTATTAGAAAAATGGAAAAATTAGGACTAAATCCAGTATTGCGCCTAAAAGATGGGAAAACTTTAGTAACTGATAACCATAATTATATTGTAGACTTACATCTAGGTTATGGTTTCGATATAGATGAAGTGAAGAACAAGTTGGCTGATATTGTTGGTGTAGTTGAACATGGATTATTCTTAAATATGTGCGATTTATGTATTTCAGGAACTCCAAATGGAGCGATAGTAATAGAAAATTCAAATAAAAAATAATTTAAAGATAAAAGTTGGATAGAAAATGAGAAAAAGTTATATACGAGGATCGAAAGTTTCGATTATAATAGCTATAATATTGTTTGTAGTAAGTTTTGTGTTTATCGTTGCTTCGATAAATAGTTTTAGGAGTTTGGAAACATTATATAAAGAAGGAGACGACTTTTCTGGAGATTCTGGTTACTCAATTATAAAAGTTGTAGCTATAGAAGAACAAAATATAGTTGATGAAAAGCTCAAAGAAGGTGAAAAATTTTATTTAGTCGACTATGAGCGAGGCTTTATAATGCTAAAAGCTACAGAAAAAGAATTAGAAAAATTCCTTGATGGTCGAAAGTTAAAAGATGGAAAGCTAACTAATTTATCAAACGAAAACATCTATAAACGTATTGATGCTATTCCGGAAGTTACGAAAGGAAGACGCAGTAGTAGAAAAGTAAATATCACACCTGAGCTAAGACGCAAATTTGTAGAATCAGTTCAAAAGAGTAGTTTAATAAGAGAACGTGTAAAACAGATTATTGCCGAAGTTGGGATTAAAGACAATAAAGATGCTTATACAAGTAAGTTGAAAGAAAAACCGTTTTATTCTGATATGTACTTGAAACCAATAGGATGGGGATATTATGTTATGACTATAGGAGTACCGTTTGTTTTATCTGCTATAACTATAGGTGTAATATTTTCAATAAGAAGAAGAATTCGTCATGCTCGTAGTGAATACGAAGAGCTATTTATTGAATTCCCTGAAACAGAAAGAGACTTGGATATTCTTTTGCGTGAAGCGCAGTACCTAGATGAAGGTCTTAAAGTTTTAATCTATAAAGATTCAATAATTGTTTATAAAGGCGTGTTTAATTTTGAACCTCTACGTGATATTAAGAGACTAGAGTTTAGAAAAGTTACAGACTCCAAAGGACGTTTACAAGGATATATGTTAGATATACTAAGATTAGATGACACATCTAACCTTGACATAAAGATAGGTATGATTAGAAAAGAAACAGAACAACATATAGTTCAACTGGGTAACTATATTAAAGAAGAGTATAAAAAAGGAGTTGGCTACAGATTTTAGGAATAAAATAAAAAGAGTAGCTGAGATAAGTATAAAGGTTTTTGAAACAGGAGGAAAAAATGGAAACTTTAAAAGATAGAGTTATAGAGGCTTTAGAAAATGTAATTGATCCAGAATTAGGGATTGATATTATGAATTTAGGATTAGTCTATGATGTTAAGATGAGTGACGATAATAAGCATGCTATTGTAGATATGACATTAACATCAATGGGATGTCCTTTAGCACCGGTTATAATCGAACAAGTAGAAACTGCTATGCTAGGTGTTGATGAGATAGAAAAAGTTGATGTCAATATAGTTTGGGAGCCAGCGTGGACAAAAGATAGAATGTCACGTTATGCTAAAATAGCCCTAGGAGTAATTGATTACGAATAAAATAAAAAAGTCAGATGAGTAGTTAAAAAATCATCTGACTTTTTGTTTAATCCAACAGGAACACCTACTAAAATTTTTAGTAGGTGTATTTGCAAATTATATCAGCTTAGTTACTTCAATAGTGTATTTCCAGAGGAAGATTAAATATCCCTAAAATCTTCTACCAAAAATTCTTCTCATAATTACCCCAAAGACAAACTGAACATAAAGAGCCCTAGTATATACACTTATAGAATAACAGTAAATTTTGTCTTTGTCAACAGAGATTTAGTTTTTTTCTCTAAAAATTTTGCAAACTGCAACTAGCTAGTAAGTCTAGGATGAGAATAGACTAAGAAGGAAAGAATATGCTAAAATAATAGTAGGAAAAAAGAAGGGGGGAGAACGAGATGAAAATTATAAAATTGTTGTTAAACACGATATTAATTGTTAGTTTTTTATGTGGTTGTAGTAAAAATATAGATAAAAAAGAGGATGCCCCAACTAAGACGGAGGAGAATAAAAAAGAAGATAATAAAGTAAACCGTCAAGAAAATAATCCTAATGATAAAAATAATATTAATAATAATGAGGTTATAAAAAAGACTCAAGATGGAGAAAAATCCCCAAATAATGAAACGTCTCAAGTAAAAGAAACACCAAAAGAAACTAATAGAAAAGTTAGACTTAATGTAACACCACAAGTACAAAAAGTTTGGTATTATTGTGCTCCTACTAGTGTTAGCATGATTTTATCATATCGCGGAGTATATGTAGATCAATTCACATTAGCTAAAGAAATGGGGACTTATGAACCATTTGGAACACATAATAAAGATGCTATAAGGGTATTAAATAAATATATGTTTGGATATGAATTCCCAGTTACGGGACAAGCAGGTTATCGTTTAGAAGTGGTAGTCGGTGGTACGCAAAGTGCACAAGAAATTTCATTATTTAAGCAGAGATTAAAGAAAAACATAAAGGATGGGTATCCTATGTATTTAACAATGGATGTTTCTAAAATATATCCAGGTTTAAAAGGAGAACATAATGTTACAGCAATCGGCTATATAGAAACAGAAGATGGCTCTGATATAAAGTATGTTTATTACTTAGATCCAGCTCCTAAAGTACAAGATAGTGTATATGGTGGGCTAAAAATAGAAACACCAGAGAAATTATTGAATTCAATGCTAACATGTGAAGAACCTAACTATGCATGGTAAGAAAATAAAGAATTAGTTGTTTACCAAAATAAGCTTATTTTTACAAGTGAAATATAGGAATAATTTTGCTTGTAAAAATGCTTAAATAATCTAACAACTAGTTCTTTTATTTTGTGAAAAATAATTGAGAGAAATAGGTAATTAAGGTGGAATAAGAAGGAATAATTATGATATAATAAAAAAGATATGAAGAATAAAATGATGAAAGGAGAGAGTATGTATAGAGATGGAAAGCCCCAAAAGGGGGATGTAGTAAAAATAATTGCTTATAAACATGACGGTTCTATACATAGAATTTGGCATAAAAACATTGTTCTTGAAGCGGATGAACAAGTTTTAATTTTGGCAAATAATAGAACATTAGTTACAGAAAGCGATGGGCGAACTTGGGTAACAAAAGAGATTGCTCTAGTTTATTTCCATAGCGAAAGTTGGTTTAATATAATTTGCATGTTTAGGGAAGATGGCGTACATTATTATTCAAATTTAAGTAGCCCATTTGCTTATGACGTAGATGGTGTGAAATATATTGACTATGACCTTGATATAAAAAAATATCCAGATGGTAAATACTTCTTATTAGATGAAGATGAGTATAATCAGAATAAAGTTCGTTATAATTATGGGGAGAAGATTGATAAAATATTGAAATATAATGTTAACAAACTGCAAGAATGGATAGATAACAATCAAGGAGCGTTAGCACCGGACTTTGCAGATGTTTGGTTAGAAAATTATGAAAAAATAACAAAAGAGGATAAAAATGTTAAAAGGTAAATTTTGCATAGAATTAAGGGATGATGAAGTTTCGGTAAAAATTGGAAATAAGTTAAAAGAATTTCTTCTTGCTAGTAATATGAAAGAAGATACTGAAAATCCCGATTATGTTTTTGCAATTGGTGGAGATGGAACAGTACTGCGTACTTTTAATAAACATATAGATAACTTAGATAAAATAAAGTTTCTATCCATACATACGGGACATTTAGGATTTTACACAGACTATTCAGCTCAGAATTTTGAAAAATTATTTTTTGATATGTTGGCACTAGAGCCGAAAATAGAGCAATACCCTGTATTAAGATTAAAAGCATATTGTGAAGATGGAAAACTAGTAGGAGAATATTATTCTCTAAATGAAATTACCGTAAATAATCACACAGGGACGACTTATGCGGCCAAAGTTTATATAAATGGTGTACATTTTGAAAGTTTTAGAGGAGATGGTTTATGCATAAGTACTCCAACAGGGTCTACAGCTTACAACAAAAGTCTTGGTGGGGCTGTAATTCATCCACAATCAGCTGTATACCAAGTTACAGAGATCGCAGCATTAAATAATCTGGTTTACAGAACATTAGGGAATTCTCTAATTTTATCAGAAGATGATGAATTAACTATAAAACCTATAAACGCTGATAATCATCGTATAAGTGTTGACCATTTACACTTTAATTATGAAACAATATCAAAACTACAAATTACTTTAGCAAAGGATAGAAAGATTTCGTTTATTCGTTACAACGATGATAGCTTTTGGCAACGAGTAAAAAGATCGTTTATTAGCAATGACTAATTTAGTATTAACTTATACAATAGAAAAAGAACAATGTTTACGCGAGTTTTTGTTAGAAAATAACATCTCGCGTAAAACTTTAACAAGGATAAAATTTGATAATGATGGCAGTATTAAGGTAAATGACAAAGAAGAAAATGTCCGCTATATTTTGAAAAATGGTGACAAAGTAACAATAACATTGCCAAGCGAAAAATTTAGTGAACATGTTCGTTTTATAGAAGGGAATCTGGATATTATTCATGAAGACGAGTATTTTCTTGTAGTCAATAAACCTGCTAATCTACCTTCTATTCCTTCAAGAAATGAAGAAGATGCTTCGCTTTTAGAAATAGTTAATACTTATTTTCATGATAATAACTATGTCACTATTCCACATATAGTCACTCGCCTTGACAAAAATACTACAGGATTAGTTTTAATTGCAAAACATCGTCATATTCATGCGCTATTTGGAAAAACAGACATAAATAAATTTTATCTTGCACTCGCAAAAGGAAGAGTTGCTGACCAAGTTATAGAAGCCAATATAAAAAGAGAAGCGGATAGTATTATAACCAGATGTGTTGCAGAAGATGGAGATTATGCCAAAACACAAGTTTGGTTAGAAAAATATGACGAAAAAAAAGATATTAGTTTGGTGAAATTAAAATTATTTACGGGACGTACTCATCAAATACGAGTGCATATGAGCCATTTAGACCATCCACTTTTAGGAGATGAACTGTATGGAGGTAACAAAGACCTTATAGAGAGACAAGCATTACATTGTTATAATCTACAGTTTAAACACCCGATTACACAAAATGAAATTTCTTTAGAAGTCCCTTTAGCAGAGGATATTAGAATTATTACAGATAGCATAGGAATATATTAATTCTTGTGCTATTTAGTTAATTCTAAAAAAACAAGTATTTAATGTATTCAAAGTAGTATTTACCAAAATACTTAAGAATTACTTTGTAATAAATTTTCAGAATATTCACATTAAAATATTTTCAATAAATAAAATTTATGATATAATTTAATGTAAATGAATAACAAGAAAAGGAGAGAGATATTATGTTATCATCATTAAAATTTGTAGGGAATACACCTATATATAAAATAGACAACACAAATATTTTTGTGAAGCTTGAAAAATATAACTTAGGGGGAAGCGTTAAAGATCGTGCTGTTCTTGGTATGCTGGAAGAAGCAAAACGTCAAGGAAAAGTAAATAGCGATACTATTATCGTAGAACCAACTAGTGGAAACACTGGGATTGCTGTTGCTATTTTAGCATCGGTATTAGGATTAAAGGCTGTTATTATTATGCCTGAAAGTATGAGTATAGAGCGTCGTACGTTAATTAAAGCATACGGAGCACAATTAATTTTAACACCAAAAGAATTAGGAATTAAAGGATCAATCGATAAAGCAGCAGAAATCCGTGAAAAATATGATAATGCTATTTCTTTAAGCCAATTTGATAATCCTGCAAATCCAGCATATCACTATGCAACTACAGCGAAAGAAATTTTAGAGCAAGTTCCAGATTTAGATATCTTTGTAGCAGGAGTAGGAACTGGCGGAACATTTTCTGGTGTTGCTAAATATTTAAAAGAAAATAAACCTGAAGTTTTAGCAATTGCACTTGAACCAGAAGAATCGCCAGCCATTAGTAAAGGGCATGGAGGAGTTCACAAAATCCAAGGTATTGGAACAGGATTTGTACCAGAGAACTTTAATAAAGAACTTATGGATGAAATCTATACAGTATCAAGTGATGAAGCAATAAGCGAAACTAAAAACTTCGTGAGAACAACTGGTATTGGAGTTGGAATTTCCTCAGGAGCGGCTATTGCTGGTGCAAAAAAAGTAGCGGCTAAGTATCCCGATAAAAAAATTGTAACAATCTTACCTGACGGAGTAGATAAATATTTATCTATGTTAGAGTTTGATGAAGTTACATATGTAGAAGTGTAATGAAGTTTTTTGATAATTTACGCTATAACATTAACCGAGTGCTTAGAGAAGATCCTGCTGCTGAGTCTAAACTTATGATATATTTAACATATCCACATATAAAGGCATTGAACTATCACTATTTTGCACATAAGCTATATAAGAAAAAGCATCATACCTTGGCAAGAATACTTGCTAAACGCGCTAGACGAATAACAGGTATAGAAATTCATCCAGGGGCCCAAATAGGTAAAGGTCTATTTATAGATCACGGTATGGGAGTTGTAATTGGTGAAACTGCAATTGTAGGGGATAATGTTACTATGTACCATGGAACAACTTTAGGAGGGACGACATTAGATCCGATAAAAAGACATCCAACTATAGGAAATAATGTTATTATCGGTGCAGGTGCCAAAATTTTAGGTAATGTCACAGTAGGGGATAATTCTAAAATAGGAGCAAATGCGGTTTTAAAAAAGAGTGTACCACCTGGTACGCTAGTTTATGAGGCTCGTCCTACAATAAAATATGAAGAATAAGATCAACTGAAATCCAAGTTATTTTGCTTGGATTTTAGTTTTTTTAATTATAAAATAATGGTAAATAGTGGTAATAATTCATTTTTTAGGAGGTGAGATGGTGAAAAAAATAAAAAATTTAATTTTCGATTTAGATAATACATTGTATGACTTTAGTACGGTATGGAAAAAATCTAATAAATTAGTTTTTGAGTATCTTGGGTATGATAAGATAACGTCTTATGATGAATTCTTTATAGCTTATAAAAGAATAAATAACGAATTGATGAAAGAAATTCATAGAGGAAATCTTAAGTTGATAAATCTTCGCAATGAAAGATTAATTAAGACTATGGAAATATACGGATTGCATTTAACGTTGGAAGATTGCGGTATTTATTATAAAAAGCAGTTTGATTTTATAATAGATTGTATAGAACCGAATGAAGAATTAAATGAGAAGTTAAAAAAATTAAGCAAAAAGTATAAATTAATCCTTTTGACCAATGGAAAGAGCTATGAGCAAAGATTGAAGCTAAAAAAACTTGGTTTAGATGAATTATTTAGCCTGTATATTTCTGAAGAGACGAAAGTAAGTAAACCTAAACCGCTGGCGTTAACGAATATTTTGGATAATGAGAATTTAATTGCAGATGAAACAATGATGGTAGGCGATTCAATTTTCTACGATATAAAACCAGCTCAAAAATTAGGATTAAAAACTTGTTTAATAGAGAAAAAATGGCATTTTGATGACAAAATTGTTCATTATGAAGGATGTAAAGTAAAAAATATTAATGAATTTCTTGAACAATTAGAGATGTTATAATATATAAAAATAAAAATTATTTTTCTGATTATAAAGAAAACATTAAAATATTTACATCGTTAAAAAACCCTGAGTATAGTAATAATAGTCTTGATGCCAGTTATTTGATTATATTTATTAGAAATAAAATTAAAATAATTGTTAAGTATTTTAAAAAGCGCTATTGAATGAAATTATATAATCTGTTATAATGGCCATGGAAACAATAACAATATATACAAAGGAGACAATTTTATGAAACAAAGTAAATTGTTGGCTGTAACTATGGCAGCTGTTTTATCATTAACATTAGCGGGGTGCTCATCATCTAAACCTGCAGAAAATAATAGCAATGCTCCAACAGTAAAAGCCATGTCAGGAGAAGATTTAAACAAAATTGAAAAAGATGATAAAGAAAAAGAAAAACACCTTGTAATTGACGTTCGTGCAGAAAACGAATATAAAGAAGGGCACGTTAAACACGCTATCAACATTCCATTAGCTGATATCGAAAAAAATATCGACAGAATCAGTGCTTGGAAAGAAAAATCAGTAATCGTATACTGTAATACTGGTAAGAAAAGTAAAGAAGCTGCTGAAAAATTAGTAAAAGCAGGATTCAAAGATGTAAGTGACGCTAAAGGAGTTAAAGAATATAAAGACTACGAATTAGTTAAATTTACTACATTACTTGCAGACCAATTCCAAGCAGCTATTGATAAAAAAGAAGGTACATTTATCGATGTTCGTGAAGCAAAAGATTTTGAAAAAGGACATGTAGCAGGAGCTAAAAATATTGATGTTAAGAATCTAGATAAAGATCTTGCAGCATTATTACCAGCTGATAAAAACGCACCAGTTTACACTTACTGCTACAGTGGTAACCGTTCAACTAAAGCTGCTCAAAAAGCTGTAGAATTAGGCTACACAAATGTTTATAATGCTTGGGATGGAGCAAAAGAACACGAATATAAATTCTAATGAATAATAAATTAGTGTTAATTATTAGGAGATAATAGGCCTTTAGGGTATACTAAAAGGACAAGGTGTTAATAAAAGTTTACGTTTCACCTTGTCTTTTATTAAATAAAGAGGTATGAAGGGAAATAGGTTTAATGAAAAAAAATAAAATTTTAACTGCTAGTATAGCAGCGGTATTATCACTAACATTAGCGGGGTGTTCAGGATCAGCTTATTCAGTAAAAGGTGATGACTTAATGAATATCCAAAAAAATGAACAGGAAAAAGAAAATTATCTTGTTATAGACGTTCGAGATGAAGCAGCTTATAAAGAAGGACATTTAAAATATGCTATTAATATTCCAGTTGCAAATATTGATAAAAGTATTGAAGCAATAAGCTCATGGCGTGAGAAAAAAGTTGTTGTTTATAGTGATGACAACAATAAATCAAAAGAAGCGCTAGACAAATTGACAAAACAAGGATTTAAAAATGTAAAAATCGCTCAAAACACAAAAGAGTATAAGTATGAATTTGTTAAATATACAGTATTAAATGGTGCTAAATTCCAAGATGCACTATTAGATCATAATGCTAATAACTTCTTCTTGGACGCACGTGATAAAAAAGATTTCGAAGAACGTCATGCAATGGGAGCTAAAAATGTAGATTCAAAAAATCTAGATGCCCTTCAATCTGTATTACCAGAAGATAAAAATACACCGATATACGTTTATTGTTATACTGGTAATCGTTCATCGGTAATTGCACAAAAACTTATTGATTTAGGGTATAAAAATGTTTTTAATGCATTAGATGGAAAAAAAGAACACAATTATAAATTTGAAATAGCAGATTGTTGTAAACAACCTAGTGAGAAAACAAAAGGTTAAGAAAAATCTCATGAAGGGCATGCTAATCATGATTCTGCCAAAAAAGATGACCATTCAGGACATAATCATGGTTCTGATAAGAAGGACGACCATTCAGGACATAATCATCATTAATTAATGAAAGGAAGGGGGAGAATAGTCTTCCCCTTTTGTAATATTTTATGAAGGAAAAAATTATACTATTTACGCGAGTGCCGAAGATAGGGACTACGAAGACGCGTCTTTATGACTTTATGCCACCAACAGAAGCTGTAAATATTCAAAAGAAATTGTTGAAGAAAAATTATGACTTATTAGCAGAAACTAATAGAGAACTACTTGTTTGCCATGATGGAAATAGTTCAGATGACAAAGAAATGGCAGAACTTATTTCATGTGATAAATTTTATTATCAAAAGGGTGATAACCTAGGTGATAAAATGTATAACGCATTAGAGGAGGTCATCTCGGATAGTAAAGTTATTTTACTTGGTTCTGATATTTTCAACTTGGATAAAGATATAATAGAAGAGGCTTTTGAAAAACTTGAAACACATGATATTGTTATTAACCCAAGTGAAGATGGTGGATATTTCTTAATTGGTATGAAGAAGGCTATAAAAGAAGTTTTTGATTTACCGAGTTATGGGGATAGTTCAGTTTTAGAAAATTTAATTAAAGTTTTAGAGAAAAATAATCTTACTTATTATTTAGGTAGAGCTGCTCTTGATATTGATATAAAAGAAGATTTGCTTTATGCTGAAACAGGCTATAAAAATATCAAACTATTAGGGGCTGGAGAGTATAATATTAACTTTACATTCGATGAAGATAATATGAAGAAAGTTCTTCGTTTAAATATGAAGAGCCAAATGAACTTGGATAATCAAATAGAATACGAATTTGAGACTTTGGAATTATTAAAAGATAGTGGAGTTACGCCTAAACCATATAAACTTGTGACAACTACCGAGTATTTGCCATATAATTATTTGACGATGGAATTTTTAAAAGGTGTCGCATTAGATTATACGAAGGACATGAAGATTGCGAGTTACTTACTTAGTAAAGTTCACAATACAGCATTTGATGAGAATAATCTTATTAAAGCAGAAAATCCATTCCAACTTATGTATGACGAGTGCGAGAGTATGGCAAGTAAATATTTAACTTGGGAGAATGCAGACGACAAAGCTTCGCAATATATTAAAGATTTTTTAAGAATTTGTAAAGAGCTTATTCCACCGGAGTACAAAATAAAAAATCCATGTATTATTAATACAGAGCTTAATTCTGGTAACTTTTTGATTGGAAATAGCAAGGAAGATAGTTGTATTATCGATTGGGAAAAAGCTTTAATAGGAGAGTGCGAGCAGGACCTTGCACACTTTTTAGCACCGACAACGACGTTTTGGAAAACAGATATAGTTTTAACACCAAAAGAGATTGATGATTTCTTAGAAGATTATAGCCAATATCGCAACTATGATCGTGCTCGCTTTGATAGATATTTGATTTTTAATTGTTTACGAGGCGTAACTTGGTGTTCGATGGCTTACAGAGAATATAGTGAAAGTACAAAGCTGTTGACAGATGAGTTTACTTTCAAGAAAATTTCATCTTATATTAGTTATGAATTTTTAGAAAAGATTTCAAAGTATTTTAATTAGAAAGTATAAAAGGAGAATATTATGACGGAGTTTATACAAAGTTTTGGTGTTGTTGCACCAATTGTCTATGTGTTGATGTTTGCGATACTGCCGGTGTTTTTCTTTCCAGTCCCAATTTTGGCTGTAGCTGGAGGACTTGCATTTGGATTTGTAGAAGGTAGCTTATTAACATTCTTAGGAGCATCTATAAATTGTTATGTAATGTTTGTTATCTCAAGACGTTTTGGGCGTGATTGGGTTCGTAATTACTTAGCGAGAAAGATGAAGCCAGAACAACATGCACGTATTTTTGGAGTGAGTGATGAAAAGTTAATGGTGAGTTTAGTTATATTACGACTTATTCCTTTAGTTCCATATAATATGATAAACTATGGATATGGACTTACTAATATAAGTTTAACAAAATATATGATAGCGAGTGTACTAGGTATTGTACCAGGAACGATTGTTTTCTTAAACTTTGGGGCAACTAGTTCTAACGTTTTTAGTAAAGAATTTTTAATCGCTTCATTACTAGTGATACTATTAACTGTAGGTTCAATCTACTTATCAAAACTAGTGGAAAAAAGAGAACAACAGAAAAAATCTCAAGAACAAGAATAGAAAAACCTCTTTAAGACGTTTAATTTTATGTCTTAAAGAGATTTTTTTATGTTTAACCGTTAATTTATTATATGTAAATTATACTTACTTCAGCAAAAGTAGCATTTCCAGTTAAAATTATTTTAACATCATTAGTATTTGGAGTAGCAAATGGAGTATTAACTTCTCCAAGAATCGAAGAGATCCTATTCTCGACAGACCATTCTTTAGGAACGAATATTTTTACATCTCCAAATGTTGCTGTAATACTTATATGAACATCTTTGATAGAATAAGTATCTAATTTTTCAAAGTAAATATTTGTGCTGCCAAATGTTGTAGTTGATCTGAAATAATCTAGTTCGTTAATATTGATATAGCGGACATTTTCACCGAAAGTAACGTTAGAATAATCCTGAGTTTCTGTTTTTTTAGTATATCCACGGAATCTATCTTTTTTACGTTGGAAGCTATATTTTAACTTTTTAGGAAATAGCATTGATATACCTATGCTAAGAAGAATAGCAATCCAAATTACTTTTCCAGTAGATATAGCTGCAAAATGGAAGTGTTTGTTATAAATAATAAATAGTAATGCAGCTGGTAACATAGTTCCAAAAACATCAAAATCAGTTAACCCTCTTACAATAAAATACCCTAAAATAATAGTTCCTAAAGTTAGAAATATAGTTCCTGATGGAAAGAAGTTTAATTCGCCAAATGCGATTGATATTGCAAAAATAATAAATAGTAAACCTATTAGACTTTTTTTTCTCATAAGTTTTTACCTCATTTCTTTTAATTTTTCTTTAACAATTTTGTAATAATGTCTTGATATGTGAACAGTTTTTTTGCTTTTTGAAAAGGATGCGGTACTCGCTCCTGAAAAAGATTTTTCAAGCGAGTAAATTGCTTGAAGATTTATTATTGCAGATTTAGAAACTCGACAATAATAAAATGGAATTATACTTTCTAATTCATAAAGTTTGTATTTCACTTCGTAAAAATTATCATAAGAGTGTGCATAAACTTTATTATCATCGGTTTCGAAAAATAAAATATCACTAAGAGGAATAAAATATTCTGTGTCATCTTTATAAAAAATAATTTTTTGGGTACTTGCAAGAGCTTTTTCCACTAAATCTTTTATCGCAATAACATCATTACTTAACTCAGGAGATTTTATAACAACTTCTATATCCGTAATATTTGAATCAAGTTTAATATTAATTTTCATATTGTCTCCTTTCTTTATTCTTATATGTATATCATACTACATATTTGAAAGAAAATTAATAGTTTTTCAGTAAGTGGTAAAGAAGATAAGGTAAGTGGAGAGAAAGTAGTATTAAGATGGTTTGCTTTCCACGGTAAGCTATTGCTTTTTTATATATTTTATTGTATAATAAATCTTGTTCATGGGAGTGGATGAGTTCTGGTGTGCTCTCTAGTCTTCAAAACTAGTATGAGGGGTTAAGAGCCTCTTGGGTGGGTTCGATTCCCACACATTCCCGCCAGTCTTTATAATTATAGATGGAGTCGGTGCAACGCATCGATTTTTTTTATTATATAGTGATATTATTTAAAATTAGATAATTGTTAATAGAAAATAATCGTTTGTAAGAGAGTGAAGTAGAGTGTATAGTGGAATCTTAGGAGGATTATTATGGCGAAATTTTATGCAGTGAAAAATGGAAGAAAAGTAGGAATTTTCTCAACATGGGAAGAATGTCAAAAGCAAGTGGTAGGTTTTAAAGGTGCTATATACAAAAGTTTTAAAACAAAAGAAGAAGCAGAAGCATATTTGAATGAACGTGAAATTATCAGCGAAAAACTAGAGAAAGTCGAAGGAGTTTATGCCTACATAGATGGTAGTTATGATAGGATAAATGGCATTTATGGTTCTGGTGTTGTTATTGTTGATGGAGATCAACATTATGAATATAAGCATGCTGGCAATAAAGGAGAATATGCTGAATTACACAACGTAGCTGGTGAACTAGAAGCAGCAAAATTTGTTATGTGGTATGCAGTTGACAAAAAAATTTCAGAAATAACATTATTCTATGATTACCAAGGTATAGAATCATGGGCAACGGGTAAATGGAAAACAAATCTTGATTATACCAAAAATTATAAGGAATTTGCTGATAAAGTATCAACTAGGGTAAAAGTTAATTTTGTAAAAGTCAAGGCACACACGGGTGTGGAATTAAATGAACGCGTTGATAAATTGGCAAAAGAGGCTATCGCTGAATTTAAGAAGAACAAGATGTAAAGTTAGTTTGAAATAATAAAAGGAGAAACTTCAAAGGTAAATATAAACCTTTGAAGTTTTTAAAAAAAATATAGAGTTGATGTACAATAATTAAGTTTCAATTTTTTTTAGCAAAAAGTACTACATAAGGATATGGAGAGCTTTTTGTTATTTCTTTATACTCTTCATATTTTATAATTTCCCAACCATCATAATATTCTAGCAATTCATTTTCTATAAATGTAAATGGGAATGGTATTGTTGGAACGCCTATAGTATTAAGTGCGCTAACAATAAGATTATAACCACCTATACTAGTCTGTTTTTGCATATTGTGTATAACACTAGAAATACGTGTGGGGTTAAGATACATAAAAACATCTGTGGCTACAATAAAGTCATAAGTATCCTTTATATTAGCTTCATTTATTTCGTGTTTGAATATGTTTAAGTTAAGTTTTTCTTTTACAGAAATATCTACCAAATCTTGCAAGAATTTTGCATTAGTATCAACCGCAGAAATCTGACAGCCAAGAGAGGCAAGATACAATGAATTTCTTCCTTGACCAGCCCCTAAGTCTAAAACTTTGCATGGAGATAGATAATCCATTGCATTAACAACTTCGGGATGAGCAGTGCCTAAGTCATATTTATTGAAAAAGTAATCCTGTGCTTCACAATAAAATTCAATATGAAATTGTAAATCTGTTGATGTTGGACTTATACGAAAAATGCTATTAGGTTCTATAAAACCAGTATCAGTTTTTTTATTATAGTTTAATTCTTTTATACTTTGTAGTTGTTCATCGAGGAAAACAAATTTCATTTTCCCTTTTATAATTATTAGTTTAGTCCAAACTCCGCTTTTAGTATAAAATCCTTCCCGATACTCTCTTGGTAATGAAAGAGCAGTAAGGGTAGATGTAAGTTTAAAACAAAGTAGATTATGTTCCATATACTGCTCCTTACTAAATGATACTTTTTAATATATTATATCATGAGGAGGAATTAAATAAAAATGATATCTGAAAGAAACTAAAGAAATTAGAGCTGTTTGTAAAAATAATTAAAATATAAAGATAATCAATACTTTTTAGTATATTATAGTTCGCTATAAAGTTTCTTAAAGAGCAGTTTTATAAAGAATATTTTTTAGTTTTAAAATAGATATGTTATAATTATATGAGTATAAGAGGAAGAGGTAATATTATGGTAAAAGTGTTATTTGTTTGTTTAGGAAATATTTGTCGCTCTCCTATGGCTGAAGCGGTATTTCGCGATATGGTAGAAAAAGAAAATTTAAGCGAGAAAATAAAAATAGATTCAGCAGCGACATCATCATGGGAACATGGAAATCCCGTTCATCATGGAACTCGGGAGAAATTAGCAGAAGTAGGTATAAGTGTTGAGGGGATGTATTCACGTCCTTTAAACGATAATGACCTTATGGCTGACTATATCGTTGGAATGGATGATAGTAATATTGATAATATTAAAAGATTTATTCGTGGTAGACAAGCAGGAGAGGTAAGAAAACTTTTAGAGTATGCTGGACGTAATCATATTATAGATGATCCTTGGTATACAGGTGATTTTGAAGCGACATATCGCGATGTAGTTCAGGGGTGTGAAGCTTTACTTGAAAAGATAAAAAAAGAAAAGTTATAGTAGGAGGTTGTTATGCTAATAAGAGATGTAAACTTAGAAGATGCTGGGAGAATAGCTGACATATATCGCCCTTATGTAGAAAATACAGCGATAACCTTTGATTACGAAGTCCCAAGTGTAGATTTTTTTGAAGAGAAGATTAGTAATACACTTCAAAAATATCCATTTTTAGTAGCAGAGAAAGATGGAGAAGTTTTGGGATATGCCTATGCTGGAGAATTTTATCCAAAGGCAGCCTATGCATGGACAACAGAGATTACAATCTATTTGGATGAACAAGTGCGAGGAGAAGGTATAGGAGATAAATTATATAATGAACTTGAAAAAAGATTATATGATAAAGGGATTTGTCGAATAACTTCTTGTATTTCTTATCCAGATGAGGGAAGTGTGTCGTTTCATGAAAAACATGGTTTTAGAAAAGTAGCACATTTTCAAAATGTGGGCTATAAGTTTAATCGTTGGTATGATGTAGTATGGTATCAAAAAGATATAAGAGACAGTGATATAGAGCCAGAATACATGATATAAAAATAGTTAAAATAAACTAATGTGATAAAAGAGGATATATTTTAATTATAAGGAATATACGAGAGAGAGTTTATAAAGTAGGTGAGTTTGTGAGGAAAATTATTATTTCAGACATTCATGGTAGTTATTATACTATGAAAAAACTGTTAGATGAAGTGAAATTCAATCCTGAAGAAGATAAACTTATTTGTCTTGGGGATATGTGCGACAGAGGAAAAAATACAAAATTAGTGTGGGAATATTTTTACAATTTACAGAAAGACTATTCTCACCATGTTGTTTTATTGGGAAATCATGAAGATATGTTTAATCTCGCACTAAAAGAAGCGAGATATAACGTACTTGATAATCGGCGCCAAGACCACTATTTTAGAAATAATGGATTAACAACATTACAGTCATTTTATCCAGAAGCAACAATAGAAAATAGAAGATATTATTTTAAAAAATTTGCTAGAGAATATAAAAAATTAAGACTATGGTTAAAAAAACTTCAGACACGCTATGAGTCTTGGGATTACTATTTTGTTCATGCGGGAGTAGATTTTAATAAAAATTTTTGGAATCAAGAACATAGAGATATAATTTGGATAAGAGAGCCGTATTTAAGTAGTGATAAAAAGTACGATAAAAAGATTTTTCATGGGCACAGTCCAATTAGGGAAGAACCTTATTATGATATTCGAGAAAATCGTATAAATATAGACGGTGGCTGTGTTTATGGAGGGAAATTAAACATTGTTATTATAAATGAAGATGGTAGCATGCTGTTTCAGCAAAGTAAACAATTAGAAGAAGATAGTTATAAATAATCAAGAAAATTTTTATATAGAAAGTGGAATAATAAGAAATTAAGGAGGGTTTTTATGATTGTAGAACTTACTAGATTTAGAGTAAAACCGGGGATGAGTCACAAAGTAGATGAGTGGTTAAAATTTCTGAATGATAATATGGAAGGTGTTCTTTTAACTTTAGAACGTGAAAAAATGTATGTTGAAACTATTTTTCGAGAAGAATTAAATGGAGAAGAATATTTATATTGGTACTCTGTCCAAGGAGAGCAAGGAGAAAATGTAGAGACGTCTAATCATGAAATAGATAAAAAGCATCTTGAGTACTGGGAACAGTGCATTGATCCAAGTTTTGGTTCGAAAGATTTAATTACCGAAGTGGTTATGATTCCTAAAAAAATTCAAGCGATGATGAAGTAAAATTAAAGAGGAGGATTCCATAAATTTATGGTTAATTCTCCTTTTTCAATTCAAAAAATTATAAAAAAAAGAGCCGAGCACATCTGTCTCGGCCTTTTATAGAAAAGGAAAGTTTATGAAGTTTATAACTATTTACTAGTTATATACACATTATAAAAACTGAACCTTAAATATAATTAAAATTATACTTAAAATTTAGTCCTTAAAACTAATTACCTTAATTTTTTACTAATAAGTAACTAAACTGTTATTTTTTGTAAGAAATGTTTCAACAGTGTTACAACATTGAATTTGCATTACAAATTGGAAAATCTATTGAAGTTTGTAACTTAAGGGGAGTATAATATAGGAGACTATTAAAAGTTTAAAATTAATAAATTGATGAAGGAGAATATTTTGATGAGAAAACAAGGATTAAAGATAACGAGTAAAGTGTTAACAGGGCTAGTATTGTTAACAGGAGTAACAGCACTCCCAACAAATGCATTAGATGTGAATAATGCAGCGGTAGATGTAAACGTTAAAGAAGTAAAAGTAAGTGTATATGAAAAAAATGGTAATTATTATGCGCGCTTAACATCAGAAAAAGAAGTAGCAAATGTTGTAGCACGCATTGTTGTTGAAGAAAGCAAAGCTGAATTTGTTATTAAAAGAGATATAATAAAGCCTGGAGAAGCGGTAGAAGTAGAATTGGATTTAAAATCTAAAACACCTACTAAAAAATTACCACATACAGCAGTAGAAAGAAAAACTATCAATACTACAGTAGAAGCTGGTGGATACAAATTTAAAATTTCTGTTCGTTACGAAATAGCGACACCAGAAGTTAAAGCACGACAAGAAGAAAACAAAAAAGGCACTGATGCAGACAATTCGGCTAATGGAAAAGAAGGACAACCAAAAGCAGAACCAAAAGAAACAGAAAAACCTGCTGAAACTCCAAAGCCTGTAACGCCAGCAGCACCAAAAGAAAATACAGTGCCAAAACCAGAAACAGGTAACGCACAACCTTCTAATAAACCAGCAGGAGCAGCAACATTCTTAAATGCACCAGCAGCAGTTGCGCCAAAAGCTCCAACAATTATGAACAATGCAACGCCAGCAGCACCAAAAGTAACGAATACTGAGAAGAAACAAGAAGCTCCAAAACAAGCTCCAAAACAAGCGGCACAACCAGCAGCTACACCAAAGGCTGCAGCACCAGCGCCACAAGCAACAACTCGTGAAGAGCAAATTAGACAAGCATATATTAGTAAAGTAAATGCCTTACGTGCAATGAATGGCTTAAGCGTATTAAAAGAAAATGCAGCATTAAACGCAGGAACAAAAGCGCGTTCGCTTACAGTACTACAAACCGCATTTAATGCAGCTATTCATGGACCAGCAGGTTCGTATGAAAAAGCAGCGGCAGCGAAAGCTGGATATCCAGGAGCACAACATATTCTTTATAACGTTGCTATTAACACAAATAGTGGGACTCCAGATCAAGTAGCGCAAAGATTATTAGATACTTTATACCATGAAATTGGAAATGTAACTACAGCATTCCCTTATGGTCATAGAAATACGCTTTTAGCAAAATCAGCTACTGAAATTGGTGTAGGAATAACTATTTCTGGAGGAAGAGTAGCATTAGTACACCACCAAAATAATAGCGGAGCATTCCAAGGAATAACTCCAATTCCATCAGTTTACTTAGATGGTAAAAGATACTAAAATATAAGATATTTAACAAGAAGAAAACTTAGGTGAATTCTCACTTAAGTTTTCTTTTTCTTTTACATTAAAAAACTAAATAATACTTTTAAAAATCAACGTAAGGTAGTATAATTATATTATATAATAGTGCAGGAGGTAAGCATGACAGAAAAGAAAATGAATATGATTGTTTGTGGAGGTTGAAACTCAAAAATAGGGCCGGGGGCTCTATCAGATATATTAAAAGATCTTCCAAAGAAATATGATGAAAATTTAATAGTAGGATACGAATCGTCAGATGATGCAGCAGTTTATAAGATTTCTGATGATAAGGCTATAATCCAGACGTTGGATTTCTTCACAACAATGATAAATGATCCTTACCTTTATGGTCAAATAGCGGCAACAAATGCACTAAGCGATGTGTGGGCTATGGGTGGCGATGTAATTTCGGCATTAAATATTGTAGCCTTCCCAGAAAATATGGATTTAGAGATTTTACACCAAATATTAAAAGGTGGAGCAGAAAAAGTTCATGAAGCTGGAGGAGTTCTTGCTGGTGGGCATTCTATTCATGATACAACACCTAAGTACGGATTATCTGTAACGGGAGTAGTACATCCTGATAAAATTTTACAAAATAATAATTGTAAACCAGGAGATATGCTTATCGTTACTAAACCACTAGGGATTAGTATTATTAATACAGCGCATATGGTAAAAGAATGTTCAGAAGAAGCATTCGCGCAAAGCGTCAAACAAATGACTACTTTGAATAAATATGCTGCTGATATGATGAAAGGATTCAATGTTAATAGCTGTACAGATATTACAGGCTTCGGTTTTTTAGGACATCTTGTAGAAATGTTAGATGGTAAGTATTCTGCAGAGATTAATATTAAAGATATTCCTTATATAGAAGAAGCTTATAAATGTGCAAATGAATTTGTTATTACAGCGGGAGGCCAATTAAATAGAACATATGTAGAACCTAATGTTGATTATCAGGTAAAAGACTTTGCATTGGAAGAGATAATGTATGATCCACAAACTTCAGGAGGTCTATTAATATCTATTCCTGAAGAAGAAGCTCAACAACTTTTAGAAAAACTAAACACTTTAGAAATAAAGAGCGCAATCGTAGGAAGAGTTATTAAAAAACAAGAAAAAGCTGTAATAGTAAAATAAATTTAAAAAATACAGAAGTAGAAAATACTACAATAAAAGGAGATATTCAAATATGAAAAAAGAAAAATTAAATGCTCAAGGGTTAGCATGTCCACTACCAGTTATCCAAACTAAAAAACTATTATTAGAAAATGATGTAGTTGAAACTACAGTTGATAATTTTATAGCGACTCAAAATTTAGAAAAAATGGCAAATCAATTAGGGTACAACTTTGAAATGGTAGAAGAAGCGAAGGATAAATATATTGTTACTATATCAAAAGGGGAAGTAACAGAAGGTGTCGTAATAGATACTCTTTGTGATAAATGTGTTGTTCCAGTAACTCAAGCGAAAAGAACTTTAGAAGAAGAGCCAAAAGTAACTTTATTGGTAAGACTTCAAGAACATGTGGATAGCTTAGAAAAATTTGCAGAAAAGAATAATCACGAAATTAAAGTATCAACTATAGAAGAAGGATTTAAAGTAGAGATTACGCGTAAAGAAGTAGCAACACAAGAAGAATTGCCAGTAGTTAAAGATGAGAGCTACATAGTTGTTATTAATAAAAGTCAAATGGGGCATGGTAGTGAAGAATTAGGGAAACGTTTGATTAAAGCGTATCTATATGCACTTAGTGAACAAGAAGTATTACCTAAGAAAATTATTTTCTATAATGGCGGTGGATTATTAGTAGATAAAACAAGAAGTCATGTTCTTGATGAACTAAGAGAGCTAGAAAATAATGGTGTAGAAATTGTTTGCTGTGGTGCGTGTATAGATTATAACAAGATAGACCTAGCTGTAGGTAATCCAACAAACATGTACTTTATTGTGGAAGACATGAGAAAAGCAAATAGAGTAATTCAGCCATAGGAGGAAGTATGATAGAAGAGGGACTAGTGGTTTTTAATAGCACACATGATGCGATAAAAGCGGATGATATTTGCGCTACAAAGGATTTAGGGGCATCATTAATTCCGACACATCCATCTATAAGTGCTGGATGCGGATTTATGCTAAAGGTAGCATGGGAAAAGTTTGATGTAGTTGTGAAAGTATTAATAGCTGAGAAAATTGAATATAAAGGCTTGTACTATTCAAAAAAAGCAGGAATAAAAAGGGTAGTAACAGAATTGAAAGACTATCAAATAAAATAAATTTTAAGAGTAGAGATAAAAGTAAATATAGTCTCTACTTTTAATATAAAAGGTGGAATTAGATGAATAATAATGTAATTATTGGAACTGCAGGTCATATTGATCACGGAAAAACAACGTTAATAAAAGCATTGAGTGGTATTGAAACAGATACAACACAAGAAGAAAAAGAACGCGGGATGTCTATAAACCTTGGGTTCGCATATTTTGACCTACCAAGTGGGAAAAGATGCGGAGTGGTAGATGTTCCAGGACATGAAAGATTTATAAAAAATATGTTGGCAGGAGTTAGTGGAATTAACTTAGTATTACTTTTAGTCGATTCACGCGAAGGTATTATGCCACAAACAAAAGAACATTTCGATATTCTAACACTTCTTGGTATAGAAAACTATATTATCGTTATGACAAAAATAGATTTAGTTGAAGAAGAATATCGCGAACTGGTAAAAGAAGATATTCGTGCGTTTACAGCAGGTACTCCTCTTGAGGATGCACCGATTATAGAGGTAGATTCAATTAGTAAAAAAGGGTTGGATACTTTATTAGAAACTATTGATAAAAAAACAGAAGATATTCAAACAAGAAATATTGAAAAAAATGCACGCCTTAATGTTGACCGTGCGTTTCAAGTAAAAGGTTTTGGGACAGTAGTAACAGGGACTTTAACAGAAGGTGTAATAAATGTTGGAGATGAATTAGTCATTTATCCAAAAGAGATAAAAACTAAAGTAAGAAATATCCAAGTTCATGCTCAAGATGTAACACAAGCGACAGCGGGTCAAAGAACAGCTATAAACCTTGCTAATATCAAGTTTGATGATATTAAACGTGGAGATACATTAGCAACAGCGGGAAGTTTAACAAAAACATATATGATTGATACTGAAATTAAACTTATAAATGATGAAAGTGCTAATTTGGAGCTTTGGGATAGAGTGCGCGTTTATATAGGAACTAAAGAAATTATGGCTCGTGTAGTACCTCTTGGAGCAGAAGAATTAGCAGCCGGGGGTAATGGGTTTGCTCAACTTCGTTTAGAAGAAGAAATAGCTGTGAAGAATTATGATAAATTTATTATTAGAACGTACTCACCAATGATTACTATTGGTGGAGGGGTTATCTTAGATGCTAATCCTAAAAAACATAGTCGATTTAATGAAGAAATTTTAGAAAAATTAAAAGTTCAGTTAGAAGGAAATTCTAGTGATTTAATAGCTAATTATCTATTATCTCACCAAGATTATTTAGTGGCTAAAGATAATATAGTAAAAGAGTTGCAACTTCCAGTAAATGAGGTTGAAGCTGATATAGCGCAGTTATTAGAAGAGGGACTTATTTATCAAACAAAAATAGGCTATATTCACAAGAAAAAATATGAAGAAGTCTTAGAAAAACTGAAAAAACTTTTAATCGACTATCATAAACGTTATAAATTAAAAGTAGGAATACCGAAAATTGAAGTTATTTCTAAATTTAAATTATCTCAAAAAGAAGTTTTAGAGATGATAGATTTGTTTATAAAAAATAATGAAGTACGTCTAGAAGGAAATCTAGTTGCAGAAAAAGATTTTGTAGTAAATTATGATAAAAAACAACTGGCAGAAAAAGCGCGTATTGAACGCGAATTACTTCAAGGAGGATTCACGCCGCCAACTATAAAAGATTTAACAAATGGAGTAAAAGCAAGTGTTGAGTTATTAGATTCATTAGTAGATAATACAATTATTCGATTAGACGCTGATTTAGTACTACATAAAGATATGTTAGATCAAGCAATAAAGAAAGTGGAAGAACATTTTTCAACTAATGACAAGATGGCCCTTGCAGAGTTCCGTGATATGACGGGTTCAAGTAGAAAATATTCAATGGCGATTTTAGAATATATCGACAAATTGGGAGTAACACGTCGAGTAGAAAATTACAGAGTTTTAGCAAAAAAATAAAGAAGGGAGCAGGTTGGAATAATAAATAAAATTATTTTAACTAAAGTACGAAAAAGGTATGAGTTATTATTTTGATTATGGTGCAACATCATTAAAAAAACCAAAAGAAGTTGCTGATAAAGTTTATGAAGTATTATCTTCTGGGAAGTATGCCAATGCTTCACGAGGAAGCTATTATGAAGCGAACAACGCCTTTCGTGAAGTCTATGAAGCACGTAAAGCAGTAGCGGACTTTTTTGGATTAAAAGAAGAAGATAGAATGGTTTTTACCTCTAATTCAACAGAAAGTTTAAATATTGCAATCTTCGGTTTATTGAATAAAGAAGATCATGTTGTGACAACATCTATGGAGCATAATTCAGTTTTAAGACCAATTTATTTAGCTCATGAAACTATTGGGTGTGACTATACGATAGTATACGGTGATAAAACAGGTATGATAAGCTATGAAGACTTAGAAGCGGCTATTAGACCTAATACTAAGATGCTTGCTATTACGCATAGTTCTAACGTAACAGGAAATATTATCGACCTGGAAAAAGTAGCGACGATTTGCAAAAAACATAATATTATTTCAGTTGTAGATGCTTCGCAAACAGCGGGAGTAATACCGATAAATATGGAAGAGTTGGGCATTGATGTATTGTGTTTTACAGGACATAAAAGTCTTTACGGACCACAAGGTATTGGTGGACTTTGCATAAGATTGAAAGAACCAGAAATTCGTCGTTATAAAGTTGGAGGTAGTGGTGTCCGTACTTTTGACAAAGAACATCCTGGAGAATATCCATTACGTCTAGAAGCAGGAACTCTAAATACAGCGGGAATCTTAGGATTGCATGAGGGAATAAAATATATAAACAAAAAAGGTATTAACAATCTTTACAAAAAACAAATAGGTTTTGCCGATAGATTTTATAATGAGTTAAAAGACCTTGATTGTTTAGAATTTTATGGAGATTTTACAAAAGAAAGAACAGCAGTTGTTGCGATGAATTTCAAAGATATTCCTGCCGCTGATGTAGCTGATGTACTTTCAGAACAATATAACATAGCGATACGACCAGGGGCGCATTGTGCACCATTAATGCATGAAGCACTAGGGACTAAAGATCAAGGAATAGTTAGATTTTCATTTTCTAGTATGAATACAGAAGAAGAAGTCGACTATGCTATAAATGCGGTTAAGAGCATAGCAAAAGAACTATAAAAGGAGAGACACTATGTCAAAACACTTACTTTCACAAATACCAGCAATAAATAAGATATTGTTATTAGATGAAATAAAAGAACTAATGAATACTTATACAGAAGTAGCGATAAAATCAGCAATAAAACAATATATTGAAGAAATTAAACAAGCTATTTTGAATGAAGAATTATCAGAAGTGCCAAGCCTTAGTAAAATAGTAGGAGAAGTAGCAAGAATAGTAGAAAAAGAAGATAAAAATTCACTGCGTAGGGTGATAAATGCAACTGGAACAATACTACACACAAATTTAGGACGAAGCTTATTAAGTGAAAAAATAAAGGAAAATATAGAAAGTGTTGCTTTTAATTACTCAAATCTTGAATTTGATATTGATAATAAAAAACGTGGTAGTCGTTATGTTCACCTTATAGATATTATTAAAAAATTAACAGGCGCAGAGGATGTTCTTGTTGTTAATAATAACGCGGCAGCAGTTTTATTAACATTGAACACTTTAGTAAAAGATCAAGAAATTATTGTATCACGTGGAGAATTGGTAGAAATAGGTGGAGCATTCAGAATTCCTGAGATAATCAAACTTAGTGGAGGAGTACCGGTAGAAGTAGGTACAACAAATAAAACGCATTTGAAAGATTATGAGAATGCAATTACTGAAGAAACAGGTGCTTTACTTAAAGTTCATACAAGTAATTACAAAATTTTAGGATTTACTGAGAGCGTATCAAATGAGGAAATTTCATATTTAGCACGTGAGAATGAATTAGTTTCGATTAATGACTTGGGAAGTGGACAATTTGTTGATTTTTCAAAATTTGGCTTACCATATGAACCAACGGTAAAAGAAATATTAGATAGTGGTATCGATATTGTAACATTTAGTGGAGACAAGCTACTAGGTGGACCTCAAGCAGGAATAATTGTTGGTAAGAAAAAATATATAGAAAAAATGAAAAAAAACCAACTTACTCGTGCATTGCGTGTAGATAAAATGACTCTAGCATCACTAGAAGCAACATTAAAACTATACCTAGATGAAAAAGATGCTTTAGAACACATACCAACATTACATATGATTTCTTTATCTAAAGAACGTTTATTTGGAAAAGCAGATGTCCTAAAAACAAAATTAAGTAGTCTTGATTTTGATATTAGGATAGAAGAAGATAAAGCAGAAGTAGGAGGAGGAAGTTATCCAGCTAGTTATCTTGAAAGTGTCGCTGTAAAACTTACTCATAGAAAACTTCATGCAACAGAAATAGAACGTAGACTATTAGAAGTTGAGATTCCTATAATCACACGTATTAAAGATAATAGTATTATTCTTGATATGCGTACATTACGCACAAGAGAATTTGATATAGTAAAAGCTGCTTTAGAAGAAGTAACGAAGTAAGTTTAAAAATTATAGTTTTAGGTAAGTAAAATGCTAAGGAATATTACTATATTAGATGCAAAAGAGATTCAAAAAATAAGTGATTATGAGTTGGGGTATGATGTCAATCTAGACATTGTGAAAAAACAAATAGAAAAATTAACTAAGGATAATAACCATCATATAATAATAGGTTTTGAAAATGAACAAACAAGAAAAATAATAGGGTTTGTCCATGCAGAGTCTTATGAAAGCTTATATATGGAGGCGGGTTTAAATATACTTGCATTAGCAGTAGATTGCAATTTTCAAGGGCAAGGAATAGGAAAAAAACTTATGAGTTCTGTAGAAGACTATGCTTTGGAAAATAATATTAGTTTTATCAGACTTAATTCAAATGTTTGCCGTAAAGAAGCACATAAGTTCTACGAAAGTATTGGTTACGTATGTGATAAAACTCAAAAACGATTAATTAAGAAACTATAAAAGGAGAAGGCGATAGAAATATCGTCTTTTATTGTAATTGAATACAATGATTAGAATAACTAAAATATTGATTATTCATTTATTCGTGATATAATAAATAAGTATTTGAATAAACTATCCAAATAGGAGGCACCATGTCAGATTTAGAAAAATTATTTTTTAAAATAGATAAGCAAGTAGAAGAGACTAAAGGGCAAGGTTTATATTTTGAAGCTTTGACAAAGTATTTAACATTAGAAAATGATAAAGATTATTTTGATATTGTTGATAACTATGACAAAGAGACAATAAGAAAAGTGTATCAATTCTTACTATTAAAAGCATTGAAAGAATTAAATAATCCAAGTTATGATATTACACCGGAAGTTATTACGATGTATGTGAGTCATTTAATTGAATGTATTTATGGGAAAGAGAAGATTTCTATCGCTGATTTTGCTAGTGGTAGTGGTAGCTTTCTAATTAATATCGCGGCTTTGGTCAAAGGAGAAAAAGACTTTACATCTATTGATGTTGATAGTAATTATGTAAAATTACAACAAAATATTTTTAATCTATTAGAAGTTCCTGCAGAAATTATTAACCAAGACGTCTTAAAACCTCTAAATATCAAAAAACAAGATGTTATTATTAGTGATGTGCCATTTGGTTATTATGCAGATGAGGATAACAGCTTAAATTATAAACTATGTAGTAGTGAAGGATATAGTATTAATGCTTTATTATTCATTGAACAAGTGGCAAATTACTTAACAGAAGATGGTGTAGGAATGTTAGTTGTTCCGAAACAAATTTTGGAATTAGAAGATAATTTTAAAAAATTTTTAGAAGAAGAGATTAATTTAAATGCGGTTATTACGCTACCGGAGGAAATGTTTAAAAATTCTTCTCAGGCTAAAGCTCTTATTTTAATAACTAAAAAAGGACAGAAAAAATTACCTAGTCAAGTCTTTTTAGCGGAAGTTCCAAGTTATCAAAATAAAACAGGTTATGCGAGTTTTATTGAGGAATTTAATAGTTGGCTTGAAAGCAAGTAATTAACCGTGAAATAATGATTTAAGAGTAAAGATACAACCTAATAAAAAAACATTGGAAAATTAGTAAATTAACTTTGTTTAAGGTTGACAATGTCGCAATAATATAATACAATATTTAAGTGGATTGCTCATAGAGCAGTTTTTACTAATTAAATGTTTTGTATTTATTTTGTATTTAAGCATTTGATTACATTTAAATTAGATTTCGTAATATCGGAGGGAGGGAAAATCCAATGTCAAAAACTGTAGTTCGTAAAAATGAATCACTAGAAGATGCACTACGTCGTTTTAAACGTGCTGTTTCTAAAAACGGAACTATCCAAGAAGTTCGTAAACGTGAGTTTTATGAAAAACCAAGCGTTCGTCGTAAGAAAAAATCTGAAGCGGCTAGAAAACGTAAATATTAATAATTGTTAAAATATATACCATTTATTAATAAAATCTAAAATTTTCCCTCTTTTAGATTTATTTAAGACAAGAACCTCATCTTCGTGATGAGGTTTTTTTATAAAGTTAGGAGAAGTTATGTTTGCAATAATTTGTTTGAATGTTATGCTATTAATTTCTTATTGGTATTTAATTGCAGAAAATCAAAAGAATAAAACTAAAATTAATAGTTTGGAAGATGATTTAAATAAAGCAATTAAAAGAATAGCATTACTTGAAGAAAAATAAAAACTTATCGAGAAAATGATATAAGAATATCGTGATTTTCTCGATAAGTTTTTTAATTTAACTTTCTAATTTTTCCATCTAATTCTTGAATAGTTTTAGCATTCATTAAAATCATTAAGAACTTGATTTCTTTCTTCCACTTTTCTATTTCAGCGATTAAGGCATCTTTTCCGTCATTAACTAGGATGTCTAAAAAGATTTTAGAAACCCCAACAGCTTTCGCTCCTAAAGCTAAACATTTCACAACATCTAATGGATTACGAATACCACCGCTAGCGATAATATCAATTTTATCACGATAAGGATATACATTTTCAAGACTTTCAGCAGTAGTATAACCGATATTTTCTAAATATACCGATTTATTATCTCGACGCCCGTTTTCTATTCGTGCAAAGTTTGTTCCACCCATACCGCTAACATCAACAGCAGCTAGCTTCAAATCAAGTGCAAGTTTTATTGTTTCTTCATTAATACCGAAACCAGTTTCTTTTAATATTACAGGGATAGGTGAATTTTCACTAACTTCTTGTAATGTTGTAAACCAAGATTCAAAGTTGTGATCCCCTTCCGGCATAACTATTTCTTGGAGAGGATTAGTATGCATTTGTAGGTAACGAGCATTTGTATCAGTAATAGCTTTTAAGATAAGAGAAGGTTCTTTATCAAGTCCAAGATTAACAGAATAACCTTTTGGATAAGCTTTGGCGTCTTCTTCATTTTTTAATGCAGGCGAATAAGACCCTGGGAAAAATTCGATACCTGTGATTTTACTTATTTCAACAAAATCGTTATTTATTTTATTACAGTCTTCTCCTCCAGCGGTAATAGCATTTATAAAAAATGGAAAGTCCCATTTCGTGCCACAAACTGTAGTTGAAGTATCTATATCAGCTAGTCCAAAACGTGGAATACTGTTGTAGTCTATTGCGTAGTTATCAAGACTAGTTGCGGTTGTTTTGTCTTGAAGAGCTAGACGGATATGATCTTTTTTTCTCATAGTAATCCTTTCTTGATTATCATATATTTTTATAATTTTTCTAAATTCAATATTAAATTAAACTGCGCATCACTTTTATCAAAGCCAAGAACAATATCACCACTACCAGAACCACTTTGTTTTCCAGCAGGATAAGTATCAATATACTTTTTCATTGTGATAGTCTCCATAGGAATATTCGAAAAACTTTCTAGATAGTGCAAGTTATTTCGTAATTGCCTAAAATTTTCGAGTGCTTCAGAAGTATTGCCATCAGATAGATTTACTGCTAAGTCAGTTACTAAAGAGTTCGACTTTGAAACAAATTTGGAATATTCTTCTTTAAAATTATCTTTGTTTTCTTTCCAAAGTTTTACGTGTTCTTTTGTATCGACGCATTCTCCAGTCCAACGTGCAAAAATATTTATAGATGCTTTAGGCACTACATTTTTAATTATAAGTCCGTCCCAATCAGCGTTAATAATTTCTACAATAGAATGATTTGCTATTAATTCTTTAACAGATGAACTATTAAATTTTTGATAATAAGTAATACCTTTTGTAAGGCTGGCAGCGACATCTCCCATAGAACCACTGATGTTATGAGTAATGTTAAATAGTGTTACTAGCTTAAAAATGATTGTATTATCAAAAGCTATCTTTTCGAAATTCAAAATAGCTTTTGCGATAGCGACTAGGACCGCCCCAGAAGAGCCTAGTCCGTATTTTTTTTCTTCGCTATGTAGCTCGTTGTAAATAGTAAGAGCAAATGTTTTTTTGCTCTGTGTATATTGTTGCAGGAATATAAGAAATTCCTGAATAAGTTTGAAATTATCATTTTTTTCATAAAGTCCTATTGAGATTTTATGAACAGTATCGAAAATTGTAATTTCATTAGCTGGTTCGACAAAAGCGATTATTTTTTTATCTACACTTGTAATAAGTGCTTTTGAATAATCTTCTAAAATTGCATACTCACCTGCAAGATAGAGTTTGCCATAAGCTATTCCATGCACAAAATTATTTTTTTCTGCCATAATTTAGAAATTTCCTCATATATTTTTTCTTGATCTTCTTTCAAATAAAGAACTTTTACGTTAGGTCCTGCATCCATAGTGAAATAGCAGCGATATCCTTTTTCTCGTAAAGTTTTAACAATTTCCATAGCACGATAACTTTCACCAGTTAAGAAAGTAAAGCTTGGTGTTGATGTTGTCGTTGTTGCGTGCATAGCAAGGGCATTTTCTTCTGTTATTGCTCCAATTTTTTCAAAGTCTGCATTTTCTAAGGCTATCTTCATATCGACAAAATCTTCTTTTGCTTTTTCTACCCAAGCATCAAAAGTTGTGGATGTCTGAACACAGCGTTCCATTGCGATACGGCTAGAAATTTTTTTGCGATCTTCGTTAACAACAAGTACCATCATACCGAAATCTAAATCACAGCTAAGTTCTTCTACGCTACCATCTTCTAACCATGCGGCAAGTCGGTAGAAACTACGACATGAAGAACCTGATCCTTCTTTTGAGATTTCTACTAGTTCTTCAGCAGTCTTATTTAACTTAAAATATTCATTACAAGCTAAAACAAGAGCCATAGTTCCGCTAGAACTAGATGATAAACCAGCTGCAGTGGGAACAGTGTTATAACTTTTTATACAAATTTTTTCACGTTCAACAGGTGTGAATTTAGCGATGAACTTCATTATTTTTTCTACTTCTTCTTGACTTTGTTTTTCGTCATTGATATAAAACTCATCTTCATCTGTTAAACTAGGTTCAATTTTTGTTTTTGATAATAAGTTGTCTAACCTTAATGAAATATTAGGGTTAAAAGGTAAGACTGGATCTTTTGATTTTTTTCCCCAGTATTTTACTAGGGCGATATTAGCATAACCTAAACTGTAACTATCCATGACTTATATCCTTTCTTTGCAAGTTCATTTTGAATTTTTTCGGCATTTTCTTTTGTTTTACTTAGAGCAATACAGCAACCACCAGCTCCGCCACCAGTCAGCTTAGCTCCGAGCGCTCCGTTATTTTTACAAATATTAACTACATCATCATTACTTTCATGACTAACACCAAGTTTTTGAAGTAGGTTATGAGCTTTATACATATAGTCTCCTACTATTTCAATTGCTTTTTTCTTTAATGGTTCAATAACTTTTTCAGTAATTTCCCCAAGTTCATCTATGTATGATTTATAGTTTTCAAAATTTTGTTTAATATGTTTTAAAGTTTCCTTAGTAATACCAATGACTCCAGTGTCGATAATAAGTAAATAACTGTCTAGATTGAAGTCTAGAGGTATAGCACCATCTTTTTTAGAAAATAAAAGTGGAGTATCGCTTAAAACTTGATTAACATCAATACCACTAGGATTTCCATGGATAAATTTTTCACATTTATCAGCAATTTCACGTATGTTAGTTAGTTTTTTCGCGCGTGCTATAGCTATGCTAAGGGCAGCAGAAGAACCAAGTCCGCGACCGACGGGAATAGTGCTATTGATATTAATTTCAGTTCGGTCATTAATATCACAAACATCTGATATAAATGATATAATTTCATCTCGTTCCTGTATAATATTTGTTTCTTTAAGTTCAACATCAACGGTCATCTGTGGTAAAGGGATAGTAATTCCTTTATAACCATAAACAACAGCGTGTTCTCCAAAAAAAATTGCTTTAGCGTGTGTCATAAATTTTATAAACTCCAGTTAAACTCAATGTATATTTTTACAATAATTATATTAAAATAAATTAATATTTAAATGCTTCTAAATACTTCTATATGTACAATAATTATACTTTTAGCAGTGAGATTTGTCAAACAAGTGAAGCTAGTAAAAAAATAAAACTACCCTTTAAAAATAATAAGTTATTTTTGAGAGTAGTTTACGATTGGTCTTGTAATGTAGGATGACAATCTATACCATGTGGTTCGAGATGAACTAATGTTTCACAATAATAGAATTCACTTGCAAGTTGTTTCTCTATATTGGCGGTGATTTCATGACTCTTTTTAACATTAAGTGTAGGGCTAACCGTAACTGTAATATCAATAAAATACAATAACCCGTGTGTACGTCCTTTAGTATCAACTATAGAAATAACACCATCAATATCTTTGACAAGATCATTAACTTTTTCGATTACTTCGGTGTCAACGCCATCGGTAAGAACATAGGTAGATTCTTTAAAAATATTTATTGCGGTCCAAACGATAAGCGCTCCTACAATAATAGCCACTATAGAATCAGCAATAGGAAAACCTAAATATGTTGCAACAATTCCGATTAGAGTACCTAGAGAAACAAAAGCGTCACTAAGATTATCTAAAGCTGCAGCTTGTAAAGATTTACTACCTAACTTTTTCGATAGACGAATATTATAAAAATAAACACCAAGCATAATAACACACGCTATAAAAGCAACAATAGCTGATAATATATTAGGTTGTTCATAACTATTAGTTATAATTTTTTTTACAGCGTAAATTACAACTTCTATTCCGGCATAAAGCATAATAAATGAGGCAATAAGTGTTGAAATAAGTTCTGCTCTAAAGTGACCGTAAAGATGATCTTCATCTGCAGGTTTTCGAGAAATTTTTAGACCTACAAGAACACAAATCGAAGAAATTACGTCTGTTGCGTTATTTATTCCATCAGCAACAAGTGCAGAAGAACGGAAGATAAAACCAGCTCCTAATTTTAATATAGTAAGGAATAAGTATGATAAAATACTTAGTTTAGCTCCTTGTTCCGCCTTTTTTAAGTTGTCAAAAATAGAATTATGCATAATCTCACCTCCTGTATCATTGTTTTAATATTATAACAAGTTTAAAAAAATTATTCAAGAATAAAAATGTTATTTTTAAAATAAAATTATTTGCTATAGGTGAACTTTTTCAGAAAAGAAAGCTCGACGAATTGTTGTCGAGCATAATAGATTATAATTTTTTAGAATAGTATTTTTTAAAAGTTAAATAAACATAAGTAATTGCTAGCATACTAAAGGTAGCATAGAGGTATAAAAAGTTATTTGAAAGTTCAATTCTTACAGTTAGATAATAAGGAAATACATTTAATTTTTCTAATATTGTGACTAAGAATAAAGATATTTCAAATAATACAAGAGATGTAAAGTAAATTAGCCATTTATTTTTTTCTGTTTTTTTATAAAGTAGTAGATAAATGCACATACCAGATCCTAAAATTAGTACCAAAATAGAAAATACTGTTAAGTACGGTTGGATGCTTTTAGTGAAAATTGAAGGAAATAAAAGACTTATTATTAAAATTAAGATATAGGATAACATAAATCGATATGTAGTTGTTTTGTTCTCTTTTGGTAATAATTTAATTATCGAATCAGATAGTTTGTTTATATCATTACCAAAAGTTTCAGGAAAGTTTTTTCCTTGCTTTTGATATGTAATTAAATCTTGTAATATTTCTAATAATTGAATTTCTAGTGCAGTCTCATTAGCCGCTATAGCTTTCGTTCGACAGGTAATCAAAAGTTTTTCATAATATTTTTTATTTTCTTCATTAAGTTGCATTCTTAGTTTATTATTATATTCTAATAAGTTTCCGATGTTCATAGTAATTCCTCCCTATCTTAATCATCTTTTAAAATCTCAGTTATTGTTGTACTTATATTTTTCCATACGTCTTTAAAATTAAATATATATTTATTACCTTCCTCAGTAATCGAATAATACTTTCTAGGAGGCCCAAAGTTACTTTCTTTTAAATAACTAACAACCAAATTTTCTTTTTCTAATTTCATAAGTAATGGATAAATAGTTCCTTGAGCAACTATATCTAGACCATATTTGGAAAGTTGTTCCGTAATTTCATAACCATACATATCTTTATTTTTTATTAGTTGAAGTATACATGCTTCTAAAGTTCCTTTTAATATTTGAGAAGTGTTAATCTCCATTAAAAATCTCCTTTCAACGAGTTGAAAAATCTTATTTGAAAGAACTATCTTGTTATACATAATAGTATCACAAACCCGCTACCTTGTAAAGCAAAATAGCTGGAGGTAATAAATTAGATGAGTTATTATAAAGTAGTAATTTTTAGTAATTTTCATTTCAAAAAAGTATAAAAAACAAAAAGACAAGGTTTAAAAAACCTTGTCTTAATCATTATACCAGCAGCCGGGGTCGAACCGGCACGATGTTGCCATCGCTGGATTTTGAGTCCAGTGCGTCTGCCAATTCCGCCATGCTGGCATAGTTATATATTAACACATGGATACTTGTTTGTCAATTTCACATTATAGGTCAAGGAGTTAGTGATAATTTGTCATACAAATCTACTAGAATTTTAATCGGAAATTTTATGCTATATGATAAAATTATTTAATGAAATATTTAATTAAATAGCTAAAAAAACTAGTTATTAATTTATTAAAAACATTTATTATTAAGGACATATTATTTAAGTGTTTTCAGTTGGCAAAGTAAAATATTTCTTCAATATTATATTGCCAAAGGAGTATATATGTAGTATAATATAATAGTATATAGAATTATAAAAATATTAATGTTATTTTTATAAAGGAGTGTGAGTGCTGGTGGTTGTTACATTGTTTACATCGCCTAGTTGTACTTCTTGTAGAAAAGCAAAAGCTTGGCTTATAGAAAACCATATTGACTTTGTAGAGAGAAATATTTTTTCTGAGGCACTGACAACGGATGAAATTAAAAATATTTTATCTATTACAGAGCATGGTACAGAGGATATTATTTCTTTTAGATCAAAAACTTTCCAAAAATTAAATCTAGATATTGAGAGTATGTCGATTCAAGAGTTGTATAAAGTTATTCAAGATAATCCAGGGATGCTTAGAAGACCTATCATAGTAGATGATAAAAGATTACAAGTAGGGTATAATGAAGATGAAATAAGAAGGTTCCTCCCTAAGGAGATAAGAGTAAATCAATTAGAACAAATAAAGAATATGGTTAAGTAAGTACACCTTGATACTGCTTTTACCGCGTGATTTAAAGGTTGATATTGGGTGTCAGCCTTTTTTTTATGAAATAAATAGAAGTATGAATTGATATAAGTAATTGAATAAATCTAGAATAATAGTTAAAATATAAAAGAAAGAGGTATTAGATGGAAAAAGAAGATATTAAGTATATAACAGGAGAAATTCACTTTTTGGAGCTAGTGGAGAAAAAGAGTTCGTCATTAGTTTTTAAAGGGCCAAGCGATGAAGAAATAAGTTGTAATGAATCAGATGTAGAGAGTTTAGATGACTATGAAGTTGGCGAAGAATATTCTATGTTTGTTTATCCCTCAAGAAGTGGAAAATTATTCGCAACACCAAATATTCCAGAAGTTATCTATGGTGATTATGCTTTTAGTAAAGTTGTAAAAGTAGAAGAAGATAGAGTAGGATTAGATATTGGATTTTCTCGTGAAATTCCTCTTCTAGGAGAAGATTTACCAAAATTAAAGAGTGTTTGGCCAAAAGAGGGGGATGAATTATTCATAACTCTACGCCGTGATTTTAGTGGACAATTGTTTGCGCGTCTTGCGACAGAAACTATTATAAGTTCTCTTTACTCAAAAGCACCAAAGAGTTTGAAAAATAAAGATATAGAGGCATATCCATATCGTTTGATGCGTATAGGGACATTCCTATTATCGAAAGATGGTTATAAGATTTTTGTTCATGAAAGTGAACGTGAACGTGAACCACGACTTGGAGAAAAAGTTACTTTGCGTGTTATTGGGGTTAAAGATAATGGCGAAGTTAACGGCTCATTTTTACCGCGTGCTCATGAAAGAATGGATAGTGACGGTCAAGCTATTATGGACTATATTGAAAATAATGGCTACTGCGAATTTACTGATAAATCGTCACCAGAAGATATTAAAGCTGTGCTTGGCATGAGTAAGGGAAGTTTCAAACGAGCGGTTGGAAGATTATTTAAAAATAAATTGATAATGATAGAAGAAGATGGATTATATAAACGTAAAGGAAGATAATTATTATGAAAAAAGTAAAATTAGATAAAAATACATTATTAGGTGGAATAATTTTAGAAAATGAACGCTATCAAGTAGTTCATATGAACCTGAAAACAGGAAATCAAACTGATTCATATAGCAATGATAAAACAATATTATTATTAAATATTAGTGGTAAAATCACAGTTGCTTATGATGAACAAGTAGAAATAGTTAATGAATTTGAACTATTAGAAATACCAGCAGGGGTTGAGCATGTTATTACTTGTTTACAAGATGCCCAGGTTTTTGTAGTAAAACTATAAAAAGAAAACTTCAGAGAAGATAGTATTTCCACTCTGAAGTTTTTCTACAGAGTATACTAAAGAACAAGGTAATAATATCAAATCTGAATAATTTGAAAGGAGGATAGAACATATGAAACTACAATTTTTAGGAACAGGAGCAGGACTCCCTGCAAAATTTAGAAATACGCAAAGCTTGGTTTTTAATTTTATGCAAGAGCTAAAGGAGTGTTGGATGTTTGATTGCGGAGAAGCAACACAACATCAAATTATAAGAACGAATATTAAACCAACTAAAATAACAAAAATATTTATTAGTCACTTGCATGCTGATCATATATTAGGTCTTATCGGCTTTTTATCTTCGCGTAATTTTCTTTTAGACAGTAAGGAATCGGGAGTAACAATATATGGTCCAGTAGGAATAAGGCAATTTGTTGAACAAAATCTTCTGTTCACACATTGTTCACTTAACTTTGATGTTAAATACGTTGAATTTTCTAGCGAACAGTGTATAATAGATAATAAAACTGTAGTAGTATCCGCCTATCCTCTAAACCACAATATAGAGTGTTTTGGCTATAAAATTATCTTTAAAAATCAAAAGGGAAGCTTAGATGCGGAAAAATTAAAAAAATTAGGGATAATGCCGGGACCATTTTATAAAAATATAAAAGAACAGGATAGTTTTGTTTACAACGGAACTACATATAATTCTTCTGAGTTTTTATCGGAAGATAAACCAAAAAAAGAAATTGTAATTATTTCAGATACGAGATATTTTCCACAGCTAAATGAGTTTGTGAAAAATAGTGATATTATTATTTCAGAGTGTACTTATTTAGATGAAAAAGATGCACATCATGCTAGGAAAAATTATCATTTAAGTATTTTGGATATAGAAAACTTTATTACAGAGAGTACAGTAAAAAGATTATTTTTAACGCATATAAGTGCAAGATATGATGTTGATACAGAAAAAAGCGTGGTAGAAAAAATAGATAAAACTATTAAAGTATCAATTGCCCATGATCTTGCTGAATATAATTTATAAGTAATTGGAGGAAGTTATGAGAAAAGATTTAGAAGAAAAAACAATATCTGTTGAGAAAATTTTTAAAGGTAAAGTTCTTGATGTAGAGGTACATACAGTAAGTTTGCCTGATGGAGAAGTGTCAAAACGTGAGCTTATAAATCATAGGGGAGCAGTAGCAGTTCTTGCGTTGACAAAAGATAATGAAGTAATTTTAGTTGAACAATATAGAAAAGCAATTGAAGCTGTAACGTTAGAGATACCGGCAGGAAAATTAGAACCTGGAGAAGACAATAAAAAGCTTTCTGCAATACGAGAGTTACAGGAAGAAACAGGATATCTGGTAACTGAGGATAGATTAGAAAAGCTTTGTGATGTTCATGTAGCGTTAGGATACAGTTCAGAGTTGATTACCATTTACTTTGTAGATGGTTTAGAACATGCAGGAGAACAAAATCCTGATGATGATGAATTTATTAATTTAAAAAAATACCCATTAGATGAAGCTTTTAGACTTCTTGATGAAAATATTATAACTGACAGTAAGACTATGTTGGCATTAGCGTACTTAAAAAATAGGAAAGGCACGAAATAATATATGAATATTTATGATGAAATAATAAAAATTATTCAAAAATCTCCATATAAACTCACACCACAAAGAGAGAAAATTGTTGAGATTTTAGTAGAGAATAGCGAGCTGCATTTGAGTGCAGAGGAATTGTATTTTATCTTAAAAGAGAAAACACCAGATATTGGTATAGCAACAGTATATAGAACATTAGATATTTTTTATGAATTAAAAATTTTGGAAAAAATATCATTCAGCAATGGTGTTTCTAAGTATCATTTAAGACAAAGTGTTGATGGTCAACTACATCATCATTTAATATGTACTAACTGTAACACGATAGAAAAAGTTTCAAATCCGATTTTCAATAAACTTATCGAATATATGAAGAAAGAATATTCTTTTGAAGTGCAAGATAATTCATTATCGTTTTATGGGATATGTGCTAAATGCAAGACAAAAGGTGATAAATAATGTTTTTTGAAAAATCAGAAAAAACTTTATTAGTTATTTCAAGTATTGTGTATATTGCTTATGTAGTCTTTATTGGCGGAATGATAAGTATATTTAAAGAGTATGTAGGAAATGAATATCTACGAATAAAGATTGTTAATCAGATTCGTGAGCAAACAAGATTAACACAAGATAGTGCTAATGTTTCGACAAAAGATATGCATTTTATTTTTCAAGTAATGGGACAACTTGCTTGGCCATATTTTGCATTGTTAATAGTACTATTTTTATTATTAATATATGTGTTATTCAAGAAAAATATTAATCATAATGTTGTTGCATTTTTATTGTTAGTATATAGCATTTTATTACTTATTTTTAGCTTAGGAATTTTATTTATAAGTTGTATTATATACTTCTTCTTAGGTGTTAGAATAATATTAAAGAGGAATTCACAAAAATATAATAGTGTTTAAAAAGGTTTGAAGTATTTTTACTTCAAACCTTTTTTAAAAATTTTTATAAAAATATAATTAAATTAAAGGAGAACGATAAGATTATATTTGTAAAATATGAAAAACATTAAAAATAAAATGATGAGTAGAAAGAATGAATATAAAAAGTAAATATTGATTTGTAAAAAAATAAAAGATATACTTTATCCATTATATATAAAAATTAGAAGTTTAATATAGAATATCTATGTATTAAGCGTATATTTCTTAAGAAAACTCCATTTGCAAAACAGTAATATTATTACTATAATTGAAAAATATACTAGTTCATAAGAAAATAGTAGGAGGTATTATGAGTAAAAAAGTATTTAAAATTATTAAAAGATTAGTAATAGGATTATTGGCACTTTTAGTTATTGGTGCAGGTTATGGATATTATTTTGTGAATAAGTCATTACCGACGATAGAAGGAAAAGTCGAGGTGAATTTTTTAGAAAATAATGTCAAAGTAACTCGCAATAACAAAGGTATTCCGACGATAGAAGCACAAAATGAAAAAGATTTATATCGAGCACAAGGATATGTTCATGCTCAAGATAGGTTGTTTCAAATGGATTTAGCTCGTAGACAAGCGAGTGGTAGATTATCTGAAATTGTAGGGAAAGCCGCTTTAGAAACAGATAAAAAGTTTTTAGTATTTTCATTGCGTAAAGCAGCAGAGGATTCATATGCAGGCTATTCAGATGAGGCTAAAAAAATCTTGGAGGATTATGCAGAAGGAGTTAACGCTTATATTGATGAGGCGGTAAAAAATAATAAATTATCATATGAGTTTTCTTTATTAAATTATAAACCAGAAAAATGGACAGCTATTGATTCGCTAACAATTGGGAAGTATATGGCTTATGACCTTGGAGGACATTGGGATCACTTAGGATTTAACTCTTGGGTTCTAAATAATTTAGGAGAAGAAAATCTAAAACAATTATTGCCGGAAAGCTTTTCGAAAAATAAAGATAATGAAGATATTATTAAAGCTAACCTAGGTATAGATGTTAAAGTAGATGAGAAGGTAGCTAATACAGAACGTCCACCTATGGAAAATGGTAGTAATAACTGGGTAGTTTCTGGGAAGAAGACAAAATCAGGGAAACCTTTACTAGCTGATGACCCACACTTAGGGCTTGCAACACCGTCAGTATGGTATCAAATGAATCTAAATACTCCTGACAACAAAGTTTCTGGTGTTATTTTCCCAGGTATCCCAGGAATTATTCTAGGTCATAATGAGCATATAGCTTGGGGTGTTACTAATTTTGGTCCTGATGTTCAAGATTTATACATAGAAAAACGTGATGCAAATAACCCACATCGTTTTGAATATGATGGAAAGTACTACGATGCACAGGTAGATTCTTATAATATAAAAGTTAAAAATGGAAATGATGAAAAATTTGATGTAGTAAGAACAAAACATGGTCCAATTATTGATGAATTATTAAAACCTCTTGGAGAGACTAATAAGAGTTTTTCTATGCAATGGACAGCTTTAGAGTCAACACAAGAATTAGAAGCAATTTTAAAAATTGATAAATCTAAAAACTGGACAGAGTTTGAAAAAGCATTAGAAGACTTTAAAGCACCAGCTCAAAACTTTGTTTTTGCAGATAAGGAAGGTAATATTGGCTATAAATCAAACGGTAATGTCCCTATTCGCAAAAAAGGTGATGGGAATTTACCAGTTCCAGGATATAGTAGTGAATACGGATGGGATGGTTATATTTCTTTTGATAAATTACCGAAAGTTATTAATCCAGAAGAAGGTTTTATTGCGACTGCCAATACAGAAACATATAAAACAGATTATCATACTTCAAACGTTTGGGCACAACCGTATAGAAAAGCAAGAATTGATGAAGTGTTAAAAGCTAAGAATGATTTAACAGTAGATGATATGAAAAATCTCCAAATGGATACCAAAAATCTATATGCACAGGAATTTTTAAAAGATTTATTGAAAAACACATCAGTCTCTAACAAAGATGTATATAATAAATTAAATAGTTGGGATTACATGGATAATAAAGATGAAGCAGCACCGTTAATATATGATACATGGATGCGAGTTATTCGTGAAAAAATCCTAAAAGATAAGATGAGTCCTGAAGCGTATAAATTTATGCCGCATAAAGAAAGCTATGTTGATAAGATTTTACGAGATGCTCTTACAGGTAAGAAAATAAATCTTATTGAAGAAAAAGGTGGACTTAATAAGGTTTTAGAAGAAAGTTTAAATACAGCTATATCAGAACTTAAAACAAAATATGGTGAAAATGTAAATTCATGGAAGTGGGGAGCTAATCACAAATTAGGTTTTAGACATCCATTATCAAAATCTTCAGATATATTGGCGTATTTCTTAAATCCAAAAGAATATCCGATTTCAGGATCTAAAGTAACTGTCCAAGCAGCTAAACAAACTGACGATGGTTTGGTAAATCATGGTGCTTCTTGGAGATTTGTTTATGATTTCGATACAAAAGTAGGATATCATGTAGTTGGTCCAGGACAAAGTGGCCACTTTATGAGTGATTATTATAATGACCAAGTTCTTGATTGGGTAGAAGGAAAATATACACCTGAAACTATAGGAAAGATAGAAGGAAAAACTTTGGAGTTAGTCGCTAAAAAATAAAATAATAAACACAAGGAGTAGAGTTATAGTACTAGGCATTTTGGTGATAGAAAGGGTCTAGTGCAATTAGCCTGCTCCTTATATTTTTGCTTAAAATATGGTAAGATGATATTATAGACTAAATTTAGAGGTAATAAAGGTGAATGTAAAAAACAATTTAGAGAAAATTAATAACGATATAAAAAATATTTGTCAAAAAAGCGGTAGAAATTTTGAAGATATTACCTTAATAGCTGTAACAAAATATGTTGGTGATGAGCGTGTGAAAGAAGCACAAGTAGCAGGTGTTCACAATTTCGCAGAAAATAGAGCTGTTAATTATATTGAAAGAAAAGAAAAGTTTCCTGAAGCTACTTGGCACTTGATAGGTAGTTTACAAACAAGAAAAGTGCGAGACGCAATAAATAAAGTAGATTACTTTCATGCTTTAGATCGTGAGAGTTTAGCGGTTGAAATAGAAAAAAGAGCAGAACACGTAATTAATTGTTTTGTACAGGTTAATACATCTGGGGAAGAAAGTAAACATGGTTTAACACCTGAAGCGGTATTAGAGTTCGTTAAAGGTTTAGAAAAATACCCAAAAATTAGAGTTGTTGGACTTATGACAATGGCTCCATTTCTAGAAGATGAGGCAACATTGCGCAGTTGTTTTAGAAAATTAAGGGAACTTCGTGATGAAATAAAAGGTTTATGTTTAGAATATGCTCCGTGTGAATTTTTATCGATGGGGATGAGTAATGATTACGAAATAGCGATTGAAGAAGGCGCAACCCATATAAGAATAGGAACAGCGCTAGTAGGGAATGAGTTGAAATAATAAGACGAAGGGAGGCTTATTATTGTGAATAAAAAATTAGTAGTAGAAGGGCTAGATATTACTATAAAATACCGTAAAGGTATGAAAAATATTTATCTTCGAGTAGAAAAAAATGGTGATATAGTTGTCAAAGCTCCTCTTAGAATGCCAAATTATATAATAAAAAAATTGATACATGATAATATAGCCGAACTAAAAAGACGTCAAAATAATATTATCAACAATTCACCTAAAAAAAGAGAGTATAAAACAGGGGAAACTTATTTTGTTTTCGGGCAAGAGCTGCCTGTAGAGGTTGTAAATTCTAATAAAAACACTTTGATAATAACAGAAGAAAAAATAGTATTAGTTGTAAAAGATGAAAACCAAGATAGAGAGAAAATATTTCAAAAGGGTATAAGAGAAAAACTTCGCCAGCAAAGCCTTTATTTTATAAAAAAATATGAACTAATAATGAATGTTAAGGCGAATGAGTTACGCATAAAAAAAATGAAAACACGTTGGGGGACATGTAATTTAGAAGCTAAGCGCATATGGATAAATGAAGAACTTGTAAAATATCCGATATCTTGTCTTGAACATATCGTAGTTCACGAATTAACACATCTTTTAGAAATTAATCATACTCCTAGATTTTACAAATTATTAGAATACTATTATCCTGAATATAGACAAAACGATATATTGATAAAAGACTTTAATAAATATCTAAATGGGAGATAATAGTAAAAATATAGTTAATTGAAGTTATTATTTTTTAGTGTATTAGAAAAAGCGCTAGATATTGTACCTGATTTGCTGAAGAATATATTGAGAAAACTTTTAGAGAGTACATTTTCCAACACTAACAATTGACTTTTTACTACATTTACTATATAATTAATCAAGAGTTTTTAGTATTTTATACTAATATTTTTGTAATACTAAAAAGTATTTTGGAGGAAGAATAAATGTCACAAATTTTAAATCAAGAAGATGGAAAAGTAGTTATTTCATTTTCAGCATCAAAAGAAGAGTTTGCGAAAGGATTAGATAGTGCATTCAAACGCGCTGTAAAACGCGTTAATGCGCCTGGATTTAGAAAAGGTAAATTACCAAGAGCCGTATTTAACAAAATGTATGGTGAAGAAGCATTATACCAAGATGCAGTAGATGCAGTGTTACCAGCTGCTTATACTAAAGCTATTGATGAGTTAAAAGTTTCACCATTAGCTATGCCAGATATCGATGTTAAAGAAATTAGCAAAGAAAATGGAGTTTCATTTGAAGCTGTAGTTACTGTAAAACCAAATGTAGAATTAGGTGAATATAAACACTTAGGAATTAAAAAAGAAGAAGTGGAAGTAACTGATGCCGATGTAGAAGAAAGATTAGAAAGACTACTAAGCAACCAAGCTGAATGGCAAATTAAAGAAGGTGAAGCTAAAAAAGGAGATATCGTAGTTATCGACTTTAAAGGATTCATCGGAGATGAAGCATTCGAAGGTGGAGAAGCTAAAGGATATGAGTTAGAGCTAGGTTCAGGTTCGTTTATCCCAGGATTCGAAGATCAATTAGAAGGGAAAGTTGCCCCAGTAGATACTGAAGTTAATGTAACATTCCCAGAAAACTATCAAGTAGCTGATTTAGCAGGAAAAGAAGCAAAATTTGAAGTAACAATTCACGATGTAAAAGAAAAAGTTTTACCAGAGTTAACAGATGAGTTTGTTAAAGAATTTTCAAAAGAAGCAGCTTCAACAGTAGCTGAATACAAAGAAAAATTAAGAGGAGAAATCAAAGTTCAAAAAGAAGAAGCGGCTGCAAAAGCTTATTCTGACAAAGTGATTTCTACAGCTGTTGAAAATGCAAAATTAACAGTACCGACAAAACTAATCGATCAAGAAGTTAATTCTATGTTCGAACAATTCGCTGGGAACTTATCACGTCAAGGATTATCATTTGAATTATATGAACAATTCACAGGTAAAGGTGCTGATGAGCTTAAAGCAGAGATGCGTTCTGACGCTGAAAATAAAATCAAAACTTCATTCGTATTAGGTGAAATTGCGGAAGTTGAGAAAGTTGAAGTAACAGATGCTGATATCGATGCAGAAGTAAAAGAACTTGCAACTATGTATAATATGACAGAAGAAGGTGTAAGAACACGTATTAGCGTTGAAGATCTTCGTGGAGAGTTAATCATCCAAAAAACTGTTGAATTCTTAAAAGAAAATAACTAATAATTATATGAAACAAAAAACAAGTTACTATTATAGAATAGTAGCTTGTTTTTGAAATTAAAATATACCCTTAGATAAATTTTCATCTAAGGGTATTAAAATTATTTTATTTATCTTGATCTTCTTGGAATTTTTTAGCGATAGTAGCTTCAAAATCTTCAGGGATAGAACGTTGTTTAATGATTATTACATCACATTTAGCGTATCTAACAATACCTTCAGATACTGAACCCATAAGCATACGTTTGAATCCTGTTAAACCAGAAGATCCACAAACTACTAAGTCAATTTCTTTTTCATCAACGATGTCTTCGCTTAACACGATTTTTGGAATACCTTGTTCAACAATACCAAAGACTTTAGTAAGCCCATCTTTTTTAGCAGATTCAACATAACTATCAACTAATTCTTTAGTACGTTTGTAGAATGAGTTGAAGATATATGGATCTGATAAACCAGAAGTAGCAATTGTCGCATCAATAACAGAGGCAATGTATAATTCTGCATCTTCATTTCTCTGTGCTATAGCTACGGCATTTTTAAAAGCCCACTCAGCTTGTTTAGAACCATCAACAGCAACTAGTATTTTAGAATATTTGTTTTCCATAATTAAAACCTCCAACCTATTTATCTTTAATTATATTATAACACATTTACACAAAAAGTAAACGCTATTTTCAAAAAAAATAAAATAACTTTAGTTCGTTTAGAGCTATAAATTAACCCTTTTTTTAGATTATTATTCTAAAAAAAGGGTTAATTATATGTTCTTTGGAAAACATATTAGCTGTTTTCATCTGTTACAGTAATAGTACGAGTTCGTTTGTGCTCCTTACCATCAATATTTATTTTATAAATAATATCATAAGTTCCAGGGGTAGTATTGTCTACTTGTCCTTCTATAATAAGTTCATCAAGATATGATTTTCCTGCTTTACGGGCAATAACGCCATTAGAACTTATATCTATCTCTTCTCCTATTTTAATAGAAGTATTTTCAGGAACAATAAAATAAAATGTTCTTTCAAGACGACGTTCAAGACGTTTTCTATATTTTTCTTCATCTTCGGCGCTCATTCTATCACGAAGTTTTTCATCCACTAAAGGCATAAGCTCAACCTCAGTATCGGCAATACAAATTCTACTATTAACAAGGGTGAATGTTTGAGTTCTACCGGGACCGCAGTATGATTGACAACCTATAATGAACTCAGCATTAGGAGCTTTTTTCTTAAGCTTAGGAATCAAAGTTTTAAGGTTAACTCCTAGGCAGGCATCACATACTCTAAACGTTACTTTGTCTTCAGTAACTACATCTTTATCATTTCTAGCCATTATATTTCCTTTCATCAATTTATTATTGCATTAAGATAAAAACAATTATATCACATTCTATAAATAAATAAAATTTTAAAACACAAGATTTTAATAAGAACAGACCTATGTTGAATATAATTAAATAGCTTATTTAGACACAATTTTTCTTTTAAGAACAATATTTGTTATTAACAATAAGAAAAACACTATAAAAATATGAATGATTATTCTAGTAATTAAACTTATAAAAAATTCTTCAGGGACCATTTTTATTAAATTAGATTCATCTGGACTAAGTAACCACAGGTCATTTGAAAATAAGATAGTGTGGAACTTAATCCAAAACGAATTGAAGTTATAAGTAATAATACCGGTAAGTATAGCAATTAACAAGATAAATATGGTTAAAGTTTTATTAAATGCTTTTGTGATATAAAGTAAAGTTTTAGTTTTTTTAGTAATTATAATGATTATCGTAGTTATAAAAAAGATTATCAAGCAAATAATCATCACCTTGAAACTAACATCATAAAGATGTTTAACATCAACCATGTGTAGTATATCTTTATCAGAAAACCAATTTTTATTTAATGAAGCATTACCTTTTAAATATGCTAGCAAATTTTCTGTGTTATCTATTAGTTCAGAGTTAGTTGTATTTATAGAAGGTGCCAAATTCTCCTTTTCATAGAAATTTTTATAAAAATCAAGATTAAAACAAGTATAAAAAATGATTGCTAAAATACTGAATATAAATAAAGCAAAGTTTTGAATAGTAATAATACTATAAGTGAAAAAGTTTTTCATAGTTGTACCTCCACAATAAATATTATAACATACCAATTAAATGTGTAAAAAGAAAAAATATATTGGCTAATAAATTGTTGAAAATATTATTAATTTATATATTTACAGCAAATAACGAAAAATAGTTTAAATAATAGGAATTTTTGAGTAAAAACCGTTTGCTATTATGTAAAATTATGTTAAAATGTATACACATAATTATTTATTTTGGGGGAAATCATGAATAAGTTTTTTAAGATCTATTTAGAATTAAGAGAACAAATAGAAAATAAGCAATACAAAGCTAATAGCATTTTACCAAGTGAGAATGAATTAGCTAAAAAATATAATGTTTCTAGGGAAACTATAAGAAAAGCCTTGCTATTGCTTTTAGAAAATGGTTATATTCATAAAATACAAGGAAAGGGTTCAATAGTTTTAGATGTTCATAGATATAGATTACCAGTAACGGGGATATTAAGTTTTAAAGAACGTCATCAATTCCAAGGTTTAGAAGCAAGGACAAAAGTAATAGTAAATGAAGAAGTTGAAGCTCCTGAATTTTTAGTTAAGTTAGGTGTTGTTCAACCTGGAGAAAAGCTTACTTACTTGTTGCGTCAACGTATTATCAATGGTGAGGCGGTAATTTTGGATAAAGATTATATTAGAAAAAATACAATAGGGAATCTTCCTACTAAACGTGTTGAAGAATCTTTATATGAATATTTAGAACAAGATTTAGGGATTAAAATTTCTTATGGAAATAAAGACTTTAAAATTGAGCCTGTAAATGGTGAAGATCATGAGTATATTGACTTAAATGGTCATCATCATATAGCAGTTTTGAGAAGCGATGTTTATACCGAGGGAACAGATTTTTTACATTACAATGAGAGTCGCCATAGAGTAGATAACTTTTATTTTTCAGAGTTTGCGCGTAGAACATCAAATAAAAATAATTAAATGTCAGATAAAAAGATTTTAAGAGGATAGAATCTTCTTAAAATCTTTTTTAAATTCTTTGTCTTAATATTTTCTATCAATTTAAAAGAAAAAGGCTAGTAATTTACAATAGTAATATTTAAAAAAAATAATAAATTTTTAAAATAAAAAAAGTAAAAAAAATAAGTAAATAATTATTGAAAAAAAGAATAATAGAGTGTATAATTATTATTGAGTTAGAAATTTCCGGGAAATATTTCGGAAATATTTTTTGTGGGAGAGTGAGAAAGATGAAAGTAATTTTCTTTTCATTAACAGGCAATTGCAAAAGATTTGTGGAGATGTGTAAACTACCAGAAGAAGATGTTATAGACCTATGGGAAATCGATTATGAGGTTGATTTTGACTATATACTAATAACGCCAACTATTGGTTTTGGAAAAGTCCCAGAAGATGTTGAGAGATTCTTAGGAGAAAATCACAAGCACCTAAAAGGAGTAGTGGGAAGTGGAAATAAAAATTGGGGAAATAGATTTGCGAAAGCTGCTGAAATAATAAGTGAGCAATATAATGTCCCGCTACTGATGAAAATAGAATTACATGGGAATACAAAAGATTTAATAAAATTTAGAAAAATATATTTGGAGAGTGTTGATAATGGAGAAATTTAATCATATAGAGCTTAATAATGAAGTAACTAAAAGAGGAGAAAATGGATTTTTCAAGTTAGAAAAAGACCAAGAAGCTATTGCAGAATTTCTTCGTGAAGTTGACTATAAAACTGTAAAATTCAGTTCAGAAATGAAAAGATTAAGATATTTAGTAGAAGAAAACTTCTATTATAATATTTTTGATAAATATATTGAAGATGAAATAGTAGAATGTCTAGAGCTTGCTAAAAATTTCAAATTTGAGTTTAAGAGCTATATGGCAGCAAGTAAGTTCTACAAAGATTATGCATTAAAAACTAACGATAAAAAACAATATTTAGAAAACTTTAATCAACACGTATTTATTGTAGCAATGTATCTTGGTGATGGAAATACAGCATTAGCTAAAGAACTTATGATTTCAATGCTTGAACAAAGATTACAGCCAGCAACACCAACATTCCTAAACTCTGGAAGAAGCCGTCGTGGAGAGTTAGTTTCTTGTTTCTTATTAGAAGTAGGAGACTCGTTAAATTCTATCAACTACATTGATTCAACAGCGAAACAACTTTCAAAAATTGGTGGGGGGGTTGCGATTAACCTATCAAAACTTCGTGCGCGTGGTGAAAGTATTAAAGGTATAAAAGGGGTAGCAAAAGGTGTTATTCCAGTGGCCAAATCATTAGAACAAGGTTTTGCTTATGCAGATCAACTTGGACAACGCCCTGGAGCAGGAGCGGTATACTTAAATATCTTCCACTATGATGTGTTAGAATTTTTAGATACGAAAAAAGTTAATGCCGATGAAGAATTACGTTTACCAACTATTTCTACAGGTATTATTGTACCGTCATTATTCTTTGATTTAGCACGTGAGAACAAAGAATTTTATATGTTCGGGCCACATTCTATTTATGAAGAGTATGGTTTAGTATTAGATGATATTGATATCGCAGAATACTATGATGAGTTCGTTGCTAATGAAAATATTATTAAGCGTAAATTTGATGCGCGTGATATGCTTAACCTTATAGCGCAAACACAATTACAATCAGGATATCCATATTTAATGTTCAAAGACAATGCAAACAAAAACCATGCACTTCGCGAAATTGGTCAAGTTAAAATGAGTAATCTATGTACAGAAATTTTCCAACTTCAAGAAACTTCTGTAATTAAAGACTATGGCGAAAGTGATGTTATCAAACGTGATATTTCATGTAACCTTGCTTCATTAAACATTGTTAATGTAATGGAAAGCAAAAAACTTAAAGAGTCAATCTATTCAGGCATGGATGCTTTAACATTTGTTAGTGATTCAACAAAAATTAAAAATGCACCTGGTGTAGTAAAAGCAAACGAAGAGTTCCACTCTGTTGGGCTTGGGGCGATGAACCTAAACGGTTACTTAGCGAAAAACTTAATCGCTTATGATAGTGAAGAGGCAAAAGATTTTGCTAATGTCTTCTTTATGATGATGAACTATTACACTATAGAACGCTCAATGCAAATCGCTAAAGAACGTAAAGAAACATTTAAAGATTTCGAAAAATCTGATTACTACAATGGAACATATTTCACTAAGTATATTACAAATGATTATCTTCCAAAATCAGAGAAAGTTAAAGAATTATTTGAGGGAATTTATATTCCGACAAAAGAAGATTGGCACAGTCTAAAAAATAGAGTAAAAGAAAATGGATTATACCATGCGTATAGAATGGCGATTGCTCCAACACAAAGTATATCATACGTTCAAAACTCAACATCAAGTGTACTACCGATTGTTGACAAAATTGAACGCAGAAGTTATGGTAATGCCGAAACATTCTATCCAATGCCATACCTTAGCCCAAAAACACAATGGTACTATAAATCAGCATTTACAATGGATCAAATGAAACTTATCGACCTAATGGCGGTAATCCAAGAACATATTGACCAAGGTATCTCTGTAATTTTATATGTAAATTCTGATATTACAACAAGAGAGTTAGCTAGATATTACATTTATGCTCATCACAAAGGATTGAAATCACTATACTACACAAGAAACAAACTTCTTTCAGTTGAAGAATGTACATCATGTTCGATATAGAAAAGAGAGGAATTATTATTAACTATGAAAGCAGTAAACTGGAATAAACAAGACGACCTAACATTTATGTACTGGCGTCAAAATATCGCTCAATTTTGGGTAGATACAGAGTTCAAAGTATCAAAAGATATTAAAAGCTGGAACGAAGACTTAAACGATAAAGAAAGAGATGCTTATAAAAAAGTTCTTGCAGGTCTAACAGGATTAGATACTCAACAAGGGGATAAAGGGATGCCTTTAGTATCTCTTCACACAGAAGATATGAGAAAACAAGCTGTTTATAGCTTTATGGGAATGATGGAGCAAATGCATGCGAAAAGTTATTCAACTATCTTTACATCACTTATTCCTAGTAAAGAAACAGATTATTTATTAGATGAGTGGGTTCCAAATAACGAAGAACTTCAATATAAAGCACAACTTATCGAAAGTTATTATCTAAAATTATTTAAACCAGAAGTGCCGACTTATGATTTATATATGGCACGTGTTGCTTCTGTTTTCCTTGAAAGTTATATTTTCTACAGTGGATTCTTCTATCCATTATATCTAGCTGGGCAAGGGAAACTTACAACATCTGGAGAAATTATCCGTAAGATATTATTAGATGAAACTATTCATGGAAGTTTTACAGGTTTTGATGCACAAGAGATTTTCAAAACTTTAACACCAGAAGAACAAGAAAAAGCTAATAAAGAAATGTACACATTATTACTTGATTTATACGAAAATGAGCTTAAATATACAAAAGATATTTATGGAGAAATTGGTTTATTCGAAGAGGTCAAAGACTATGTTGAGTACAATGCCAATCGTGCTTTAGCAAATCTAGGATATCCTGGATACTTTGAAGACAAAGAAATCAACCCAATTATCGAAAATGCTATGAATACATCTACTAAAAACCACGACTTCTTTAGTGTTAAAGGAGACGGATATGTAGTTAGTATGAACGTTGAGTCAATCGAAGACGAAGATTTTATTTTCGAATAATTAGATCGTACTTATGAAAATATTATTAGTAAGGCACGGTGAGACCGACTTTAATAAAAATAAACTTATTCAAGGTCATAGTGATATTGTTTTAAATGAAACGGGGAAAGAGCAGGCTATAAATGCTGGGCAAAAAATCACCGACTTTGATATTGATGCAGTCTTTAGTAGTCCGCTAAAAAGAGCGCTGGAAACAGCACGTCTTATGCTTGACAATTCTAACAATAGCCAAAATGAAAGTCTAGATTTAGTAACTGATTCAAGGTTAATTGAAAAGTATTTTGGAGATTTTGAAGGTTCAACATTCGATGAATATTTCAAAGCGCTAGATACAGGTTCAAACTTAGAAACAATTGAACAAGAAGAAAATGTCTATAAGAGAGCACATTCTTTCTTTTTAGATAAGTATGAAGATTACAATAATAAAACGATACTTGTAGTCTGTCATGGAGCTTTGATACGTATTTTTCTACGAGAATTAGGTTTATATCCTGAAACAAGAGAGCTTATAAAAAATACGGCATTGAATATTTTACGATTTGATGGAAGTCACTTTGTATTAGAAAAGTTTAATATCTAAAATTGATATAAATAAAAAGTTCTAAACAATATATTATTCTGTAATATATTGCATTAGAGCTTTTTTTTGTTGTAATAGTACGGATAAAGCGTACTATATTAACTAATTTTTGTTTTTTGTTGCGACTACCTTTATAATATGATAGAATAGAAGGGAGCCTATAGCAATTTTTTTTAGCCTTTTACATTGATAATAGTTATCTTTATCAATTAAATTTTTATTGTTATCAGGGATATAAAGGGTTGCTAAATAGTCTTTTCAAATAATTTATAAGAGGTGAAAACATGAAAAAGAATAATATATTACTCATGATATTTGCTGGAGTTATTATTACATCGATGCCACAGTCTATTTCTAATCATAATATAGCATTTGCTCAAAAAACAAATCTAGAATCTTCAGCTGCAGCTAGCTCGGAAACATTATTGGATAATAATGTTGAAAAAGTAGAAACGGGCGAAGTAGACGTAAAAAATCTTAAAAACGGAAAATACTCTGTACCTGTGAATTTGACGAATTTTTACACAGGGGGACCTTCTATGGCTAATGCCGCAGTTTCAGAAAGTGCAACGTTAACTGTGAAAGATGGAAAGTATACAGTTAGTTTAAATTTTAAACCTATTACATTAAACAATCTTACTGGATATTTGGGTAATCTTAAGTATTATTATGGAGATAAAACAGGAGGAAAGCATCAAAATCCTTTAGATGATATTCGTGATGATGAATTTAAAGAGACGACAATAAAGGAATATTATTCTGCAGATAAAAAGGATGAATTTTTTGAAACATACAAGAAAAAATATCCAGATCGTACAGCTTATCCAAAAACTATTGAGTATCAAGTAGATAAAGGGAAAATTGATAACAATAAGAAATTGACTACATATGGACAAGTTTTTGTACCTGTTATGGAATTTCTTGGCTCAGGGACACAAAACGTTACTCTTACATACGATTTTAATAATCTTAAAACTATACAGTTAGATGAGAAACCTAGTGTACCAAATACTGAAAAAAGTAAATATGTAGAAATAAAGGTTAAGGATGATACAGTAACAACACCTAAAGTACGTAAAAATGTTGATACTATTGGACAATTAGTTACAAAAGATAATGAACAATACTTGTTGTTAAAATATTATAGTAAAGTTGGGGAAGGTCGAAATAATGATGGATTGCAGAATATAAAATATGCTTTCTCTGAAAATGCTAGCCAGGGTGACAGAAAAACGCCTGAAACAAAAGTCTTAGAAACAGTTGTTGCCAAAGGAGAAAATGATACTGTTTATGAAATTTCTGAGGCTAAAATACCTGTAACAGGGAAAAAACAAGTGATTATATTTGGGGATTTTCAGTATCCAGCAAGAATGGTGACACAATACGGGACAATTACTTGGAGTGATAAAGAAAATATTGTTCAAAAAGATACAACTGTTGACGCTCCAAACTTAGTAGCTATTAAACCAGTTTTACGAGGGGTTACCATTAAGAAAGCAGGAGATAAGAAACAACCGCTTGATTTTTCTAAAAATGGAATTTCTTATTCACCATATAATGGTATCAATGGTGATAAATTTAAGTTAGCTGATAATTATTTCTTTAATATAGATGTTGCTTTTGAGAGAAAAAATCTTATTAATACACAAACACGTCATATTAAATATACCCTTGATGGAAGTGAACCGACGTTTTCTTCTAAAGATGCTACAATAAGATTTGCTAATGCAGATCCGTATAAACCAGAATTTTATTATAGTTTAACGATAAATCCATTTTCTGACGAATCAAAAGTGCCCGCGGAAGGTGGGGAACTAACTCTTAAAGTGAAAAGTTTCAATGCGGATGGTAGTATTTCTAGCGAAACTAAAACATATAAGCTTCCTTTTGATAAGATGACTTTAGATAACGTTAATTCTAAGATTACAATATCAGAGAAAGAGTATAATGCAACACTTTCATCTAACAAAAAATTCTTATTAGATGATAATGTTAGTGTAAAAACTTCTAATATTGATGAAGAAAGCTTAAATAAAATATTAGAAAGTCAAATTATGGATTTGGGGCTTTCTAATGCCAAAACATTTAAACTAAATATTACTAAAAAAGATGGTTCTAAGTTTACTCCTATTGACAAAGAAGGATGGAATATTTCAGAAAATCCAATATTTAAGTTAAAATTATCTAATTTTTCAGCCGACAAAAATACACATACATACATTTACGAAAATGGTCGTTTGAGATTAATACCATCTAACACAAGTAATTCTGATTATGAATTTAATGTTAATAGTGATGAAGCGTACTTTATTATAGCGCAAAAAAATACCGAAACACTTACAAAAGAAAAAATAGGCGAACTAAAAAATAAAGTTAGTGAAGTGAAAAAAGTTATTTCAGAAACTTCAGATGTTTCTGTTGCGAAATCGAATTTAGAAGCAGAGTTAGTGAAGATTGAAAAAACACTTAAACGACCAAAACCAAACTTAAATACGATTATTATGCATCTGGAAGTTTTAGATACTAATCTTAAAGCTATAAAATCGAATAAGACAGCTAATCTAAAATATCTACAAGATAATGCCAAATCACTTATCGGTATCGTAAACTCTGATGTTTTACATTCTTTATTGACATCAAAAAAACTTGCGAAGCTTGAAAATTTAAAAAACAAAGTAAATTCTTCTTACAATGATGGTGAACAACTAGCTAAGAATATAAAAGAATTGCAAAATGAACTTAATAACCTTGAATACAAGTATCCTACACAAGATGTAGAATTTTCGGTGAAAAAATTCTATAATCCAGAAGATACATCTATGGCGAATAATGTATTTGTTAATAAAGCAAAACTTATTTATACACCAAATAAAACATACTTAGATATTGATTTAAAAACTATGCTTTTTGGGAAAATACATGCACACTTACTTGATTTAGATGTATTTAAAGGTGAAATTGATAAAGAAAAATTACCTTATCATGTGGTAAATAAATATGATGACATCAGTTCATTAACTGGAGAAATAACAAACTTTAAGAAAAAACTATTGGTGGAGTTGGAAAAAGATGTTAAAAATACTTATAATATCCGAGTTGCCAATGATGGTATGGGAACAGCTAGACCGGAAGCCAAATTAGTTATTTCAACAAAAATAGAACGTCCAGAAGTTCCTAGTGATGAAGAAGATGCGCGTCAACGAGAAAAATTAGAGAAGCTTAACGAGTTGAAAAAAATAGCAAAAACAGAGGTTGCTAATAAACAGGACATTTCTATAGAAGAGAAAGCAAGGTTGATAGATATAATAGAAAAAGCAACTTCTAAAGATGAACTTTCTGCAAAACTGGATAATAAGGATATTACAGCATCACTTGATAATTCAGTTATTAAAGCTAACGAAGTTGTAGTGAAAAATTCAAGTGTAGATATTGTTGATAAAGTAAAAAAACTTGTTGCAAGTAAGGTATCAGCGCAGGCAACAATCATTAATACTTTTGATATTCATCTTGTTGATAAAAATAATAATGGAATTGCAAAAAATGGGGATACACGAGCAGTTACTCTAGATGTTGAGAAAAGTGATGATGAAAAAGTAGAAGTTTACTATGTTAATAACAATGCTCTAGAATTTATACCGAGCGCTTATAAAGATGGGAAATTAACATTCTTTACAAATCACTTTAGTACATTTACTATTGTAAAATCTAAAATTAATAACAACAATAACAACAATAACAACAATAATAATAACAATAATAACAATAATAAACCTAACAACGGTGGAAATAATAATTTTGATAATAACAAAAACAATAATTTAAATCAAAATAATAATATTTCAAAAAATAATTTTGGTATATTGCCTAAAACAGGGCTTACATCAGGGGCTTTAAGTTTAATAGTTGGAGTATTAGTGTTGTTAGGAACACTGTTGATTGCTAGACGTAGAAACTAAAAATCAATAATGTTTATAATATAATAAATAAGAGATACTTTATAAATTACAAGTATCTCTTATTATTTTTCGGTAATAAAAATTTATACTGAAATCTATATTTAACGATAATTATAAATATAAACAGATTAAGCTTTATTTTTAAAAATGAATATTTTATAATAAGGTGTATAGTTAATTATAGAAGGAGAAATTAATATGCGTATAATTTTAGCACGACATGGAGAAACGGATTATAATAAAAACAAAAAGGTACAAGGTCATAGCGATATACCGTTAAATGAAGAAGGAATAAAACAGGGGAAAGAAGCGGGGAAGAAAATAACGGATTACAATATAGATGTAGCCTATAGCAGTACATTGGGGCGTGCTTTTGATACTGCTAGATATATGTTGGATAATTCTAATAACAAGGTAAATAAAGCATTAGACGTCATAAAAGATAAACGTTTAATAGAAAAATCATATGGAGACTATGAGGGAATATCATTTACTGAATATGCAGCAGGATTAGAAAATGGAGAAACACGTGGAATGGAGTTAGATGCTGATGCGGCGGATAGAGTAGAAGAATTTTTCAAAGAAAAATATAGAGAGAACCCTGATAAGACTATATTGGCTGTGTGTCATGGTGGACTAATTCGTTCATTTTTAACAGAAAAAGGAATTAAAAAAGTAGGACGTGGAGTGATTATAAATACTTCAGTTAGTGTTCTTGAATATGATGGGGATAAGTTTGAACTTATAGAATTTAATAAATAATAAAATTTTATAAGATTTTTGTTATTTTGAAAATTATATAAGCATGCTTTTAAAAATCACGTCGCATAAAATTACAATTTTAAAAAGAATCTCTGTTGACAAATATTATTAGATTCTTTATACTATTAAGTAAATTAATATCAAAAAGCATTGAAGAGATAAGTAAGTTATTATTTATTCAAAACAGAGAACTTTCGGCTGGTGTAAGAAAGTAAGAAAAGATATAATTGAAAATGGTCTTAGAGCAATAGTTATCTAATAGATAATTACGTAGGTGCACGATATAGCACAACGATATGAATTAGTATCGAATAAGGTGAATTTATATTCATAAACATGGGTGGTAACACGATAGACTCGTCCCTATTGCAATTAATTGTAATAGGGACGAGTTTTTTATTTTAGAAAAGTTAAGGAGAACGAAAAAATGCCAATATGTATACAAAATGAATTGCCAGTAAAAAATAAATTATTAGAAGAGGGAGTAGTAGTAATAGAGGAAAATAGGGCTAAAAATCAAGATATTAGGCCTTTAAAAATATTGATTTTAAATTTAATGCCTAAAAAAGAAGAAACTGAACGTCAATTACTAAGACTTTTAGGAAATTCTCCGCTTCAAATAACTGTAGAATTCTTACATATGACCAGCCATATTGCGAAAAATACAACTCAATCATACTTGAAAAAGTTTTACAATACTTTTGATGAAGTGAGAGATAAGTATTATGATGGACTTATTATTACAGGTGCACCTATAGAACATTTAGAGTTTGAAGAGGTGAATTATTGGGCTGAGTTGAATGAGGTTTTTGAATGGAGTAAAATGCATGTATTTTCAACAATAAATATTTGTTGGGCGGCACAAGCTAGTTTATATTATCACTTTGGGATAAAAAAAGAGCAGGTTGAAGATAAAGTGTTTGGAGTATTTGAACATGATGTTCTTATTGAAAATCATGTTTTAACACGAGGATTTACGGATACTTTTTTAGCGCCGCATTCTAGACATACAAAAATAGAAGAAGAGAAATTACCTAATATCTCTGAGTTAGATATATTAGCTAAGTCAGAAGATGTTGGAACGTTTCTTTTAGCAACTAAAGATTTAAGAAAAATATTTGTAACAGGCCATATCGAGTATGATGCGGATACACTTCATAATGAATATATACGAGATAAAAGTAGTAACTTGCCTATAGGAATCCCTGCAAATTATTATCCGGGAAATGATGATACAAAAATGCCTAAAAATAGATGGAGAGGGATAGCTTATTTATTTTATCATAACTGGTTAAATCAGGTATATCAACAGACTCCATATAATCTAAGAGAGTTAGGAAAGTAAGGAAAGAAAAAGTCTAAGTTCATTTCATCACATGAAGCATATAATTTATTAGCGAAAGTTTTATATTCATATATTAAAGAATAGCTAAAATATTCCTCTAGTAAATTTTTTTAATTTATGAGATAATATTGTTGTTAGTTAAGAAAAAATCACTCTTAAGGAGGTTTTTATGAAAAAGGCAACGATAGGAAAAATTTCAGTGCTAGCAGTCTTTTTAATCGCCTGTGCTATTGGTTATTACTTCATGTTCGGTGGAGGTAGTGACAAAAAAGTTAAGGAAGAGTATCAAAAATATGTTGATATGATTAATATAAATCATAATTTTGATGCTGGAAGCAAAGGTCTGGATAAGATGACAACAGACACCGCTAATAAATTAATTCCAACTATAAAATCAGATATAAAAGCAGCTAAAGAATTAAAAAATACATCTATTAGCCTAGAAGATAAAAAGGTCGATGATGCGAAAGAAAGTTTGGATAGAGTGGAAAAAATAGACACATCTAAGACATTCGCTGATGCTGAGAAATGGTTGCGTAGTGATATCGATAATTATAAAAAAGCTGAAGATGAAATAAATAATTTAAAACAAGATTCTAACTTTAGTAAAAATGTTAATCAAATTTTAGAAAAATATAAGTTTAACTATAATTCGCTAGAACAAGCGTTAAAAGAACTTGGAAACAAGATTCAAGAAAAAGCTGATGAGAAAGCTAAAAAAGAAAAAGAAGCTGCCGAAAGAGCCGCAGAAGAAGCTAAAAAGAAAAAATCAGATGTTGAGTTAGGCGGACCTAATCCAGATCTATTAAATGATAGCAATTCATTACCAGCTGATGCAAAAGGAATAGGTGGAGCTATTGATGAAGCAGGAATTATTAAGTTGAATAAAGAGATGGTTAATCGTTATCAAGGATATTTATTAAGAAAATATGATGGTAATTCTATAGAATGGGATTCCTCTGGGAAATCATTTAGACTTATAAAAGCAAATGGAAAATCAGTAAAATTCACAGCTCAGGCACAGCTTTATGCAAGAGTAAAAGATAGACTTGTAACAGCTGTTCGTGTGTCAAGCAGTGAAGGTTCAGAATTATTATATAGAACATAAAGAAAACCTCGAGAATTTTTTCTCGAGGTTATTTTTTATACTTCTAATATTTCTATATCAGCTTTTGATTTATAGATTACATCTTTTCTTTCTATTAAAATAGTAACTTTTTTTGATAGTTCTTCATTATCTTTTATTTTGTTAAGAAGTTCATGACTAGGATTCATAGCGACTGGATTTCCAACTCTTCTAAGCATATTGTAATCCCCGTTTGTGTCTCCATACGCAAAGGATTGGTCAAGGTCGATATTATATTTATTAACTAGTTCATTAATCATTTTATTTTTACTGTCTGAATCCCACATTGGAATTACTTCGCCAGTAAATTTATTATTTTTCATTATATATGTGCTACCGATGGCTAAGAAAGCATGATGTTTTTTCCCCATTGCTTCTACAAGGTAGTCGGGACTTCCTGAAATAAAGATAATCAGATATCCTTCTTTTTTATGTTTTTCTATGACACTTCGTGTATATTTGTAAACGCGGTCAGCTTTTAGTTTTATCACTTGTTCAGTGGCAAAGTCGATATATTTTTTATCTAGTCCGGTTATGGCTTCTACATACGCTTTTGACACGTCAAACAGATAGTTGTCGTAGTCTTCAAAGCGCTTATCCCAGTTAATATAAGTATCTTTAACTCCGTTTATCCAGTAACGTTCATCGACTGCTTCATATTTGATTAATTTTTTAAAATGTTCAGTCATTAACGAATCCCTATACAACGTACCATCTATATCGAAGAAAGCAGCTATTTTTTTATCATTCATATTTTCATCTCCTTAATAAAAAGTTTTAAATATATCAAGTGCTAACTTTTTATATTTTCTATTTTATTTCAGTTAATTTAATTATAGTTAAGGGAATGGCAAGGTTAATACCATCCCCCATGTTTATTTTAGAATTTTGATGTATCGACAGAGTCAATATATTTTTTAAGCTCTGGAACGATATTTGAGATTGTGCCACTTTCGAATGGATTTTCTAAGTTTGCTTCTTTTACAAGTTCTGTAAATGGTTTTGTACCACCAAGTCTACATAGGTGTAAGTATTCTTTCCATGCTTTCTCACGATTGTCGTTTGCTTTTTTCCAAAATTGGAAGGCGCAAACTTGTGCAAGTGTATAATCAATGTAGTAAAATGGCATACCAAATAAATGTCCTTGGCGATAGAAGAATAATCCTTCATCAAGTTCTGGAATATCTTCATAGTAACGAGAAGGAAGATATTTTTTCTCTATTTCTAACCATTTCTTACGACGTTCTAATGGAGAAAGCTCTGGATTTTCATAAATTATATGTTGGAATTCGTCTACTGTTACACCGTAAGGTAGGAATTTAAGAGAACCTGTAAGGTGATAGTACTTGAATTTTTCTGTGTCTTCTTTGAAGAATAAGTCCATCCAAGGCCAAGTTAAATATTCCATACTCATAGAATGAATTTCACATGCTTCGAATGTTGGCCAAATGTAATCTGGCATATAGTTGCGACTTTCATAAACTTGGAATGCATGTCCTGCTTCATGAGTTAATACTTCTGCATCATGTGGAGTACCATTGAAGTTTGCAAAAATAAATGGTGCTTTATAATCTGCAAGGAAGGTACAGTAACCACCACCTGCTTTTCCAGGTTTAGTATCAAGGTCTAATAAATTGTTTTCGGTCATAAATGTAAAGAATTCATCAGTTTCTGGTGATAATTCTTTATACATTGTTTTTGCGGCATTAACTAAGTAAGGGCGGTCTCCTTTTGGAGTAGGATTGCCTGATTTGAAGTTAACACCTTCATCATGAAATGATAAACTTTCTAAACCTAAACGCTTAGCTTGGTCTTTTTTGATTTTTTCTACTAACGGAACTATTTCTTCAAAAATTTGCTTTCTATAATTAGCAACATCTTTGGCGTTATAGTCAGTGCGACGTAGGCGTAGGTAAGCTACTTCAACGAAGTTATCAAAACCAAGTTTTTTAGCGATTCGTGTACGAACTTTAATCATGCGATCATAAATACTATCGTATTGTTCTAAGTTGTCTTTGAAAAATTTAGCAACTGCTTTTGCTGCTGCATGGCGAACTTCACGATTAGCATCTTGTGTATATTTAGCCATTGCGCTTAGATTATGTTCACCATTATCGAACGGGATTCTTGCACTTGATGTAAGTTTTGTATATTCTGATGAAAGTTTATTTTCTTCTTTTAAATCATCGATGATTTCATCACTAAATACTTTTAATGTAGTTTCAATAAGATTAAAGTAATGTTCACCAATTTCTTTTTTTAATTCATCTTTAAATTTAGAATTATACATTTCTTTATTGAATTTACTCTGTAGAGATGATAGTTCAGGAGAGAATTCGTCCCAAAATTCTCTTTCTCCCTCATAGAATTTATCAGTTGTATCAATAGTAGCACGAATTTCTACTAATGTCGACATAGTTTCTAGGTGTTCACGAAGTTTATTGTATTCATAAAAAATTTCTAAAGTTTCTTTTGTACTATTAGCTGAGATAAGACGAGCTATAAGATTAGATAATTGAACTTTTACGTCTTCTACATTAGGTCTAGTATATTGGTAATTTTCAAAAGTCATAATCAACCTCCTAAATTAATTTATTAATTATCAATATTATTATGATACCATGAAAGGTGAAAAAACACAAAAATAGCTTTCAGGAGATTTATAAATAATAAGTAATACCATAAAGAATAATGAGTAGTTAATTTTTTTTGTAATATAGTAGGAAAATTTTTATAAAAGGATTAAATACGAGTTATTATTATGTGGGATATGCTATTTTTAATGCAGAAGATTTAGATATTAATAATAATTAGGATAATGAATTTTCAGGGTAGAAAAGTATATAAAGTAAGTTTTATAGTTGGAATTATATTTTTGATTTTGAAGTAGTCGAAAGTAATGTTCCAACTTTTCATTATTAGCAGCAACCTAATAATGAAATCTTTGCCTTTTGACATTCATTGTTATTTATGAAATAATTGTACTATGATATAAAGAAGTATTTAGTATAGTAAAAAGAAATAAAGGAGAAAAATTTTGATTACAACAAAAGATATAATTATAGATCCACATGATACTTTGCGTGCAAGAGCTGAAGAAGTAAAAGCGCCTATTTCAGACGAAGATAAAGCGACTCTGAGAGGTTTATTGGAGTATGTTATTGCTTCTCAAGATGATGAAAAAGCGGAAAAATTAGGGTTGAAACCAGGAATAGGGTTAGCTGCACCTCAAATTAATGTTTCTAAGCGTATGATTGCTGTTCATATTCCAGATGATGAAAATCCAGAAAATACAGTATCTTATGCTTTGTATAACCCGAAAATTATCTCAAATTCTGTAGCTAAATGTTATTTAGCAGGAGGGGAAGGATGTCTATCGGTAGATAAGGAAATACAAGGATATGTACCAAGATATTCTAAAATTAAGGTTGTTGGTTATAATGAAAATGATGAAAAAATAACTTTAACATTAACTGATTTACCATCAATTTGTTTCCAACATGAAATAGACCATTTAAATGGTATAATGTTTTATGATCATATTAACAAAGAAAATCCATTTGACGTACCAGCAGAATACGAAAAACTATAATAAATATTAAAGGACGATATAAAGAAGTTACTTTATATTGTTCTTCTTTTATGTAAAATTTCTTGTGGTAATTGTCTTTTTCAAAAAAGAGTGTTATACTTAAAATATATATAACACAAGGAAGGGGATTTACTCATGAAAAGAATATTAAAGGCAATTTCTATTTTGTTACTTGCGTTTTTAGTAGGATGCTCTGGAACTAAAGAAGAAACAAAAGTCTACACTAAACAACAAAAAGGTGTAACGATGGAATTAACATTTTATTACAAAGGTGATAAAGTGGTAAAACAAACTTCAAAAAATACTATTGTTTATGCTGATTTAGGTCTAACTAAAGAGCAGGTGAAAAAACAATTAGATCCAGTTGCTAAAAAATATCAAGGAATAGAAGGCTTAGAGGATAAGCTAGATTTCCAAGAGACTCAAGTAGTAGAGAATTTAACTATAGATTATACAAAAGCTAAGTTAAGTCAATTAAAAGGAATACCTGGTATAACTATAGAAGCAGAAGATGGCCAAGATGTAAGTATGAAAAAATCAGAAGAACTGCTTAAGCAACAAGGGTTCACTGAGAAAAAATAAAAGTATAGACCTCTCAATATCAGAGAGGTCTATACTTTTATAATATTTCCTTTTGTTTCATATTGTAGTGAAGATAAGCATCAATAAAATCGATAATTTCTCCATCCATTACTTTATCTATGGTAGATACTTCATAGTTAGTTCTATGATCTTTAACCATCGTATATGGGGTAAATACATAAGAACGTATTTGCGAGCCCCAACCAATATCTTTTTGTTCACCACGGATAGATGCAAGCTCGCGTTCTTTTTCTTCTAATTCCAGTTGATGTAATTTTGATTTTAAGTTTTTCATCGCAAAGTCACGGTTTTTTATTTGGCTACGTTCTGCTTGAGATTGAACTACAATACCAGTAGGTAGGTGAGTAATACGGACAGCAGAGTCTGTCGTGTTGATATGCTGGCCTCCAGCGCCTTGTGCACGATAGGTATCTATTTTTAAATCTTCTATATTAATTTCAATATTTGCTTCTTCATCAGAGAATTCTGGAATAACATCGATTGAGGCGAATGATGTATGACGTTTGCCTGATGGATCGAAAGGAGAAATACGTACTACACGGTGAACTCCTTTTTCTCCTTTTAATAAACCATAGGCAAAATCACCTTCTATTTTTAATGTGGCAGACTTAACACCAGTAATATCACCAGATTGATAGTTTAGATAACTGTATGTAAGTCCTTGTTTTGAGAAAAATCGTTCATACATACGAAGCATAATTTCTGCCCAGTCTGTAGCGTCAGTTCCGCCAGCTCCTGCATGAATTTCTAAGATGGCAGTATTGTTATCATATTCTTCAGCGAATAATAGTCTAAAGCTAAAATCTTCTACCTGTTGTTTCAAGTCTCGAACAGTTTCTATAAGTTCTTGATAAATTTCTTCATCATCTTCATCATTTAAAAATTCTATCATTTCTTCGGAGTGATTTAGATAGTCAAGCATTGTGCTAAATTCGTCAAGTTCTTTTTTTATACTTTTTGATTCAGTAACTAATGTACTAGCAGTCTCGCTATCATTCCAAAAATCAGCATCAAGCATCATATTTTCTATTTCAGCTACTCTTTGCTCTTTTTCTTCTATCTTTAATGAAGTTTTGAACTCTGATATTTGTTTATTTACTTCTTCCAATTCTTTTTTAAGTTCTATAAGTTCCAAATTTGTTTACCTCACTGTATTTCGTTTAATATTATACAAGAATTTCTCTGAATATACAAGAAAGCTGAGAATAAAAACCATTTTTACTTATATAATAAAAAACGTTCAAAAAATTAGACTATTAATTCTAACTTTTCAAACGCTAATAAATTGTTATTTTTTCTCTACGCCACCAGCTTTTTTGATATTTTCCTCAACGTAGCATAATTTTCTTTCTTCACCTAAAGAAGAACCTTTAAGATGTAGACGATCTTTATCTTTATCAAAATCTACTTTATCAAAATCTAAATCCCATGTAATTACTACTTTGTCGTCTTTTTTCTCTACATTATACGTAAGACCTTTGATATCTTTATTTTTTTCATCAATTGATTTTTTGATAGATTCAAAAGCAAAATTACTATCCGCACCAAGATCTTTAATATTAGATATAGTTTTTATCTTGTTTACGACATCTCCTTTATAAATAATAGTTGTTTCATTTTCTTGACCATTTCCAAAAGTTGTAGTATATACTTTTGTTTTTTCGCTAGAACATGCTGTAAGCAAGAATAGTGTTGCAAGTAATGGTGTAATTAATTTTAATATTTTTTTCATTTTTTCACCTCAATATAATTTGTATTATTTTTTCTCAGTAGCGCCTTCTTTTTTAAGGTTATTTTCTACATTACTTAACTTTCTTTCATTTTCAAGTGTAGCAGAACCTGATAGATGGATTCTTCCTCTATATGTTTCAAAATCTAGTTTATTGTAGTCAGTTTCAGTAGTAAGAACAATTTTTCCATCTTTAATTTCAGCAGAGCGCGTATATCCATCGAAATTTGGTTTCTTTAAAAAAGATTTTTTGACTGTTTCTAGAGCGCTATCTAGGTTTGAAACATTATTATTTAGAGTTGAAACAGTAATGACTTTATTTACCGTATCGCCCTTATAATAAATAGTAGATACATGTTCTTGATTATTACTTGTTTCTGTATAAACTTTTGTCTTTTCCTTGCTACCACAAGCTGTTAATAATAGTGCAACAGATAAAAGTAAGGCACAGAATTTAAATATTTTTTTCATTATAACACCTCTTATTCTATTGTATTAGTATCCATTATATCACACTAAAATAATAAGTGAAAATAATAAGTGAAAATAATAAGTTAAAACGTTAATTTACTTTTTAACTTTAATTTAATAATATAAATTAAAATTACAAGAACAGTTATTTCAAGTGTTTGTTGCATAAAAAACAAAAGTCAAAAAAAGTCAAAAAAACTTTTCGAAAATCTATTGACTTTTTTTGACTAAAATGATATATTAATAATGTGATTAGCACTTGAGTGTCTTGAGTGCTAAAATCACAAATGAAGATAGGTGATGAAAATGTTAATAGACAGACAAGTACTTATTCTTCAATCTATAGTAGAAAATTTTATAACTACTAATCAACCTGTTGGATCTAAGCAACTAGCTGAGAATATCGATTTTAGTTCGGCGACTATCAGAAACGATATGAGCAAACTTGAGAAAGAAGGGTTGATAAAGAAAACACATATTTCATCAGGGCGTGTTCCGTCGGAAAAAGGTTATCGTTATTATGTAGATTATATAAAGAAAGAATATGAGCTTACTAATAATGATAATGAAAAATTAAAGGAACTTATAAGCGGTGATTATGTTTCAGAGGATAACTATTTAGAAAAAAATGCTATAATTTTATCTGATTTAACTGATTGTACGGCGGTTATACTTGCTCCGACAAAGACAGATAGGCGGATAAATAAAATAGAAGTTATACTCCTTAGTAGTAGAAGTATTCTTGTTATATTGATAACTAATATAGGAGAAGTTTTTCAACAAAACTATAAACTTGATGCAGATTTTACTGAAAATGATATAGCAGAGGTTAATAAACTTCTTCAAAGTTATTTTTATGATGTTGATATGGCAACAGCCCATGTAATTATTCACGGAGAGCTAGAAAAATATTTGAAAACTCGAGTTAATAATTATGACATGATAGTTGTTGCATTAAATAGATTACTTCAACATAAAATTAAGAAGACTGTAGCGTTGGGTGGTAAGTATAATTTATTAAAACAACCTGATATAGATAATGTAGAAAAATTAAAAGAAGTAGTATCGCTCTTAGAAGATGATAAAATAGTCGAATTGCTAGATAGTAGCATAGATGCTAATAGTTCAGATACTTGTATAAAAATAGGAAAGGAACTTGCATTAGATAATTTGGCAGATTTATCGCTGGTATCTAGTAAATATAATACATCAAAAGGTCAAGGTGTTATCGCCGTATTTGGACCGAAGAGAATGGACTATTCAAAAATTATGACACTAATTGGTTGTGTCAGAGATAATTTAAATAATAATTTGAAATAATTTAGGAGGTAGAGATGACTACTGAAGAAAAAAATGAAAATCTACAAGAAGAAGTAGTTGAAGAGAGTTCTGAAAATGCTGAAGAGACTACAGAAGTAGTAGAAGAAAAAACAGCAGAAGAACTGCTTCAAGAAAAAATAGAAAAATTAGAAGAAGAGGTAAAAGCTTCTGAAGATAAATATTTACGACTTTATGCGGAGTTTGAAAATTTTAAACGTCGTAAAAATCAAGAAATTGAAACGAATAATATTTATAAGAGTCAAAAAGTTATCACAGAAATTTTACCAAGTTTAGATAATTTGGAAAGAGCATTACAAGTAGACAGCGATAATGAAGAAGTGAAGGCTCTTCGTAAAGGTGTAGAAATGGTCTACGAAGGAATATTAAATGTTTTGAAAACTGAAGGTGTAGAAGAAGTAGAAACTGAAAATGTTCAGTTCGATCCAAATATTCATCATGCGGTAATGCAAGGTGAAGAAAGTGATAAGGAAAGTGGAGTGATTTTAGATACTTTCCAAAAAGGATATAAATTAAAAGATAGAGTAATTCGTCCAGCAATGGTGAAAGTTAACCAGTAGGCAGACGGATTAAAGATTAAATTAAGCAATTAGAAATTTTGTTAGAATAAAATTATTTTAACAAATAGACATGAATTTTTTGAATAAATTATAGAAAACGGAGGACAAAAATATGTCAAAAATTATTGGTATCGACTTAGGTACAACTTATAGTGCAGTAGCAGTTTTAGAAGGTGGGGAAGCTAAAATTATCCCTAACCCAGAAGGTAACAGAACAACTCCTTCTGTAGTAGCGTTTAAAGGTGATGAAATTCAAGTAGGGGAAGTAGCGAAACGTCAAGCAATTACTAACCCAAATACAGTAATTTCAATCAAACGTCACATGGGTACAGATTATAAAGAAAATGTAAATGGTCGTGATTATTCTCCACAAGAAATTTCCGCTATGATTTTACAAAACTTAAAAGCAACAGCTGAGGCTTATCTTGGAGAAAAAGTTAGTAGAGCGGTAATCACAGTACCTGCATACTTCAACGATGCTCAACGTCAAGCAACAAAAGATGCTGGTAAAATCGCTGGATTAGAAGTAGAAAGAATTATTAACGAACCGACAGCAGCAGCGCTAGCTTATGGTTTAGATAAAACTGATATCGATCAAAAAGTATTAGTATTTGACCTTGGTGGTGGTACATTCGACGTATCTATCCTTGAATTAGGAGATGGTGTATTTGAAGTATTAGCTACATCAGGAGATAACCTATTAGGTGGGGATGACTTTGACCAAGCTATTATCGATTACTTAGTAGCAGAATTTAAAAAAGAACAAGGTATCGATTTATCACAAGATAAAATGGCAATGCAACGTCTTAAAGATGCAGCAGAAAAAGCTAAAAAAGATTTATCTGGTGTAACATCAACTCAAATTTCTCTACCATTTATCTCTGCAGGAGCTAATGGACCAGTTCACTTAGAAAATACTTTAACACGTGCTAAATTTGATGAATTAACTCGTAATTTAGTAGAAAAAACTTTAGTACCAACTCGTCAAGCATTGAGTGATGCTGGGCTTAACCCAAGTGAAATTGACCAAGTAATATTAGTAGGTGGATCTACTCGTATTCCAGCTGTTCAAGAAGCTATCAAAAAAGAAATGGGCAAAGAACCTCATAAAGGTGTAAACCCAGACGAAGTAGTAGCTATGGGTGCTGCTATCCAAGGAGGGGTAATCACAGGGGATGTTAAAGACGTAGTATTATTAGACGTTACACCTTTATCATTAGGTATCGAAACTATGGGATCTGTAATGACAGTATTAATCCCAAGAAATACTACTATTCCAACATCTAAATCTCAAGTATTCTCAACAGCAGCAGATAACCAACCAGCTGTTGATATCCATGTGCTTCAAGGTGAAAGACCAATGGCATCTGATAACAAAACACTAGGAAGATTCCAACTTTCAGATATACCACCAGCACCACGTGGAGTACCTCAAATCGAAGTTACATTTGATATCGATAAAAACGGTATCGTAAATGTTACTGCAAAAGATTTAGGAACACAAAAACAACAAAAAATTACTATTGAATCTAGTAGTTCATTAAGTGATGAAGATATCGATAGAATGGTTAAAGAAGCAGAAGCTAATGCTGACGCTGATGCTAAACGTAAAGAAGAAGCTGATATTCGTAACGAAGCGGATCAACTTTCATTCCAAGCTGATAAAGCAGTAGAAGAAGCAGAAGGGAAAGTAGACCAAGCTTTAATCGATACAATCAAAACAAAAAATGAAGCTCTGAAAGAAGCTATTAAAAACAACAACTTAGAAGAAATCAAAGCAGCAAAAGATGATTTAAACAAAGCTGTTCAAGAAATGACAATGAAACTTTATGAACAAGCTAATGCTGCAGCAGGAGCTCAAGGTGCAGATGCAGGAGCAACTTCATCAAAACAAGATGATGATACAATCGATGTAGATTTCACTGAGAAAAAATAATAGAATATAAAGTAAAAGAGGGGAGCTGGACTTAGGTTCGCTCCCTCATTTGAAATTATAGGAGAGGTAATAATGGCTAAAAGAGATTATTATGAAGTGCTTGGTCTTAGTAAAGGAGCAAGTGCAGCAGAAATAAAAAAAGCATATCGTAAGCTATCAAAACAGTATCATCCGGATATAAATAAAGAGGAAGGTGCTGAAGAAAAATTCAAAGAAATCACAGAAGCATATGAAGTTCTAAGTGATGACAATAAAAAAGCTCAATATGATCAATTCGGCCATGCAGCTTTCGGTAATGGAGGTCAAGGAGGCTTCGGCGGAGCAGGAGGCTTTGGAGGAGGATTCCAAGGATTCTCTGGTGGATTTGATGATTTGGGAGATATATTCTCAAGTTTCTTTGGAGGAGGCGGTGGACGTCGTAATCCTAATGCACCTCGTCAAGGGGAAGATTTACTTCATAGAATGCATATTAGTTTTGAAGAATCTGTCTTTGGTACGAAAAAAACTATTAAACTTCGCAAAGATGTAGAGTGCGATCATTGTCACGGAACAGGAGCGAAAGATAGTTCATCTGTTACTACTTGTCAAAGATGTCACGGAACTGGACAAGAAGCTGTTATTCAAGATACACCATTTGGAAGAATGCAAAGCCAAAGAACATGTTCGGAATGTCAAGGACGTGGTAAAATTATAAAAGACAAATGTGCTCATTGCTTTGGTAAAGGATATAATAACCGTGAAGTAGAGTACGAAGTAGAGATTCCAGCAGGTATCAGTTCTGGTCAACGTGTTCGCCTTCAAGGTAAAGGTGGTGCAGGAGAAAATGGGGGACCAGCAGGTGATTTATTCATCGAAGTAAGTGTACCTGAGGATTCATATTTCCACAGAGAAGATGATGATATCTACACAAAATTAACATTATCACCAGCACAAGCTGCTTTAGGAACAAAAATAGATGTTCGTACTTTAACAGGAGAGATTGAACTAACTGTTCCAGCAGGAACACAACACGGAAGAAAATTCCGCTTAGCAGGAAAAGGTGTAAAAAATGTTATGGGTTATGGTCAGGGTGATCATTACATCGTAGTATCAATCGAGATTCCTAAAAATCTTTCAACACGTGAAAGAGAACTATATATGGAACTAGCAAAATTGAAAAATGAAAAAGTAAATGAAGATGAGAGCTTTTTAGATAAAGTAAGCAGAAAAGCTAAAGATTTATTTGACTAAAATAATAAACCTTAAGTAGAAGAAAACTAACCTTTAGAGTTTAGATTATATAGATTTTTGAAGGTAGTTTAAAATACTTGAGGTTTTTTTATTTTTATTAAATTCATTTGAATTTTTTGAAAATCCCTAGTAAAATAGTATATGAAAAGCATAGTGGATTAAATTTATTGAAAAGGAGAATAAAATGTTTATTAGTGAATTTAAAACAGATCAAGAAGTTAGTATGTTCTTCTTATTAGATAATGTGGTAAGAGGTATTGCGACTAGCGGGAAACCTTATTTAACATTATATTTAAAAGATAAGACAGGAAGTATTGATGGGAAAATTTGGGAAGTAAAGGACGAAGACACTGAAAATTTAAAACCAGGGAATATGGTTTTTATAGATGGAACGGTGTTAGATTATCGTGGAAAGCTACAACTTAAGATAAAAAATTATCGTATGGCTACAGAAAATGATGAAATAGATATCCAAGATTATATTCAAACTGCACCTATTCCTAAAGAAGTTATGATAAGTGAACTTAATCAGTTTTTAAAGGAAATAGGCAATCAAAAGCTAAAAGCTGTCACGATAGAACTTTTAAATAAATATAAAAAACAGTTTGTTAGTTATCCAGCGGCGAAATCTATGCATCATGATTTTTATTCAGGCCTTATTTATCATACTACAACGATGTTAAAAGTAGCTAAGGCGTTGTTAGAGATTTATCCATCATTAAATAAAGATTTATTATACAGTGGGATAATTCTTCATGATTTAGGTAAAACTATTGAGTTAAGTGGACCTATCGGGACGTCATATACATTAGAAGGAGAATTGCTAGGTCATATAGTTATTATGAGTGACGAAGTAGCAAAAACTGCTGACAAGCTTGGTATAGATGGGGAAGAAATTATTTTACTACGTCATATTATTTTGGCGCACCATGGTAAGTATGAATTTGGTTCTCCAAAGTTACCGATGATAAAAGAAGCGGAGATTATCAATTTTATCGATAATATAGATGCTCGTATGATGATGTTTGAAAAAAATCTGACTAACGTTGAACCCGGAACATTTAGTGATAAATTATTTGGTTTAGAAGGGCGTCATTTCTATGTGCCGACTTTTGATAAAGAAGAAAATTAAAGAAGGGAAAAATAAATTGTGAATAAAAGAAAAAAATATATATTAAGTGTTATTACAATATTAGTTATAGTAGCTGCTTGCACATTTGGAATTGTTAAGTATGTGGGAATGAAAAAAAATTTAACTCTAAATAATAATGTAAATATAAATACAGATGGAAATAAATCAGATAAAGAAACAACACTGCTTGTTGAAAAATTATCAACTTTAACAAACATTGATGATTTTAATTCAGAATTAAAACTGCCACAAAAGACTGTAGACATATTGAAAAAATTTGGGCCAACGGTATATTATGCGATAGATAATAGTGAAGGTTATGATAGAATCCTTTTCCGTATAGGCGGATATTTAAATGATAATAAAATAAATGGTATTAATGAATTTATAGGATCTTATCGAGTTGATGGAGGAAAATTAAAATCAACAGGGGATGATTTAGGTGAATTGTATTATAAGTTTAATAATAACGATAAACTAAAATGGAACCAAATTAATTTTGATAATAAAGAACATGATAAGAAAGCAGCAGGAGAAATTGTTCGTAAATATTTTAATGTTAGTTTAGGTGGTGGTATGGATAATATGATAGGTGTTTTTGCATATGCATCTGATTTTACAAGACATGTTAAAACCTCAAGAGGAATAAATATTGTACCATTATCATTAGCGGAAATCACAGATATGTATAATTCAGCATCTAAAGATACTTATAATTCTGCTCAAATATATGAAAAAGTATCAACATTTAAAAATATAAAATATAAGGAAGTTGATGATAGTTACAAAGGTAATGAAGAGAAGTATAATAATAGTATCGCTAATGCAGAGTTAATTTATTTCAAAAAGGATAAGATGTATCTAGCTGCATTTGGTGGAATTGGTGGAGTAAATGCCACATCACCTAGCAACCCAGATAAATGGATTATAGAGGGAGATAAGGTTATTATTCCTTTAATAAACAATTTTAAAAATGGAAAAATAGATGGACAAATGGTTCTTCGTCTGAATAATAAAAAATATGAGGGTGGACAAAGCCGTTCTAAATATTATATTGAAAGTAGAACTGAATAAAAAGTTTAGATATTGTGTAGAAGGTTTAGTAAATAATATGTTAAAAGTAAATGATAAAATTGCCTTAGTAGTGTGTTCTAATGGCAAAAAAATAGAAGGCAGAGCACGATTAGAAAAGCTAGAAGTAGTATTAAAAGATATGAGCTTAGTTCCTGTTTTTAGTACCTATGTCTACGAAGAGAAATTCGGAAGAAGTGCTTTAGCTAAATGGCGAGCAAATGAACTTATGAAATTTTATGAAGATGATAGTATAAAAGCTATTTTCGATATTTCTGGTGGAGATTTGGCTAATGAGGTACTTGATTATTTGGATTATGAGATTATTTGTAAGAATAATAAACCATTTTTCGGATATAGTGATTTAACGACTGTTCTTAACGCCATAACTAAAAAAACTCAGCAGGCAACATATTTGTATCAAATTATGAATATACTTGATAATGTAGAAAGACGCGCTGATTTTAAAGGAACATTAATATATAATAAAAATGATTTAACTGATGTTTCTTGGCAGTTTATGCAAGGAGAAAGTGTTGAAGGAATTGTAGTTGGTGGAAATATTAGGTGTTTTTTAAAACTTGCTGGGACAGAATATTTTCCAAATCTGGATAATAAAGTTTTGTTTTTAGAAGGAATGAGTACTACGATTGAGGGGCTAATTACTCTTTTAACACAGATAAAGCAAATAGGAGTTTTTAACAAAATATCAGGATTGTTATTAGGAACATTTACCAAAATAGAACAGAATTTGCAGAACGAAGATATTTATGAGATATTAAAAGATTTTGTTCCTGAAAATATCCCTATTGCAAAAACTACTGAAGTAGGCCATAGTAAAGATTCTAAAATTCTTGTTATCGGGCAAAAAATAAAACTATAAAATTAAAAAGCTTTTAAAGAGAAGCATATCTTCCTTTGAAAGCTTTAATTTTATAGAGTTTTTAATAACAGATTTTTCGCAAAAAATCTTAAAGTTTATACCATTTAGAAATAGCTTGAGTACCGTTAGTGTTACGAACTTCTTCTTCAAGTTCATTATAAACTTCATAAGCAGTTTCTAAACCTGGTAATTTGATATTCATTTTTTCACATTCTTCTAGAGCAAGGCGCATATCTTTTATAAAGTGATGAATAAAGAATCCCGGTTTGAAATCACCTTTTAGAATACGTGGGCCATAAGAAGTCATAGAAAAACTTCCACCTGAACCAGTAGAAACAATGTTGAAGAAATCATCTAAATTAAGTCCTACTTCTTTTGCAAATTTGAAGCTTTCAGCTACTGAAATCATTGTAGTAGCAATAGCAATTTGATTTGCAAGTTTTGTATATTGCCCTTTGCCAGCTTCACCAAAATATGTGATGTTTTTCCCGAAGTTTTTCACTAGAGGTAGAACGGTTTCTTCGAAAACTTTTTTGTCACCACCTGCCATAATAGACAGCGTTCCATTTTTTGCGCCAATATCACCACCGGTAACAGGTAAGTCTAATGCAGTGGCACCAACTTTTGCGAATTCTTCGCTTATTTTTTTTGCTAATGTAGGAGAAGATGTAGTCATATCCACAAAAACTTGTCCTTCTTTTGCAGTTTTTATTAGGCCATTTTCTCCAAGATATACTTCTTCAACATCTTTAGGATATCCGACCATAGAGAAAATAACATCAGCATTAAGTGGAGCATCTTTTACTTCTTTTAGTAAGGTAGCACCACGTTTAACTAAACCGTCAGTTTTAGACACAGTTCTGTTGTAAACAAACAGTTCATGACCAGCATCTAACAAATGTCCTGCCATGCTTTCTCCCATAACACCAATACCAATCCATGCAATTTTCATAATTCGCTCCTCCGTTTATAAATTACTGTTTATTTTATTATACCATAAGCCCTGTAAGTGTTCTACTGAAATATAATAAGAAATAAAAATAAGTCATGTATCAAACGCAAACTATATAAAACGATATAACTTATGATATAATATTTGAGACAGAGAAAATTTTTAGGAGGTAGTAGTGGATAAAAGTAAACTAAAAGAATTTTTCTTGTGCACAAGACCACATAGTTATCCAGCATCAGTAGCACCGGTTCTAGTTGGAACGACATTTGCTTTAGGTTATAATGTGCAATTTTCGTATTTGAAATTTATTTTATTTTTAGTAGCATGTTTGTTAATACAAGCTGCAACAAATTTATTTAATGAGTATTATGATTATAAAAAAGGTCTGGACAAAATAGATTCTGAAGGGATTTCTGGCTCGATAGTTAAAGGACATTTAAGTAGTAGAGAAGTTATGCAAGGGGCTATATTGTTGTATTTCTTGGCTTTTGTTTTAGGAATTGTTTTAACTATGCTAACTAGTTATTATATTTTAATAATTGGGCTTATTTGTATGCTGGCTGGCTACTTTTATACTGGTGGTAGTTATCCGATAGCTTATTCGCCATTTGGTGAGATTGTTTCAGGATTTTTTATGGGTACGGTTATAATTGCTTTATCGTTTTATTTCCAGACGGAATATATTAATCTTGATATAATAATTGTCTCGCTGCCACTATTTCTAATGATAGGAGCGATACTTCTAGCAAACAATATTAGAGATTTGGAAAATGACAAAGTTTCTGGAAGAAGAACATATGCAATATTAGTAGGTAGGGAGTACGCTATTAAATCATTAGCTATAGGTATAAGCATTATGTATATATTAAATATTATTTTTGCCTTTACTAAGTTAGGTAGTTTATTTAATTTATTAGTGTTGCTTACTATCCCGTTAGCGCTTAAAATAATAAAAGGTTTTAGAAAAAATACTGACAAAAAAACGATGGCACCATTTATGGTTCTTACAGCTAAATTGACTATTTTTGTAGGATTTATTATGGCGCTTGCTAATATTTTAAAATTTATAGTGTATTAAAAAAATAACAAATAATGTCAACATTTTTTGTTGACATCTTAAGATAAAAGATATATAATAAATAATGTGTTTATGAGGTGATATTTAATGAAATGGTTAAGATCTTCGTTATTCAAAAATAATAGTGATACTTTTATTTTTGAAGAAAAAATAAATGTTAAAGTAGAACACTATGATAACTCTTTAAAAGATATTAAAGATGTTGTTGTGAGTGGAATATTAACTCGAGGTGGCCAAGATAAAATATATGTCAGCTTAAAGATTAATGGTATTTTTGAGATGATTTCTGGGAAAACACTTAAAGATGTAGTTATCCCATTTGAAATCGAAGAAAAAGAAGAATACATTGATAAATCTGTTTTTGCAGATGAAGATGCATTTGATGTTAGTCTTATGGACATGTATATTGACTTAGCACCTTTAGTAAATGAGCTTATAATTTTGAATATACCAATTACATCGTCATTAGATGATGAAGAGGCAGAACTTGTTTCTGGAAAAGATTGGGAACTCCTTTCTGAAGAGTCTTTAACTAGTGTTAAAGAAGAAACAAAAGAGTCACCATTCGCAGCTCTTAATGGTTTATTCAAAGAATAGTAAGAATTATTTAAAATAATTGGAGGAAATTAACTATGGCAGTTCCTTTTAGAAGAACATCAAAAACAGCTAAAAGAAAAAGAAGAACTCACAAAAAACTATCTGCACCATCAATCACTATCGATGCAGCAACTGGTAACTACGTAATGGGTCACCGCGTTGATAGAAAAACTGGTATGTATAAAGGTAGACAAGTTCTAGACGTTAAATAATTTAAATATTACCAAAACCTAAGGAGGTGTCCTTAGGTTTTTTTAGGCACAATAAATTTAATTATATATTTAAAAATTATAAAAAAATTTATAGCTTAATATCCAATTGAGGTCCAAGGAGAGGATTTATAGCCTACAGAGATTCAGATTTGTTATAGTTATAAAGTTATATAGATAAAAAATATGTGTATACAATATCCAAATGTAATTGTTTTATTTATTATTTAGCAGAGAGTAATTAAGTGTATTTGCAGAATAATTAGTGTTACTAAAAATATGTATGAGCGAGCACTAAGATATATTTAGTGATTTTAGGTATATTCCCCTAGATAAACAAATTTACTCCTAGACAAATAGTTTTTAATTTAGTAAAATAATAATTAATCCTTAATAGAAAAAAATATAAAATTCTTCATAACAAAAAGTATTAAAGCTATTTTAATAATAAAATTATATTTAGGATATGTATAAAAAATAAAAAATGGTTTATTTTAAAAATTAAAGAAATATTATAAGAAAGAAGTATTTAATATAAAAATATAGAGGCATAATCTCCTATATTGTATTGTTGGGTATATTAAATACAAAGGGGAAATATATGATAGGTAAAAATAATAATTATTTAAGTGAAATAAAAAGAGGTATAAAAAAGAAACGTATTCTATTAAGAAGTTTAAAGTAGGAGCAGTATCGATAGTGATAGGTGCAAGTATTTTTTTTGGAGTAGGATCGGTAGCACAAGCTAGTGAAAGAGTATCAAATAACAAAGTAATAGATAATACAATAACTACTGGAAAAATACCAGAGGCCCCAAAAGAGTTTTCTAAGCTAGTAGAGAAAAACACTAAAGAGAGTGACGTATCAAAAGTAGGGATAAAAGTTGATAAAGATATTTTAAAAGCTAGCATTACTACTTTAGAAGAAAAATTAAAATTAGTTCAAGATTCAGAAGGAATAGCAATAGCTACTGCGCATGAAGTATTAGCCACAGCAAAAAGTATATTAGCGAATGAGGCAGCTAGACAAACTGAAGTAGATGAACAGGTTCAAATAGTACAAGCACTTAGTACAGTAGTAACTGAAGCTAAAACTAGAGTATTCGATAAAAAACTAGAAGAGAAAAAGGTTGAAGGGCAAAAAGAAAAAGAAGAGGTTACAAATGAAGGAAAAGCAGTAGACGTAGCTAAAGCAGAATTAACGCAAGTAGCTTCTGAAGCAGAAGTAACAAATGCATTTGCTAAAGCAGAGTTGAATAAAAACCGTCTTAAAACAGAAATAAAACCAGCAATTCAGAAAACTATAGAAAAAAACGAAGAGGCTCTAGGATTTGCTAAAGAATTGTTAGGTAATACCAAAGCAACAAAAGAACAAATTGCTAAAAGTTTAGCGGAATTAAAGAATGCTATTAAAGCTGTATACACAGAATTGGAAAATGCAGGAGCAAAACGTAATGGAAGATTTGAAGTTAATTTAGCAGAAAATACAGAAGAAGCACTAATTGATGCATCTACTGAGCGTGGGAAAAAATGGTTAAAAGATCATGGATATACTTCTTTAGCAGATATTCCAATTAAAACTAAAGAAAGAAATAGTGAAGAAATTAAAAAACTTAATAGCCAAATTCAATGGTTAGATTTTGGAGATACAAAAGCATGGACTAAACTAAAGGCGAATGGTCAGCTTCAAGTTGGATCAGTGTATGAAAAAGAATTAATTCCAGGATATACAGTTAAATTTACTGTGAAGGAATTAAAACCATTTGATTCTACTGATGTGTATAAAAGACGTGTTGCTGGTACTGCTCATGAAGGTAGCTATAAGCCTAACGGAGAGAATAGGGCGGATATGCATACAGGGAAACCCCCAGTAACTGGTATATCAGGAGTTCCTCAAGGGTATTGGGCAGAAACTAAAAGATCTGGTTTAGACACAGGAGTAGCTAAAACAACAATAGGAGGAGTAGGCGACAATGGTGTAGGCCAAGATGGAGCAGTTCTAGGTGTTAAATTTTCAATTGAGGCTGTATACAATGGGAAATCTGTGAAGCCTAGTATAGTTATGACATCAGGAGAAGAAGTAGCTGATAAAGAAACAGAAATTTATACAACCAATGGTACTCCATGGGATCTGGTTGCTATGATAGGTCATGGACAAGCTCAAGCTTATACACCTCTGGATAATCTTACGGGACTATTTTCGCCTGTTAGTATGAAGAGACTTGGGGATAAATCCTTTGTAGATGCTTTGGCAGCAAGAATGTTTGCTACACCAGATTCAGCTACTGCAGGATTGGGCTCACAAGTGTTTGGAGGATATAGTAACAATGGTAAAAGAGCTACACCAATAGTTACCTCATATAATGTAACAGAAGTAGGCTTTTATATTTTTACAACTGGACAACAATCATCTATGCTTGGTATTAAGATTTCTGATTTTGGAGATTTACCAGAATCATATGGTATAGCAGAACATTATTTAAAAACAAGAACTATAGATTACAAAACAAGAGAAGAGAAGGAAATTCAACAGCCATATTTAGGAAAAGTTAAAGCAGATGTTGATCCTGTTCCAGGAACAAGTGTATTTGGAAAAAATTCAGATGATGAGAATGATATAGCTGATGAAGGTGTAGATCAGCTAATGGCTCCAGAACATATAATAAAAAATAAAGTTACAGGCTTATCGGAAGTTAAGCCAATTTTAGGCCCAAATAATACCCATAAAATCAGAGTGTTGGCCTCAGTAAATGGTAACCAGGATTATAAAGGACCATTAGAAAAAGCTTATGTTCGTGGATTTATTGATTTTAATAATAATGGTAAGTTTGATCCAGGAGAAGAATCAGATATAAAAGAAGTGACAGAGAATAATCAAATAGTAGAGCTTACTTTTCATAATACTCATGTAATTGATGAAAATAATGATATTGTGAAATTTAGAGTACGTATTGCTAACGATAGAACCCAAATTGAAAAACCTACAGGAATTGCTTACACAGGAGAAGTAGAAGATAACCAAGTTCAGGTTTCTAATCCACCACGAGGAGACTATGAGGAAACCACAGGGAAACAAGGTGAAAAACAAAGTATCAATTTTGAATACATAAGTCATAATAAAGGTGATGAACCAGGGGAACTGGGATCTAAAAATGGAAGTGTCACATTTAATTCGTATGGAAAAATTGATTATACTGAAGAACGCAATTCTATTACTGCAGAAACGACTAAAACTGCACAAGGTGGAGTAAGAATTGTTAATGAATCTGGTCAACTTGTTACAAGCCTTAATGTGCAAGGACAAGGTACATATGAAATTTCAGATACAGGTGTCACATTTACACCAGAGCCAGCATTTATAGGGAAAACGAGCGGAGTTGTACTACGTGCTGTAGATGCAAATGGGCAAAGCACAGGTTGGGAAGCAGTAACAGATGGGAATACACTAATAAATACTAATAATGGGGGGCATTCTGCAGGAGCAAATAGAACAATGGATGCAGTATATGTGCCGATTGTAGAACCAAAAGAAATGACAGGGCATCTTAAAGAAACGACAGGGATTCAAGGAAAAGAACAAAAAGGTACACCGTTATTTAAAGTAAATGCAGGAAGAGCTGCAGAGAGAATAGTTAGTCCTAGTACTCAACATATAGCTAAGCTAGTAGATCCAAAATCAGGGAATATAACTAATGAAACTTCTATAACTGTAGAGAATGAGGGCACATATACAATTATACCTGAGACAGGAGAAGTAAAATTCCAACCACTTTTATCATTTAAAGGTACTGCTGGAGGAGTAACTGTAGAGCTGACAGGACCTGTAGGATTTGATAAAGAAGGAAATCCTTCTTTATCTACAGCAAGAGCTAAATATATTCCTACTGTTCTAGCGGTTAATCCAATATCAGAAGCAGCTACTTCAATAGGGATTCAAGGTGAGGCACAGACTGGGAAACCAACATTTACTAAAGGTCATGAAGATGTTCCGATTAAAGAAAATTCAGTTAAATTACTAAACTCGGATGGTGATGAAGTAACAGAGACTCCTGCATTAGGAGAAGGGAACAAGGAAGTAGGGAAATACACAGTAGACTCTAGTACTGGTATTGTAACATTTACTCCTACAGATAAATCATATATTGGAACAGTTGTGCCAGCTCGAGTCCAAGCAAAAGATATAAATGAAACTAAAGTTGAAACAAAATATACGCCATTTATTGTGGGAGTAAAACCACAAGCATCGCCGGCTACTTCAACTGGAATTCAAGGAGAAATTCAAGAAGGAACAGTGACATTTACCGTAGGAAAAGCAGTAATTGGAGATGTAGAGAAATCTGTACCGATTAAAGTTGGTTCAAGTAAGTTAATAGGTAGCGATGGAACGGAAGTAACGGAAGTTCCAGCGTATGCAAATGATGGTGTAAAACAAGTAGGAACTTATAGTATTACTCCTGGAACTAATAAAGTAATCTTTACACCAACAGATAAAACATACACAGGAACTGTACTACCAGTTGATGTTCAAGCTGAAGATGAAAATGGAACAAAAGTAAGAACAACATATACTCCACATATTTTAGGTGTTTCTCCAACGGCAAAACCCGCTGTCTCAAAAGATATACAAGGGAAGGAACAAACGAAAGAAGTATTGTTTAAACCCGGTAAAACGACTATTGATGGTGTAGATAAAGAAGTTCCATTAGATAGTAGTACCTTTAAGTTGCTAGATGAAAATGGACAGGAGAGAGATTCTGTTCCAGCAAAATCTTCAGATGGATTAAAAGAAATAGGGACTTACAGGATAAATGTAGTAGATAATAAACCTGTAGTAGTATTTACTCCGTCAGATAAAACATATACGGGAGAAGTTAGAGAAGTAACTATTCAGGTGAAAGATACAAATGGTTCAAAAGTGACAACAACATATACACCTACAATAGTACCTGTTAGACCAATATCAACTCCAGTAAGATCAATAGGGGTTCAAGGATTACCTCAAGAAGGGACTCCAATATTTACGGCAGGAAAAGCTATGCTTAATGGTAAAGAGGTAGAGGTACCACTTAGTACTAAAGCACCAAAATTAGTGAATCCTGAGACAGGGCTACCAATGGATGAAAAAGCTATAAAAGTGCCAAATGAGGGAACTTATGCAATTGATGAAAATGGTAAAGTAACATTTACGCCAGAGCCGCAATTTACAGGAGTAGCGAACGGTGTTGAAGTTCAGCGTGAAGATCAAAATGGTACATCAGTTAATGCTAAATATACACCAACTGTAAAAGGTGTAACACCAACATCTAAGGATGTAACATCAATTGGGGATAAAGGAGAAAAACAATTTGGAACACCTGTATTTAAAGCGGGAAGTACAACTATTAATAATGAAAAAGTAGAAGTTCCAATTGATGAAAATGTTGCTCCAAGACTTGAAGGTGCAGATGAAGAAGGAAAAGTTGTAATACCAAAAGAAGGTATATACACTATCGATGCGACTGGTAAAGTAACATTTACACCAGAAAATGATTTTGTAGGAGTAGCAACAGGAGTAACTGTTAAACGTGTAGATAAAAATGGAACATTAGTAACAGCTACGTATACACCGACAGTACTAGGAAAAACTACTACAGAAAATGTAATATCAGAAGGTGCTAAAAATCAACCTCAGTCTAATACTCCATTATTTAAAGGGGATATCGATACAACAGTACCTCCTACATTCGAAGATAAAACTAAAGAAAAAGTAATTTCAGGTCAAGGAACATATACTATTAATGATGAAGGTGTAGTAACATTTACACCAGAAAAAGATTATGTGGGAACAGCAACTGCAGTAGAGGTAGTTCGTAAGGATAAAAATGGAAGAACTATTAAAGCAACGTATACACCGACTGTTCGTCCAGAAACTAAATACGTTACTGTAGAAAATAATGGAAAAGAAACAGAGTTAATCCCTACAAAAGATGGTAAGTATCCAGAGGAAAAAATAGAAGGATATAGAGTTATTAAGACTGAAACGGATGAAAAAGGTAATACAAAACACTTCTACGAAAAAGTTAAGACTTACTTCAAAGATAAAGAAGGAAATATAATTCCAGGATTTGATCCAGAAGAAGGAACAGTAGACAAGAAAGAAGTACCAGAGTACAGATTTGTAGAAACTAGAAAACTGCCAAATGGAGATACAGAACATGTCTACGAAAAAGTTAAGACTTACTTCAAAGACAAAGAAGGAAATATAATTCCAGGATTTGATCCAGAAGAAGGAACAGTAGACAAGAAAGAAGTACCAGAGTACAGATTTGTAGAAACTAGAAAACTGCCAAATGGAGATACAGAGCATGTCTACGAAAAAGTTAAGACTTACTTCAAAGACAAAGAAGGAAATATAATTCTAGGATTTGATCCAGAAGAAGGAACAGTAGACAAGAAAGAAGTACCAGAGTACAGATTTGTAGAAACTAGAAAACTGCCAAATGGAGATACAGAACATGTCTACGAAAAAGTTAAGACTTACTTCAAAGACAAAGAAGGAAATATAATTCCAGGATTTGATCCAGAAGAAGGAACAGTAGACAAGAAAGAAGTACCAGAGTACAGATTTGTAGAAACTAGAAAACTGCCAAATGGAGATACAGAGCATGTCTACGAAAAAGTTAAGACTTACTTCAAAGACAAAGAAGGAAATATAATTCCAGGATTTGATCCAGAAGAAGGAACAGTAGACAAGAAAGAAGTACCAGAGTACAGATTTGTAGAAACTAGAAAACTGCCAAATGGAGACACAGAACATGTCTACGAAAAAGTTATTAAAAGAACTACAGTATGGAGAGATGAAAATGGGAACCCATTAAAATCCTCTGAAAATGGAGTTAAAGATTCAGGAACAATTCCAGGATATGAATTTGTACGAACAGTGGTAGATGCAAATGGAAATATTCACCATATCTTCAGAAAGGTAAAATTAGCAGAGCCTAAAATGCAAGTTAAACGTTTAGCTAATACAGGTAGCAAAACAACTAATGTAACAACAGGATTTGGGATATTGCTTGTGGGTATTGCAGCAGTAATAAGAAAACGTAAAAAAGAAGACTAAAATTAACAATTTAGTAAAATAATGGGAAATCACTCTTGATATTTTTCGAGAGTGATTTTTTTAATTTATAGAATTTGATTGTAGATTTTGTGAAGTATTCAAACTATTTTTAAATACACATATAGCAATAAGTTGGTTATTATTTAACAATAAAATCACAGAGACAAAAAAATCTCTGTGATTTTAGCTTAATCATACTTATAAAATCTTAGTAAAGATTATTATTAATCTAAGTATCCTAATTTTTTAATTAACTCTGCTGTTAGAACAGCACCACCTGCAGCGCCACGAAGTGTATTGTGAGATAGGCCTACAAATTTGTAGTCGAACAGATTATCTTCGCGTAGGCGACCTACTGTGATTTGCATTCCTTTTTCGTTATTACGGTCTAAAACAGGTTGAGGACGATCGTTTTCTTTATAGTATTTAATAAATGGAGTAGGTGCTAATGGTAGTTCATGTTTAGAAATTTCAGGAACATGTTTTTTAATTTTTTCAATTAAAGTCTCTAACCCTGGATCATTTTCTAAGTTGAATGATACACAAGCAAGGTGCCCATCAAGAACTGGAACACGAATACATTGAGCTGATAGTTTCATAGAATCATCAGGAACGATTTTTCCATCAACTACTTTACCAAAAATTTTAAGTGGTTCTTTTTCACTTTTTTCTTCTTCTCCTCCGATATAAGGAATGATGTTTTCTACCATTTCTGGCCATTCATTAAAAGTTTTTCCGCTTCCTGAAATTGCTTGATAAGTACAGATTGAAGCTTCTTTAACTCCGTATTCTTTAAGTGCATTAAAGATTGGAACGTAACTTTGGATTGAACAGTTAGGTTTTGTTACTATAAATCCTTTTTCAGTTCCAAGACGTTTTCTTTGAGCTGGTAAAACATCAAGATGTGCTGAGTTAATTTCTGGAATAATCATCGGGACATCATCTTTATTTCTATTTGCTGAGTTGTTAGATACAACAACTACTTCACGTTTAGCGTAATCTTCTTCTAGTTTGATTAATGCTTCTTTGTCTAAGTTGATTGCACAAAATACCATGTCGATACCATCAGCAACTTCATCAATTTTATATAAGTCTTCTACTAGTAATTCTTTTGCATATTCTGGAATAGCTTGGTCTAGTTTCCAGCGCCCATCCATTAGTTCTGCGTATTTTTTTCCTGCAGAACGAGGTGATGCTGCTAATTTTACAACATCAAAGTATGGATGATTTTCTAATAATAGTAATAGGCGTTGACCTACCATTCCTGTTGCTCCTAATACAGCTACTTTTGATTTTTTCATTATAATTTCTCCTTTATATCAAATAGTTTTTTGGAAAACTCTTTTTGAAATAGATTAATCTAATACTAGAGTTCCTTTCGTATCTACTTTTAGTAGTATAGGTTGCCATTTATACTTAAGTTTGGCAAGTTTCGTTTTAATTTTTTCTATATTATTTTTATCAGCAATAATGTTCATAAGTGTTGAGCCACTGCCTGAGATAAAGAATGCTGAGCTATCTATTTCTTGGCAGATATTGCGTACTTCGTCGTATTCATGAATAATTTCTTTGCGGTAAGGTTCATGAATTTTATCGCCCATAACCTTTTTTAGCAAACTAAGATCATAAGTTTCAAATGCTTTAACTACTGCACCTAAGCGTGATAGTGAGTATAAAGCATCTTTTAGCAATATTTCTTTCGGCATAACTTTGCGAGCTTCTTCTGTTGAAGTTTCAAAGTTTGGAATAAGTGCTAAAAAGTTAAAGCGTTCGTCAACATTGTAAGTAACGGTTACCGCTTCTTTATTATCGGTTGTGCAAGAAGCGCTTAAGTTACCGAAAATTGCAGGTGATACGTTATCAGGATGGCCTTCTATATCATTAGCGATAGTAAAGATTTCTTGTCTATCTATTGGTGTATTTGTAAGTAAGTATGCTCCATAAATACCTCCGACAACACAAGTTGAACTACTACCTAAACCACGCGAAATAGGGACATCATTTTGAATAGAAATTTTTACGCCAGAAATATTTTTTCCAAGTCTATCTAATGTGAAAAGAAGGGACTTATAAACTAAATTGTTTTCGTTGGCGAAGCGTTCTTCAAATCCAATGAATTCGACACCATCTTCTAGCAATTCGAAGTCAAAGGTTGTGTAAAGATTTAATGCAATACCCAAGCTATCAAAGCCACAACCAACATTTGCCGATGTAGCAGGTACTCTTACTTTTGCCATTATAGTTCACCTAATTTCTCTAATATGTATTTTTTCATATCTTCTTTATTAATTACATCTTTATGTCTAATTTCTTTTTTATCTAAACCTTGTAGATTTTCAGGAATATCTACTTTAGTTTGTTCGTGTAATTTTTCCATTAAAGTAAATTCATCTTCGTTAGAAGGAGTGTTTAATGAAGAATATACACTTTCTGTGAATTTGTATGGAGATGCTGTTGATAAGACGATATTAGCATGATTTTTATCCAAATTGTCTAATAATACTTTATAAGCAACAGCAGTATGTGTATCAAGTAGATAATTATCTTTATTGTATATTTTCTTAATAATTTCTTTTGTATCTTCGTCAGTAGTATATCCTGCTTGGAATTTTTCTTTTATAATAGAAAGAATTTCTGGTGTAACTTCGAAACGTCCAGTTTCTTTTAAGTCGTTCATAAGACGTGCTATATATTCATTATCACGTCCACTTACATAGTAAAGTAGTCTTTCCAAGTTACTTGAAATAAGAATGTCCATACTTGGTGAAACTGTTTTAAGGAAATCACGATTTTTATCATATACGCCTGTAGTTAAAAAGTCGTATAGTACGTTGTTATTGTTACTTGCACAAATTAGTTTATTAATAGGTAAACCTATTTGCTCTGCATAGTAACCAGCTAAAATATTACCAAAGTTTCCGGTAGGTACTACGAAATTCACTTTATCTCTTAGGTTTATTTTCTTATTATTAACTAGATCAAGATAAGCCACTACATAGTAAACTACTTGAGGAATAAGTCGACCGATATTGATTGAGTTTGCACTAGATAGTTTTATATTTTTTTCTAGTAGTTGTTTTTTGAACTCATTATCTACAAATAATTCTTTAATACCACTTTGAGCATCATCGAAGTTTCCATGAATGGCACAAACTTTTGTATTTTTTCCTTCTTGTGTTTGCATTTGAGTCTTTTGAACTACACTTACTCCGTCGTTAGGGTAGAATACCATAATTTTCGTTCTATCTACATCTTTGAAACCTTCCAATGCGGCCTTACCAGTATCGCCACTTGTTGCCGTTAAGATAAGTATGTCATTTTTATCGTTAACTTTTGTTAAGGCTGTTTTAGTAAGTTGTGGTAAAAGTGATAATCCAACATCTTTGAAAGCACTCGTTGGCCCTTTGAATAACTCAAGGACATATCCATCACTTAGTTCTACTAATGGTGTAATTTTTTCATGAGAAAATTTTCCATGATAGGCATTTTCTACACAATTTTTAATTTCTTCATCTGTAAAATCAATAAAAAGTTTTAATACAGCTTCTGCCACTTGATAATAATTTTTGTCTATTAAGTTGTTTAAATCTAATTTTTTTTCTCCTAGATTTCTTAAAACAAATAAACCACCTTCTTCGCTAAGTCCTTGAAGAATGGCTTTACTAGGATTTATTTTCCTATTTTTATCTCTCGTACTTTCGTAAAACATATAAAATCTCCTTGCTTTATCGTTGTATATATGATACAATGTTCTTTGTAAAAATACAAGTGTTTTTTGCAAAAAGAACATAAAAAATTATATAACATTAATTTTACACTAAATTTTATAATAAAAACAGCAGAAAGTTGTAAAATGCTATAGTTTTTATTTTATAAAAACTATATAATTATAGGTAAATAATTTTTCTTTAAAAATGGAGTAGAGTTTTAATTAATACCGCTTAAAATTTAGTTAGAAAATTTTTGGGAAGAGAGGAAGAATATTATGAAAATAGCGATATTAGGATATGGAACAGTTGGTAGTGGTGTTTACGATATTATTACTAACGGTAAAACAGCGGAATTAAAAAATATTGAAGTAAAAAGTGTCTTTGCGAGAAGTCGTGATAAGATGCATTTAGCAACAGACGATTACAATGAGATTATAGAAGATAATGAAATTTCTGTTGTTGTTGAGTGCTTAGGTGGAATTATCCCAGCTTATGAGTTTATTAAAAAAGCATTAGAAAATAAAAAGCATGTCGTTACAGCAAATAAAGCAGTAGCTGCGAAGTATTTGGACGAGTTTTTAACATTAGCAGAAGAAAATAATGTGAAATTTATTTTTGAAGCAAGTGTTGGTGGTGGTATTCCATGGTTAGTTAATCTAGAAAGAACACGTCGTGTTGATTTAATCAAACGTGTTTATGGAATTTTTAACGGAACTAGCAATTACATTTTAGATAATATGTATAGAAATAATGCAGAATTTGCTTCTACACTAAAAACTGCGCAAGAGTTAGGTTACGCAGAAGCTGATCCAAGTGCTGATATTGATGGTGGGGATGTTGTTAACAAAATAATTTTAAGCAACGCTTTGGCTTTTGATATCCATATAGATAATAATTTTCCAACATATTCTATGAGAAATATTGTGAAAAGTGACATAGATTACTTGAAAAAATATGATTATGCGGTTAAGTATATCGGTGAGACTAATGTAGAAGATAATAAATATGAAACTTCTGTTATGCTATCTATTTTCGGTAAAGATTCTCAAGAAGCAGCTGTGCCACTTAATAATAATATTATAACGTTAGATGGTTCATTTATTGGTGAATTGAAGTTCTTTGGACAAGGTGCCGGCAAACTTCCAACTGGTAATGCGATTGTACAAGATATAGTAGATATTTATTTAGATGTGCCAAGAAAAGATATGGTTATAAAAAATGAATTAAGTTATTCAGACGAACTTACTAAGAAAAAATATTTGATTAGAACGGAAGAAAAGCTTAATAGTGAATTAATAGAAAAAGAAGAACAATATGAAGGAAGCTTATATATAGAAACTAAAGAAATTACATTAAAACAGCTTAAATCTTTAGTAGCAGAAGTAGAAGCTAAAGATGAGAAATATTTAGTAGCAAAATTCCATTAATAAAGATAGTTTATGGGGAATATGCAAAATATGCAAGAAATTGTAACTTTGAAGAGGAGATAAGATGGTAAAAGTAGCAAAATTTGGTGGTAGTTCAGTAGCTAGCGCTGAACAGTTTAAAAAGGTTAAAAATATAGTAGGATTAGATGATACACGCCGTTTTGTAGTAGTAAGTGCGGTAGGAAAGGCATATAAAGAAGATAATAAAGTTACAGATTTATTATATCTTTGCTATGCACATACAAAATATAATATTAACTTCGACAATATTTTTAAAATGATTGAAGACAAGTTTATAGGTATTAAAGAAGAGCTAGGACTTAATTTTGATATAGAAGGAGAACTAGCGAAGTTAAAATCAGAAATTGGTAAAGGTATTGATGAAGAGTATTTGGTTAGCCGTGGAGAGTATTTGACAGGGCTTTTAATGGCTGAATACTTGGATTATCATTTTGTTGATGCAAAAGATTTAATTTTCTACAATTATCAAGGTGAGATTGATTTTCCAAAAACACAAGAGGCGTTTGATAAAATTGTTAGGGAGTACGACAGAGTTCTTATTCCAGGGTTTTATGGTAGTCTTCCAAATGGAGAAGTGAAGATAATGACACGTGGTGGGGGAGATGTTAGTGGAGCTATTATAGCAAATATTGCCAATGCAAAAGTTTATGAAAACTGGACAGATGTTTCCGGTATTTTGATGGCAGATCCTCGTATTATTTCTAATCCACATGAAATCAAGGTGATTAGTTATTCAGAACTTCGCGAATTATCATATATGGGAGCAAGCGTGCTACATGAAGAAGCAATTTTCCCGGTTCGTGATAAAGATATTCCTATCCAAATTAAAAATACAAATGCCCCTCATGTTGAAGGAACAATTATTAGTGATAACAAACAAATCGGAGATAAACAGATTGTTACGGGAATTGCAGGGAAAAAAGATTTTTCAATTATAACAATTAAAAAGCATCATATGGCTAATGAAGTGGGCTTAATCGCGAGAACGTTGAAAATCTTTGAAGATTTTAATGTTAGTATTGAGCATATTCCAAGTGGAATAGATTCATTCTCGGTTGTAGTAGAGACTAGTAATATACGTCCGTTTATCTATGAGCTTGTTGCAAAAATAAAAAGTGTTATAAAACCTGATGAAATAAATGTTACCCATGATATTTCGTTAATTGCGACAGTAGGGGAAAATATGAAAAACTCTAAAGGATTATCTGGGCGTTTATTTAAAGCATTAGGAGAAGCGGGTGTAAATATCGCACTAATTTCACAAACTAATGATGAGATTAATATTATTGTCGGCGTTCATAATAGTGACTATGAAAAAACAATAAATACTATATATCAAGAATTTAAATAAAGTTTCAGACTTCCTAACTAGATTTAGTTGGGAAGTTTTTTTAGAACATGATATAATGAAAAAGTAAAGATTATTAAGAACTCTATTAAATTTTGTGAGGAAGATTTTATGAAAATATTACAAATACTTTGTCATCCAGATTATGATAATAACAATAGAATAGCTAATTTATTAGCAAATCTTGGAGAAAAAGAACTTAGAAAAAATAATTTTATAGATATTGAAACTTTAAACTTATACAATCCAGAATGCTATATTCCTATAATGGATAAAAATATGTTTAATTATGATGGTAAGGAGCTAACTAAAGGCGAGCAACAGGACAAACTTCGTCAAAAAGAGTTACTTAAACAGTGGAAAAATGCGGAAGCTATTTTTATTTATATGCCGCTTCATAATTTTAATGTAGTGTCGAAATTTAAAGATTATATCGATAATATTATGATAGTTAATGAAACTTTTAAATGCGAAGTAGAAACAATGTTAGGTCTAGATAATCCTGATAAGCAGGTTACGTTTATTTTAACTAGTGGAGGGGAATTTGATAGTCATATACAATATATCAATTTAGATTTTACAGTTCAATATGTTCGTGGAATACTGAGCCTTCTAGGTATTGAAAAAATGAAGTTGATTCGTGTTCAAGGTCTGGACTTAGCGCATAATAACAAAGATGCAATAGTAGAGAAATCAAAAGAAGAACTAAAATCTTGGATAGCTGAATTTTCAAAGAATAATAATTAGATTTAATTTGTAAGGAGGAATAATAGTGAACGGACAAATGTTTCAAATTGCAGGACTAGTTGCAGCAGCTAAGAGTGCACTGCAAAGTAATAATCAAATTAAATATAATCCAGAAAAATATGTAAATAGAATTAGCTTTAAATTTTTAATTTTAGGAACAGAAGATTATATTGCATATAATTCATCGGAGTGGTTTGAAAAACTAAAAGAATTTGGTCTAGTGGACATAAAATTACTTTGTCCAATTTCTGTAAAAGATAGAAATATTTTAGGTTTTTCTAATACTACGCAGAGCTCAATTCTTTGCTTTTTTGAAAATGGGAAGGTAACGTATTTTATACCGAATTGGGAATTTGATAATAAACATCAACAATGGAATATTATGTATAAGGAGTACGAGTGGACTAATCCACCAGAAGGTAAACCCCGTTATGACGATAACAGTGATTCATTTAGAAAGGTGTTACTTCAGATTAAAGATTTAGCTGCAAAAATAGATTGTGAAAATTTTGCTAATATTTTTGAATTTGCAATACAAAGTTTGGATGGGAAAAATGAAGGAATAGATAAGGAGTATGGCTTGGAATTACCCCAAATCCCATCACAAAATCTAAAACTTTTTGAAGCTGCGAGTCGAGCAGATGTTTTTGGCGCTATGGGATCTTGGAATGACAGTCCACCATATATGGCTCAGAATAAAGGGCTAGAGGAAGAATATGATATTTTATCTGATGAACTATTAAAAAATATTCGCTTAGCAATTTTATATTCTATTAATGAATGGTAATTATGTTTTGAAAATGTAATTAATTGTTAAATAGTCTAGTAGTTATGGAGGATAGATAAGATGAATTTACTGGAGAATATTAGAGCAAATAAAGAATTAAATGAACTTCTTATGAGAGAATGTAATATTTATTTTTACAAGGAAGAACAAGAGATTGAGTTTTCAGGTAATAATGAAGTGTATTCTCTTGGGTGTATGGCATTTGCTCAAGATGGGACTGGAAGCGAGTATGTTTTCCTTGAAGATGGCAGTATCGGCTTTATAAGTAGTGAGGGTGAAGTAGGAAGAGTAGCAGAGAGTTTGGAGGATTTATTAACTTTTTTAATACACGTAGGATGTATTTCTGATTTTAGTTGTAAATATATTTATAAAAAAGAACAGCTATTAGAAGTTTATTGCAATGGCTATCTTTCAGGAGTTCGTACGAGTTATAAAGATAAAAATGAGGATTGGGATAAAATCCGTGGAGATATTGCAAATAAATTAGGACTTTCTTTTGAGCCAGATAAGTTGAGTAGGTTAGCAATGGCGTTTTATAAATCTGCAAGTAGAGAACCAATTTTTTCTTGCAAATATGCAGATGACGAGGATGAATATATTTGTGATTCTGTACTTTCAGATATGGTAGGTATATGGGAATTGCAGCTTTTAGGTATGAGTAAAGAAGAGTTTGAGCATTTTTAAAACATAAGAATATAATATTATAAATAAAATAAAAAACATTCTTTCTTTATAAAAGGAGAAAGAGTGTTTTTTGCTTAGTCTTTTATGTCAAACTCGAGTTGTTTTTCATGTGTTGATAGTATCTTAAATTGTCCGTTAGTCAGATTTGCAATCCAACTTTGGAAAGAGTCATAGTCTTCTTCCATAACGTAAATAGTATAAATTATTTTGTCGGTATATTCTAAATTATTTACGATGAAATTTGTTTTTTCTATTTCATACTCTATTTTTCCGTTAAGGCTATAGTCTAATTCCAATCTTATTTCAAGAGCGTCCTTGCGTTCGACTAAGGTTGCATTTTTTAAGGCGTTGATTACTCCGCCACCGTAGGCACGAACTAATCCTCCTGTTCCAAGCTTAGTACCACCAAAATATCTAATAACAGTTGCACAAACATTTTTTATTTCATTTTTAACAAGAACATCAAGCATGGGAGCTCCTGCAGTTCCACTAGGTTCGCCGTCGTCATTAGCACGTGTTATTTCGTTATTGTCACCAACAACATAACAAGAGCAAACATGAGTAGCGTCATAATGTTTCTTTTTCATTTTTTGTATAAATTCTCTAGCTTCTTCTTCACTAGTTACTCTGACAAGATGTGTTATAAAAGTAGATTTCTTTTCAACAAATTCATCATAACTATTTTCTTTTATAGTGATAAATTTTTTCATTATAAAACCTCCTTGGATTTTATTTTCAGTTATAATTATTATATATGATTTATAAAAAGTCAATAAATTATTAAAACTCAGAGAAAAGTTTATTTCTCTGAGTTAAGTTATATTATTGTTGTTTGTTATTTGAAGAATTATCCGTTGGACGATTTTCATTACTTACTGTAATGTCATTTTTCAAATCTTCTTTTGTTAACTGTTCAGGTAAGTTAACTAATAAGTCTGCAGGGTCCATGGCAGCGAGATTAACAGCTGGGAATCTTGTTGCAGGTAGAAGATTATTTATTCTATATGTTTTCAATCCTATATTAATATGTCCTTGATAGTAAATATTAAGTAAATCTGTCGCCTTAGGTAAGTCTAAGTCTAGGTTACTTCTTAATGCAGAAGATACATACAGAAGTGATAATGGTTTAGGGTAGTAGTAGTAAACACCACCGTACATAACATCATATCCATTAATTCGATGTGATACTATTTCAATATCATCGTTAATAAACATTTTTATTGCAGTAGAGATTTGTGTAGTAGTAAGATTATGCTCTACATTATCTCCAGCAATATTTATAACATCATTGATTTTTGATAAGGCGTTTAAACTTTTAGCTTTATCGATAAGAGCATGAATAACTTGTAGTTGACGTTGACCACGTTCTATATCGCTATCATAATATCTACTACGAGCAAAGGCTAAAGCTTGCTCCCCATTTAATGTATGCCAACCTTTAGTAAGTTTTACAGTATGCATCTCACCGTTGGCATTTTGTTCATTCATATCAAAAGGAACATAAAGGTCAATACCACCAAAAGCATCAACAGTTTTTTCAAATGCTTTAAAGTTTATTAATACATAGAAGTTAATCGGCGTATTAAGTAGATTTTCTACAGCATTAACAGTACCTTTTACGTCATTATAAGAATGAGCGTGGGTAATCTTATCGTAGAAATAAGCATTATTTTTGTTATCATCAGCTTTTTCACGCATAAGTGTAAGTGAATCACGAGGGATACTAACCATATCCATACGTTTTTTTTCTTTATTTACTGTTGCAAGAATAATCGAGTCTGTTCGGCTATCTTGACGTGTTTGCCCTTCGGCTTTACGTTGATCATTTTCGTCAATTCCCAGAATTAAGATAGAGAATTTTTTGAAATTAGGATCTACTTCTTTAAGGAAATCAGTTTCTTTGTATCCTTTTTTAGCAGAAGATGAAAAATTATATATTGTATATCCTGCAAAAGCAACAGTCCCAAAAAGCACAAGACTTAAAATTGATAGCAGAATAGTTTTAAATTTACTTCTATTTTTTTTATTATTGTTGTTATTTCGTTGAGAGCGACCGCTATGAGGATGTCTAGAGCGGCTTACTCTGTTTCTTCTTGACATTTTTTCGTCCATAATATTTTAAACCTCGTTTGTAAAAACATTTAACTTTTCCATTATACTATATATTTTTCTTTTATGCTAGAAAAAACATTAATAATAAAATGAAATTTAATGGAAATTAGAGGAGAATAAAGAAAAATTTTTGAAATTTTCATACATATATATTAAAATATAATTAATAGCTTTTAAAAATAGGAGTATATTATGCCAGAATTGCCAGAGGTTGAAAATATAAAATTAGGGCTTGTAGACCAAGTTTTAAACAAAAAAATAGTAGGAATAAGTTACTCAGAAATAGTAAAATTAGGCCATAGTCAAAATAAAATGACTATAATAAAGCAAGACTTAGACTATTTTGCTAATAATGTTATAAATAAGAATATAGAAGGATTAACTCGTAGAGGAAAATATCTATATTTTACGTTAAGTAATGGTTATATCATTGCGCATTTTGGTATGACTGGAGCATTTTTTGTTGTAAAAGATATTGCAGAAATCACGAATAAAAATTACTATAATCATCGTCATATTATTTTTGAGTTAGATACTAAAGAAAAGTTGGTTTACAGTGATATACGCCGTTTTGGAGAATTGCGATATACAGATGAAATAAATCTGTTTAAACCGTTTATTGATTTAGCACCGGAACCTTTCTCGCAGACTGCAAAGAGTTATTTCTTAGAAAAATTAGAGTTACCTAAGTATAAAAATCAACCTATAAAGGCATTGTTACTAGAAGGAAATGTATTTTGCGGTTGTGGCAATATTTATGATTGTGAAGTTTTATATCGTCAAAAGATTCATCCGCTAACTAAGGCTTCTGAGCTTACGAAAAAACAAAAAGAAAACCTTTTTGATGAACTGGTAAATATATTAACTTTTGCGATAGAGCAAGGAGGCTCTACTATTTCAGACTTTGTTCATTCTGATGGCGGTGAAGGAAATATGCAAAACTTTCATCAAATCTATGGTAAAAAAACTTGTCCTTTAGGGCACAAGACGGATAACGTTGTTATAAAAACACGTGCTAGTCATTTTTGTCCGATTTGTCAAAAGAAAAAATAAGATAAGAAGGGGGATTGTATGGAAAATATAATTGAATTTTTGAAAAAGTATATAAGTATAATTATAGGATCGTTAATTTTTGCTGCGGGGTTAGAATTTTTCCTAATTCCAAACAATATTCTTGATGGTGGGGTAATCGGTATTTCTATTATAGCTCGCCATTATTTAGGATTACCATTAGGGATATTTATCTTTATTCTAAATATTCCATTTTTATATTTAGGATATAAGCAAATAGGTAGGGGATTTGCTGTTGCTTCTATATTCGGTATTTCTGTATTATCTCTTGCTACAGTATGGCTTCATGATAGTACACCACTTGTAACTGATCCGTTTTTAGCGTGTATTTTCGGTGGGATTATTTTAGGAGTTGGAGTAGGTCTTGTTATAAGAAATGGTGGAACACTTGATGGAAGTGAAGCTTTTTCTATTTATGCAACGAAAAAACTACCAATCTCAGTAGGTGAGATGGTTCTTGGGATAAATGTTGTAATTTTTATTGTATCTGGGTTTGTTTTCACATGGGAAGCAGCGCTTTATTCTATGATAAGTTATTTTATCGCTTCTAAAGTAATGGATATTGTTATCGAAGGACTTAATGACTCTAAATCTGTAATGATTATTTCAAGTAATTACCAAGTAATAAGTCAAGAAATTCAAGATAGGTTAGGAAGAGGGGTAACACTTCTTCATGGAGAAGGGGGATATTCAGGACATGAAACTAAAATAATTTTCTGTGTTATTACGCGTATAGAAGAATCAAAATTAAAGAAAATTGTATTCAAAAATGATAGAAGTGCTTTTCTATCAATTGGAACAGTTAGTGAAGTAAGTGGTGGAAACTTTAAGAAAAAAGATATTCACTAGAAAAAAATATCCTCACAGAATTATTCTGCGAGGTCTTTTTTTATGATATTACGATAATAAAGGGAATGACAAATTATAGAAGAATTAATAAAACTTAAAGATAAATTTGAGCTGAAAAACAAATTTGTGTGTGATGCACATCAATATAGACTTTACCAAGAAATCACCTACAATTTACTAGATTATTTAATACATTCGTGCTAGTATAAGCAAAAATTTTTTAAATATGTTATAATAGACTGATGAATTTTTTTAAAAGGATACAAAAATGAAGATTAAAGAAATAATCGTCGTGGAAGGACGCGATGATACGAATAGGGTTAAAGAAGCCGTTGATTGTGATACATTTGAAACTAATGGTTCTGCTTTAACAAAGAAAAAAATTGAAAGATTAATTTATTTAGAAAAGACACGAGGGATAATTGTTTTAACAGATCCTGATTATGCTGGGAAAAGAATAAGAAATATTATTGAAAAAAATATCCCGACTGCAAAACATGCTTATATTTCTAATAAAAAAGCTGTCGATAGTAAAGGGAAAATCGGGATTGAAGCAGCTAGTAAAGAAGACATTATTAAAGCATTAGAAAATTATTACACTCCAATGATAGAGGTTAAAAATGATATAACTAATGACTTATTGTTAGAGTTAGGTTTAGTCGGTGGCAATACTTCAAAAATTTTAAGAGAAGAGCTTTGTGAAAGATTAAATATAGGCTATACTAATGCTAAACAGTTGCTAAATAAATTGAATATGTACAATATAAGCCGTGAACGCTTATTAGATGAAATGAATAAAATAAATAAAGGACATAAGAGATGATAGGAACACCTAAAAAAACTTTTGAAATACTAAAAAAACATGGATTTACTTTTAAGAAAAGTTTAGGACAAAACTTTTTAATAGACTCAAATATTTTGAATAGAATAGTAGATGGTGCCGGTGTAGATAAAACAGTTGGTGTTATTGAGATTGGACCTGGTATTGGTTCACTAACAGAAGCACTTGCTAAAAAAGCTAAAAAAGTCATTTCGTTTGAAATAGATGGAAGATTATTACCGATTTTAGCAGAGACACTAGCGGATTATAATAATGTTGAAATTATTAATAACGATATATTAAAGGTTGATGTAGATAATATTATTGCTGAAAAAATGAGTGATTGCGACAAAATTATGGTAGTGGCTAACTTGCCATATTATATTACGACACCGATACTTACTCATTTGATAGAGAATACTGAGAAAATAGACGGTTATGTTGTAATGATGCAACGAGAAGTAGCTAATAGGTTAAATGCAAAAGTAGGAACAAAAGACTACAATTCATTGACTATTTTATTAAATTATTATACGGATGTAGAATATTTATTTACTGTACCAAAAAAAGTTTTTGTACCAGCACCGAATGTAGAAAGTGCTGTTGTGAAAATTATGACAAAGGAGAAAAAAGAATTTGAAGTAGATCAAAAATTCTTTAAATTTGTTCGATCATGTTTTGTTCAAAGAAGAAAAACTTTACTTAATAATCTTATCTCAAGCTATGGAAAAGATAAAAAGCAAGATTTTCAAGCGTCGTGTTTTGATAGTGAAATAGAAGCTACACGTAGAAGTGAAACTTTAACATTAACAGAGTTTTATAATTTGTATAATAATCTAAAGAATAATAATTTAATTTAGTAAAAGGGGAAAATCATGGAAGAATTAAAAAGAATAATAACAGAATTCAGAGCTAAACGTGATTGGGGAGAGTACGATACTTTGGAAAGATTTTCTAAAAGCATCTCAATAGAAGCGGCAGAATTATTAGAACATTTTCAATGGGACGAAAGTGGAGATAATATGAAGGAGATAAAAGATGAGCTTGCAGATGTACTGATTTATTCATTAGCAATGTGTTATCATCTCGGAGAAGACCCTAAAGAAATTATAAAAGAAAAGCTAAAAGACGTTGCTCGTCGTTATCCAGAAAAAAGATAATATAAAAAGGAAATCTTAAAAAATTAAGATTTCCTTTTTATATTATCTAGTAGTTTTTGGTTTTAATACTTTAATATTTTTTCCTTTATAAAACATTGCATAAAGCACTGTAACACTGACTGTTAAAACAGCACAAAGAATATAAATTCCGCTATAAGATAAAATGCCGTGTAAGGTTCCTAATGCATAAGGACCAAATCCTAAGCCTAAATCAAGTCCGATAAAGTAGGTAGATAGTGCGATACCTACTTTTTCAGGTTCTACAAGTTTTAAACAAACAGCTTGACCATTTGACATAAATGTACCATAACCAAGACCGATTAAGGCACCAGAGAATAATAACATGAAGCTACCATTAGTGAAACTTAACATTAGCAGACCTAAAGTTAAAAATATAAAACTTGGATACATTACAGCATTTTCACCACGGGCATCAAATATACGTCCAGCAAAAGGACGAGTTACTGTAATAATAAGAGCATAAACTACAAAGAAGAATGCTCCCGCTGTAGCAAGACCTAGGCTGTCAGCGTAAATAGATAAGAATCCAAGAACACTAGAATATGCAAGACCAATAAGGAAAGCTACTGTTGAAATAAATAAAACTTTGTATTCAATAAATGTATTCAATGACCAACTATTTAGAAGTTGTTTTTGTTTATCGGTTAATTTGATATTTTGTACAGGGAATAGGAAACAAGCTATAGCAACAGCAACAGATAAAACTATTGCTAAAATAATTACTGCGTTAAATCCAGTAATAGGAAGAAGTAACATCCCGATAAATGGACCTATAGCAGCAGCTAAACTTGTACTTAAACCATAATAGTTAATTCCTTCACCATTGCGTGATTTTGGAATATAAGTTGTAACAATTGCGTTTGCTGCAGTAGAAATAGTTCCATATGCGAAACCATTTAAAAATCTAACAGTATCTAAAATAATAATATTTGATGAAATTAGATATGCTGCTGTTGTAAGTAAATAAATTACTGCTCCAAAACGTAAAATTTGTTTACGACCAATTAATTCTAATTTTTTTCCGATATAAAGACGAGCGACAAGTGTACCGATAATATAAATACCTGCAGCAAATCCGGCTTGTGCAGCAGTAGCGCCAAGCTCACTTGTTGCAAATTTTGCTGTAATAACAACAAAGCAATAGTATATTAAAAATACTATAAAGTTAATTGTAGTTATTGTAATAAAACCTGAGTTAAATAATTTTTCTTCTTTTTTGATGTCTGAGTGACTATCCATGAAAATCTCCTAACATAAATTTAAAATATATATTATTATGATACTCCTATGAAAATACATTTTCAAGTGAAAATTTTTCAATAAATGATATATTTTCAATTTTATTTTCAAAATTAAATAAAATAGATATACTCATATTAAAGCTTAAAATATCAGTATTTTTATTATCTTTTTAAAATTAAATTTTTTTAAAATAGCTTTATGAGAAAAATGAAAACGAATTATTTTCATGTGTTGGAAATATAAGATAATGATTAATAAATATCTATAATAAAAATAAGAAAGAGCCTAATATATTTTTAATTATTTTTTCTATATAAAGGCTATAGTTCAAGCAACTATGCTAATAAAAATTAAATTGTCAGAATTTTCTTTTCTTTTGTAAAAAAAATATCTTGACAATAAAAAAAATAGTTGCTATAATTGTACTCAAGTAATAAAAGTAAAGGAGAACAAATTCATGAAACTGTATCGAGTTGACACATTACAACTGAATATTCGTTGGCAAAGCCACTAGATACGGAGTCGATCTTGTTCTTTTAGCATAGATACGACTTCAAGAAGTTAGTATCTATGTGGATTATTTGTGATGATTAAGAAATGACCACATGGAGTTATCTGGGTGGTCTTTTATATTTATTTTATTATAATTTAAATTTAAAAATTTAAGACTACTAGAGATAAAAACTAGTGGTCTTTTTATATAGATACGCTTCTAAAATTATTAGTGATTATTATCAATTAAATAAATAAATGTATATATATTAAGGAGATTTTAAAATGAAAATTAATAAAATTTTTATCAGTTTTATAGTATTATTAGTATGTGTTTTAGGGTATGGCTTATATTCAAGTAATAAAGGTGAAGAAAAGAATGTAGAAGAAAAGAAAGTTAAAGTTGGTGTTTTACAATTACTTAGTCATCCAGCGCTAGATCAAATCTATAAAGGGTTAGAAGATGGATTAGCTAAAGAAGGATACACAGTTGGGAAAAACTTACAGCTAGATCTTCAAAATGCTCAAGGGGATCAAAGTAACCTTGTAAGTATGGGGCAAAAGTTAGTAAGTGACAATAATGATCTTTTAGTTGGAATCACTACGCCAGCAACATTATCACTATCTAATGCGACAAAAGATAAGCCAATAATTATGGCGGGAATTACTTATCCTGTAGAAGCAGGGTTGATTAAGAGTGAAAATAACCCAGGAAATAATATTACAGGCGTAAGTGATAGAACACCGATTAAGCAACAACTTGAAGTTATGAAACAAATCTTACCAAAAATGAAAAAAGTAGGAATTCTTTATACAGCAAGCGAAGATAATTCTGTAAAACAAGCACAAGAAGCTGAAAAGTTAGCGAAAGAATTAGGACTAGAAGTAAAAGTTTCAACAGTAGCAAACACTAATGATATTCAACAAGTTACTGAAACTCTTGCAGCAGAAACTGATGCAATATTCGTGCCAATTGATAATACAATTGCTAGCGCAATGGCTACAGTTGTAAAAGTAACTGATGCGAAAAAGGTTCCGGTATTCCCGTCTTCTGATACAATGGTTGCAGATGGTGGATTACTTGGAATAGGAGTAGATCAATATAAAATAGGAATTGAAACTGCAAAAGTAATAGCTAAAGTATTAAAAGGTGCAGATACTAAAACAATGCCGGTTGTTCTTGCTAATGAAGGAGTTATCTATCTAAATGAGGCCAAAGCAAAACAATTAGGAATAGAAATTCCACAAGATATTAAAGATAAAGCAAAAGTAGTAGATAAAAAATAATTTTCTTGATATTATTATGAATGATAATTAAAAATTATTATTTTGCAATAATGCAAAAAATAATAAAAGAGGTGTTTTATGGATTTGATTATTTCGGCAATAGCCCAAGGTATGCTTTGGGGATTATTGTCATTAGGGTTATTTATAAGTTTTAGAGTGCTGAATATAGCAGATATGACAACAGAGGGTGCTTACCCGTTAGGAGCAGGTGTCTGTGTTATATGCATTCACAATGGAATTAATCCAATTCTTGCGACAATAATAGCTATCATCGCGGGAATGATGGCAGGATTAGTTACAGGCTTTTTAATCACTATTTGCAAAATTCCAAGTTTATTAGCAGGTATTTTGACAATGACAGCATTATTATCGGTTAACTTAAGAATTATGGGAAGACCTAATTTAAGTTTATTGAATAAGGAGACTATTTTTAGTAAATTCCAAAACTTAAATTTACCTAATCATTACAATACGGTATTATTAGGATTTTTACTTTCAGTGATTATTATTGCGCTAATGTCACTATTTTTCTCTACAGAACTTGGCCAAAGTTTAATAGCTACAGGAGACAATGAGAAAATGGCAACTGCGCTTGGTATTTCAACTAAAGCTATGACTATTTTAGGTCTTATGCTTGCGAATGGAATTATCTCGTTAGCGGGAGCTATTTTGGCACAAAACAACGGTTATTCTGATGTGAATAGTGGTATTGGTGTTATTGTAGTGGCACTAGCAGCGATTATTATAGGTGAAGTTATTTTTAAAGATATGAGTTTTACTCAGCGTCTAGTTTGTGTAATTTTTGGTGCGATTATTTACCGTTTACTACTAGTAGGAGTATTGAAGTTGAACATTATAGGAGCAAATGATTTCAAATTGGTATCAGCTTTAGTTATTGCATTATTCTTAACATTACCTCAACTGAAACTTAGAACTAAGAGAAAGGGTGTGTAGTAGATGTCATTTATAGAAATAAAAAATTTAGATAAAACTTTTTTCCCTGGAACTAATAGAGAACAATATGCCTTGAAAAATGTGAACTTGGATATTAAGGCTGGAGATTTTATTACGATTTTAGGAGGAAACGGTGCTGGTAAATCTACTTTTTTAAATGCGCTTGCTGGCTCTTTTTCTTTGGACAATGGGAAAATTATAATCGAAGGAAAAGATGTTAGTAATATTGTTGAACACAAGAGAGCGGAATTTATAAGTCGTGTTTTCCAAAATCCTTTGGATGGGACAGCTCCACGTATGACTGTTGCTCAGAATATGTCATTAGCATTGCGACGTGGTAAAAACCGTGGATTTAAATTAGGCACTACAAAAGAGGATAGAAAACTTTTTAAAGAACTACTTGCGACATTAGATTTAGGACTTGAGGATAGACTCGATAGCGAGATGGGATTATTGTCTGGTGGGCAGCGTCAAGCAATTGCGCTTCTTATGGCAACGATGACTACTCCAAAACTTTTGCTTCTTGATGAACATACAGCAGCATTAGATCCAAAAACACAGAAAAAAATTATGGAATTAACACGCAAAAAAATTGAAGAGAAGAATTTAACCGCATTAATGATTACTCATAATATTCAAGATGCTGTGAAATATGGTAATAGAATTATTATTCTTCATAGAGGACAGTTAGTTCGCGATATAAATCGTGAGGAAAAAGAAAAGTTAAATGCTAAAGAATTATACGAGTTATTGTATAATCTAGAAGAAAGTGAATAAACTAAAAATCAGTTTTGATGTTAGTCAAAGCTGATTTTTTCTTTAGGTAAAAGGTTATTCATCTTATATTCATTTATAGGCAATATAATTTAATATGATTTATTATAAATTATTTTACATTTATATATATCTTGAGTAAAATAAAGTAGAATTTTAGTGTTAGGAGAGAATTATGAAAATACTTGTTGTTGAAGATGAAAAAGATTTGAATAGAGTAATAACAAAACATTTGAAAAAGAATAATTATAGCGTTGATAGTTGTTTTGACGGGGAGCAAGCACTAGATTATGTTTTATACGGGGAATATGATCTGATTATAACTGATATTATGATGCCAAAAGTAGATGGTTATCAATTTATAAAACAATTGCGAAATAAAAAGAATACAACACCCGTAATAATGCTCACAGCCAAAGATAGTTTAGATGATAAAATTTTAGGTCTAGATAGTGGTGCTGATGATTATATTGTAAAACCATTTGAATTTGATGAACTTTTAGCACGTATAAGAGTACTTATGCGTAGAAATTATGGGTTTGCAACAAATATTATTCAAGTAGATGATGTTGTTTTAGATATTTCTAAAAAGCAGGTAACGCGATCTGGTGAAAGTATAGTTTTAACAGGAAAAGAATACGAAGTATTGGAATATTTATTTAAAAATAAGACGGGGATTATTAGTCGGGAACAAATTTTAAATCATGTGTGGGACTATGATTACGAAGGGGTGTCTAATATAATCGATGTTATTGTAAAAAATATTAGAAAAAAATTAGATGTAGGTTCGAAAAAACCGATTATTCACACGAAGAGAGGGTTAGGTTATTTTGTTAAAGAAGATTAAAGAAATTATATTTAAGCCGTTTAGGAGAATTACTTTAACGTTTAAAATTACTCTATGGTATACAATTTTCATAGTAATATTATTAACCTCTATTATTTTAGGGACATTTTTTGTTAGTGATAGTGTTGTAGAAAGCTCAGGTAAAAAGAAGTTAATAGAAGAAGTTACGGAGATTTCTAATGGGAAAGAAAATTTTACAGCATTTGAAGATGGTGTAACTTTGTCATTATACGATAAAGATGGAAATTTAATTGCGGGTAGTATACCGAAAAATTTTGATGTTCGAGATTTTAGTTTGGGTGTTGTTACATATTATACAGATTCTAACAATAATAAATATATGTATTACGATATAGAAACGAATTCGGAAAAATTTGCCAATGGTAAGTATGTTCGTGGTATTGTTCAAATATCAAGCGGTCAAACAAGTTGGTATCTTCCTTTTGCTATAATTGCAGGAAGTCCAATAATTATTTTAATCATAACGTATGGGGGTTATTTGATAATTAGAAGTTCTTTAAAACCTGTACGCGAAATGATAGAAACGGCAGAAACAATAAGTAATAGTGCAGATTTAAGTAAAAGAATAACGATAGAAGATGGAAAAGATGAAGTTCATAAACTAGCTCTAGTTTTCAATGAAATGTTAGAATCGTTAGAGCGCGCCTCTATGAGAGAACGACAGTTTAGTTCGGATGTATCCCATGAATTGCGAACACCAATATCGGTTATTGTTGCTGAGAGTGAATATGGTACGAAATACATAGATACAGTTGGTGAGGCAAAGGAATCATTTGCGGTAATTAAGCGCCAAAGTAAGAGAATGACAACTATGATAAATCAAATTTTAGAAATGGCAAGATTAGATAATAGATTAGAAATTCCTAAAGAAACTTTTAATTTATCTAGTTGTTTAGAAAAAACATTAGAAGACTATAAAAAATTATTTGTGAGTAAAAATATTCAATTAATATCCAATATAGAGGAGAATATAACAGTATTTGGGAACCGTGTGCTGTTAATGCGTTTAATTGATAATTTAATATCCAATGCTTTAAAACATGCTACGTCTAAGACGTGGATTTCAGTAGTGAAAAGAAAGAGTATAATTATTGAGATTAAAGATGATGGCAAAGGAATAGATGATAAAGAAAAAGAATATATTTGGGATAGATTCTACAAAGTGGACAAATCAAGAAGTATATCAGAAGATAATTCTTCAGGATTAGGGTTACCTATTTCTAAAAAAATAGTCGAATTACATGGTGGGAAAATAGTAGCCTTAGATAATAAACCGCAAGGCGCAAAGTTTGTAATTAACTTATAAAGAAAAAATTGAAGGTAACATTTTTTATAAAATTTATCTTCAATTTTTTTAATCTTCATTTAACATTCATAAAACATAGATATAATAAAAGTACAAAGAACAGATGGAGAGATAAAAATTTTCATCTAATATTCATTAAACTTAAGTATAATGAAAATATAAAGTAAGAGAGGTAATTATAATGACAAAAAATATTGATAATAACGAGATTGAAACACTAGAAGGAGTTTACACGCAAACTACTGAGACAGAGCATCAAGAAGAAAATTATTCTCAACCGAATAAACCAAAGAAAAATTTTCTAAAACCACTTATTATAGGAGTGTTAGCTGTTGCTGTGACTGGTGGTGCGGGTTCATATGCGTATAATAAATATGAGCAGGGGAAAAGAGCGAAGGTTCAAGAAGCATATTCTAAAATAAAAATAAATGTAGATAATCAAAGTCAAAGTAATCAAAGTACGAATCCCCAAAATAATGAATCTACTCAACAAAATTCTACTTCAAACATAAAGTCGCAAGAAGAGGTTCAAAGAATTGTGGCGCAAGCTATTTCGACACCAGAAGGAGATATTTATTTCAAAAAAATTCGTACGGAATATGAAGACGACTATGCATATCAAAATAATGGAGCACCATTACTTATTTATGATATAGAAGTTCGTGCAAATGGGTTAGAATATGATATCGAAATAGATGCTGTAACAGGGAAAGTTTTGAAAGTGAAAATTGATAGTTAATATTTTAATAAAAAAGGTCTATTGAAGAAAAATTCAATAGATCTTTTTTTTATTTATTTTTTTGGTTATAAATATAATATACAGCAAATCCTCCAAGGATAATATAAAGTGTAACGTTAGGGTTAGCTAGATAAAAAAGCATAGCTTTATAAGAGATACGCATTAATATTCCTTGAATAATTGATGGAGCAAATAGGATAATAAATATAATAGAATTTTTCATATTTTTTGCAATAAGCATTAATCCTATTAAAATTCCAATTAAAAGAACAATAGCTAAATATTTATTAATAACAACATTTAATGAAGATGGAAATGTTATTGGATTATAATAAATAAATAAAGCAACGAGCATAACGATAAGAGTTATAATAGTATTTTTTGTTTGTTCACTAAGCTTAATTTTATTTGTATATAAAAAGATATAACTAAGATAGAAACCACCAAAGACTAGAAGTCCAATAGTAGTCGCTTCTGCCAAGTTTAACATAGCAAGTGGGTTTACTAAAATAGGACCTAGATAAAATAGTACATAGATAACGCTAGCAATTAAAAAATTTCTTTTTAATATAGACATATATTTCTCCTTAAATTTTATTTTAGTATAGCTGATAAGCCATAAGATAAGAAAGAAAAAATGGCGATTAGAATTATTATAACAAAAGCACTTGAATTAAAAACATAAATAAGTGGTATTGATAAAATAATACTAAATAAAGGAATATATACTTTTCTTTCTATAAAATAGGATATTAACATAGTAATTGAAAAAGCAGAACAAATATAAAATAATATTAAAATAAATCCTGCTTTATCAGAGCTTCCTGAATAAAATTTCAGAAAGATTAAAGGGATAATATAGTACAAAATACTTGTTAAAATAAATGTAGCAAGTAGACTTTTTTTATTCATAATAATAACTCCGTAAATATAGTATGCTATCTATTGTAATATTTTCTCATTAGTAAGTCTAGTGATATAGAAAAAAATATCTAAAAATATTTTTTAAATCCTAAAAATATTTTTAGATAACGCTTGTTAAAATGAAATAATTAGAGTAAAATAAATATAACAAAATAAAGAAGGAGACTGTAAAATTATGTCAAAAGTTCATGTATTTGATCATCCATTGATTCAACATAAATTATCTTTTATAAGAGATAAAAATACAGGTTCAAAAGACTTTAGACAGCTAACTAATGAAGTAGGATCTCTTATGGCTTATGAAATCACAAGAGACTTACCATTAGAAGATATTCAAGTAGAAACACCAATTCAAACAACTACTTGTAAACGTCTTGCTGGGAAAAAAGTTGTGTTTGTTCCTATTTTAAGAGCTGGACTAGGAATGGTAGATGGATTAATGAATTTAATACCATCAGCAAGAGTTGGACATGTAGGATTATATCGTGATCCTGAAACTCTTCAACCACATGAGTATTTCGTGAAGATACCTAGCAATCCAGAAGAAAGATTATTTATTGTTGTGGATCCAATGTTAGCAACAGGAGGATCGGCAATCGCTGCGATAGATTCATTAAAACAACGAGGAGTAACAGAAATTAAATTTATGTGTTTAATAGCAGCTCCAGAAGGGGTAGAAGCATTACACACAGCTCACCCAGATGTGGATATTTATATTGCAGGCTTAGATGAAAGACTTAATGATCATGGTTATATAGTGCCAGGATTAGGGGATGCGGGAGATCGAATCTTCGGAACTAAATAATATAAAAGCACTTTCATAAATTTGTAGAAAATCTTAGAAATAACTAGAAAATCACTAAAAAAAGTAATATAATGTTAAATAGATATTTCTTAATTTTGCACTAATACAGATTTTTGAAGTATTTATAAACACTATCTTATGAGAAGAGGTGAGAAACTCACATGGAAAATCATACATATCTGATTTCCAAACTATTTGGATATGATATAACAGTAAATATTCCTAGTGCAATAACAACACTAATAACGGTTGTTTTAACCTTTATTTTTGTTATGTTTATTACTAGTAGAATAAAACTAAGACCAGATAGTAAACGACAAAATATGGCAGAATTGCTCGCGTTTTTTGTTAGTGACAATATTATAAAAGGTAATGTTGACTGGAAAAAATACGGGAAAGGATTATGGGCTACTGCTTTAACACTTATATCGTTTATAGCTATTGCAAATACTATAGGCGTACTTATAGAAGTAAGTTATGATGGAGTGGTTTATGTAAACTCTATAACGGCAGATCCAACGTTTACTTTCACGCTAGCAGTTTTAGTTATTGTATTTACTCACTATGCTGGGCTTAAGTATAAAGGGCCTAAGCATTATGTAGGAACTTATACTTCTTCGGGTATAGGTATTGCACCGTTTAAAATTATTGAAGAGTTTACAAACCTGTTGACACTATCAATGCGTTTATTCGGTAATATTTATGCAGGTGAAGTACTGTTAGCACTTTTAGCAACACTAGCTACAGCAGGTGTCTTTGGTGCTATTACAGGTATTACAGGTTTAGTAGTATGGAAAGGATTCTCATTATTTATAGGGTTTATCCAAGCGTACATCTTTACAATATTATCATTTATTTATTTATCACATAAAATTAATGATGAACATTAATTTATACAAACAACACACTTTATTAAGTGTAAATTAAAAAATTAATAAAATTCATTTATTACCTAAGGAGGAAAATATAATTATGGTAGAATTAATTGGAGCAGGATTAGCAGCAGGATTAGCAGCGATTGGAGCTGGTATCGGTAACGGATATTTATTCGGTAAATTTATGGAAGGTGTATCTCGCCAACCAGAAGTTGAACCTAAACTAAAATCTAATGCATTCGTAATGTTCGCGCTTGTTGAAGCGGTGCCTATCTTAGCGATAGTTATAGCATTCATTATTTTAGCAAAATAATTTAGTTTAATACTGTAATAAAATAACTAAGAAGAATAGGAGCAGTTAGTAAATGGAAAATTTAGTATTTTTAGCTACTGAACACGCTTCTCATCAAGGTTTTAATCTAGGAAATATGGCTATTAACTTAATAGCTGTAATAATCTTATTAGTATTACTGAAAAAATTTGCTTGGGATAAACTTATTGATATGTTAGATGAGCGTCAAAGGTTAGTCGAAGGACAACTTGATGATGCTGCTAAAAATCAAAAAGAAGCATTAGTTTTACTTGAAGAAAATCAAGAAAAATTAAAAAATGCTCAAAAAGAAATTAAAGTTATGATGGAAGATGCTCGTGAACAATCGAAAATTGAAAAACAAGCTATTCTTGATGAAGCTCGCAAACAAGCAGAACAATTAAAAGTAAATGCTCAAAGAGATATTGAGGATGAGAAGAAAAAAGCACTTGAAGAAATCAACAAACAAATTGCTGAATTATCAGTGCTTGTAGCTTCGAAAATTTTAGAAAAAGAATTAGATGGCTCAGCACATAGTGAATATGTGGATAAAGTTATCGAAGAGGTAGGGGTGAAATAATGAGTAAATCAGTATTAGCTAATAAAATTGGATATTCATTATTTGAAGTTGCAAAAGAAAATAATTCTTTGGAACAAGTTTCTTACGAGTTGAATGAAGTTGCAAAAGTAATTAATGAAAACTCTGATTTTGTTACATTGATGAACAACCCTAATATAGAAAAAATTAAAAAAATTAACTTGATTGATGCTTCATTTTCAGGTGTTAATAAATACGTTGTTAATGTAGTAAAGATTTTAGCAGGTAATCTGCAAATCTCATTAATAAATTTTGTTTTAGAGCAATTTACTGAATTATTTAATAGATATTCAAATAGCGTTGTTGTAAAAGTTGAATCAGCTTCGCCATTAACTGAATTACAGTTAGAAAATCTAAAAGAAAAACTTAAGAATGAGTTACAACTAGAAAAGGTAGAACTTAATAACTTTGTAGATGAAAGTCTTCTTGGTGGCTTCAAACTAACTTATAATAATAAGGTAGTTGATGCAAGCATCAAGGCAAAATTAAGTGCTATAAAGGCAAAAATTTCTACAATCTAGAAGAAGTTGAAACAAGGAGGGACATAAATGGCTATTAAAGCTGAAGAAATTAGTTCATTACTAAAATCACAAATAGAAAATTATCAGTTTGAAGTTAAGTCAACAGATGTCGGTACAGTTATAGAAGTAGGGGACGGTATTGCTCGTGTATACGGTCTTAATGAAATAATGAGTGGTGAGTTAGTTGAGTTCACTAAAACAGGGGTTATGGGACTTGCTCAAAACCTTGAAGACACTAATGTTGGTATCGTAATTTTAGGTCCAACTACTGATATTAAAGAGGGCGACGAAGTGCGCCGTACAGGACGCGTTATGGACGTTCCTGTTGGAGAAGAATTAATTGGACGTGTAGTTGATCCATTAGGACAACCTGTAGATGGTCGCGGACCAATTAATACTACAAAACGTCGTCCAATCGAATCTCCTGCAGTTGGGGTTATGGGACGTAAATCAGTATCTGTTCCATTCCAAACAGGGATTAAAGCAATTGATGCTTTAGTACCGATTGGGCGTGGTCAACGTGAGCTTATTATCGGAGATAGACAAACTGGTAAAACAGCTGTTGCTATTGACTCGATTTTAGCACAAAAAGGACAAAATGTAATTTGTATTTATGTGGCAATAGGACAAAAAGAATCTACAGTACGTAGTGTTGTAGAAACATTAAAAGAACATGGTGCATTAGATTATACAATCGTAGTTACTGCATCAGCGTCTCAACCAGCTCCACTTTTATATATTGCACCTTATGCAGGGGTTGCTATGGCAGAGGAATTCATGTTTAATGGCAAAGATGTAGTAATCGTTTATGATGACTTATCAAAACAAGCAGCAGCTTATCGTGAATTGTCATTATTACTAAAACGTCCACCGGGTCGTGAAGCATATCCAGGGGATGTATTCTATCTACACAGTCGTTTATTAGAACGTGCAGCTCGTGTTAATGAAGATTTTGGAGGAGGAAGTATTACGGCACTACCTTTCGTAGAAACACAAGCCGGAGATATTTCAGCGTATATTCCAACAAACGTAATTTCAATTACAGATGGACAAATCTTCTTACAATCAGATTTATTCTTCTCAGGTATTAGACCAGCGATTAATGCCGGGTTATCAGTATCTAGGGTAGGAGGATCTGCACAAATTAAAGCTATGAAAAAAGTTTCAGGGACACTTCGTCTTGACTTGGCATCTTACCGTGAGTTAGAAAGCTTTGCGCAATTCGGATCAGACTTAGATCCAGCAACACGTGAAAAATTAGAACGTGGTAAACGTACAGTTGAAGTTCTAAAACAAGACTTACATAAACCAATTCCAGTAGAAAAACAAGTAATGATTCTTTATGCTTTAACTCATGGATTCTTAGATGACGTTGAAGTAAAAGATATTCATAGATTTGAACAAGAATTATACGCATATTTAGATGCACATGAAACAGAAGCAGTTAAGCATATAATTGAAACAAAAGACTTACCAGCGACAGAAGTTATGGATGGAGTAATAGCTGCATTCAAAAAAACTTTTGCCTAGTATGATAAGTAGAGTAAAGGTGGTGAACTAATTGGCGTCACTTAGAGATATTAAAAATAAAATCAATTCTACGAAAAAAACTAGTCATATAACTAAAGCGATGGAGATGGTATCAACATCAAAACTTTTAAAAGCACAGACTAATACCCAAAAATTTAGTCCTTATATGCGAAAAATGCAAGAGGTTATGGGAACTATTTTTGGTGGGAATGCTAATATAAAACATCCTATGTTAGAAAAAAGAGAAGCTAAGAAAACTCTTTATGTAGTAATTACTAGTGATAGTGGTTTATGTGGAGGTTTTAATTCTAATATTATTAGAAATTTTGTTAACACTGTTAGTACTCGTCACAAAGATAGCGATTATGGTATAGTTGCTATTGGTAATTACGGTGCAGAGTTCTTTAGAAAAAATGGCTATAACGTAATTGATAGTTATAGAGATATACCAGATGAGCCAAGTTTCACGCAGGTTAAAGAAATAACTAACAAGATAGTGGGATATTATATAGATAAAGAATACGATAAAATTTATATCCACTACAATCACTTTGTTAGTATGATTCAACAAGTTGTAACGGAAAGCCAAGTGCTTCCAGTTGAGAACACAGAAGAATTTACAAATTCAGAAACAAAAGTGCTTGGTGCTTATGAGTTTGAACCTGGTGAGGCAGCTGTACTAGATGTCTTGCTACCTCAATATGCAGAAAGTATGATTTATGGAAGTATATTGGATAGTAAAGCTAGTGAGCATTCTGCAAGAAAAACAGCGATGAAAAATTCGACTGATAACGCAGGAAATATTATTGATACACTTACGATTAAATACAATCGTGCAAGACAAGCTGCAATTACACAAGAAATCACTGAGATTGTAAGTGGAGCGGCAGCTACAAAATAGTAAATAAGAAAGGAGAAGCTATTAAGTTAGCAAACAACATATGAATAAAGGTTATATTCTCCAAGTTATGGGACCTGTAGTAGACGTTAAATTCGAATCAGGGCATATGCCTAATCTACTAAACGCTTTAGAAGTTTATATAGAAAAAGGCGATGGAAAAAAAGAAAAATTAGTTCTTGAAGTTTCTCTTGAAATCGGGGATAATGTCGTAAGAACTATTGCGATGTCATCTACTGATGGATTAAACAGAGGGGCAGAAGTAGTTGATACTGGAGCGCCAATTACAGTGCCAGTAGGTAACTATACATTAGGACGTGTGTTCAACGTATTAGGTGAAGCAGTTGACCACGGAGAAGAAGCTGGAGCAGAAGTTCAAAAAGAATCTATTCATAAAGAAGCTCCAACTTTCGAAGAATTATCAACACATGTTGAGGTATTAGAAACAGGTATTAAAGTTATCGACCTTCTTGCACCATATATTAAAGGTGGTAAGATTGGACTATTCGGTGGTGCTGGAGTTGGGAAAACAGTTCTTATCCAAGAACTTATTAACAACGTAGCACAACAACACGGAGGACTTTCAGTATTTACTGGGGTAGGTGAACGTACTCGTGAGGGTAACGACTTGTACTATGAAATGAAAGACTCTGGAGTTATTAATAAAACTGCCATGGTATTTGGTCAAATGAATGAGCCACCAGGTGCACGTATGCGTGTTGCCTTAACAGGATTAACAATGGCAGAGTACTTCCGTGATGAAGAAGGACAAGACGTACTATTATTTATCGATAATATCTTCCGTTTCACACAAGCAGGGTCTGAGGTATCTGCATTATTAGGGCGTATGCCTTCAGCCGTTGGATATCAACCAACTCTTGCAACAGAAATGGGACGTCTTCAAGAACGTATTACATCAACTAAAAAAGGATCTGTTACATCTATCCAAGCGATTTACGTACCAGCCGATGACTATACTGACCCGGCGCCAGCTACGACGTTCGCTCACTTAGATGCAACAACAAACCTTGAACGTGCGTTAACAGAGATGGGTATTTATCCAGCCGTTGACCCACTAGCTTCTACTTCAAGAGCATTAGCTCCTGAGATCGTAGGAGAAGAGCATTACAAAGTTGCGACAACAATTCAAAGAACTCTTCAAAAATATCGTGAGTTACAAGATATCATTGCTATCCTAGGTATGGATGAGCTTAGTGATGAAGATAAGAAAACAGTTGATAGAGCACGTCGTGTTCAATTCTTCTTATCACAAAACTTCCACGTTGCAGAGCAATTTACAGGACAACCTGGTTCTTACGTTCCAGTATCAGAATCAGTAGAGGCATTTAAAGGAATTTTAGATGGTAAATATGACCACATTCCAGAAGATTGCTTCCGTCTTGTAGGTGGAATTGAAGATGTATTAGAAAAAGCTCGTAAACTGGGAGTAGAAGTATAATACAATAGGAGGTAAATAGATGAATACTTTAGATGTAAGTATTGTTACTCCTAATGGAGAAGCTTATAGCGCTGAAAATGCTTCTATGGTAGTTCTGGATACTACAGGTGGTCAACTAGGGATAATGGCAAATCACGTACCTATGGTTGCATCATTGAAAATAGGTCCATTGAAGGTAGTTTTTCCAGATGGTCGAGAGGAAAGTCTAGCTATAAGTAAAGGTTTCGTAGAAACGCATAAAGATAAAATTACTGTAATAGTTCAAACTGCTGAGCTAGATAAAGATATAGATGTAGAGCGTGCTAAAAGAGCAAAACAGCGTGCAGAAGAACGTCTTCAGAAAAAAGAAGATTCTCTTGATGTTCGTCGTGCCCAACTAGCTTTAGCAAGAGCGATGGCTCGCTTGAAAGTTGCAGAGAAATAAAAATAAAAAAAGCTATGTAGAGTTGAAGAGTTGCTTCAGCACTACATAGCTTTTACTTTTAAAAGTGTTATTTTAATGCTTTTTTAAATCTTAAAAGAGCAGAAATTATTAAAATAAGAATTAGACCTAATGAAACATTGCTACTAGGTGTTATACCAGTTTTAGGTAAAATATTATTTTTTGAATTACTTTTAGCACCTTTATTGTCTAATAGTGAGAATTTTTTACCATTATCAGTGCTAGTTGAATCTATTTGGTGAGATATTTTTGTTTTGCCAATGATGACGAACTTACTGAAATGGTTAACAGTATATGATAAAATCCCATTAGAAACAGTTGATTTGATTAACTCTAGAGAATTATCATCTCTTATGTGATAGACTAAAATATCTTTATTCTTTTCATTTTCAAGAAGTTTTATATGGACGATACGCTGAGTATCTGAAATAAATTCTTTATTATGTTTAGTTAAGTTCAAATCTAATACACGAATAGTAGAAATTTCACCTTTATTTTTAATACGGCCGTTTTTATCCTCTAAAATTTTATTTATTATCTCGTCTAAATTAAGATTGTTAGTAATATCTTGTGCTTCAAAATTCAAACCGTTTGCTAGTTTATTATCAAGTTCGACACTTGTGCCATTAGTTAATTTAATAGTAACAGTATTCCTAGAATCATTTAGTTCTAATTCAGGTAGGGTTGGTACACTAGGTGCTTCGCTAGGTACATTGTATTCAAACTTAGTACCATAGGTATTTTCTGCAATTTTATTTCCATTAATAGTTGATGCAGAATTTTTTATATTTTCATGCATTACGAATTGGTTATTGTCTTGGAAAAGTTTCCCCATCTCCAAAAGAATTTTTTCAGAGTTATCTTGAGCAGCAAACATTACTCCTAAAGGTAAATTATTTTCACTTTTATAAACAGGAAGAGTGATTGCTGGATTTCCAGTTAAGTTAAATAGCCATGTATATGGAGTTCTCTTCATCATAGGCTCCCACTGTTTAACAAGAAGATTAAATCTTTCTTTAGGATCTTTAATGTCGTTAATATTATAAAGTTTCTTCTCTATTTCTGGATCAACATAAGGGTCGACTTTCTTATCATTTGAAGGAGCGGTAACGGCATTAGTCGACATTAAGAATAAATCATATTTTTTATAAAATTCATCCATTTGTTTTTTATAGACAGACGCAGGTTTTACATCCGAAATATCTGTGTTGGCGTTTGGCCCTTTAGTTACAGAAGTTCCTAATGCGTAAGTAGCAGGATCTAGATTGTATTTAGTATTTTCGTCTGCTAATTTGGCAGCTTGAGCATAAGCACCGCCTATAGCACCTACTGTGTAAGTACGAATTCCTTCATAACCATCTATAGGAAATTCATTAACTTCTTCAACAGTAAAGCCTTGTTCTCTTAGAAAAGCAACTGCTTTTAAAACAGCTTTTTTACCATCTTCACTCAATTCCACATCTTTAAGTGGAGTTTTCAATGAGTATGCAATTTTTAGAGTTTTTAGATTTTTAGGAACATCAATAAGTGTTTTTGGTTTATTGATTTTTGTTTTATCAAAATAAACTTTTGCGTCATTAATATCTTTTACCAATGGAAATTTTACAACATGGCCTGTAGGTTTTAAGCCTATTAAACCTGTCCAAGAAGCTGGAATACGGATAGAACCACCAGCATCACTCCCACTAGCAATAGCGACCATACCACTAGAAACAGCACTAGCAGATCCTCCTGACGAACCACCTGCGTTACGAGTAGAATCCCAAGGATTTCCAGCAGGACCAAATAGTTTTGAGTCGGTAATATTTCTAGTACCAAGTTCAGGGTAGTTTGTTTGCCCAAGAATAACAAACCCTAGTTTTTTAAATTCTTTTGCGACCATTAAATCACTTTTAGAAACTTTATTTTTATTAAAATAAACTCCATTAGAAGCATCACCATTTTTTATTTGATCTAATCCTTTAATTAATGTAGGAACACCTAAAAAAGGTTGTTCATCCCAATTAATAGGATTAGAAGATGCATTACCAGCAGTAATTCTATTATCAATTTCTTTAGCTTCTTTATAGGCTTCATCAACTATGGCCTGTGGGATTTTTCCGTTTTCTGTAGTTAAAACAGCATTTAATTTTTTATTTTCCTCTTCTATAACTTTATAAGCTAAATCAACTAATTCTGTGCTAGTTACTTTTTTCTCACGGATAAGTTTTGCTAATTCTAAAGCACTTTTTTGCTTGTATTCAACTAAAGATAATGGTAATTTGTTAGGTACCTCTTTATTATTAATCGAAGAAGGATTATCTATTTTTGTGGTATTTGCATTTTGAGAAGTTGGTTCAGCTGCAATTTCTTCGTTTGCTTTTGCAGAATTAGAATTATCTAAAATAGGTAAAAATGCAGTCGCTGCAAATGCAGGGATAAGGACATATTTTAAATTAGTTTTTTTCATGTTGACTCCTTTAAGTGTAACAGTATTGTTTATAAAATAATTACTGATAATAATTATACATCGTTAGTTCGTTATTTTAAAGTTATAAAACTTATAGAAAAATATAAAAAATTATTTTAAATTTTTTAAAGAATAATATAGTAAAAAAATTGAGTAGACGTAATAATAAGATAAAGTTAAATATTTGTTATATTAACATAAATCAAAAAATAAAATAAAATAAATAAAATTTTATTTTCATCTATTTTTTAGGAACTTAAATAAAAAATTGTTAGTTTTACATAATTGTGATATACTCAAAGTAGGTGTTTAAAACGCTTACTACAAGGCTGCTTGTAGATTATTAAAATTAAATATAAAATTAAAAATTAAAAAGTTATATTTGTCATAAATTTTATTTTGAGATAATTTTATATGTTGTCTTGTAGAAGTAAAATAATTATCAGGGGGAAAAACACATGACAATAAAAGTTGCTATTAATGGTTTTGGACGTATTGGGAGATTGGTCTTAAGACAAATTCAAGCTCAGCATGTAGATGATATTGAGGTTGTTGCTGTTAATAGATCAAGAATGCGACCTATTGATCAAATAGTATATCTGTTAAAATATGATACTACGCAAGGACCTTTTCCTGGAACAGTAGAAGAAGGAGAAGGAGCGTTTATCGTTAATGGTAAAGAAATAAAGGTATTTGGGGAACCAGAACCAGAAAAATTACCGTGGAAAGAATTAGGTGTTGACATTGTATTAGAATGTAGTGGTAGATTTAACAGCAAAGAAAAAGCTGAAGCTCATATAAGAGCTGGGGCGAAAAAAGTGTTGTTATCTGCACCAGGTGGAACAGATGTAAAAACAATAGTTTATAATGTAAATCACGAGATATTAACAGGAGAGGAGACTGTTATTTCTGGAGCATCTTGTACAACAAACTGTTTGGCACCTATGGCTAAAGTTCTTCATGATAATTTTGGAATAACACAAGGGCTTATGACTACAATTCATGGTTATACAGCAGACCAACATACATTAGATGGTTCTCATAAAAAAGGTGATTTTAGACGAGGAAGAGCAGCGGCAGAAAATATTGTTCCAAATACCACAGGGGCAGCTAAAGCTATTGGACTTGTTATACCGGAATTGAATGGAAAATTAGATGGAGCAGCACAAAGGGTACCAGTACCAACAGGATCACTAACAGAATTATTCGCAAATATTGAAAAAACTACAACAGTAGAAGAAATCAATGCCGTAATGAAAAAAGCCGCTAATGACTCATATGGTTATACAGAAGATCCAATAGTATCATCTGATATTATAGGAATGAACTATGGATCATTGTTTGATGCTACACAAACTAAGGTCATAGGAAAAGGCGAAAAACAAATGGTAAAAGTTGTGGCATGGTATGATAATGAAATGTCGTATACAGCTCAATTAATCAAAACACTAAAATACTTTGTAAAACTAGTTAAATAGAATTATAAATATAAGAATCTGACGTTTATTTTAGAAATAGGCGTCAGATTTATTTTTATCTCAAAAAATTATTATTTTTTGAAATATATGGATAATAAAATTATATTTGGAATAGATATCAAGTATATCAGTTTAATAAAAAATTTAATAGAAAAATTATTTATACCAATCAGAAGTAAAGCTTTATACAGCTTATTGTAAACAATATATTTTTATAGTATTATAGATATGTATTATAACAATTTTAAGGGGGATAACTATGAGATACAGGCCTGACAAAGGGTGAAAGAATTATTTCTAAGGCATAGGTATTAATAAAAATATTTTTATAAAATATAAATGGAGAAGAAGAGAAATATGTTAAAACAAAAAGAATTATTTTCAATAAGAAAAATAAGCATAGGAGTAGCTTCAGTAATAATAGGAGCTAGTATGTTGAGTGGAGCACAGCCATTAGTAAAAACGGAAGTACAAGCAAAAGACAAAATAGAAGTAGAAGCAACTCGAGATGTAGGAATAAAAGTAGTAGAACATGAAGGTGGAGCGTTAATAGAAATAATTGCTACAAAAGATATAAGTAATGTTGATATAAAAATTACATTAGGTGGACAAAAAGCAACAACATATCATGTAGACAAATTAAAAGCAGGAGAAAGCATAACAAAAGAACTAACAAAAGCACAACTAGATAAAGTAAAAGAAAATCTAGCTAAAAAAATAAAAACACTACCAAATACAGCGGTAGTGAGAAAAAGTTTAGAACAGGAATTTAGCATAGATAAAAGTAATCTAAAAGTTGTAGTTTCATATGATGTAGAAGAAGGAACAGTAGCTCCTAATAAACCAGAGGTTAAGCCAGAAGAACCATCGAAACCAGGGCAACCAGATGTTAAACCAGAAGGGCCATCAAATCCAGATACAAAACCTGAAGAACCATCAAATCCAGGGGCTAAACCAGAAGTAAAAAGAACAAAAGCTACAGTAGAACCAGTATTTGTGACTAAAGGGACAGAGCCAGTATTAGCGAATTTAACTTTCCAATTTACGAATGTAAAACATCCGGAAGAAGTAGTAGAACAAACAACAAACCTAGCGATGTTAGGCGGAGAAGAATTGTATTTAGATGAAGAATACAAGCTTACACTTAAAGATAATGCTGCAGGTTATACTTTTAGCGAAAGATTAGTAAAAGCTAAGAAACAAGGTGACTTCGTAGTATTACACGATGCCAATACTAACGAAACTATTGAAACACTATTGGTAAAAGGAAAAACATCAGGTTCTGAAAATCCAGGAGAAATCACATTAGATAAACTTGTAGCTAAAGTAATAACAAAAGATGATAAACCTTTTGGAGATGTTCCATTTAGATTATTTGAATTCGATAGTAATATTCCAAATATAGTAAAAGAAGCTAAAACAAACGCTTCAGGGGAACTAACACTTGATGCGAAAAGCTTAAAACCAAATACAAAATACGACTTAAGAATTCAAAAGAAAAACATACCATTCTTAAGAGACAATGTTGTATTCACAACTGATAAAGACGGAAAAATTAAAACAATTGATAATAAAGCAGTAACTCAGACAACTACAGGAATAATCGAGTTTAAAGAAGAAAAAGTTAATGATAATGAAGTGAAAATGACTAAAGCTCGTTTTAAAGTAGTAGATGAGCAAGGAAACCCAGTAAAAGGTGTAGAACTTTCAGCAAGCGGAATAAAAACAAAAATAACTACATTAAAAAATTCTCGTTCAGATGAAAATGGAATAGTTACACTTGACTTAGAAAGTAAGGTAAATGGGGTTGATTATATAGTTAATATATCAAAAAATGATCAGTTTAACTGGCAATTCAAACCTGATGCAGTATCATTATTTGTGGCAGAAGATGGTAAAGTAAATTATACTAGTGGAGATTATAAAACGTTTAATTATAATGGAGAAAATATCCCAGTATTCGTTGTTAAGAAAATAGATGTGAATTATCTGAAAACTGAATTGCAAGAAAAAATAAAAGAAGCAGAAGAAGTGCTGAAAACAAGAGAGATAAAAGAACTTCGAGATATAGTAAATTCTGCGAAAGAAGAGTTAGCAAAACCTGAAACATTACCTATATATGTAGGAGGATATTTAAATGATTTAACAAAAGCATTGGAGAAAATCAAAAATCAACTGGAAAATCGTACAAAAGTAACGGTAGAACCTGTGATTGTGTCAGGGGAGAATGGTCCAGTGCTCGATCAATTAACTTTCCAATTTACTAATGTGAAACATCCGAATGAAGTAGTAGAAAAAACAACAGAGCTAGCTATGTTAGGTGGAGAAGAACTGTATTTAAATGAAGAGTATAAACTTACGCTAAAAGATAATAATGGCTATACTTTTAGTGAAAGAGTAGTTAAAGCTAAAGATTTAGATGGATTTACTGTTTTACATGATGCAAAAACTAATGAAGTTATAGAAACAATATCTGTACAAAAGAAAAAATCAGATTCTAATAATCAAGGGAAAGAAAAGGTGAAAAAGGGAATTATTTCTCAAATGATAGTTTCTAAAAATGGTCTTCCTGCATTAGATGAGATAGATTTTGAGTTTGTAAATAAAAAAAATCCTAGCGACATTATTACTAAAAGAAGTTCAAATGGCTTATTAGCAGGTGTTGAGGTTAATATAGGTGATGTTTATACCATAAGAGTAAAAAACAATGCTAATTATGTTTATGAACAAGATGTAGAAATTAGAGATATGGACGGAGAAACTGTAGCGTTTAAAGTAGGTACAGAGGAACCTGTCGTTCAACTTGACCTTATATCAAAAGGATAGAAGATTGTAACTGTGATTATAAGATTAATAATTTTGTAAAAAGGATTACTTTATATAAATATTTAAAAAATATATAGAATTTATAGGAGATTTTAAAGCATGATAAAAGACTTATTTAGGAAACAAGAATTATTTTCAATAAGAAAAATAAGTGTAGGAGTAGCTTCGGTAATGATAGGAGCTAGTATGCTAGGTGGAGTGCAGCCATTAGGAAAAATGGAAGTACAAGCAAAAGATAAAATAGAAGTAGAAGCAACTCAAGATGTACAAGTAAAGGTGGTAGAACATGAAGGTGGGGCGTTATTAGAAATAACAGCAACAAAAGATATAAGCAATGTTGATATAAAAATTACATTAGATGGGCAAAAAGTAACAACATATCATATATATAAATTAAAAGCAGGTAAAAGCATAACAAAAGAGCTAACAAAAGCACAATTAGATAAAGTAAAAGAAGCCTTAGCCAAGAAAATAAAAACACTACCAAATACAGCAGTAGTGAGAAAAAGTGTAGAACAGGAATTTAGCATAGATAAAAGTAATCTAAAAGTTGTAGTTTCATATGATGTTGAAGAAGGAACAATGGTTCCGAATAAGCCTGAAGTGAAACCAGGAAAACCTGACACAAAACCGGGAGATTCCTCAAAACCAGGTAAGCCTGATACAAAACCAGAAGGGCCATCAAATCAAGCATTACGTACTAAGTTAGAAGAATTAACTAAAAGAGAACTAAGAACAGAAGCTGGATATATAGCTAATCAAGGAAATCAAATTGCTAATAATGCATGGATAAGTGCAAAAACAGAAGCTGAAAGAGTGTTGAAAAATGAATCAGCAACAAAAGAAGAATTAGAAGCAGCTATTAAAAACTTGGAAGAAAAAATATATGAGGCTGTTTTAGGAAGTGAAAAAGTAAAAGTTGAAAAACTTATAAGAGCAGAAAACAGATTAGACTTGATTCCTAAGTTAAGAAAAGCAAAAACTTTAGAAGCAGTTTTAGAATTAAAAAAATTAGTTAAACCAGAAGATGAAGCAACTCCTGAAGGACCTAATAAACCAGAGGAAAAACCAGGTAAACCAGAGGGGACACCTGGAGGAACACCAGGAACAACTCCAGAAAAACCAGGAAATGATGAAAATGGAAATAAGCCACTACCATCAGCAAAGCCAGTAATTAATAGTTATAGTTTTGACGACAAAGTGGTAGAATCAGCCGGAGGAGAAGTTAATGTTACTATAAAAGGGGAAAACTTGACTGCTGACAATGTTAAGATTAAAGTTTTAAATCCTTTTACAGCAGCAAAAGAGGAAGAATTATCAAATTCAATTACATACAAAAAAGTAGGCGATGATGTAGTAGCAACTATTAAACTACCAGCTAATACAACTTCAACAGCAAAATCATTTAATTTAGTATTTACCGACGCATTAGGTATGAAGTCTAAAGTAACTTACATAGAAGAGCGTGGAGAAAATGGTCGTGTAATAACAGTTTTACCAGCAGGAAAAACTAAACAAGATTCAGTATTGAGTTTTGTGACAATAAGCTCTTATCAAGCACATCATAGCACTGATTTAACAACTACAACAACTGACAAAGGAAATGTTAGTAAAAAAACAGTGGCTCATTTATATGGAACTAATTTAAAAGCAAATGTTACAAGAGTTAAAATTATTGACCAAAATGGCATTGAATGGCCAATTCATACTACAGGAAGCAATATAGAAGCATCTGATTATCCAATGATGGTTATCGGAAAATTAGGAAATGGTATTTCTGGAAATGGTACTTATCAAGAAGCCGAGATAGTTTTACCTAACAATTTGGATACAGATATGACCTTTACATATGTATTTGCTCCAGATGGTGTAAACTTCGATGAAGCTCATAAAGTAACAGCGGTGGTAGAAAAAACTACTAACGTAAGACCAGCAGTTAAACGAACTATTACTGTGAAATATCAAGATGAAAATGGTAAAACATTAAAAGATGATAAAGTATTGACGGGTTATTCATGGTTTAACTATAGTGTAGAAAAAGATGCAATAGATGGTTACAAAAATGTCATTGTTAAAGACAATAAGGCATTATCAGGGAAATTTGGAACTAAGGATCAAGAAATAGTTCTTGTTTATACAAACAAAGAAGTGCCTCAACCTTCAGAAACTGAAAAACCTGTTCCACAAGAAGATACTTTGGCAACTTCAAAAGCTAAGTTAAAAGAATTAGCAGATAGAGATTTAAAACTAGAAGATAGTTATAAAAAAGCTAGTTCAGAACTACAAACAAACTGGAGAAGAGCAAGAGCATTAGCGAATCGTGTACTAGCGGAAAGTAATAATAAAGAAGAGGTAGATAATCAAATTGTAGCTCTTGAAAAAGCAATTGCTGCGATAGAAAATTCTACAGAAGCTTCGAAACCAAGTGAAGAAAAGCCTAAAGAAGAAGGTAACGCAGGAAATACAACAAAACCAACAAAAAGTGTAGACGAGTTGAAAACAGAACTACAAAAGTTGGTAGAACAAGATCCAACAAAAGAAGATAACTATAAATTAAAAGATAGCCTTAAAGAAAAAGGATGGAAAACAGCTCGAGCAAAAGCGCAAGCATTATTACAAGGCGAGGCTACTGCAGAAGTTCTAGAAGAACAAGTTGGGAAACTTACTAGAGCATTAGAAACTTTGAAAGAAGAAAATAAACTTGCAAATGATAAACCTGAGAAACCAAATACAACACCAGAGTCACCAGCACCAGAAGAAAAAGTATCAGAAGTCACAAGTTATACTGGAGATAAAGCTGTAATATCAAAAGTAGATGGAAAACTATTGGTGACAGTTAATGGGAAAAATCTAAAAGTGAGTGATTTAAGCTTTAGATTCCATGATGGTAACTCTTGGAAAGATGTTACTTTGAAAGTAATCAGTGAAGATTCTAACAAAATTGTTTTAGAGTTTGTTGTTCCAGAGGAGTTAAGAAATTCAACGGCTACATATAAAATTTCAGCAAAATATAAAAATCAAACGATAAAAGCAAATGGAGCTATTAATTTTAAAATAGCATAATAAGTGATAGTAGGTGGAGTTGAGACTAAAGGTATTATTTAGAATCATCCCCAAATATCCATGGAACTATAGAATTAATTATTAAGGTTGTAGATTAACAAATAACCCTAGCTATAAATTACATTTAGCTAGGGTTGATTTTTTAGTTTTTTGTATCAATAAGTCTCATGACTCTATCCAGATAGGTGTTATTATTTTGGAGTTCTTGTTTTTCTTCTTTTACTACTTCTGGTTCATCAGTAATAATTGCAGCTGCAGGACTTTGAAGATACCTTCTAATGAGAGTTAAGTCGTTAATAGTCCATACATAAACTTCTTTATTTTGTGTGCGAGCTTGCTCTACTAATGAGTCGCGATAAGAAAAATCTTCAATAACGTAGAAATCAACTTTATTATTAGAAAATTTCCCAAGTTGTAGAGGAATTACATAACCAGTATTAAGTTCTGGGAACTTAGTTTCTAATTCTTCTATTATTTTAAGATTAAGCGACATATATTTGTATTCTTTTTCAATGCCTAGCTCTTTTATTTTATTAATAAAAATCTCAATATAATCACTTGGTTCTCCCCCATGAGGTTTTAATTCAATAAGAAGCTTTATATTAAGCTGCTTTGCACGTGTTACAAATTCTTCAAATGATGGGATTTTGCTTCTATGACCTCCTTGTTTAATAGGGAGACCTACAACTTCATTATAGTTCATATCTTGCACGCGTCTATTGATTCCAGCAAGACGTTTGAGATTGTAGTCATGCATAACAATAAATTTATTGTCTTTAGTCAAAAGAATATCTACCTCAACATAATCAACACCGGCATTAGCTGCAGCTTCGAGTGATTCGATAGAGTTTTCAACTCCTTTGGAAGTATAACCTCTATGAGATATAGTCTTTATATCTTTATTAATTCCATTTGTATAAATAATTGAACCATTATAAAAAGTAATACTAAGTACTAATGCTAGAGATAATGCAAGTGAACGTTTAGCCTTTTTCTTATTTTTCATAGGAGGATTTAGTATTTTTTCAAATATTATTTTTTTATCAATAAGTACGGTAATAAGGGCAGTAATGACCGTTATTTTTGATATAATACCAAAGAAAAAGATTATAGAACTAACGATAGTGAAAAATAAAGTTTGAATTATTAAATTATTTCCAGTAGGATCAATATAAAGAAAAATTGCAGTTGTAGCAAGTATAATTGTTATAACGATAACACTATAAATAAGTTCGAATAAGCCTAATGTTAGTAAAAATTTGAATTTTCCTTTTTGTGTAAATTTCCAACTTGTTTTAATACTAGCACCTATTTTTGTATCGCCTACAGCGGTAAGGGGTAAAGTAAATATAAGTCTTAAATTTATATAGGCAAAAAGAACAACAACTAAGCTCCAAATTATAAAGCCAGTGTTAGTTTTCGTTATTTCACCAGTAACAAATTTGGGAATATATAAATTTTTAGTAACTATTGATTTAACTCCGAAGTTTGCTGCAGGAATTGTTAAAATAAAGTAGCCAATAAAAAACAATATTTGAAATCCAACCAAGCTACGCATTTTTTCCCAAGCGTTAGAAATAATAGTTCTAAGAGAATAACTATTTTCTGTTAATTGACCATAGATAGTAAATGTCAAGGTAGAAAATTCTATAAACATAAGGAATGCTACGATTAAAATGAGTAGGAGTAAAATTATTAAACTGTATGGATTTCCTAGAATGCTAGCTATATTATTTTTGTCAAGATTGGTTTCGCCAGCTAAACTAAGAGAAAATTGGAAAACACGACCAACAAACCAAAGTCCGGCAAGCATAGCTAACTGTAATATCGTTGCAATAAAAATATAAGTGAAAATGTGTTTATAAATATTACTCCAAATTGCTTTAAAAAGATTTCTGATAGAAATATCCATTGTTTACTCCTTTCTACAGAAAATATCGCCAAGAATTAATATAATCAAAAAGATTATAGCAAAAATAAATACTATAATCAAAAAATTAATATAAAAACAAGGTAACGTTACTTTTTTCTGTTGACAAACTATTTAAAGTAATGTAAAATATAAAAAAGTAACGTTACCACTTATATTTTTATTATTTTAAAATTAAAGGTGTTTTTATAAAAAATTAAATTTAAAGGAGAAACAAAGTAATGGATTTAAAAAAAGTTGTTAATGAAGTTGTGGAACACAGCGGTGGTGTCGATAATATTCGTAGTGTTGTCCACTGTGCTACGCGTCTTCGTTTGGAATTAAACGATGAGAATAAATATGACAAAGATAAATTAGAAGATATTGAAGGAGTTAAAGGAGTATTTTTTAATAACGGACAACTTCAATTAATCTTTGGAAGTGGACTTGTTCAGCAAGTATATGCAGCTTATAACGAAGTATATAAAGGGGAAGCTTCAGATGAGTCTTCTACAAAAGATGAGACTAAGAGACCAAAAGGAAATCCACTTCAACGTTTTGTAAAAATGCTAAGTGATATCTTCGTACCAATTATTCCGGCAATCGTTGCTGGAGGGCTATTAATGGGTATCAACAACGTTCTTACAGCAAAAGATTTATTCTATACTGGAAAATCAGTTATTGAGGCGAATCCAAGTATCGCTGGCTTAGCTGATATGGTTAACGTGTTTGCCAATGCACCGTTCGTATTCTTACCAGTATTAATTGGATTCTCTGCTACTAAACGTTTTGGTGGTAATCCATATCTTGGGGCAGCTCTTGCAATGTTAATGGTTCACCCAGATGTAATGAACTTCTATGTATTTGGTAAATTAGATCCAGCTACTAACCAATTGTTAGCACCTGCTTTGGACATCGTTAATCAAAGTGGTCAAGCTGTAGATGGTCTGCAACGAGTAACATCTCTTGGATACTGGGATGTATTTGGATTTAAAATTGCTAAAGTAGGGTACCAAGGTACTGTTTTACCGATTTTAGCAGCGGCTTGGGTTCTTGCGACTATTGAAAAATTTTTACGTCGCGTTACTCCATCATGGTTAGATAACTTAACTACACCATTAGTATCGTTATTTGTAACAGGATTTGTAACATTCGCTTGGATGGGACCTGTACTTCGTGAAGCTGGTACTCTTCTTGGAGAAGGATTACAGTGGTTATACACTAATGGTGGATTTGTAGGAGCTGGTATTTTTGGTCTATTATATGCACCAATCGTTATTACTGGTCTTCACCAAAGCTTCGCAGCTATCGAAACTCAATTACTTGCAGCAACAGGTCTTACATTTATTTTCCCAATAGCATCTATGTCAAACGTAGCTCAAGGTGCAGCTGTTCTTGCAGTATTAGTATTCTCTAAAAATACAAAAATGAAATCAATTTCTTCAGCATCAGGTATTTCTGCATTACTAGGTATTACAGAACCTGCAATGTTTGGGGTTAACTTAAGACTTAAATATCCATTTTACGGAGCAATTGCAGGAAGTGCGGTCGGAAGTGCATGGATTGGTCTTAACAAAGTATTTGCATCAGCATTAGGTGCGGCAGGTATTCCAGGATTTATATCAATTCCTGCGAACCACTGGTCAACATTTGCGATTGGTTTAGTACTATCATTCATCGTAGCATTCTCAGTAACAGCATACTTCTTCAAAACTAAGAAGGAGTTAGTTAATGCTAGCTAATAACTGGAAACAAAATCTTCATTTAGAACCTAGACATGGTTGGTTAAATGATCCAAATGGTTTAGCTTACTTTAATGGGAAATATCATATTTTTCATCAATATTCATACGAAGTAAACGGTGGTTTAAAACATTGGTATTATTATACTAGCAGTGATTTAGTAAACTATGAAGACAAAGGTGTTTTCGTATCACCAACAATTGCGGAAGAAACGCATGGTGTTTACTCAGGAAGCGCCAATGTAGAAAACGGGAAATTAGTTTTCTACTATACAGGAAATGTGAAACATAAAGGAGATTATGACTACGTTCATGCTGGGCGTGGTCATAATACCATAACATTCTCAACAGAGGATGGAATCAACTTTACTGAGAAGAAATGTCTATTAACAACAGATGAGTATCCTAATATGTCAAATCATGTTAGAGATCCAAAAGTATTTGAAAAAAATGGAAAGAGTTACTTAGTTTTAGGTGCTCGTGATAAGAATGATTATGGTTGTCTAGTCGTGTATGATAAAGACACGCTCAATCACTATAAAACAATCTACTCTGAAAAAAATCTAGGTTTTATGTGGGAATGTCCAGATTATTTTGAAGTAGATGGTAAAGAAATATTTATATTCTCTCCACAAGGTATATCAAGAATGTACGCTAATTTCCAAAATATGTATCAAATAGTGTATTCGGTTGTTAAAGAAGGAATAGAGAATGTAGAAAAGATAAATAATTATAGTCTATTAGACTATGGTCATGATTTTTATGCGGCTCAAACTTTTATTGATGAAGATGGTGAACGTGTGCTAATCGGTTGGATGGCAGTGCCAGATAGTTGCTATACAAACCCAACTACGAACTTCGGTTACCAAAATTGTTTAACTATCCCACGTGTTGTAAATTATCGTGATGGGAAGTTATGCCAAACACTTCATAAGTCCGTTCAATCATTACTTGGAGAAGAGATAAAAACAAGTGAATTTAATGAAAAAACGTGGTACTATAAACAAGAAGATGGTGAAAGTTTTGAAATCATTGTAGATGATTTCAGACTAAGCTATTTAGAAGGTGAACTTAAAGTTGATTATGGCACAACTGGTTATGGTAGAGACAATAGAAAGTACAAATTAGATTTAGAAAATGTTGAAATAGTTTTTGATAGTTCATCAGTAGAACTATTTGCGAACGATGGTAGTTTTGTTATTTCTAATAGATTTTACCCAAATAATCACAGTGTTAAAATTTCAGCGAATAAGTTTGTTGCGAAAAAATTAGGAGTAATTAAAGTAAGAGAGGAGAACTAAAATGGCAGTTTTATGTATAGGAGAAATGCTAATAGATTTTATCGGAGAAGGTGTTGGAACAATTGACACAGTAAAATCATTTAAAAAAGAAGCAGGAGGATGTGTTGCTAATGTAGCTTGTGTTACACAAAAATTAGGACATAAAAGTTATTTGCTTACTTCATTAGGACAAGATGGTTTTGGAGATTTCCTAGAAAATACTTTGAAAAAAGAAGATGTAGATTGTAAATATGTGTCACGAAAAGGAGACAGTTTTACACCATTAGCATTTGTTTCTTTAGATGAAACTGGAGATCGTTCATTTAGTTTTTACTTTAAAGGTTCATCAGCACTTAGAATTAGTAAAGAAGATGTAGAAAAAGTAGATTTATCAGAGATTGAGGCTATTCACTTTGCAAGTATCGCTATTCAGGAAGAATCAAAAGAAAGTCATCACCTTCTTTTAAAAAAAGCAAAAGAAGCAGGGATTTTAATATCGTTTGATGTGAACTTACGATTTAATCTTTGGGATGACCACAAAATTTATTTAGAAACTATAAAAGAATTTCTACCATATGTAGATGTTATTAAAGTAGCGGATAATGAGCTTGAGTTTTTAACGGGGACAACAGATATTAATGTTGCTTTAGAAAAAGATTTTAAACACTTAAAAGTTGTTCTTTATACTAAAGGTGAGCATGGGGCAGAAGTTTACTACAAAGATAAAAAAGTAGTAACAACAACTCCTGACATAAAAGCAGTAGATACAACTGGAGCAGGAGATGCTTTTGCAGGCTCATTCTTATCTAAGTTATTAAATCAAAAAAATATTGATGATATATCAACAGAAGAACTAGCAGAGATGGCAGTATTTGCAACAAACTACGCAAGTCTTACAACTACAAAAACAGGAGCTATTTCTAGTTATCTTACAGAAGAAGAGTATAAAGCTTTAATATAATTTCTCATAAAAAGTAATTTTAGCAGGTCTAGAATTACTTTTTATTTTGTAGCAGAAAAAATTAAATGAGAGGATATTTATTTTTGGAAAGATGATTATTTTTTAAAAAATAGCCGTCAAAGTTTATTGAATAATAAATATAAAAATTTTATTATTTAATAGTTATATTTTAGAATATAATAAATATAAAAATAAAGTTAGAAAATAGCTTGAAGATGGTATAAATCTCTAAAAATAATTATTCAAATATTATATCTTTTATGCTATAATGCTGCTATATAAATTTTATGAAAAGGAGAAACAATTTAATGAAAGATTATTCTTTAAAAAATGATTTTTTAGGGGAGTTAATTGGTTCATACATTCTAGTGCTATTTGGTACTGGTGCAGTTGCAGCAGCTGTGCTTTACGATGCGCATCAAAGTTTATTCCAAATCGGTATGCTTTGGGCCTTTGCAGTAACATTTGGTATTTATATGACTCGTAACTTAAGTAATGCTCATTTTAATCCAGCGGTTAGTGTTGCTATGGTCTTAACTGGCAGAATGTCAGCTAAAAGACTTCCTACTTATATTTTAGGACAGTTTATCGGAGCCTTTTTAGGAGGGTTAACGGTTTATGGAGTTTATGGTTCTTCAATAGCTCAATATGAAGCGAAAAAAAATATTGTAAGAGGAACTTTCGAATCTGTTACAACAGCAAAAATGTTTGGTGAATATTACAACCAACCTGGAGGATATAGTTTATCTATGCCGCTTGCTATAGCAGTCGAAGCGTTAGGAACGTTTTTATTAGTACTTATTATTTTCTTATTTACTGAAGGTGCTAATGTTGGAAGACCTAATGATAATACTGCACCTATTTTAATCGGGTTAACAGTAGGTTCATTATTATGTCTATTAGCATCAATTACACAAGCTGGAATGAATCCAACGCGTGACTTTGCACCACGTCTAGTTGCGTGGATGTTTGGTTGGGATGAAGCAGCATTCCCAGATAGTAGTGGAGGTTTCTTCTGGGTTTATATACTTGCACCTATTGTAGGTGGAATACTTGCTGGATATTTCTTTACATTAGTATTAGAACCAGCTATGAAAAAACAAAAAGAATTAACTAAATAATATAATTTAAAAGAATAAGGAGAATTTGTTATGGCAAAGAAAACAGATTTAGTATTAGTCGGTGGATTTTTAGGAGCAGGGAAAACTAGCTTGCTTTTTGAAATGGCAAAAAGATTAAACAAACAAGGGAAAAAAGTTGGATTAATTACGAATGACCAAGCTAGCGAGCTTGTAGATACATCATTTTTAGAAACTAATGACGATATTGTAGAAGAAGTAAGTGGAAGCTGCTTCTGCTGTAACTTTAACGGTTTTGCAGATGCTATTAAACATCTTCAAGAACAAAATAATAGTGATATAATTTTTGCTGAGCCGGTAGGTAGCTGTACTGACCTTTCAGCGACAATTATGCAACCAGTAAAAGAAAAATACAGTGACAGCTTAAATCTAAAACAACTTACAGTATTAGCTGATCCAACAAGATTAAAAGCGGTTCTTAAAGATCATTCAAATCCTGGAGATTATATTATTTATAAACAATTTGAAGAAGCTGATGTAATCTTAATCAATAAAGTTGAATTATTATCTGAAAAAGAATTAGCGGAATTAGTAGAAGCTACTAAGAAAGAATTTAACAATGAAAATGTACTAACTACTAGTGTGAAAACTGGAGAAGGTCTAGATGAATGGTTTAACCAAATTATCACTAGTGAAAAAGAAGTTGGTCGCAAAATTGTAGAAGTTGACTATGATACTTATGCAGATGGTGAAGCATTATTCGGTTGGTTAAATGGAACTTATAGTGTAGAAAAAGAACAAAATTTTGAAGAACTTGCTACTGCATTTTTAGCTAACTTAGCTCAAAGATTTGATTCTGAAAACTTAAACGTAGGGCACGTTAAATTCTTATTACAAGGGGAAAATATTGGTTTAGTTGGAAATATTGTAGGGAAAAAAGAAACAGCCGCATTAAGAAAATTAAATGATGGAGAGGATGGAGTATTCTTAACTGTAAATGCTCGTGTAGAAGTACACCCAGATAACCTTACTGCAATTATTAAAGAAGAAATTGATAGAGTATTTAAAGAAGTTGGGTACAAAGAAGAAAAATTAAATGCTTTAATTCCAGGAAGACCAAATCCAACATTTAGATATAGAGAAATTGTAAAACTATAATTTTAGTAAAAATTATTAATCTATGATAAAATAAATATGAACTTAGTTGCTTGAGTTGTAAAATTCAAGCAACTAAATTTTTAGAAAAGTTATGAAAGGAGAGAGTAGGATGTCACAAAATAATATTAAAATAAGAGTTTCTGTAGGGAAATTTTATGATGACATATCAAAAAATAAAAAGAAAACAAAAGTAGACTCTAAAGCACTTAGTATGTCATTAGGTTATGATGAAGATATTATCAACGAATTTTCTGATGAGATTAATATGGGGCTTTCTTGTGGGAATCCAATTAACCACTTAAAAATTAAAGAAGGACAAACTCTAATTGATTTAGGTTGTGGTGCAGGTATGGATATTTTCGTTACAAAGATGAAAAATCCAAAAGTCGGAATGCTTTATGGTTTAGATAGATTAGATTCTATGTTGGAAAAAGCTCGTAAAGTAGTAGAAAGCAAGAACTTTGATAATATAGAATTTATTAAGGGTGAACTAATCGATATTCCTTTAGAGGACAAATCGGTGGATAGAGTTATTAGTAACTGTGTTATTAACCTTGAACCAGATAAACAACAAGTTTACAATGAAATCTATCGTATATTAAAAGATGATGGTATGTTTGTTATTTCTGATATAATTTTAAAACAAAGCTTACCAGAAAAGTGGAAAAATTCTGAAAAACTATATTGTACTTGAGTGGCTGGGGCTCTTCTGGAAGAAGAGATGGTTGATATTATAAAAAAAGCAGGCTTTACAAAATTCCAGATTATTAATTCAGATGTTACAGAAGAATATGCTGAAAAATGGGGTTATGGTAAGGGAATGAAAGACTATATACAAAGCGGGTTATTAATAGGTAGAAAATAATATAAAGCAGTATCTAAATAATAAACCAACTTTTAAAATTTTTATAAGCAATATAAATTAGATAATGTCAAAAATAAAAGTAGCTAAAGTCTATGTTTAAACTAGATTTTAGTTACTTTTTATATAATTAATGATGAAATGAACTAAAGCAAGGAGTGTTGAGAAATGAGACTATTACTAGCAGAAGATGAAAGAGACTTAGCTGATGCGCTAGAGGCGATGCTAAAGCATAATAATTATTCGGTAGATACAGTTGATAATGGTCAGGATGCATTAGATTATCTGATGCTTGATGACTATGATGGAGCTATATTGGATGTTATGATGCCGAAGATGGATGGAGTAACAGTAGTTAAAAAATTGAGAGAAAATAAAAAAAATACACCTGTACTACTATTAACGGCGAAATCAGAAGTAGAAGATAAAGTATATGGTCTTGACAGCGGGGCTGACGATTATTTAACAAAACCATTTGTTATTAAAGAATTACTAGCACGTGTAAGATCTATGACAAGAAGACAGGCAACATTTACGAGTAATGTTCTTGAATTAGGAAATGTTAGTTTGAGTAAATATACTTTTGAGTTGTCTACTGATAAAGATAAAGTAAGACTATCAAATAAAGAATATCAAATGATGGAAATGCTAATGCGTAATCCAGGGAATGTTATTCAAACAGAACAATTCCTAGAAAGAATTTGGGGTTATGACAGTGATTCAGAGATTAATGTAGTTTGGGTTAACATTTCTTACTTAAGAAAAAAACTGAAAGCATTAGATGCTAATATTCAAATTAAAGCAACTAGAAATGTTGGATATACATTGGAGATAGTCGATGTTCAAGAGTCTTAGAAGAAAATTTGTTGCTTCGGCAGTAGTTAGTGTTGCAGTAGTTATAACCTTAATGGCAGTAACTCTAAATTTTATTAACTATTGTAAGTTGGAGCAACGAATAGATGAAACACTACATGAAACGGCAAAATCACAAACATTAGTTGCCCTGTTCAAAGAAGGTGCAGAAAATGATTTAGTGATAACTAAAAATACATCTAGTGCTACTGATTCAACAGGTTTTTCTGTAGCGAAAGTAAATTCTGAAGGGAAGATCGAAAAATCTTATCGAGATGATGCTTTGATTTCGTCGCAGAAAGATTTGCAAAGTTATATTGATAAAATATATACTAATGGACAAGAGAGTGGTTTTATAGGAAGTTATCGATATTTAAAAACAGAAACTAAGACTGGAAATGTTATATTGTTTTTAAATTGTCAAAGAGACTTAGAGTCTTATTATTCATTTGTTAGAAATACAATAATCATATCTTCTATAGTTATCTTATCTGTACTTATAATTATTGTAATGGTATCAAAAAAAGTAATAGCGCCAATCCAACAGAGTTATGTAAAGCAAAAACAATTTATTACGGATGCTAGTCATGAATTAAAAACACCATTAGCTATTATTAGTTCCAATACCGATGTATTAGAACTTGAACATGGTAATTCGAAGTGGACAAAAAATATCCAAAATCAAGTAGAACGTCTAACTAGTCTTGTTAATAGCTTAGTTGCTTTTAGTAGAATGGAAGAAAAAGATACAGTAGAAAGAGTGAAGTTCGACTTGACAAGTACGTTAAAATCTCGCATAAATGATTTTAATGAATTAGCTAATTTCCAAAAGAAATTCATTGCTACAGATATTGACAGTAATCTTTATTATAACGGAGATCAACAAGCAATAATTCAACTAATGGATATTTTATTGGAAAATGCGATAAAATATGCACCGCAAAATAGTGATATAAATATTAGTCTTAAAAAAAATCGCCGCTATGCAACTATGAAAATTTCAAATAAAGCTAATGTAAAAAAAGGAGATTTACGAAAAGTATTCGATAGATTTTATCGTTTAGATGAATCAAGAAATAGCCACGTTAAAGGATACGGTATTGGTTTATCTATGGCTCAAGTAATTGCTGAAAAACATAAAGAAGTAATAAAAGCGTATGCTCCTAAAGATGGAATTTTCAGTATAGAAACGCGTTTTACGCTAGATGAGAAGAAGTAGCTAGCGAAGGAATAGTACGAGATTAATTAAAAATTTATAAAAAAAGACAAACTTATGATATAATAGTGACAAGATAAATTTTATCTTGTCTTTATTATAAAATTAGGAGGATTTATTATGAGACCATTTAATAGAACTGTGGAAAAAGTTTTAGCATGGGTTGCTAACGTATTGTTAGTAATTTTAACTGGATATTTAACTTATGGCGCGTTTTTCCAATTGGATTTAGTAAAAAATAATCCAGAGTTAATTAATCAAGTAAAAGAAATTCTTGCTAGAGATCCGCAAGTAGCGATTTATTCGCCAGAACAATTTATTAATTTAATCGTAGTAGCACTTAAAGTCTATGCTGTTATTTATATTATTTTGGCAATATTAGCTATTTTAGCAACATTACTAATGCGTAAACGTATTTTATCGGGAATATTTTTCTTATTAGTAGCGATTGCTGTAGGGGTAACTACTATGGGAATATTATTACCTGTGTACTTACTGCATTTTATCGTCGCAATTATGTTATTTGTTAGAAAAGAACCAACAGCAGAGTTTCCAGAACAACAGGAACAACAAGAAACAATAAGTTATCTATAAAATTATTTATAAAATGAGGTTAATTAAGTAGTAAAAATTAATTAACTTCATTTTTCTTTTAAATAATTTATGTGAAAGCAAGGTGAGAAGATTTTATAAATTTTCATAATGTGGTATAATTGTAACAGACAATTTGCAAAGGATATGCTATGGAAAGATATACTTATAATAAAGAGTTAATAGAAAAATTGAATATAAAATACTTTATTGAAAAGTATAATTTAAACAATGAGAAGTATAATTTGGCAATTTTTTATGCGCTCAGCTCTGTTTATGAGCATCATTGTAGAGTAGAGCAAAAGATACCTACTAAAAATCTTCTTTTTGGTGATTATTATAGCTTTGTCTATTATAGTTTGTTAAAGTATGATTTGGATAAATTAATATTATTAACAGATGTGATGAAAACAGGCTACCTAGGATTGACAAAATTAACTATGGATATAAACTCTTTTAATAGAACTATTATAAGTCAATGGTTTGATTTTTATAACTTAACTTTTGATGAAAAAGATAGCCAAGCTCTTACAAGTTTGTGATGGTGAAAAAAATGTTAAAACAATATGATACTTTAGTACAAGAGGTACTAGAAGATATTTTCGAAATCACTCGCAGTGATGATAAGAAACTAAATACAATAATTAAGGAATATTTTTTAAATGGTGGTAAGCGAGTACGTGTATTATTACTTTTGATATGTGCAAATCTAGGTGATTTTGAAAAAAATAAAAAAAATATTATAAGAATAGCAAGTATAGTTGAGATTATTCATACAGCTAGTCTTATACATGATGATATTATTGATAAAGCGAAAACTCGTCGTGGACAGACAACTATGAGTAGGGCTTATGGAGAAGAATATGCTCTTTACGTAGGTGATTATCTATTTGCAACAGTGCTAAGAGAGATTGCAGAATTTAAGGATGAAAGACTGCATATGTATTTATCTAATACTTTGAAAGAGCTTTGTATAGGAGAAATTATTCAAGAAGAAGGGTTATATAATATAAGAACAAGAAGAATAGATTACTTGAAGAAGATAAAAAGGAAAACAGCTATTCTTATTGCTTTTGCCACAAGTGCAGGTAGTATAGTTTCTTGTGCATCTAATGAAAATATTCAACGTAGTTATGCTTTTGGTTATTATTTAGGTATGAGCTATCAGATAATTGATGATTATTTAGATTTTGCTGGAGGAAGTGAAACTTTAGGTAAAGAAATAGGTCAAGATTTAATAAACGGAAATATAACTTTACCAGCAATTATCGCAAGAGAACATAACTCAGCTTTGTTTAAGAATTTTTCGAAAGATTCTAGTTTAGAAGAAAAACAAAATATAATTAAATTTATAAAAAATACTGGAAGTATTTTGAATGAAACTTTAGAGATAAGTCAACGTTATTTAGAAAAAGCATTGCTTAATATAGAAAATTTAGGAAATGACAATGTAAAAGAAGAATTAGTATTCGTTATGGATAAGCTAGCAAGGAGAGAAAATTAAATGGATATTGAACAATTTTTAGAAGAATTAAAAGAGATAGACTTTAGTGTCTTAGATAGAGAACAACAGGAAAATTTTCGTTCTATCTTATTTGACAATGGATTATTTGAAGAGTGCTTGGAGCTGTCTAAAATAATTTATGAACAAAATAAAGAAGATGATGATGCAATAGAAGGGTATGTACATAATTTACAATATTTAGATAGAAAAGATGATGCCTTAGTTGTACTGTATAACGCCCCTAAAACACCATCTATTTTATACCAAGAAGGGCTAATCTATATGGAAGATGGATTGTATGAGATTGCGGAAGAAAAATTTCTTCAAGCTCGTCGCGGAACAGATTTCGATGAAGCAATTCGCGCTATCGATAAGGAACTTGTTGCAATTTATTTAACAATAGGTCAAGAAGAAAAGGCAAAAGATTTAAGTGAAAGAATTTTCCATGAAGAACAGACGCTAGAAAACTTCAAAATAGCTTTTGACAATTTATTTGCTTTAGGACGTTTTGATGATGCTATTGAATTTTATAATCAACATGGTAAAGGTTATGAAGATGCTGGTATATTGTTCTCATTAGCCTTTGCGTATAATCAAATACAAAATTTAGAAAAATCGAAAATGCATTTATTAAAAACTATTGCACTAGATGCTGATTTTACGGAAGCTTATTTACACCTAGGGCATATGTCAAAAGGTGAGGAAGCAAAAAATTATCTTGAGAAATATTTAGAGCTTCAAGGAGTGGCTATGAGTGCCTACTTACATCTTATTTCTCTTTATAAAGATGACCAAGAGTATGATAAAATTCGCGTTATGATGCAAAATATTTTAACAACTCTAGGTCTTTCAGAAGAAACATTGTTTATTACAATAAATGCACTAAAAGCATTGTATGAGTATGACAAAATTTATGAACTATACAATGAGCATTCATTAATTAAAGATGATCCTATTCTTTTAGGTGCAGTGTTGAATGCATTATCTGAGGAAGAAGATTACATTGATTTTGTTGAAGAAGAGGTTGTAACTTACTTTAATGTTCTTCATGACGAACCTACATATTTGGAGACGCTAAGAAATGTCTATGACTTAACATCTAGTAAGAGAGTGTTAGAGATAATTCAACACTTTGAACACCATCATGGACCTCACGGACATAGTCACTAAAATTTAAATCATAAAAAAGGAGGTAGGTATATTGAATTACAGTTTTAAAGATATTCATTCGAGAGCTCGTGTGGCAATAGAAACAGATAAGTATGTAGTATACCGAACATTAAAATCAAAACTGTATTTTAGTGGAAATTACCTACTTATGAAAAAAACACCAGAGACAATAGAAGAATTAGATTACTACATTTCTGCGTGTAGAAATTTTTTTAGAGATAAAGGTGTAAATTTTATTCATTTGGCCTCTCAAGAGAATATAGCACTCTCTAAAAAGTTGAAAAAACACTTAAAAAAAGAGAATTATACAGAGATAAACTTAGATTTGTATTATTTAGATACTGATAATTTTGTAGAACAAGAAGATAGCGGTTATGATATAAGTTATTTAACAAAAAAAGATCTGAATAATTATTTGGAGTTCCAATATAAAATAGACTTGGAATCTAGTGATGAGGAGTGGGCAGAACATAATCAAGATCTTCTTTATGAAGATATTAGATCTGATAATATAAAACAATTAATAGCCAAAGATGGAGATAAAATTATTGGGACAGCGAATATTATCGTAAAGGCTGACTTTTTCGAAATAGACAATCTATATGTATCACATGAATACAGGCGAAAAGGAGTTGCTATGCATCTGATTAATTTTGCTGTAAAAAATGAACAGAAAAAAAATGTTTTATTAGTTGCTGATGCTAATGATACTCCAAAATATATGTATGAAAAAATTGGATTTAAGAAAATTTCTGAACAAGATTTTTATTTAAAAACAAAACTTTAGATAAATTAAACAGAAAAGAGAAATTTGCTCTTTTCTGTTTTCAATTTATAAAGTTATATATTATTAATGCTAAATATATTGATGAATTGGAAGATGTGTAGTAAACTAAATATGTAAATGGGCTTTAGAAGGATGTGAATAAGAAGTTGAAAAGATTAATGAAAAGAATATTAAAGTTTTTTATTGAATCACTAGCAGTGGTTTTAATTATTTATGGAGTTTTTTCAGCAGGTGGATATTTAAAAGCGAAAAAAGATGCGAAAAATCAAGAAACAACACAGCAGGCAGAAAATAACCAGAATAAAGAACAAAAACCAGAAGAGAAGAAAAAGTTAGACACAATTGAGTTAAATAAGGCGATGAAGAATATTATATCTCAATATAAAGCAAATAATGAGATAGGAATAGTTTATAAAAACTTTTCGACGGGATATAGGTTTTCAGAAGATGATGAACGTTATTTTGCAGCAGCAAGTACTATTAAGGTAGTCTATGCGATGAAAATATATGATCGAATAAATGCAGGAGAAATACGCAAAGATGATGATATTAAATACGATCCTAAATATTTAGAAGAGGGAGCTGGAGAAATAACTAATCAAGAGAAGAAAGATAGTTACAAACTTGATTATGTTATTCAAAATATGATTCAATATTCAGATAACACTGCAACTAAGATGTTAATAGGAAATACTGCGACTGCGACAGATGTCCTTGTTAAGTATTTTGCAACATTAGGTATAACTTTACCTCCGACAGAGGCTGAGAAAAATAGAATAACTCCAAAAATGATGGAAGCAGTATGGACAAAATTATATAATGAAAGAGATAAATATCAAGATTTAATAAAATACCTAGAAGCGTCTAGTGATAACGAATGGATAAAACAAGGGATTCCAAATAAAAAAATTGCTAGTAAATACGGTGGAATAGATGCTAATATGCACGATACAGCTATTATCTTTGGTAACCAAGATTACATGTTGTTAATATACACAAATGATCTTAAAAATTCTGCTAAAGGCATTATTGATATCTCAAGAGAAATAAATCAGTTAACAGAAAATAATATGTAAAACTTAAGAAGGATAATTAGTAGTTGTTTTTAATATTGCTAATTATTCTTCTTATTTGATGTGTTTATAATGTACTTGAAGAAATAAATATGTTATAATTGTTTGGTTACAGAAAAAATGGTAAAACAACTAGATAGAAGGAGAACCAAATGACAACATTTGAAGAATTAGGAGTTAGCAGCAAGATAGTAGAATCGCTAACTAACATGAACTTTGTATCTCCTACTGGTATCCAAACAGAAACAATTCCATATGTACTATCAGGAATTGATATATTAGCCCAAGCCCAAACAGGTTCAGGAAAAACAGGAGCATTTGGGATACCAATAGTAGATACAGTAAGAAAAACAGAGGAACTACAATCATTGATTTTGGCACCAACGAGAGAATTAGCTCAACAGGTAGGAGAGCAACTTCGTTTAATGTCACGTGTCAAAGGACTTAAGGTTAGTATAATCTTTGGTGGGACAAGTATTGAAAGACAAATACAAGATTTGAAAAAACGTCCTCAAATAATAGTAGGAACTCCTGGTAGAGTAATAGACCATATTAATAGAAAAACTATAAGATTAGAAACATTAACTCATTTAGTATTAGATGAAGCAGACGAAATGCTAAATATGGGATTCATCGAAGATGTTAGATTTATTTTATCAAAAATAACATCTCGTCATCAAACACTACTGTTCTCAGCAACAATGCCGAAAACTATTATGGAACTTTCAAAAGACTTTATGAAAGATTATAAACTAGTTAAAACGATGAGTGATGAGGATCTTAATCCGGATATCACTGAGTTTGCAACAATAGCAAGAGAGAATGAAAAATTAGAAACATTAATAGGATTTTTAGATGTGCAAAATCCTAATTTGGCGATAGTTTTTGGGCGTACTAAGCGTCGTGTTGATGAGTTATCTAGTGCATTAATCGCAAAAGGATATTTGGCTGAGGGCTTACATGGAGATATAACGCAGTCAAAACGTTTAGAAATTCTTCGTAAGTTTAAAAATAACTCATTGCAAATATTAGTTGCGACTGATGTTGCAGCTAGGGGAATAGACATTAGTGATGTGACTCACGTTTATAATTTTGATATCCCTCAAGATACAGAGAGTTATACACATAGAATTGGTCGTACAGGACGTGCGGGGAAATCAGGAGTAGCTGTGACATTCTTAAATCCAATAGAAATGCCATATTTAAAAGATATAGAAGCTTCTCGTGGCGAAAGAATGAAAATGTTGCGACCTTATACTAGTGAAGAAGTAAAAAAAGCGCGCTACAACAGAATGTTTGAAGAAGTAGTTTCAGAACTAGATAATAATCATGTGGAATTTAATAGTTTAGCAAATAAATTAATGGCAGAAGCTAATGCTGAAAAAATTATTACGGTGCTTTTAAGCAAATTGATTAATGATAAAAAAGAAGTAGATGTCGAATTATCATTTGAAAAACCTCTTCCTCGCAAACAAGAAAAATCTCGTAGAAGTGGGCGCTCAAATGACAGAAAAAGAAGAGATAGTCGCGATAGAAAACCTCGTAACGAACGTCGTAGTACAGATAAAAAATTCTTCGACAAAAAAGGTAGAAGAATGCAGAACAAGTAATAAAAATTTGATAAAGATCACAGAGTTGTGGTCTTTATTTTTTTTATACTTTGATGTAGAATAATAGTTAGGTAATAACAAAAATATATCTATTTTAAGTATGTGAGGAGATTGTTATGAGAGTCGAATTGATATCAGTGGGGACAGAATTATTACTTGGGGATATAGTTAATACAAATACAGCTTATTTATCAAAAGAACTTGCTGCATTAGGTATAAGTGTTTATCGTCAAACGACAATAGGGGATAATAGTGAACGTTTGTTACAAACTTTAGATGCGGCATTTTCAGAAAATGATACTGTTATTATTACTGGTGGACTTGGGCCAACTGATGATGATATTACAAAAGAATGTGCAGGACAATATTTTGGGCGCGATTTTTATTTCCACGAATATTCTTGGGTTAAAATATTAGAGAGATTAACTCGTTCAAGTCGCAATATAATAACAGACAATAATAAAAAACAAGCAATGATTCCTGAAGGAGCAATTGTATTAGAAAACTTTTGTGGGACAGCTCCAGGTATAATAATAGAAGAAGATAATAGAAGGATTATTTTAATGCCAGGACCACCACGCGAAATGAAAGATATGTTTGAAAAAAGTGTTCGCCCATATTTACAAAAATTAAGTACCAACAAATTTGTCTCTAAATATGTAAGATTTTATGGCATAGGAGAATCATTATTAGAAACTAAAATTAAACATATTTTAGATAATCAAACTAATCCTACATTGGCATTATATGCAAAAACTGGTGAGGTATTACTACGAATCACAGCCAGTGCAAGTACTTTTGAAGAAGCGGAAGAATTAATAGTGCAACAACTAAAAGAAATAGAAGAGCTTGTAGGAGAATATATTTATTTAATTGGTGATGAAGATATATCTAGTAGTCAAACTGAATTACATAGTGTTGTTGCGAACCTACTTATTGAAAATAATTTAACATTATCAATTGCAGAGTCTTTAACAGGTGGATTATTGACATCAATGTTAGTAGAAAAGAGTGGTATCTCAAATTCGTTGTTAGAGGGAATTGTTTGTTATTCTAATGACTCGAAGATTAATGCCTTAGGTGTTAAAGAACAAACACTAAAGAGGTTTGGTGCAGTAAGTGAGCAAACGGCCCGTGAGATGGCTGAAGGTGTAGCACGCCGTTTAAATAGTGATTTTGCGGTAGCGACAACAGGTATAGCAGGGCCAAATAGAGATGGTAGCAGTAAACCTGTAGGACTAGTGTACATTGGATTATATAGTAAAGGAAAAGTAGATGTGGTAGAATGTCTATTTACTGGAGATAGAGAATTAATACGTACAAGAACGTGTACTAGAGCGTTAGATGAATTGAGAAAAATTATTTTAAAAAGCTTATAGTTTTCTCTTGTAAAATAATGTACTTTTTTGTATAATTAATAAAAAGAATTTAAAGGAGATTTTTATGTATACAATGAACTTATCTAGTTTGGAGTCCCCGGATCCCAGGTTCGCGCAAGACGATGAATATTCCCAGGACTTCAATACAGAAATAGACTATGAAAACGAAATTTTATCAGATTATGCAGATGAAGGATATAATGAGATAGAATTTTCTACTCCAGATGAGGAGTTTTTAGATTACTCTAATGAGATGTTCCTTTATAAGGAATATTCGTATGATTTTGCAGATGACTACGAATATGATGAAGTTAGTATATCTAATGATCAAATAATGTTAGAAAATATCGGTGAGATTTAGTTAACATTAATAATAAAAAGGAGATTGGCTTATAAGCAAAAATTTTAAAAAAGTTTTTCCTTATAGGTCAATTTTTTGTAGAAAATATACGATAATTAAGTTTAATTTTAGCAAGTTTTAGTATAATTTGATTGCAGAATGGATTATAAGTAAACTATGATAGAAATAGAGATAAAAAGAAAGGAGGAGAAAAATGCGTTATAAAAAATTTTTGGTAGGATGCTTAATGTGTTGTGGTTTTCTATCACTTTCGGATAACCATATTATAAAAGCAGATTACTTTACAGATTATAATACAACTGTTTTAGACAGTATTATGAAGCCAAATATTTTTGACTTTGATATTTTCTCTAAAAGTAGTAGATACACTCCTCCTGAAATAAAAAATAGTATGTACTCAGAAAATATAAATGAAATTGATTATAATGCAGAGTTACTTAGCTACAAGAAAAATTCTTATAATTATTTAATATTCTATTCATTGGATGATAATAATATACCAAATGAGCTTTTTAGGGTTCCAATAGTTAATAGTGGAGATGGAAAAATAGTAGATAAGAAGTTATTAAAAAAACTTTTGAAACCTAATAATACTATAATAATGAATGTTATGAGTTTTGATATTGATGATAAGGGAAATATAGAAAATCTGAAACATTCACCGACTAGTAAGGAATATTATACTAAAAAGACATTAAATTTAGTTATAAAAGAGGGGAATAAAGAGGTAGTCAATAGAATCATAAGTTTGGGGAATGAAGCAAAAGATAATAAAGTTCTTGTTTATCCTTATGAACTAGAACAATATTATCGTCCTGATAAATATTATTCATATACAAATGAAGAGATATTTGTTGATGGAGAGCAGAAAGAGCCAAATAAATTAGAGGTAGGATATACAGCTAAAAAGATAGAAGTAAGTCTTAGTAAAAACAAAGAGTATTGGAAAAATGTGAAAATAGTATACTCAACAGAATATAGTAAAGAAAATACTACATATGATGTTAAGAAAGATACTAGTTTAGGCGAATTTTTAAAAGAGAATGCTCTAAAAGAAAAATTTGATAGTAATAATGACTATGAGTTTATTGGATATTACATGAATAATAAGGAGCTTAAAACAGTACTTAAATCAAAAATTACAGATGATACAGAGATAAATGCTAAATTCAAGACAAAAATAATATTAGATAATGGTGAAAATAAAAAAGAAGTGACATTATCAACTGGAGATAAATTGTCAGGTGTAGATGAAAGCTTTTTTGATAAGCCTAAATATCATGTAGAAAACTATACAATTTACAGTAAAAAAGACAATAAAAAAATTAAAGATGTAGAAAAATTAAATGACGAAGTTGTTGATGAGAGTGTAATAATCAAAGCAAATTACAAAGAAAATACTAATATTGTTAGTGTTCGCCAAGATGAATATAACAAGCGCTTTGGAAAAGTAGATGATTCTATTAAAGATAAAGATATAGAGTGGGCACAAACTAAAAAAATTGGTGAATTATTAACACAACTTAGGGGAAAAATAAAGCCTAATACAGGATATCAAACGTTTTTCAGAATAAGTAAAAAAATAGTAAATGAAGAAGAATATTTAACAAATGATATTGTTCTTGAAATCTATTTTAAAAAAATAGAGGAAGAATGGGTAACTGTTAAATTTGTAGGAAAAGGGATTGATAAATTTTTATCTGATGGTCAGGAAGTTCTTGCTAATTCTAGGATTGATAGTATGATTAATTTACCTACTGCGACAGGAGAAACTTCAAGAGAATTTTTAGGATGGCAAGCGAATAGGGATTACTTAGTTGCAGAAGAGGGTTCTACTAAACATCGTGTTTCAAAAAATGTATTACTTCAGACAAATGAATTAGGAGCAGTAGTAACAGAAAAGGGTAAAGATTTAGAATTTACGGCTGTGTATAGAAAATTATTTAATGTTGAATTTGAAAAAACACCGGTGGGAAGTATTACTCTATCAAAAGAAACGGAAAATATATTAGCAGTTGATGAATTTAATAGCATTGGGGACGCTACTAAAAATAATAAAATAATAGTAGTACCGAGAGCGGGTTATAGTTTATCATATTTCGTTGCTGATAAAAATGTTAAGGTTAATACAGGAAATGGGACGAAAGAAATTTTCTCAGGACAGAGAATAGAAGAAAAAGATCTTTATAATATAGTTCCAACAACAAACTTGAAAATAACACCTGTTTTTAAATGGACGTTATCTTCTGGAAAATTAGAGGATATGATAGAAAATAATAAAATAAAAACAGTGGAGGATGCACTTAATTTAGAGTTAGAGTCAGCAGAGAATATAAGAAATATATTAGGGCCACTTTACTATTTAAGATAAATATATAATATAAATTAAAATCAGAGTATGGATGTGCTCTGATTTTAATTTTATAATTAAGCAGATTTATTGAATTAATACACTGAATAATGCATAATAATCGTATAAAGATTGGACACGTTTCTAATCTTCTACTTTATAAAATTATTATGAATAAAATGCTATTGCATATTAAATATAAATGTAATAGTTTATAGAGAGTATAAAGAGACATATTAAACAAAAGAGGTGAAAAATATGGTTAAACATTATGACTATATAGCAATAGGAGGAGGAAGCGGTGGTATCGCTTCTATAAATCGTGCGGCAATGTATGGCGCAAAAGGATTACTAATAGAAGGAAATGAATTAGGTGGGACATGTGTCAATGTAGGATGTGTACCTAAAAAAGTTATGTGGCATGCTTCACAAATATCAGAGAGTTTAAAACTTTATGCAGCTGATTATGGTTTTAGTTTTGATAATGTTGAATTTGATTTTTCAAAATTAATAGGGAATCGTTCGGCGTATATTGACCGTATTCATGGTGCATATGAACGAGGACTTAGTAACAATAAGATAGATGTAGTAAAAGGCTACGCTAAGTTTATTAATAAAAACACTGTTGAAGTAAATGGTGAACAATATAGTGCAGATCATATACTAATAGCAACAGGTGGGAAACCAACAATTCCTAATATTGAGGGAGCGGAGTATGGTATTACATCAAATGAAGTATTCGCTTTGAAAAAACTTCCAAACCGTATAGCAGTAGTTGGTGCGGGATATATAGCTGTTGAGCTTGCAGGAGTATTTAATGGATTAGGAGTAGATACACACTTGTTTGTTCGACGTGATCGACCACTTAGAACATTTGATCGTGATATTGTTAATACTTTGGTAGAGGTTATGGAAAAAGAAGGACCAAAACTCCACACACAAGCAATCCCTAAAAAAGTGATTAAAAATGAAGATGATAGTTTAACATTAGTTCTTGAAGATGGTCGTGAAACTACAGTCGATATGTTGGTATGGGCAATAGGAAGAAGCCCATTATCAAGTGAATTAAACCTTGAAGCAGCGGGCGTAGAAGTGGATTCACGTGGTTATATTCCAACTGATAAATATCAAAATACAAATGTAAAAGGTATTTATGCAGTAGGAGATGTTACTGGGCGTCTTGCATTAACACCAGTAGCTGTAGCAGCAGGTCGTAGATTGTCAGAAAGATTATTTAACGGTAAAGTAGATGAACATTTAGATTATACTAATGTTGCAACTGTAGTATTCTCACATCCAGCAATTGGATCAATTGGATATACAGAAGAAGAGGCAATAAAAGAGTTTGGAGAAGAAAATATTAAGGTTTATAAATCTACATTTACTCCTATGTACTCTGCAGTAACATCTAACCGTCAGCCAAGCGTTATGAAGCTTATTACTTTAGGAAAAGAAGAAAAAGTAATTGGGCTTCATGGAATTGGGTATGGTGTTGATGAAATGATTCAAGGTTTTGCTGTTGCTATTAAAATGGGGGCAACAAAACGTGATTTTGATAATACGGTAGCAATCCACCCAACAGGTTCAGAGGAATTTGTAACAATGAGATAAATAACAAAATAAACTAACTATTATAGTCGAAAACTACAATAGTTAGTTTATTTTTTATAAGGAGAAAACCTATCTTTAGTCTATTTTTAGAGATTAAAGATAGGTTTAAAATTCACCATTTTCTAGAAATTTTTTCAGTTTTTTCTGAGTTTCTTCACTCATTCTTATATGACGATTTTTTAAATTTCTGGAATTATGATTTTTAGTTAGTTTTGAAACAGTTTGTTTTCTTTCTTTTAATTCTTTAATGAATCTATGGCAATCACGAAGTATTGCTCCATAACCAAGCGCCATATCTCGTTCATCATTATCATCACTTACAACAATAATATCAATAAAATGTTCAATTCTAAGTTCTTTTGTTTTCTTTTCAATCCATTGATCAGCTTTTTCTCCAGTTTTTGTATAAACAATAGTAATAGGAGGCTCTTCTTTTATATATTCTTTTGATCTTGTTAAGTAAGCATCAAAAATACAATAAACAATATAATTATTTCCTCCTGCGTATTCGCGCAAAATATCAATAAGCATATCTCGTTCAGCAGGGAAAGTAGAACTTTTTATAAGCCCATATTCTTTCATACGAAAAAGGAGATTATAACCATCGATAAATAAATATTGTTTTTTCATATAAACACCTCCTATGTGATTGTTTTTTCCATATCAATGTGTTGTATTCCAGCTTCTAGGTAGACGGTGTTGTTAGCACGCGTATAACCCAGCTTCTTATAAAACTTTTCAGCATGAAGTTGAGAGCTAAGTTCTATAGTGAAAGGAGCAGGTACAGTAGATTTACTTGTAATTAATGTTATAACACTTTCACAAGAAGAAATAAGTTCAGCTCCTAATCCTAGATTTCGATGCGATTTAGCTATTGCTACGCGCCCAATATGAATAACATTTGTATCTAAATCGGTAATACGAGCGACACCAACAAGTTTTTCATTATCGTAGTAACCGATATGAACAGTACTACTAAGATAATCTTTTTCATCAATTTCTATTTCAAGCGGAACATTTTGCTCTTTTACAAAAACTTCTTTACGAAGAGCGAAACCTGATTTTAAATCTTTTTCGTTATTTAAAATTTTAATCATTGAATTTAATTCTTTCATACATTACAATTCCAGCTGCTACAGACACATTCAGACTTTGAACTTTTCCTAACATAGGAAGATGATATAAGAAGTCACATTCATTAGTTACAACTTTACTCATTCCTTCACCTTCATTACCAACAACAATAACTAGAGGTACATCTTTTGCAATTTTAGTATAGTCTTCTGAACGTTCTGTAAGGGTAGTACCTGCAATCCAAAATCCTTTTTCTTTTAATTTTTTAATTGCATCAATGAGGCTAGAAACACGGATGACAGGCATATGTTCTATTGCTCCGGCTGACGCTTTAACAGCGGTTTGACTAACTACGGCTGCGCGACGTTTTGGAATAATTACACCTTTAACCCCACTAGCTTCTGCAGATCTAATAATTGCTCCAAGATTATGTGGATCTTCAATATGGTCTAATAGTAACAATGTAGTATTTTTATTGATTTCTATTTTATTTAAAACTTCATCCAATTCAAAATAATTGTAAGGAGCGACGAAGGCTATAACTCCTTGATGGCGTTCTGTTGTAGAATTGTCAAGTTTTCTTTTTGGTACTTCCTGACAGACGATTTTTTTCTCATTTGCAATAGAGAAAATAGCTTTAAGACGTCCTTTTTCAATTCCTTCTTGGAAAAGAATTTTATTTATTTCACGCCCAGATTTTATTGCTTCCAAAATTGCGTTTCGACCAGCGATAACTTCTTTGTCGGCGTCTACTTCTATATTTTGATTATTCTTTTCTTCTTTATTTTTAGAACGTAATTCTTTGTAGTATTTATTGTTTTTCTTCATATAGATTTATGATGTAATTAAACATTTCCTCCAATCTTTCAAAGTTTTTTTCTAAATATAGGTAACCAAAAACAGCTTCTAAACCAGTTGCAAGCTTATATTCCATAATACTGGCATTTTTTGCTTTAGAATTATTTTTTTGGTTTTTCCCGCGAATATATATGCTTTCCTCAATATCTGTTAAAATATTATTTTCCAGAATATCTTTCATAAAACTAGCTTGAGCACGTGCAGAAACTAGTGTTGAAACTGTGCGATGAAGATCATTAATTTTACCAAGATGATTTTTCATAACGTACTCTCTACTCATAATATCGTAGATACTATCTCCGATATATGCAAGTGCTAATGCTTGCATTTGTTCAGGGGATGAGAAGTTTTTTTCAGTAAATTTAAAAGTTATATTTTTTTCCATCTTACTCCTTGTTTTGTATCTTCAAGGATAATTCCTTGTTCTTTAAGATCATCACGTATTTTGTCAGCTAGAGCAAAATCACGATTTTTTCGTGCATTTTCACGTTCTTCAATTAGTTTTTCTATGTGACTATCTTCTAAAGAGTTATCGTCTTTAACATTAATTCCTAGAATAGAGCTATATGTATCAAAAGCAGCTTTCAGAAGTTCAAGGGTTTCTTTATTAACTTCATTTTGGGCTGTGTATGAATTAGTTATTCTGACAACTTCGTACCAAGATGATAGTGCGTTAGCTGTGTTGAAATCATCTTGCATATACTCTTCAAATTTTTCAAGTTCGCTAGAGACTAAAGCAACAACTTCATCATCTAATTTTTCAACAGTCATTTCATTATTTAATCTAAATTCTAAATTTTGGTATGAAGTTTTTAGTTTTTCGAAGTTAGTTTTAGCTAATTCAATATTTTCTAATGTGTAGTTGATTGGTGTTCTGTAGTGAACAGTTAGCATAAATAAACGTAGAACCATTGGATCAATTTCAGAGATTATGTCTTTAACAAGGCGGAAATTGCCAAGGCTTTTACTCATCTTAATATTATCAATATTAATAAATGCATTGTGCATCCAGTAATTACTAAACGGAGCGTGATTGTGACATTCAGATTGTGCGATTTCATTTTCGTGATGTGGGAAAGTTAAGTCTTGGCCACCAGCATGAATATCAATAGTATCTCCAAGAGTTTCTTTAGCCATAACAGAGCATTCGATATGCCAACCAGGACGCCCTTCACCAAATGGACTAGCCCATTTTACTTCACCAGGCTTTGCTTTTTTCCAAAGGGCGAAATCAAGAGGATCTTCTTTATATTCACCAACTTCTATGCGTGCTCCACTAATTAAATCATCAATAGATTGTTTGCTAAGTTTGCCATAATCTTCTTTTTTACGAGTTCTGAAATAAACATCACCGTTAGATTCATATGCGAAACCTTCTTCAATAAGTTTGGCGATGAAATCAATAATTTCTTGCATGTATTCAGTTACGCGAGGGTTTTTAGTTGCACGTTTGCAACCAAGTGCATCATAATCTTTGAAAAAGGCTGCAATATATTTATCAGTAAGTTCAGAAGTTGAAATACCTTCTTCATTACTTGCTTTGATAATTTTATCGTCAACATCTGTAAAGTTAGAAATAAAATCTACTTCATAACCACTATGTTCTAAATATTTACGGACAACGTCAAACACAATTATAGGACGGGCATTCCCGATATGAATGTAATTATAAACGGTAGGACCGCATACATACATTCTTACTTTATTTTCTTCAATTGTTTTTAAAATTTCTTTTTGTTTTGTCAATGTATTATAAAGTTTAATCATACATAACTCCTTTACTAAGTAGTAATCATTTTTAAAATAAAGACTAATAAAAATTAATTAAATATAAAAAATCATTACTTAAATTTTAACACAAAACAAGGATAAATTAAATTATAAATTAACATTTTCATATTCCTTGAAATATTTCTATTTTGTATTAAAATAATAAGTAGATAATATTAAAAAGGATACAAATACATGAAATTGTCAGATGCTATATACACAACAGAAGTGCATAAAGAATTTAAGAATATTTTTCTTCTAATAATCGGAACTATCTTGTTTTCCATTTATGCAGGTCTATTACTTCCTATCAATAATATAGGAGCAGGGGGAGCACTAGGGCTAAGTTTAGTTTTAAATAAGGTAATAGGAATAAAAATAGGGACAGCTCAATTTTTATTGAATGTACCTCTATTTTATATTGGGTATAGATATATAAGTAGAAAATTTGTTTTATTAACTATATTTGTTATCAGTGTATCATCACTTCTTATAAATAATCTTCCAAAGATTATAAAACCTGTTTATCTAGGGGATTCTTTAGTTGCAGCGATATTTTGTGGAATAATATCAGGTCTTGCAATGTGTTGTCTTTTAGTAGGAGGAGCCTCAACAGGGGGAACGGATATTACAGGTAAATTTATCTCGAAAAAGATGAAGTTTAACTTACCGACCGTTTTTCTAGTTCAAGATATATTAATTTATACAATAGTATGGATTTTCTTTGATATAAAATATGTTATGTATGCACTTGTTATGAGCTTTGTGCGTAATCAAACTATGAAAGGCGTTCAGAAGTTTTTCTCAGCTTATATTCAATGTACAATTATTTGTAATTGTCCAGAAAGAATGGTTGAACTTATAAATAATACCCTACATCGTGGCTCAACAATTATGGATGTAGAAGGTGGTTATAGCCATGAAAAAAAACGTATGATTGTCGTTGTGATTCAGCAAAATGAAATGTATTTATTGAAAAAACTAGTATCAAAAAACTGTCCTGAGGCTTTTATTACGGTTACAGCAGTTAATACAATAGTAGGTAATTTTAAAGAGCATTCGTATAGTCTATAAAAAGTATAAAAGGATTTAAAGTATAAAAGATATTTTTATTAAAATTAAATTTTTAATGGATAATCTTTCTTTAAATCTTTTTTTATGTGATTAAAAAATAAATACTATTATCTTAATTTATAGTTGTTTAACATAAAATTATAATAGCTATTCCAAACATTTGCTTATTGACCATTTTTGATATATAATATCAAGTGAAATGAAAATTAGGAGGTAAGAAACATGAATTTGATTCCTACAGTAATAGAGCAGACTTCTCAAGGAGAAAGAGCCTATGATATTTATTCAAGACTTTTAAAAGATAGAATTATAATATTAGGATCTGATGTAAATGATCAAGTAGCAAACTCTATAACAAGTCAATTATTATTTTTAGAAGCACAAGATAGTGAAAAAGATATTTATTTCTATATTAATTCACCAGGTGGTAGTGTAACGGCAGGTTTTGCAATCTATGATACAATGCAACATATTAAATGTGATGTTGTAACAATTTGTATGGGAATGGCAGCGAGTATGGGAGCTTTCTTACTTGCAGCTGGAACTATTGGAAAAAGATATGCACTTCCAAATGCTGAGGTGATGATTCACCAACCATTAGGAGGAGCACAAGGACAAGCAACAGAAATCGAAATAGCAGCTAAACATATTTTGAGAACGCGAGAAAAATTAAACAAAATTTTAGCTGATAGAACAGGTCAAACAATAAAAGCTATTGAACGAGATACAGAACGTGACAATTACTTATCAGCGGAGGAAGCTTGTGCTTACGGATTAGTTGATAAGGTTATGTATCCAGAAAATGGTAAACCACAAAAAAAAGAAAAAGTAAAAAAAACGCAAGCAAAAAAAGCGGCTAAAAAAGCAGATGAATAAAAAACAAAAAAGAAGTTGACTTTTGTCAACTTCTTTTTTATGTAGGTAATAGAAAATATAAAAATAAAGTATTAAAAACTAAAAGCTAGGCTCGAAAATATTTCAAGCCTAGCTTATTAAAATTATATTTTCCAAATTTTTCCGATGGCATTACGTACTTCATAATTATCCATAAAGTACTCAATATTACCATTGAAATTACGCTTAAACTGAAGAACTCCGTAATCGCTAGAATTTTCATCGTTGAAACCTTGTGATGTACCAAAGAAGTTGAAATATTTAAAACCATTATTAATTGCATATTTCATCATATGGAACAATACTGCATATGGTCCCTCATAACGATGGAATTTTTGCATGGCACCGCTGGTGAAGTAAATTATATCTTGTCCAGATTCAATAAAACTTGCACATGATAAATTAATGATATTGCCGTGTTCTTCTTTTAATTCTTTTATTTTATCAATTTTTTTATACCAAATAGCAATATTTTCATCGTATTCACGAAGACGATTAGTTGCTTTTTTGGCATTAACTTTACCTTGTTCAAGCTTTTCGTTAAGTTCATCACGTTCTTTTTCTAGATTAGTAATTGTGGTTGTTGTAGTTTCTACGAATAAATCACAGTCAATATAAGAAACTAATAGATGAAGTTTATCACCTATATTGTTTTTTAGAGATTTAAAATAATCATTGTCACGAATTACGAAGTCAATTCTGCTTTCTGTATCACGATTAATTTCATCAAAAATCTTCGCATCTTCTGTATTGAAAATATCAATTTCACGTACAAGAACACCTTCTTTGGCGATTCTATTAATTGTATAACGTGCAATTTGAGAAACATTCTTTAGTAGATTATTTTCTGTTATATCTTCATCTAGATATTTAGAATATACGCAACGTGATGCTAGTGTTGGATTGGTAAATAAATCATCATTAAGGGGATGATAATCAAGCTCTAGTAACGTATTATTTGTATTTATCGCTAGGTCGTTTTCGCCTACAAACTCTATATCATTGTAAAACTTCTCATTAAGAAATGGATTGACACGAACACATAAGACTCTGACATTTTTAGCGAAGTATTTTTTTAATTCTTTAAAATAAAAGTTTACCAATTCAATGTTTGAATAATCCATAATTGGCCCATGTTGAGCTGTTACTTTATAAAAGTATTTTTTGTACTGAAAATAAATAAATAAACCATAGGCGAGTATTTTATTATCTTCTTTAACAGCAAGTATTGTAGTTTTCAAACCATTGCTGTTTGCCATTTTACTATATTCAGCTGATTGAGGGAAAAAATAACGTTCATTGTTATTTTGTTGAAATTTCTCTAATTCCTCATTACTAATTTCAGTAAATATCATTAAAAATTTCTCCTTTACTAATTTTTACTCAAGTTCAAAATTACTTATAAAATTATATAACAAAAATGAAAAAAAAAAAAGAAATAACCTTTTTTAAAATGATGAAATGCTTAATAAATGATATAATAGAATTGAATTAAATTGAATGGGAGGCAAGACATTTTATGGAAGAATATCAACTTAGAGGGCAAAATTATAAGATTAGGTATAATGATTTTTCAGGAGAAAAAACACCTATTGTTTTTATTCATGGATTAGGCTGTGCGGGATCATTTGACTATGTAGAAATAGCGATGAAAAAGCAATTTGCAGATCATAGAAGAATATTAATTGATTTACTTGGGGCGGGTTATAGTGATAAACCTTTAGATTTTGTTTATGAGGTTAAAAATCACGCTAAGTATTTAAATGAGTTTTTAGAAGATTTAAATTTAGATAAAATAGTTCTTTTTGGTCATAGTCTTGGGGGAGCTACTTCCATTGAGTTGTGTTCATTATGTCAGGAGAAAGTAGAAAAACTTATTTTGACAGAACCTAATTTAGATCCTGCGAAAAAAGGGCGTAGTAGTTGGGCAGTAGCACAATATACAGAAGATAATTATAAAGAAAGGATAAAAAGTTTAATAGAATTATGCGAAAGTGGTAGAAATACTATGTGGGCGGCAACTTTACGTAATTGGTTACCAGAAGCAGCGTACCAAATTTCGCGTGATGCAGTTGTTGTGCGAGAAAATTCATGGCGTGATATGTTTTATAGTTTTGATGTTCCAAAATACTTTATTTTTGGAGAAAAAACTTTACCAAGTCCAGATTATGAAGAACTACCTAAACATGGAATTATTGTAAAAGTTGTAAAAGAGGCAGGGCATTCTATGGCGTGGGAGAATCCGGATGGATTGGCAGAGATGATAGCTAGTTGTTTATAATTATATATAGATAAAAAAGCACGATAACACCGTGCTTTTAGTCATTAAATTACATTTTTTTAATTTTAATATTACTTACCATTAAGTAAGAGCATACTATCAATAATATTAGCATAACTATACTAGGTAATTTGAAAAGTGCAATAATTGCTAGTATTGTACCACAAGTTGTTATTGGGACACCTTGGTAGTAACCATTTTTCATTTTAGTAACGTTGAACCTAGCAAGACGATAGGCTCCACAACAAACATAGATACCGCACAATAGTGCAACTACAACTGTTACAGTAGCACTTGGATTATCATAAAATAAAACTTTTTCAAAAATAAGTATAGCAGGTGCGACTCCAAAACTAACAACATCACATAAAGAATCTAAATCGTGACCAATTTCAGAAACAACACCAAGTTTTCTTGCAACAATACCATCGTATCTGTCAGCAAGCATAGCTAAAAAAATAAAGACAGTGCCCCAGACATAATACCCATGTGCTGTAGTTAATATTGATAAAAAACCACAGAAAATATTACAAAGGGTAAGATAATTTGGTATAAAATTTTTATTCATTAAAGTTATCCTCCAATATTGATACTCCTAATTATATTACAAAATAGAAAGAATGTCTAAAGAAATGAGAAAGATAATTTTTAAAAAAGTATAGTAAACTTTGTTATTTGCTCAGTTATATATTGTTTAACAGACTAGAAGCTGTTATAATAAATTTGTAATTAATTATGGGAGGGTATCATGAACGAAAAATTTAAAAAACAAGGTATAAAAAAAATAGCTAAAGAATTATTTTTTATATCTTTAGGCTGTGCAATTTACTCATTTGCATTATTACATTTTAATGTTCCTAATCAATTAGCAGAAGGTGGCGGTACAGGGATAGCATTATTTCTATTATATGCTTTTGGGTTACCTGTATCTATGGGTACATTATTAGTTAATATCCCATTACTTATACTTGGATATAAGATGTTAGATAAAAAAACTATGATTTACACAATTTACGGTATATTAATGCTAACATTTTGGATTAAAATTTTTGAAACATACCATGTTGTTATTGATATAGGTGGAGATCGTCTTCTTGCATCTGTTTTTGGTGGAATTATCGCAGGGATAGGGCTTGGAATTGTTTTTGTTTTTGGTGGAACAACTGGAGGAGTAGACATTATTGCAAAAATAATCAATATATATTTTGGTTTTTCTATAGGAAGGATAATTCAAGTTTTAGATGGATTTATATTACTACTATCTTTTATGGTATTAAAAAGTTTTCCAGCAATCTTATATACGCTAATTTATATTTATATTTGTACAAAAATCATAGATTATCTAATTGAAGGTGGTATCCCAGGAAAAGCTGTGATGATAATGTCACCTAAAATTGAAGAAATTACCCACAGGGTGTCAGAAGACATGAATCGTGGTTTAACATTTTTAAAAGGTCAGGGAAGTTACTCACGTAAAGATATGAATATAGGTTATTGTGTTGTGTCAAGAACGGAAATTAGTAAACTAAAATCATTAATTTATGCAATAGATCAAAATGCTTTTTTAACTATAACAGAAGTGCATGATATTATGGGAGAAGGGTTTAGTTTTGATCAACCAAAAAGAATGAAGTTTACTTTTAAAAAGGAAAAATAATAAAGGAAGCAACATTTAATCGTAAGTAATATACGAATAAATGTTGTTCTTTTATCCTAGAAAGGAGGGTACATGGTTAATAATTTTTATATAAGAAGCGTAATAGTGGTTTTACTAGCATCGATATGCTGTTCGTACTTTGGGCAAGTGTTATTATTCATTATTTCTAAAATAAAAGACTATTGGAATTATTTAATTTATTTTACACCATTAATTTTGTTATTTACAAAATACAGTAATAAGTATGCCAAAACTACTAGTATTAGTATGAAGTATTTTATAGAAGAAGCAATAAAAGATAAGAAAAAAATTAGTTGGTACTTTCCTATTTTATTAACCTTAAATACGTTGTTAGCACACGGGTTTGGAGCTAGCGTAGGTCGTGAAGGTGTTGCTGTTCAGTTAGGGGGAGCAATTGGGAAAAATCTAGGAAGTGTTGAATTCAGTAAAAAACAATGTACTTTTTTAATACGCTTAGGAATGATTAGTGGATTTGCTGCACTATTTCAGACACCATTAGCAGCGTTATTTTTTGTTTTAGAAATTACATTTAAAAAAGTAAAAATTAATTTGAATACTGTAATAGAATTCATTATATATTTAATTGCTAGTTTTTTCTCTGCCGAAGCTTCTAATTTTTTAGGGTTAGAAAAGTTTTTTGTCTTAGTGAAGGTTGAAAAAATTGACTACATATTACTTATAAAAACATTACTTGTAAGTATTTGTTTTATTTTTGTTGGAGTAGTTTTTGTCCTTTGTCAGAAATTTTTTAAAAAAATCGTCTGCAATAATGAAAAATGGCGTTGGATATTACTAACTATATTTATACTAATAAGTGTATTAGCAAGTTTTCGTTATAGTTCGTTAGGAACAAATTTAATTGAACTTTCACTAGAAAATGGCTTGGTAGTTAGTTATGATTTTATATTGAAAATTATATTAACCGCTCTTTGCACAGCTATAGGATTTAGTGGTGGTGAAGTGACACCGTTATTTGCGATAGGAGCGAGCTTAGGAGCAGTATTAGCAGTATATATAGGATTACCAATTACATTTACTGCAGCACTAGGTTATTGTTTAGTTTTTTCGTCAGCAACAAAAACAGTTATAACTCCAATATTTTTGGCATTAGAAGTTTTTGGTAGTACAACAGCTATACTAACAATATTACCTGCAGTATTAATTTATTTTTTGAATAAAAAATATAGTATTTATAAGTAGTTTGCTCAAAATTTTATAAGAGTTGAAAGAACTATTTTAAGTAAAGAAAATACCAAGAGAAGATAGATTTAATTTTCTCTTGGTATTGTTAATATATATTAGAATGTTATGAGTCTAGGCGAAAAGAATAATTATTTATTTTTTTAGTGTCCAACTCTTTTCAATCATTGGAAGTAATTCTACTACAGTGGCTTCAGTACCTTCAAGAGATGCATAGTGTATTTTTCCATCATTCGCTCTGAAAACCCATGTAACAAAGTACTTTCCACTTGTTGTTATAGAATTAACAACATAAGCGTCATATTCGCCAATTTTTGATTTAGCACCCCAAACCTTTTGGAATGCTGAAGTGTTTTTTTGGCCAGATAGTACAGAATTTGCTACATAGATAGGATCGATAGATGCATATTCTATTTCAGATATTCCAAGTTGACTTGGACGGAATATGTTTAATGTAACAATATTATATGTAGATCCATCACTATACTGAATATCATTTCCACCTTTTACATCTTTGAAATGGAACCAGTTTTTAGGAACTTTAACATAACCATATTCATCAGAACCAATTATTTGTGTATTTTCTGTTTCTTTGTTTGTCTCTTTATTTGTTTCAGATTTTTGTTTATTAGAAGCGTCTGATGTAGAAGTTGATTCAGTTTTAGTTGATGTTGTCTCTTTATTTTGTGTGGTATTTGACTGGCAAGCCGTAAGTGTTGTTGTAGTTAATAATGCGATTAGTATGCCTATAAATTTCTTCATAATATTATTTCCTTTCTTTATCTGTAAATTTATTATAGCATATATAAAATATAATAAAAGAAAGGTTTACATGTTTGAATACCTTATTAAATGTACAAACAAAAAAACAGAATCGATAATTATCGACTCTGTTCTTTGTTATAAACCTAGAATATTCAATATCTCTTTTTTATATTTCAATTTATTTTCTTCTATGTTCTCATTATCAAGAACAATTTTAATCTCAGATACTATTTCACCGGGTTTATTTTTGATAATATATATTCTGTCACTTAATTCTATAGCTTCATCTATATCATGTGTAATAAGTAGTGTTGTTAATTCTAATTTTTTGCTAATTTCTAAATACCAAGAGTGTAATGAAATTTTAGTAATTGCATCTAGAGCACTAAATGGCTCATCAAGAAGGAAGAGTTCTTCTTTGAACATATAAGTTCTAAGAAGTGCAACCCTTTGACGCATTCCACCACTTAGTTCGCCAGGATATTTGTCTTTATATTCATATAAATTAAATAACTTTAAATTTTTGATAGCTTCTTCTTCTGCTTCTTTTTTTCCTACTTTTTTAATAAGAAGTGGAAGTATTATATTTTGTATAACTGTCTTATGTTCTAAAAGTAGGTCTTTTTGAAGCATATAGCTAACTTTTCCTTTAAAGTTTTTATCCCCTTGGATAGTTATTTCACCAGTTTGAAGGTTATTAATTCCAGCGATAACGTTAAAAAGTGTAGTTTTTCCAACACCACTTCCACCAAGTATAGAAACTATTTCTCCTTTATCGACATGAGTATTTATATCTTTAAGTATGTAGTTGTTTGGATAATTGAAAGATAAGTTTTTTATTGATAAAACGCTCATTATTTTATGTAGTCGTTGCTAAATCCAGTATTGTCTGCTAAAGGTTTTTCAACGATATTATTATCGTTAATCCAACGATAAAATGCATTCCATCTATTAGCATCAAATTCACCCCAATGGTCTTTATTTGTTGCATATTGTTTTGATAAGTATTTTTGTGATTCAATTATAAAATTACGTTTATCTTTTAATTCTGGAGCATTTTTAATTAAAATATCAGCAGCTTCTTCTGGATGTTCTATAGCGTAGACATATCCTTTCTTGATTGCTCGAAGCACTTTTTTAGCTTCTTCTTTGTTTTCTTTTAAATAATCATTGTTGGCAATAATTACTGGTGAGTAGTAATCAAGATCTTTATTGAAATCTTTTAGATAGAAATAATTAATATCTAGATTCATACTCTCTGCAAGTTTACCATCCCATGCGTAGTAAATCCAAGCAGCATCGAAAAGCCCATTTTCTAAAGGTGTAATCGAGTTAGCATCTGTGTTAGGAGCAAGATTAAGTTTACCTGCATCGCCACCTTGTTTTGTGATTAAAGATTTTACCATAGCAAGCTCAACTGGATCATTCCATGTTCCGTACTTTTTGCCTATTAAATCTTTAGGTTCTTTGATATTATTTTTTTTCAAAGAAATAATACCTGATGTGTTATGTTCAATAATAGCTGCTACTGCAGTTATGCCAGCACCTTTAGACAGTTTATTAGCCATAGAATCTTGGTAGTAAATTCCAAATGGCGCTTTATTATTTATAATAAGGTCTGATGTACTATCTTCTGGAGCTGGTTTAATGTCAAGATCAATACCTTCTTCAGCGAAATACCCTTTTTCTTTAGCTACGTAAAGTCCTGTATGGTTGGTATTAATAGCCCAATCTAAAATAAAGTCTACTTTTTTTAATTTTTTTTCTTCTGTATTTTTATTTGCTGTGCTACATGCTGTAAGTGATATTGCAAGAATAGCTGCAAATAAGCTAATTATTATCTTTTTCATGGTTGTCTCCTATATATTTCCATTTAATAAATTTTTTTTCACTTAGTTTAACTAATTCTATACTTAGCAAACTAATAACAGATACTAGAATAATTATCGCAAACATAGTATCATATTCAAATAATTTTTTCGCTTTAATCATATAAACTCCAAGGCCTTCAAATCCTCCAAGCCATTCAGCTACGACTGCTGCGATAAATGCGTATGAAACACTTACGCGTAGTCCGGCATAAAAATAACTAAGACTTGTAGGTATTTTCACATGCCAAAGAATTTGGAATTTACTAGCCTTCATAAGTTTTAGTAAGGTTATCATGTCCTTATCACAGTTTCTAAAGCCATCTAAAATACTAACGACAATTGGGAAGGTGGTCGTAATAACTATTAAGACAATTTTAGGAGTTAATCCATAACCAAGCCATAAAACCAAAATAGGTGCAATGGCAATGGTAGGAATAGTTTGTGTTAAAACCAATAAAGGATAGACAGCTTTATTAAATAAAGGGATACTATCCATAATTAAAGCAAGAATCCAAGCTATGATTATGCCTAAAGATAGGCCTATAATAGCTTCAAGCAGGGTGATTTTGCTGTGAAAAATTAATAATTGATAATTTTTAACGAATGCTTTTGCTATCTCGATTGGAGTTGGAATAATATATTTTGGGAGTAGATTCAAATACCCAGCTCCTTGCCAAATAATAAGTAAAATAGCCATCGAGATAGTAGCGGCATATTTATTAGTTAAATTTGCTAATTTTTTCATCTATAGTTAATACATCTCCATAATTAATTTTCACATTAGCGAATATATTGTTAGAGCCTTCACCCGCTAGCTCTAAACATTCTTTAAGAGTAGTCATAAGTTCATTGAATTCACCTTCAATTACAGTTTCAAAGGGGGTGACCACAACATTAGAATGTTTTTTTTGTAGATAATAAATAACATTATCTATAGTTTTTATTCTCCCTGGTGTATTATCACTTAATGGAAGAATTTGCAATGCAATACTGCAATTTATCAAAATAAAAAACCTCCTTACAATTTTAAGGGGGTCTAAGTTAGGTCTTTAAGATTATATACCTACGCTGGCATTACCCAGATCAGGTTCGGTCGAAATTAAATATTTCCTCTCAGACTGTTTACAGACTCCCGTACATATGATTATAGCATACCTAAATATAAAAGCAATATATCTGTTTGACATTTACAATTTTTAGAAAAAGAGCAGATATACACAGTATATATAATGAGCATTTTATTGAATAGAAAGTTTTTTAACTATGCTTAATGTAAGAAAATTATAATATGTAACTAAAGATAAAATAATAAGTATAAAGGTAAATTGTATTTGTATATCTTTTTTGCTTTTTATTTTAATATATGATAGAATTAAACATCATAAATAATAAAATAATAACGAGGGATTTTAACGTGAAATTTTTAAAAGATATTTTTGAATGGATAGTTGTTATTGTTGCATCAATAGCTATCTATTTAGTATTAAGCACATATGTTATAGCTCCTTTTACAGTAAAAGGACACTCAATGGATTATACATTTGCTGACAATGATAGAGTATTTGTAAATAAATTCAGTAAAACTTTCGAGCGTGGAGATGAAGTAGTATTTCATGCTAATGAAACAGATGATTATATTAAGCGTATTATAGGAGTTCCAGGTGATACAATAGAGTATAAAAATGATGTATTATACGTTAATGGTCAAGTAGTAGAAGAGCCATATTTAACGAAAAAAATTCAAGAAGCTAAAGCATCAGGTAATTCGCCATTAACTCCAGATTTCAATATAGAGTATTTAAGTAGTACAAAATCAAAAACAGTTCCAGAAGGAACATACTTTGTTTTAGGAGATAACAGACAACATAGTACGGATAGTCGTGTTTTTGGATTTGTAAAAAAAGAAGCAATGATTGGAAAAGTTAGTCTTAGATATTACCCATTTAACGCCTTTAAACTTTTCTAAAAATGTATTAGCTAAAGAATATTTTAGTTGATAAAAATATAAAATTATGCTAGTATAATATACGGGCACTCTACGAGAGTGAAAGAAGAAACCACCCCCTGCGGATTTTCGTAGGGGGTTTTATATTTTTTAAGAAGGAGATTGACATGACGAAATATATTTTTGTAACAGGTGGGGTAGTATCATCATTAGGTAAGGGTATTGTAGCTGCATCAGTAGGAAGAGTATTAAAAAATAGAGGATTAAAAGTAACATTACAAAAATTTGATCCATATTTAAATGTAGATCCAGGAACTATGAGCCCATATCAACATGGGGAGGTTTTTGTTACAGAAGATGGGGCAGAAACAGATTTAGACTTAGGACACTATGAAAGATTTATCGACGTGAACTTAGGTCAATACTCAAATGTAACAGCAGGGCGTGTTTATTCTTCAATTATAGAAAAAGAACGTCGTGGAGATTACTTGGGAGGTACAGTACAAGTAATACCTCACGTAACAAATGAAATTAAATCACGTGTACTTTTAGCTGGGGAATCTAGTGACGCGGATGTTGTAATTACAGAAATCGGTGGAACTACAGGTGATATTGAGTCGTTACCATTCTTAGAAGCTATTCGCCAAATTAGAAGTGATTTAGGGCGTGAAAATGTATGTTATATTCACTGTACATTATTACCATACATTAAAGCAGCTGGAGAGATGAAAACTAAACCTACACAACAATCTGTAAAAGAACTACGTGGATTAGGTATTCAACCAGATATTATTGTTGTTCGTAATGAACTTGCATTAACAGATGAATTGCGTGCAAAAATTTCTCTATTTTGTGATATTCCAAAACAAAATGTTATTGAAAGTCGTGATGTAAGTAATTTATATGAGTTACCAGTAAATCTAAAAGCACAAAAAATTGATGATATTGTTTTAAAACATTTTGGACTTTCAGCACCAGAAGCAGATATGACAGAGTGGTTAGCATTAGTAGATAGAGTAGATAACTTAAAAGAAAATGTAAAAATTGCATTAGTTGGTAAGTATGTAGAGCTTCATGATGCTTATATTTCTGTAGTTGAATCATTAAAACATGCAGGGTATAAACACAATTCTAAAGTTAAAATCGATTGGATTCAATCAGAAGATATTACTGAAGAAAATGTTCATGAGTATTTAAAAGAAGCTGATGGAATTTTAGTTCCTGGTGGATTTGGAGATCGAGGTGTTGAAGGAAAAATCACAACTATTAAATATGCTCGTGAAAATAAAATACCATTCTTTGGAATCTGTTTAGGTATGCAACTTGCAGCTGTAGAGTTTGCAAGAAATGTTTGTGGATTAACTGGGGCTCACTCTTCAGAATTAGATCCAAATACACCATACCCAATTATTAACTTACTTCCTGACCAAGAAAATGTTGTAGAAATGGGAGGAACTTTACGTCTTGGAAGCTATCCTTGTACATTAACAGAAGGTTCACAAGCACATAAAGAATATGGCGAAATCAACATAACTGAAAGACACCGTCATAGATATGAATTCAATAATTTCTACCGTGAAAGATTAACTAATAAAGGATTAGTTCTATCAGGTGTTAGTCCAGATGGAAGATTAGTAGAAATAGTAGAATTACCTGAACACCCATGGTTTGTTGCTGGTCAATTCCACCCAGAATTCAAATCTCGTCCAGAAAAAGCACATCCATTATTTGCTGGATTTATTAAAGCAAGTTTAGAGAATAAACGCTAATTATGGAATTGTTTAATATAATAAAAGAACTAGAGGCACGTGCAGATACTGCGCGTGCTCTCGATATGTCTAGGTATATGAAAAATAAATTTCCTTTTTTTGGTATTCAAGCCCCTATTCGAGATGAGATTTGCAAACCATATTTTAAAGATGCAAAAAAAGAAAAGAAAATAGATTGGGATTTTGTTGAGTATTGTTGGCAACATGAAAAAAGGGAATGTCAATACGTTGCAGCACATTACTTAAAGAGTTTGCAGAAATTTTTAGAAATTACTGATTTTGAAAAATTAAAAAAATTAGTTATAAAGAAATCATGGTGGGATACAGTTGATGTACTGGATAGAATTATTGGAAGCTTAATTTATCGTGATGAAACTTTAAAAAAGGAAATTTTAAAATGGAGTGTTGATGATAATATTTGGCTAAGACGTGTTGCTATAGATCATCAACTTTTACGAAAAGAAAAGACAGATACTGATCTTTTAGAAAAAATATTAGTTAATAACTTAAATTATACTGAATTTTTTATTAATAAAGCTATAGGGTGGGCTTTAAGAGACTATTCGAAAACTAATCCCCAATGGGTAAAAGATTTCATTGAAAAATACAAAAATAATATGGCTTCGCTAAGTATAAGAGAAGCTAGTAAATATATATAATATATAGAAAGAGAATACTGTTTAATATTATTGAGCAAGTGTTCCTCTTTTTCTTATTGTCTAATAGTGTTATACTATTAGTATAGCTGTTTGAGTCTTAATATTGGATAAAAATGCTTTTCAGATGAGTGTTTATTAATATATACAGTTTAAATGAATTATAAGTAAAGGTTGGTTTTAATAAATGAAAAAAGTAGTAATAGGGCTAGTAGTTATTATATTATCTATAGCATTATTAGTAACACTGCCTTTTATGTTTAAAAGTAATCAGGAAGATTATATTGATTTCTCAAAAGTTTCAGAAAATGTTGATGATAATGGAAAAGATGATGATACATTGAGAATTGGTTTAATCTCTGTTGCTGGTGATAATAAAAGTTATATTTTAGAAAAAGAATTAGCTAATTATATTGGTGAAAAATTGAATAAAAAGGTAAAGTTGATACAGAAAAAAAGCTACAGTGATATTAATTTATTACTAAAAAATAATCAAATAGATGTGGCATTTTTATCTACCGGTGCATATTCATTATATGAAGATAAAGAATCGTTAGAACTTTTAGCAAGGCCGAATAGAGGTAAGGCATATTATCATCCAATAATAATTACCAAGAATGATTCAAATATAAATACAATAGAAGAATTGAAAAATAATAGTTTTGCTTTTGTAGATACTTATAGTTATTCAGGATATTTAGTATTTAATGATTATCTAAAGAAAAATGGAACAACAGCAAATAAATTTTTTAGTAATAGTTATTTTACACATAGTCATGAAGAATCTATAAATCAAGTTATAAATGGAAGAGTATCGGCTGCAATAGTTGATGACTGGGCTTTGCAGTATATGAGTAGTAATTTTTCTGGAATAGAGAATAATATAAAAATTATTAAGACGTTTCCGGAAGTCGCCACAGGACCTGTAGTAACTCATAAAAACTATGAGGATAAAGAAAAAATCAAACAGATATTATTATCTATAGATAAAGATGATTCTATAAAAAACGTCTTATCACAGCTTCAGATAGAAAAGTATGAAGAAACAAAAGCTAGGGATTATCCAGATTTAATAAGTGAGGATTAAGTAAATGGCTAAGTTGAAAATAAGAAATAAGATTATTATATTCTTTGCGATAATCTATACAATATATTTAAGTATAATCTCAGTATATACATATGTTAATAATAAAAGCATATTGGAAAGTGCTTTGAAAGATAGAATTACTCAAACTTACTATCAGCTAGCTGGTGATATATCAGACGATATAAAAACTGAAAATACTTATGAAATATATCAAAAGATACATAGTGCTTCATCGAATAAGGAAGTGTCTTATATTATTATTTATGATAATGATAAAAATATTATAGGTAAAACTTTAAAAGATGTTCCAGAAAAACTTTTGACGTTTAATGAAGGACAATTAAATAATTATAAGAGTTATGGTAGTTCAAAAGGAGAGATATTAGAATACATTTCTTCTGTCGATGATGTTAATATTGGTTATATAAGAATAGGTTTTTATACTAAAGATATTTATGTGAAAACATATATGCAATTTATAAGAATTCTTGTTTTAAATATTGTTGTTTTTGTAATGTTGCTAATTGTTGCTTACTATATTTCAAAATTAATTGAACGACCAGTAAAAGATCTAACTTCTGTAACAGATGAAATAATTAGAGAAGGTGATTATAAGAAAAATATAGATAAAGATAATTATAGTCAGGATTTCCATGTATTAGTTAGTTCTATAAATGAAATGGTAGAAAGTAATAAAAAGAATAAAAAGTTAAATAACTATTTATTAAATAAGGTTTTTAGGATTCAAGAAGAAGAAAGAAAAATGCTTTCTAGAGAATTACATGACGAAGTAAGTCAATCACTCGCGAGTTTGTTATTTTTATTAAGTAATTTAGTAGAAAAAGAAACTGATAAAGTGAAAAAAGATAGATTATTACTAATTCAATCAGAAATCGAAAATAGCTTAACAAATATTAGAAATATAGCAGTTAATTTAAGACCACCTAGTGCAGAGTTAAGCTTAGAAGAGGTAATAAGTAAATATATCGAAGATTATAAAAATTTATATGGTATCTCAGTTGATTTTTATAGTAATTATGAAGGGGGTAAAAATGATAATTTCGATATTACTCTTTACCGAATAATTCAAGAGTCATTATCTAATATAAAACGACATTCTGGAGCTACAGAAGTAATAATTAAGCTTTATGGTAATTCAGATTATATTATTTTGAGTATAGCAGATAATGGTATAGGATTAACAAAAGAACGTGTAGAATCAGCCAAAAGAGAAGGTCGATTAGGAATATTTGGTATCCAAGAGAGAATATTGGATTTTTCTGGAGAATTCAAGGTGCTTAATAATAAAAAGTACTCTACAATATTAATGTGTAAGTTTAAAACAGAGACAATAGAGGAGAAGTCTAATGAAAATACTATTGATTGATGATCATAAATTGATAAAAATGGGGATTAGAGTTTTGTTAGAAGACAATAAAAAATTTAGTTTAATTGATGATTGTGGGAGTAAAGGTGAATTTTTAGAAAGAATTAGCACTACTGAATATAATTTATTTATTTGTGATATTTCATTACCTGATGGAAGTGGTTATGATATATTGGAGATTATAAAAGAGAAAGATTTAGATGCTAAAGTTATTATACTAAGTATGCATGAAGATAAATCATATATAAAAAAAGCTTTTAAAATGGGAGCTTCAGGTTATGTAACAAAAAGTACAGCACATGAGGAAATTTTAAAAGCTATTGACGTAGTAATGGAAAAAAATGAAATTTACTTGAATGAAAAGTATGCTACAATTTTTTATGAATTATATAAAGCAGATAAAGAAATAGAACTTAGTGAACGAGAAAAAGAAGTCGGAAAATATATAGTTGAAGGGTATACTTTAACTGATATTGGAGAAAAATTGTTTTTAAGTGTAAAAACAGTTGACACATATAAAAAGCGACTTATGGAAAAAACAAATACTAAAAAACGAAGTGAGTTAGTTGAGTATTTAAAATCTAATTTAATGTTATAAAAATAAGAGGATCTCTATCAGATAATTTGATAGAGATCCATTTTTTATTAATCTTCTAATTGTTTTGATGTTTTCTTGAATAATGTTAAAGCAATGAATACGAATGCTAATACACAAGAAGCTATTAATGCGTAGAAACCTCCGTCCCATCCCAATACATCAACAAGTTTACCCATAACATAACCAGCACTTGCTGATCCAAGTAGGTAACCGAATAAACCAGTAAGACCAGTAGCTGTTCCTGTAGCAACACGAGGAACAAGGTCAGCAGCTTGAAGACCAATCATCATAACAGGTCCATAGATTAAGAATCCAATAGCTACTAGACAAATGTTATCTACAAGTGGGTTACCTGGAGGGTTTTTCCAGTAAACGAACACTGCAATAAGTACTCCTGTTAAGAATAATAACATTGGAGGAGCACGGTGCCCTTTGAATACTTTATCACTTAAGTATCCACTTGCTAACATTCCGAAGATACCAGCATATTCATATAAGAAGTAAGCCCAGCTTTGTTTATCAACAGAGAAGTGTTTTACTTCTTTTAGGTAAGTAGGAGCCCAGTCGATAATACCGTAACGTACGAAGTATACGAATACGTTAGCAACTGCGATAGCCCATAAGTATTTGTTATTAATAATGTATTTAAAGAAAATATCTTTTGCAGATAAAGTGTGAGCAGATTCAACTTTTTCTACGATTTTTTCTCCTCTCCATTCATCAACTGGCGGTAAACCTTCAGACTCTGGAGTATCTTTCATTAAGTAGAACATAATAATTGCTAAGATAATAGCGATTATTGCTGGTAAGTAGAATAGTGATTGCCATGCACCAAAAAGAGAAAGTCCTAATAATGCAAGAGGCCCGATTAATCCACCACCAAGGTTGTGAGAAACGTTCCACCAGCTCCACCAAGCTCCACGTTCTGAAGTAGAGAACCAGTTAGTCATAGTTTTTGCTCCAGGAGGATATCCCATACCTTGGAACCAACCATTAAGTGCTGAAAGAACAATCATAAATGTTAATGAAGAAAGCACTGCAGGTACTAGGCCAAAAATTAAGCTAACAGCAGCAGAAGCAACTAATCCAATAGTAATAAAGTACTTAGGATTACTTCTGTCTGAAACGTTACCCATAATAAATTTACTGAAACCATAAGCAAGAGATAGGGCAAGTGAAACTTTACCTAAATCAGCTTTAGTGTAACCGTATTGATCAATTAAATAAGGGATAGCAAGCGAGAAGTTTTTTCTAATTAGATAGTACGCAGCGTATCCAATGAATACTCCTGAGAATACTTGCCATCGAAGTCTTTTATACTCAGCATCAGTACGAGAACTGTCGATTCTCGGTTTTGGTGCTGAAGCTTTTAAAAATGAAAACATATAAATTTCTCCTTCACTTCAATAATTTAGTATATTAAATTTTTTGTTAGAAGGAATGACGTCAATCTTCTTGAATAAATTTTTTACTTTATTTTATAAAGTATGTAACTTATAAACCTTATTATATATAAATGAAAAGCGTCTGTAAATGCTATTTTACAAAGTTTTTATCTTTTAGAAAATTCCCTACAACTGACGTAAGAAAAGTTCTTACAAAAAGGATTTTTGACAAGTGAAGCTTTAAAGAGTATAATTGATTAATCAATTATTGATTGGTCAATTGTGTATTTTTATGAAGGAGTACAGTATGGAAGTTAGAGATTGTATTGAATTATTATATAATTTGAAAATTCTAGATAAAAAATTAATAGATCTATTTGAGAAAAAATAGGTATTAGTTTAACAAGATTTCAAATAATAAAGTATTTACATGAAGTTTCTTTTACTACCTCAAAACAGTTAGCTCAAAGTTTAGAAATAGATGTAGCAGCAATAACTAGACACGTAAAAGTACTAGAGCAAGAGGGTTATGTTATAAAACGTCGTAACGAGCTTAATAATAGAGAAATTTTTATTGAACTTTCACAGAAGGCCCTTGATGAGATAGGTCGTTGCGAAAAAGAAACTAATGTTAGGGATATAATAGGAGAAGAATTCACTACCGAAGATTTACAAAATCTAGTTCAACTATTAAATAAATTTAACAAAAATTTTAAATAACAAGAGGTGAAAAAATGAGTATAGTATCAACAATTTTAGTAGTATTGGTTGCGTTATTGTTTTTTTATATAATGTATTTAGAGACATTTGCAACAGAATCAGAAAGTACAAGCCGTGTGTTCAATATTCCACAAGAAGAATTAAAAAGAAAAAATCTCAATGTATTATTTAAAAATCAAGGTGTATATAATGGTTTATTAGGTGTTGCTTTGGTATATGGAACATTTATAGCAAGCAATCAAAAAGAAATTATTGGAATGTTGTTAGTTTATATTATATTAGTAGCTATATACGGGGGTCTAACTAGTGATAAAAAAATTATTTTAAAACAAGGGGGACTACCGATTTTAGCATTTATTTCATTATTTTTCTAGTATTCAGAGGTGAAATATGGGAAATGTAGCAGTAATTATTGGTGCAACTGGTGCTGTTGGTCGTGAAATTTTAGAAGAGGTTTTAAAAAAAGAGTTTTACAAAAAGGTTTATATACTGGGACGTAGTTCCGTTACTAAACTAGTGGATAACGAGAAATTAGAAAAGATAGTTGTTGATTTTGAAAATTTAGAGTTTGAGACAAATATTTTAAATAACGCTGATATATTTGCTTCCTTAGGAACAACAATAAAAATAGCGAAGACTAAGGAAAATCAACGAAAAATAGATTTAGATTATACAATCAACTTCGCGAAGATTTGTGAAGGAAAAATTAGGAGTTTTAATGTAGTATCAGCGATTGGAGCAAATAGTAGGTCTAAAAGCTTTTACACTTCTTTAAAAGGGGAGTTAGAAGAAAGATTACAAGAAATGAATTTAGGAATTTTGAGAATATACAGACCGTCATTATTAATTTCTAAAAGAATTGATACCCGCATTATGGAAGAGTTCTTTATTAAAATTTCTCCTATGCTTAAGCCTATACTACATGGGAAATTTAAAAAATATAGTCCTATTGAAGTAGGTTTATTAGGGAAAGAAATAGTTAGATTTGCGATAGAATATAAAGAAAAAGGGATATATACTTATTCTGATTTTAAAGAAGCTTAATGATATTATACATTAAGTTTTTTTATATTTTTAATAAGAAATTTATTAATAATGATAAAAATAAAAAAAGATATATAATGTACAGAATATATAAATATTATTTTTTAGTAAGGTGACAAAGTTATGTAGATTTAAATGATTAATTATTTATTATCTTAAATATATAAAAATTTAATTGCCGTATTTTTGAAAAATATACAATTATTTAGAGACAATTGCTATTTAAAAACATATTAATATCTTTTAAAATTAAATTTATTGAGATATATTTTTTATTGAAAAGAAAATATTATTATGATATAGTATCTTTTAAAGTAAACTATTTAAAAAAATAGTTTTCTTAAATCTACATATTAAAAAGGAGATAACAGTATGAAAAAAGGGTTAACAATATTCGCATTGACTACTATTCTTTGTGGAGCAGCTGCAATAACAGATGTAAAACATGAAGCTTTTGCAAAAAGTAGTTCGAGCTCAAAAGGAAGTAGTGCAAGTTCAGGAGGACGAGGTTCAAGTTCGAAGGGTGGTAGTTCGCATTCAGGAGGCAGAAGCTCAAGTTCAAAAGGAAGTAGTGCACACTCAGGAAGTAGAAGTTCAAGTTCAAAAGGAAGCAGTACACACTCAGGAGGCAGAAGCTCAAGTTCAAAAGGAAGTAGTGCACACTCAGGAAGTAGAAGTTCAAGTTCAAAAGGAAGCAGTACACACTCAGGAAGCAGAAGTTCAAGTTCAAAAGGGGCTAGTGCAAGCTTAGGAGGAAAAACTTCAAATTCAAAAGGGGCTAGTGTAAGCTTAGGAGGAAAAACTTCAAGTTCAAAAGGGACTAGTGCAAGCTTAGGAGGAAAAACTTCAAGTTCAAAAGGGGCTAGTGCAAGCTTAGGAGGAAAAACTTCAAGTTCAAAAGGGGCTAGTGCAAGCTTAGGAAGAAAAACTTCAAATTCAAAAGGGACTAGTGCAAGCTTAGGAAGAAAAACTTCAAGTTCAAAAGGGGCTAGTGCAAGCTTAGGAAGAAAAACTTCTAATTTAAAAGGGAACGTTTCACAAAAAGGGCAAACAAATAGAAATTCAAAAGGGAAACAAGTTTCTATAAATAAAAAAGCGAGTACGAGTGCTATTCAGAGTACAAAGAAAAATAATTCAGTAAAAGTAATTTCAAAAAATAAGAATAGAAAATTATCGAATAAAGCTGTCAGTATAAAAAATAAAACAGCTACAAAAGGAACTTCAAAAGTTAATAGTTTAAGAAAAACAAATAAAATTAATTTAACTAAAAAATCAGTTGTACCCCAGAAAAATCTTAAACTTACTAACATATCAAAAAAATATGTTACGAATAAAGCAGTTAATGCTAAGACAAAGATTGCTACACCACAAGAAATATCAAAATTATCAACTGTAGCAATTGCAAGATATGTTATAAAAACAAGAACAGGAGCTAAGCTAAATCAACTGCATGGGCATTATTGTGGACCAAAGCATGGAGATATTGTTAATGGTCCAAAACCAGTAGATGCATTAGATGCTTTATGTCGAGCTCATGATATAGGATATGATAGAAAAGGTTATTTTAATAGAGAAGTTAATAACGAATTTATAAGAGGTGTGTATAGAGATGCTCATAAAATGTCTCCGCAAGTAAGGGAGAAAGCTTATTATTATGCGGAAGGATTTAAGCGTATGAATAAAACACCATTACAAGAAGTGGCAAAATTTGGAAGTTTTGTTTCTGAAAAAGTTAAGGCAGTAGGTGCGGCGATAAGTAACGCTTTTAAGGCAGTAGGAAATGTTTTTAAATCAAATACAGCACCGATTGGTAAAGGGAGCCCTGTAAGTGAACGTGAAAATCGAAGTGAGAAATCACACCACTTATTCCTTCTTACTAAGAAAGTTGCGCATTAATCAAAGGTCATAGAATACTAGAGAGAAATACCTCAAAAATTAGTTTATTTTTGAGGTATTTTATAATGAAGGTATTACTCATAAAATTTAGAATAGTAACTTATGATAGAAAATTTTAACGTTATAAATTTCATTTGTTTTCTAAGCAGAAAAGGAGTATAATGAAATTAAATATAATAAATATTAATATAGTATAAAGGAGGAATAAAAATGAAAGTAGGAACAATTTTCGAAGAAGCAGGGTTATTAAAAAATCATGATAGATTTAAACTAGTTAAAAAAGTAGGTAAAAAGGGTGATTTAATAGCTAAACACAATCACCCAGAAGCACTGGTACTTTTTTCAGTAGTAAAAGGTAAAGTACAAGTACATTTAAATGATGATGAAGTCCATATTGTAGAGCCTGGAAAAGTTCTTCATTTTGATGGAGATAACTTTATTAATGCTGAATTTTTAACTGATGGAGAATTATTTGTTACTTTAGTTAATAAGTAGAGTAATTAGTGTAGTTTGTTATAAAATCTAAATTACTTTTAGGGAGGAAAATATGTTAAATCAAGTAATTTTAATTGGGAGATTAGTTAAAAAACCTGAGCTACGAGTTAGTGAAGGGGGAGTAAATTATATAAAAGCGACGTTGGCAGTCCAGTCGGAATTTAAAAATAAAGATGGAGACTACGATACAGAGTTTTTAGAGTTTACTGCATTTGGTAAGTTAGCAGAAAATACTGCAAAATATTGCGACAAGGGGAGTTTACTAAATATAGTGGGTAGCCTTAACAATAATGTTTATAAAGATAAAAATGGGGTGAATCACTATCAACTTTCAATCATAGCAAATAAAGTTTCATTTTTAAGTAGATCTGTTAAAAAAGAAGAAAAACAAGATGGAGACGTTTTTGTTTTAGGTCAGTAATTTTATAAAAAAGTAATTTAGATTTCCTAATATCTCTAATGTAGTTAAAGCTATATTAGAGATTTTTTATATAAAGGTAGATATTTGGTGTTGCTTATTAATAAAAATAATAGTAAAATAGTTAACATAAAATTGTATGCAAGGAGTCCATATTGTGAAGAAATATAAATTATCAATATTATTAGCAACTGCGGTATTAGGAGGAACTTATGTACTACCTGAAGCGAATAAAGTATTAGCTGCAGAAGTAAAAACAGAAGTTGTTGCACCTTCAATTCCAAATGAAAATACCGAAATACCAAAAGAGGTAAAAAATATAGGAGAGATACAAGGTGAAAGTCATCTAAGTCCTTTAGTTGGAAATAAAGTAATAATAAATAATGTCATTGTTACTAAAAAGGATAAAACTGGTTTTTATGTCCAAGATAAAGTATCTGATAACAATCCAAGAACATCTGATGCAATCTATGTTGCATCGAAAGATAACGTTGAAGTAGGGGACTTATTAAAAGTACAAGGTATTGTTAAAGAAGGATATATGGAAGAATATTCTGTTAAAGAAGGACAAACTTTTAAAACTCCAGCAGGAAGTTTGACAGTTACACAAATCACTAATGTAACAATTACAAAATTAGGTACAACAGATTTACCCAAACCTATTAATATTTCAGGGAAGATGCCTAAAGATATAGTAGATAATACCCCTACAAAATATAACCCAGAGACTGAAGCTTTGGATTATTGGGAAAGTTTAGAAGGTATGCTTGTAGAAGTGAATAAACCAAGTGTAGTAGGGCCCCAATACAAAGGAGATATCTATGTATTACCAGGTGATTATAAAGGCCAAAAATTAAATAATATTGGTGGTGTAAATCTTCGATCTGGAGTTCAAAACACAGAAACATTACCAATTATAGTAGGAAATAAATTTGTAGCGAAAGCAAAAGATTACTTTACTGAAAATATTTCAGGGGTAGTTACTTATAGAAATAAAACATATAAAATTGATCCAAATAATGTGCCGAATTTACAAGATGGAGGCTTAAAACGAGAGGTATCTAAAATCTATCCATCAGAAGATAAGTTGACAATAGCTTCTTATAATATTGAAAACTTTTCTGCCAATAATAATGGGCATGATGAAACACCTGAAGAAAAAGTTGATAAGATAGCAAATTCATTCATAAAAGAAGTTCATAGTCCAGATATTATTACTTTAATAGAAGTTCAAGATAATAATGGTGGAGTTAATGACGGAACTGTAGATGGAGTTAAGAGTGGAGAAAAACTAGCACAAAGAATCAAACAGCTAGGAGGGCCAGAATATAAATATACTGAAATAGCTCCAGTTGACGGAAAAGATGGTGGGAAACCAGGTGCAAATATTAGGGTAGCATATTTATATAATCCAAAGAGAGTAACTTTAGTTGGAAAAGATAAAGGCGGAAGCGAAGAAGCGGCACGTTTTGTAAATGGACATTTAGAGAAAAATCCAGCAAGAATTGATCCAACAAATGTTCATTTTGATAAAGTAAGAAAATCATTAGCTGCTGAATTTGAATTTAAAGGTGAAAGAATAGTAGTTATAGCTAATCACTTAAAATCTAAAATAGGAGATGATGCAATTTACGGTTCTAATCAACCATCAGTGGAAAATACTAAAGCAAAACGTATAGAAGAAGCAAAAATTTTGAATGCTTTCATTAAAGAAGGATTACGCCAAAATCCTAATTTAAAATTTGTACTTACTGGAGATTTCAATGATTTTGAATTTTCTGATAGTGTGAAAACAATAGTAGGGAATGAGCTCGTAAACTTAATGGCTGAACATGATGCGGGAGATAGATATTCATACTTCTATCGTGGAAGTAATCAAAGTTTAGATAATATTTTAGTTTCTAAAAATATTAAAGATAAAGTAGTATTTTCTCCTGTTCATATTAATGCATCATTTATGGAAGAACATGGAAGAGCATCGGATCATGATCCTGTAGTTGTTCAAATAGACTTTAGTAAACCAAAACAATCTACAACTCCAGAAGTTAAACCAACATTACCTGAATTATCAGGTGAATCAGATAATTCTAATAAAGAAAAAACTAATCGAAGTAAAGATGAAAAAACTATATTACCTAAAACAGGATTAACTTCATCTAGCTCATTAGTATTTGTTACATTAGGTGTTATAGTTGCCTTCTTCTTAGTAAGAAAAAAACGTAATAACTAATAAAGAATATGTTGAATGAGTTAGAATAAAAATATTATTTTAATTTATAATAATATGTTATTTAATTATATTAATTCTTTTTAAATTATAATATACTGTTTATGTAGGGAAGCTGTGTTTAGATATATCAAAGCATTAGTTATTAAAATATAAATTCAAGGTGGTTTCAAAAGGAACTAAATAATTTAAAAATTTAAATAAAAAATACGTAATAAAAATCAACTTCATATTTATTGGAGTTGATTTTTTATGGGAAATAACTATTTTAAGTATAATTATTAGAGAAAAGATTAGAAATATGATAAAATTTTATAGTTAAGCAAAATAACTATTAAGGAGTTTAGACATGGAAACAAAGTTATTTATAGATGGTCTTGAAGTTTTTTCTAATCATGGATTGTTTGCTGAAGAAAAAAAATTAGGACAAAAGTTTATTTTTGACATAGAATGTTTAGTCGACTATAGTAGAGCAATAGTAAGTGATGAAATGGTAGATAGTGTGAGTTATGCAGATATAGCAGATGTTATTTATAAAACTTCTACAGAGAATACTTTTAATTTGTTGGAACGCCTAGCAGGAGAAGTAGTAAAAAATATTTTTAATACTTTTCCAGAAGTAAAAGAAATAAAGCTAGCAATTAATAAACCTGCTGCTCCTATAAAATATCACTTTAAAGAATGTGGCGTGAAGTTACTTATAACGCGCAAGGAGTACGAGAGTTTATAATGATTATTTTAGGACTTGGAACAAATATAGAACCCCGAGAGCAATATTTAAGGAAAGCGCTAGAAGAAATATCTCAAAGGGGTATTAAAATAACTAAGCAAAGTAAGATTTATCAAACTCCAGCTTGGGGTGGGGTAGCAAATCAAAATTTTTTAAATATGTGTATTGAAGTTGATTGTAATTTAAAAGCACATGAATTATTGGATATAATTCAAGAAATAGAACTAGATCTAGGACGTGTTCGCCTGAAACATTGGGGAAATAGAACGATAGATATTGATATTATAGAGTATAAAGGACAAAAGTTTAATGATGAAAGATTAACAGTTCCTCATAAGTATCTTCATGATAGAAACTTTGTTTTACAACCTATTTATGAGTTGTATGGTGATGTGAAGATAGATGGAAAAAGTATAAAAAAATCGTTAGAAAATATCGATGCTCCTATTGAAGTCTATTTAGAAAAGATATAGAAGAAAGGATAGAGAATGTTTAAAATAAGAGAAGTAGAAATACCAAATAAAGTTGTTTTAGCACCTATGGCAGGAGTTTGTAATGCCGCTTTTCGACTAACAGCAAAAGAGTTTGGAGCGGGCTTGGTTTGTGCGGAGATGGTTAGTGATAAAGCCATTTTGTTTAATAATCAAAAAACTATGAATATGTTATATATAGACCCGAGAGAACGTCCGCTTAGTCTTCAAATATTTGGTGGAGAAATAGACACTTTAGTAGAAGCAGCAAAATATGTAGATAAAAATACAGAGGCTGATATTATAGATTTAAATATGGGTTGTCCAGTACCTAAAATAACAAAAGTAGATGCAGGAAGTAAGTTGCTTTTAGATCCAGATAAGGTTTATGAGGTAATTGCTAGATTGGTAGATGCGGTATCTAAACCTGTAACTGTAAAAATGCGTATGGGTTGGGATGATGAGCATATTTATATTATGGACAATGCAAGAAATGCAGAGCGAGCAGGGGCTAGTGCAATAGCTATTCATGGACGTACAAAGGTACAAATGTACAGTGGTAAAGCTAATTGGGATGTTATTCGTGATGTAAAAAAAGAATTGAAAATTCCAGTAATTGGGAACGGAGATGTTACCACACCTGAATTAGCAAAAAAAATGTTGGATGATACAAATTGTGACGCTGTTATGATTGGGCGTGCAGCTTTGGGGAATCCTTGGATGTTATATCGCACAGTTAAATATTTGGAGACAGGTGAGTTGAGTGATGAACCTAGCCCAAGGGAAAAAATAGATGTTTGTTTATTACATTTAAGACGACTTATGGAAATAAAACCAGAGAAAGTTGCTGTTCATGAAATGAGAAAACATGCGGCATATTATATGAAGGGAATTAAAGGTGGTTCTAAAGTTAAAAAAGAATTGAACCAATTAAATAGTTATTCAGAAATGGAGAATTTATTTGGGGAATTTCTTGATTATTTAGAGAATGGAGTAGGAAAAGAAAAAAAGGAAATAATAATTTAATGTATTAAATTATTAGCTATAAAATTTAGTATATTATAATTATTTTTATACTTTATTTAATGAAAAGCATATTATAGCTATATAACAACTAAATACAGCATTTTAAAAAAATTAATTATAATCAGGTAGCAAAGCCAATACTCAAAAATTAGAGTAAAATCTAGTCAAGAGTAATTTAATGTGTTATAATTGGTTTGAAGAAATTGTCGTTAAGAGGAGGTAGAAATTTATGACTAGAAAATCAAAAGTTATAGCAACACTAGGTAACAGTACAGATAGTATTTTAGAAAAAATTGTAGATGGTGGAGCAGATGTAGTTTTAATAGATACTTATTATGGTGAAGAAGAAGAAAATGTTTCAAGAATAGAAAAAATAAAGCAACTAAGAGAAAAGCTAAATAAAAATACAGCTATTATATATGATTTAGATCATATATATGCACAAAGCAAGTATAAACTTATAAAAATAGAGGAAGAGAGCGTAGACTTTGCATGTAAGCACGATGTAGATTTTATTGCTTGTCCATTTGTAAGTAATATCGATGAAATTCGTAAAGTTAAAGATATACTTACAAGTCGCGGGAAAAAGGATATCGGTTTAATTGTGAAGATAGACTGTAAAGAAGCTTATGATAATATTGATGAAATAATTAGCTTTGCAGATTCTATTATGATTAATCGTGATGAGTTAGGTATGGAAATGCCTTATCAAAATCTTCCAAGTATACAAAAAGAAATAATAAGAAAAGCTAATGATTCTACTAAAGATGTTATTTTAACAACACAAATGTTACATTCGATGATATATAATCCAAGACCGACACGTGCAGAAGTGTCAGATGTAGCTAATGCTATTATTGATGGAGTAGATGCTATTATGCTTATAGAAGAAACAGCGACAGGTAGTTATCCTAAAGAAGTTCTTGAAACAGTAGATAGAATTATAAAATATATTGAAAAACAAGATGTTGTCAATGAAGAAGATACTGAATACAGAAAACATAAAATGGATATTGCGCATGCGATTTCATTATCTACAAAACACTTGCTAGATGCTGTTGATGTTAACAATATTGTAACTTACACTAAATCAGGAAGCACAGCTAAGTTTATAGCAAGATATAGACCGAAAGTACCAGTACTTGCAGTTGTACCAACAAAAGAAAAAGCACGTAAATTAGCATTGACAAGAGGTATTACAGCATTTATAGAGCCAAAAACTTTAACAATGGAAGAGATGTTAGAAAATGCTGCACAATATTCAAAAGAATCAGGGTTAGCAAAAGAAGGTGATTATATTTTAATTACCGCTGGACAACCAGATTTAGGCAAAGATAATGTGCCACCAACAGATTTTGTTAACATACGTAGTGTTTAATAAAGTTTAGACATTATGAAAAATTGGTAATAAAAATTATTTGTAAATCACAAGTTAAACAAATGTATCAAAAGGATTTAATTCTATTAAAAGTAGGATAAAATCCTTTTGATTTCATGTTAATATATTTATTAGTGTAGTTTATATAAGTTATAGTTTTAAATTTTATACAAAAAATGATATACTAAAATCTAATAAGTTTGGATATAAATGAAAACAGAAAGTGATTTGTGAAAAGGAATTAGAATATTATGAAAGAAGAAAATAAGAAGAGATTATTAAACAGAATAATAAAATATGTATTATTAACGATATTAGTGATAGGTATTTCTTTTGGAGTATACTCATACTTTAAGGCAGGAGAGGATATACAACCTATTCAAGAAATACAAAAAATAGACCAACAAGAAACAAAAGATGAAGGTTATAAGCCGGATAAAGCAGAAAAAGAATATTTAGAAAAAAAATTCAAGGAGCTAAGAGATATTAATAGCGATGTAATTGCTTATATGTATGTTCCGGGAGATGGTGAAGATTCATTAAAAGAACCAATTTTACAGACTACAAATAATAGTAAATACTTAGTAACAGATATTTATAATAAGCCATCAAATCTTATCGGTGCAGTGTTTATGGATTATGAAAACAATGCATCTTTCGCAGAAAAAGATATTAAATGGATTTTTGGGCATGCTCGAGGTGGTATAGAAGAAAAACGAATAACACTAGATACTAGAGTCTTTAATAATATAAATTGGTTTGGTAAAAAAGATTATTTCGATACACATAGAGTTATTGTTATTGAAACACCGGAAAGAAAATATTATTATGAAGTGACAGGTGTTAGCGTTGTTAATGAAAATACAGAATTATATCAACTTCCTAACAATTCAGAAGATAAACAAATATTTATAAATAAGTTTAAAGCAAGTTCGAAAAATTGGCTATCTGATACTAAAATTTCTGGAGATGATAATATGGCAGTTTTTGCTACTTGTAGGTTAGATAACGTTTATTTAAGAAGTTTAGTACTAGCTAGACAAATACCAGATTCTGAATTGAAGAATTTTTTAGAAAAATACAAAGATTTATTAAATAGCTAAGAAAAAAGAATATTCCTGAATTTCAGGAATATTCTTTTTAGTTGTTATTATCTTTTAAACTAAAGTAACTAATAACAGTACATATTAGCATAGCAAGTGTAGTTATATAAAATGGAGTTATAAATTTTTCTAAATGTAGAGCTTCAGGTAGTTTAGTAAGAATAATAGGTGTTAAAATGACACCAATATTACCACCAACTAACATAATACTTGTACTAAAGTTAATAAATTTATTTTCCAGCTTATTAGAAATGTAAAAGAAGTTGAATGACATAGCCCCAACAAAACTAATTCCGATAAGAATAGCTCCTAAAATAAATAAAACTATATTATTAGAAAATGAAAATATCATACTACCCAAAGTCATAAAGCTCAGCATAATAGTTAATGTAAGGTTTTTAGCTCTTTTTACTAAAAATCCGAATAATAAACCAGAGAAGATACCACTAATTGCAAGGACAGTTAATAAGTTCGTTACTGTAGCAGAATGATAGAAATATTTTTCAATCAACAATGTAGGAATCTTAATTGTAGCCCCCATATAAGAAACACCGATAAAAAAGGTAAGCATTGTTAAATAAATAGTTTCTTTATGAAATTTACCACTTACTTTTTTATTATAGATATTTTCAGAGTTTGGAACAAAAAATAAAAATAATATAAATATAGGTAGTGCTAAGGCATAAACTAAAAAGGTATATTGCACACCTAATATTACTAGATACCCTGAAATAAATGTTGTTAATGCTTTACCAATATTTAAAAATGCAGTACGAAGACCAATCATAGTACCACGAGTACTATCATCAAAAAAGTCGCTGATTAAGCTAATTGATAATGAATTAAAAAGTCCAATTCCTGCGCCAAGAAACAATCTGCTAATTAAGACTAATTTGAAATTAGATGTAAAGACAGGAACTAATCCAAAAATAAATATTATAATAAGTCCCAGTAAAACAGTATTCTTTTTCCCTAAAAATTTTATGACTACATTGCTAAGTAAAACGAAAATTGTAATCATCATAGCGGGTATAGTTGCAAGTGACTCTACAGATGCTAGCCCAATATTAGAATTTTGTTCATTATAAAAATTATAAAGACTTGGGATAACAGGAGAAATTGCTAAGTGGGACATCAAAAGTATAGATATGCTAAGTAATGAAAACTTAGCTGCCAGATTTAATTTCATTGTATTCTCCTTAGAATGTTATATTAATAAATATACCATACAAGTATAAAAAAAATAATACTAAAGGTCAAGTCTTATCCGATGGAGATAGAGTTGACAAAGACAAGAATTTTAGAACGAGGGTTTTAGAATATTATATTATGATTTATAAAAACAATTTAAATCAAGACTTGTTATTAAATTTATAATGAGATAAAATATAAATAATATTACTTATGGAGGAATATTTATATAATGGCAAAAGCAGAAATAAGAAGAATAGTAATGGATATGGTAGAAGAAAATTGCTATATAGTATATAAAAATGATCGCGGACTTATAATAGACCCAGGAGAAGGCTTTGAAAAGATACAAAAAGCTGTAGAAGAACTAGGAGTTAAGATTGAAGCAATTCTTTTAACACATGCTCATTTCGATCATATTATGTCACTGGATGAATGTAGAAAATATTATAAAGTTCCAGTGTATATTTCACCTTATGAAAGAGATTGGCTAAGTAATCCTGATTTTAATGGTTCAACAATGTTTAGATTAAGAAGAGCGCCTATGACAGAAGCGGCAGAGTTTGAATTTGAGGAAAATAAAAAATACGAACTTGCAGGCATGAGTTTTACAGTTTTACCAACTCCAGGTCATTCTCCAGGTGGAGTATCTTTTGATTTTGGAAAATTCATTATCGTAGGAGATGCATTGTTTAGAAGTGGATTTGGACGTTATGATCTTTATGGTTCTGACTTTAATGCTTTGAAAAATTCACTACATAATGTTTTGTTTAAACTAGATGAAGAAAAAATAGTTTATCCAGGACATGGAGATGATACGACAATAGGACGCGAGCGTCATTTTAATTTAATAGGAAATTAACAATTATAGAAATAAAAATAAGTAAAGGGTTAAGTAAAATTGTGAAAAAGCACGTAGGAAAATGGTTTATATATTACAAATTTTTTAATGTTTTATGGCTCGGTTTAATTTTGATTGGAAGCATTTATGCATTATTAATGCTTTTAAATATTGATAGTATAGCAGGTTGGAGTATCTATCTTATAGCAGGGGTATTGATAGGAGGTTTATTTTTAAATACTCTTATTGGTATGTTAGTCCAAAAAAATTATAAAGATAATACTTTTTATGAAATAACGAATCGACATATAAGAGTGGGACAGGCAATGTGCTATGCATATTTTAAAGAAGAAAAGACAGCACCAGTACATAATGTTCTTAACTATAGAATAGTGCAGAATCCTTTGTTGAAATTAGCAAATATTTATGTGCTAAGGATAAATTGTGGATCAGAATTTTTAAAAATTTATGCAGAGAAAGATGATATAACAGAGTTAGAATATATTTTGAAAGAAATATTAAAAGATAATTTAGAATATAGGAGGTACAAAGATGAATAATATAAAAAAAAGTCGGGTACATCCTTTAGGAATTTTAGATTTTATTATCTCTGTTTTAAAACTCTTCTGGATTTTTGTAATACTACTCTTGCGAGAAGATGGATTACCAAGGTATTTAATTCTTGCTGGAATCTGTTTAATTTTAATATTATGGGGTGTGTTAAATTATTTGGCAACGACTTATGAAGTAGCAGATAATGTTATAATATATCGTGAAGGTATTTTCAATAAAAAAATAAAGAATATCAATTTGGAAAATATTCAATCATTAGATACGAGTTCTAATATTTTATATCAAGTTTTTAATCTTGTTTCATTAGATATTAATTTGGTAGCAGATAAGATTAGAATAAGACCACTAAAAAAAGATATAGCTTTAGCATTAATTCATAAACTCAATAAAGTGAAAAATGTTAATAAAACTAATATAAATAATCAAGATATTGGACAGCATGAAGAATTGGGATTAATAATAGAGGAAAAAGAAGAAGTGAAAATTCTATCGCTGAGTATAAAAGATTTGATTTTTTATGGATTACTACGAGTGAGATTTTTAGCGGCATTAGGTCTACTTTTTGCTTTTTATGATAAAATTAAGGATGTTGTTAAGTATATTTTTGATAGTAGCGATATAGTAGATAAATATCTAGAAAAAGGAGCGAAAAGTGCAGCAGGTGATGTTAAGTTATTAATTACAATAACTCTTGTTTTTATAGTACTTGTTATAATTGGCTCAATTATATTTACCGTAACTAAATTCTATAATTTCACATTACTAAGAAAAGATAATAATCTTCTTTGTAAGTATGGCTTATTGAATAAAAAATCTTTAGTGATTGATATAGAAAGATTACAAAGTATTAAAATAAAAGAGCCGTTACGCTATAGATTCTTTGGCTTAGTAAAGTTATCAGTGGAAACTTTAACGAAAACAGTATCAGAGGATTTGAGTGAACAAAAGACAACAATAGATCTTATGCCATTAGTTCCAAAAAAAGAGGCACAAAGATTTATTGAAGAAAACTTAAGTTTAGATTTAGGGTATTATAATAGTTTAAAAGGGGAGAAAATCCCAAAACGTGCAAGATTTGTAATGTATCGTTGGAGTGTTATAAATTGTGCGTTTCTTCCTCTAATTATATTTTTCTTTCTTTATATGGTGAAAATTCCAGTTTTGGAAATGAAAAAAATAGAGATAGCTTTAGTACTTTATCTTGTCTTACTTTTCTATAGTCTTTTAACAAAAATATATAAGTTAAAAAATAATGAAATAGCTTATGATAACAATAATTTTAAATATACATATATGAGTGGATTGGAAATTGTCACAGAGTTTATTAAAGTTAAGAAGGTTGGAACAATAAACAAGCAAACTCATTATTTCTTAAATCGTCTAAATCTTGTTCATCTAAAGATTAATTCAATAGGGAATAACTCTGATATAAATTTACGATATTATGATAAACAATATCATCTTAAGTTAGAAAAAGATTTCTTAGAAAAGGAGACTGTTTATGCAAATAATATTTAAAAAAGAGCGATATATATTACCAGAAAAAGCTAAATTTTATTATAAGCTAGATTACTTACTTAGAACTATAATGGCTATTTTAACAGTATTAGGGATTGTGAGCTTTAGGTTTTTTGTTTTAGAAAAGCAATTAGAGTATCTTTTATTTTCTATTATTATCGGTTTAATTTTTATAGTAGGAGGAATATGTATTTGGAAAATAGTACCTCTAAAATATGAGAATTATTCATATAGTTTTGACAAAGAGGGTATAACTTTAGTTAGAGGTGTGTTTTTTAAGGTGAAGGAATTTTTGCCATATAATACTATACAAGATGTGACTTTAGAAAAAGGACCTATATTATCAAAATTAAATTTAGCAAATATAAAGATAAAAGGTATTAATAGTGTTTTAACAATAGATACAATTGATGAAGAATTAGCAGAAGAAATAAAAGAAAATATATTAAAAGAGCGTAGTTTGTATAATGTAGAGTATTAGTTCTAAATAATATTTAGAATTAATACGTTTATTATAATTCTTTTTGGTTGACAAAAGAATGGAACTGTATTAGAATTTACTATACTGATAAAAGAAATATAAATACTTATCAAGAGTGAGTGAGGGATAAGGCCCGATGATCTCCAGCAACCTAGTCATTTGATTAAGGTGCTTTCCTTAGCAAAGTTTACTTTGAACGATGAGGTATATAAAAAGACCTTATCTAACATGATGAGGTCTTTAATTTTTTATGTTAAAAAAATTAAGGATAAGAGTGATAGTTTTGTATTAATATCAGACAAAACAGATAAGAGTTAGGAGAAAAAAATGGCTAAAACATATTTATTTACATCAGAATCAGTAACAGAAGGGCATCCAGATAAAATTGCAGACCAAGTATCTGATGCAATACTAGATGAAATCTTGAGACAAGATCCATACGGGCGAGTAGCATGTGAAACATGTGTAAATACAGGACTTGCTGTTTTGATTGGAGAGGTTTCGACAACAGCAAATGTAGATTTTCAAAAAATAGTTCGTGATACAATTAATGAGATTGGGTATAATGATCCAAATAAAGGATATTCTGGAGATCATATTTCGGTATTGGTAGGGTTAGATAAACAGTCTCCAGATATTGCACTAGGAGTAGATACTTCATTAGAAACAAAACAAGAAAAAGAAGAAAATGAAGTAGGTGCAGGAGACCAAGGTTTAATGTTTGGTTTTGCTACAAACGAAACATCGTCTTATATGCCATTACCAATTTATTTAAGTCATAAACTTGCAAAACAACTTGCAACAGTAAGAAAAGATGGTACATTGAATTATTTAGGGCCAGATGGTAAAGTGCAAGTAACTGTTGAATATGATATAAATCATAAAGTAAAACGTATAGACACTATTGTCGTATCAACTCAACATGATGCAGATGTTTCTCAAGAGCAAATCCATGCAGATATTAAAAAATATGTTATTGCACCATGTTTAGATAAAGAATTACTAGATGAAAACACTAAATATTTTATCAATCCGACAGGTCGTTTTGTAATTGGTGGACCGGTGGGAGATGCTGGACTTACAGGCCGTAAAATTATTGTCGATACTTATGGAGGATTTTCACGTCATGGTGGAGGAGCATTTAGTGGTAAAGATGCAACAAAGGTTGACCGTTCGGGTGCATATATGGCGCGCTATATTGCGAAAAATATCGTAGCTAGTGGAATCTGTGATAAAGTAGAAGTTCAACTTGCTTATGCTATTGGAGTAGCCCATCCGGTATCTATTTTTATAGAAACATTTGGAACTTCAAAAGTAGATGAAGGAGAAATTGTTAAAACAATTAAAAAAGAATTCAAATTAACTCCAAACGGAATAATAGAAACACTTGATCTAAGAAAACCAATTTTCAAAAAGACAGCAGCTTATGGGCATTTTGGTCGTGAAGATGAAGATTTCACATGGGAAAGAACTGATAAAACAGAATCATTTAAAAAATTATTGAAATAAGATATAAAAATATAATTCGACTAGTATTATTATACATACTATTCGGATTATATTTTTGCATATTAATTGAAAAAAAGATGATATTAGTGTTTAATATAAATAAGTAAAAGCGGTGAAAAAAGTATGTAAAAAATGTGGAGGTAGTTATGAATCTATATGAACAAATTGGTGAAGAGAATATTGATCTTTTGGTAAGTTATATGTATGATGATATAATACCTAATGATGATAGAATAAATATATTATTTTCAGATGGTTTTGATAGGATAAAAATAGAGCAAAAAAAATTTTTTAGGTTATTTTTAGGGGAACCAGGCCATTCTATTTTTGCTACACCAGATTTAAGAAGAAAGCATATGAAGTTACCAATATCTATAAAAGAAGCGAAATATTGGTTGGAAGACTTTGAGTTAGCATTAGAGAGATTGGATATAGACCCATCAATAAAAAAATTTTTTAGTCAAAAAATAAATTCATTGACTATGCAAATGATAAATACTATTTAATAAAAAACGGATTAAAAATGATTAACATTCTTAATCCGTTTAAATTATTTATGCGACAATTTCATCTCCGTCACTTCTAGAAAAAATTTCTCTTAAAGTTTCAGGTGTTGCTGTAGAGATAAATCTTATAGATGCCTTTATATTATATAAAAATGCTTCATCTTTATGGATTCTATGCGCAGAAATTGCCCCTTGGATACTAGTAAACAACCATTCACTAACAGGGTTGCACACTTCCTCTGGTAAATTCCTATCAAATAATCCATCTGCAAGAAGTAAACGCCAATTTTCTAATATATCGCTGCATTTTTCAGCGATAATCGGTGAAAGTTCTGAAGTCTCCATAGCTAATAAAGTTAACGAAAATCCACTATGTTTACACGCTCTTCCTTTAGATATAAAAAGATCAAAAACAGCAGTTAAATATTCCTCTAAAGTCCCTAATTTTGGAGAAATTGTTCTGAATTCTTTTTTTACATTGCAATTTATTTTATCCAATGCCTCAATGTAAATTTCATCTTTTCCTTTTGGAAAATAATAATAAACGCTTCCTTTAGGGGCTTTAGCTTTTTTAATAATATCCTGAACACTTGTCAGAGAATAGCCCTTAGTTCAAACGTTTTGGACAGTCGTTAAAATAATATTTTCTTTTACTTTATTATTTAGAGTCATGTCGTTCACTCCCTTGTTAATTTTTATATTCTAATTATACAATATTTATATAGGAAAAATCAACAATTTATAATAAATTTTTTTAAAAATATTTAGTCGGAAAGTTTTTAAATAGCATATGATAACGGATAACATTTTTTCTAGTTAGAGAAGATAGTTTTAAAAATTTATAATTGAAATAATAAATTTTAATAATAATATATAGATAATATAGGTCTTTTAGGTCTATATTTTTGATTGAATAAAGTTTATTATTGATAAAATAGTGGCAATCCTTATAGTAAATAGAGTTTAATAGTGTATAATTTTATTTAGCTAGTTATTGTCGAATATTTGTATTTAAAGGCTTTTTATAGTACAATATAACATGATATTTAGTAAGGAGATGGCTATGTTAAAGAAAAAAATGTTTCAACTTTGTGTTGAATTAACAAATGGAAATTTAAGTTCAAAAGCTTTAAAAAAATTAACAAAATCTAATTTGAGTAGATTGATGATTCAGCCTTTCGCAAAAATTTATAATATAAACACTGATGAAATTTTAGATGAGATAGATGATTTTAAAAACCTAAATGACTTTTTTATAAGAAAATTGCGCCCAGGAGCACGACCAATAGACCAAGGTGAGGATAGTCTTGTAAGCCCAACTGACGGTGTTATTTCGGAAGTAGGAACTATTAAGGAAGATAGAACCTTTGTAGTAAAAGGTCAAACGTATAATGTTCAAACATTAGTTGGTGATAGCGACTTAGCTGACAAATACAAAGAGGGTACATATATTATTATTTACTTGAGTCCTAAAAATTATCATCGTATTCATTTTCCAATGAATTCACAAATAAAAGATGCATATAGTCTTGGGAAATATTCTTATCCAGTTAATAATTTAGGATTAGAATTAGGGGATAATATTTTGAGCTACAATTATCGTCAAGTGTATAAGCTAACAGGAAAAATTAACTATACACTAATACCTGTGGGGGCACAAAATGTAAATTCAATAGTACCGACTTATGATAATATCTATGTGAAAAAAGGAGAAGAGTTAGGATATTTTGAGTTTGGTTCTACAGTTGTATTATTATTTGAGAAAGATAACATTCTTCTTGAAGAAAATTTAGAAAACAGAGAAATCAAGATGGGAGAAAAAATAGCTACAGTGTTGTAAGCTATTTTTAAGTAGGTAAGTTATGTTATTAAAGAAGTATTTTTCACCAGATGATTTTGTAGAAAAGTATGAGTTTATAGATGTTGAATATATGAATATGCACAATAAGAAGGTTATTATTTCAGATTTAGATAATACTCTTATTTCATGGGATAGCAAAAAAGATACAAAGGAGCTTAATCGTTGGTTAAAGAAAATGAAACGAGCTGGTTTTGATATTATCGTTGTGTCAAATAATAATGAAGAACGTGTAGAAGAATTTTGTAAACAATTGAATCTTCAATATGTTGCAGATGCTAAAAAGCCGTTAACACATGGTTTTAAAAGGGCACTTAGCAAGTTAAACAGAAAACCTGAAGAAGCAATTATTTTAGGAGACCAAGTTTTAACCGATGTATTTGGTGCAAAAAGTCTTGGAGTTATGAGTGTGTTGGTAAAGCCGATTTCAAAAACCGATGCTTTTAAAACACGAATTAATAGATTTTTCGAAGGAATTATAATACAAAATTTAACTCGTAGAAAACTATTTCCAAAAATGAAGAAAGTTAATTATAAATTGAAATTAAAAAAAGAGAAAGATGGAGGACATATTGGATAATAAAATTTATTGTATAGGCTGCGGGGCAGAAATACAAAGTGAAAACCCAAATAAGCAGGGTTATCTACCAAAAAGTGTAGTTGAAAAAAGTGTGGAAGAAAATAATCTAGTTTGCAAAAGATGTTTTCGTTTAAAAAATTATAATGAAGTTTCTGATGTAGAGCTTGGAGCAGAAGATTTTTATAAACTTATAAAAACTTTATCTAAAAAAGATGGACTTATAGTTAAGGTCGTTGATATCTTTGATTTTTCGGGAAGTTGGATAGAAGACGTTATAGATATTGTTGGTAATAATAAAGATATTGTATTAGTTGCTAATAAGCTTGATTTATTACCAAAATCTGTTAAACAAAACAAAATTAAGCAATGGTTGTTTAAAATGTTGAAGGCAAAAGGTATCAAAGTTAAAGATATCTTATTAATAAGTGCTATTAAAAATCATGGAATTGAGGAAGTAGCAGCGCGTATTGATGAATTACGTAATGGAAAAGACGTCTATATTATTGGCGCAACTAATGTTGGTAAGTCTACTTTTATTAACAAATTAATAGAGCTTACTACAGGAGATAAGAACGTCATTACGACTTCTCATTTTCCAGGAACAACTTTAGGAATGATTGAGATTCCTTTAGACAGAGCAACAAGCATTTATGATACGCCGGGTATAATCTTAGATTATGATATTGCCCATTATTTAGATGCCAAAAGTTTGAAATTAGTTATGCCGAAAAAAGAAATTAAGGCACGTGTATTTCAGCTTAATGCTGAACAAAGTTTATTCTTTGGTGGTATGGCGAGGGTTGATTTTGTAAAAGGTGAACGTCAAAGCTTTACTCTATATGCATCTAATTTAGTTGATATTCATAGAACAAAACTAAGTAATGCAGATGCGCTTTTTGAAAAACATTTAGGAACATTGTTGAAACCACCATTCGAAGATAATATATCTATTTTTAAAAACCAAGTTAAGAAAAATTTCAAGATTGATGATAGGAAGATAGATATTGTTATTTCTGGACTTGGCTGGATAACTGTTAACAGTGATAGTGGTTGTGAAATAGATATTTATGTTCCGGAAGAAATCGAAGTGTTTGTGAGAGAATCGATTATATAAAAAATAATAATTAAAGAAAAGAGGACAAGATGTTAAAAGGAAAACAAAAAAGACAATTAAGAGCGTTGGCACATCATTTAACACCTATTTTTCAAGTGGGAAAATCAGGGGTTAACAGTGAGATGGTTCAAGGTATTCGAGATGCATTGGAAAAACGTGAATTGTTAAAAGTAAGTATCCTTCAAAATTGTGAAGAAGATAAAGACGAAGTTGCAAAAATTTTGTCAGAACGCACTTCATCAGAACTAGTTCAAGTAATTGGGCATACTATTGTATTGTATAAGCAAAGCTCAAAAGAAAAATATCGCAAAATAGAGTTGGTGAAATAATATGGCAATAGCCCTATATGGAGGAAGCTTTGATCCAATTCATATTGGTCATTTGATTACAGCGCAAAATGTTATAGAAAACTACGATGTAGAAAAAGTAATTTTTATTCCATCACATGTTACACCTCTTAAAAATCGGGAATTAGAAGCTAGTGATGAAGATAGGTTAAAAATGACATACATTAGCACAAAAAATAACAATAAATTTATCGTAAGTGATTATGAAATAATGAAAAAAGATGATGTCAGCTATACCTATAGTACTCTAAAATATTTTAAAGAAATTTATCCAGATGAAAAAATTTATTTCATTGTTGGAACAGATAGAGCGAAAGATTTAAAAAAATGGTATAATATAGAGGAACTATCGAAGCTTGTAACATTTATTTTTACAGCGAGAAATGGAGAGAGTTTAGAAGAGATAATAGCGAGTGATGAGTTTTATAAAACTATTAGCTATGAAATTATGATTTCACCTATTATTGAAATTAGTTCGAGTTTAATAAGGGATAATATAAAAAATAATAAAAGTATAAATTATATGGTTACAGATGAATGTAAGGCATATATAGAGGAGTTGGGTTTATATGGAATTTCAAGAAATTCAAAATAAAGTAAAAGAGATATTACCACAAAAAAGATATGAGCATACGCTTAGGGTAGTGGAAGTGGCAAAAAATCTTGCGGAAATACATGGTGCAAATGTCGAACATGCGGCTCTTGCGGCGTTAGTTCATGACGTATGCAAACCTATGGATGAAGTACTTATGAAAAAATATGTAATACTTCATAACTTAGATGTGAAGTTATTGGATTATCCTGTTGAGGTTCTTCATGGGCCAGTAGGAAGTGCCTATATTGAAGAGGCGTTTGGTATAGCAGATGAAGAGGTTAAACTTGCAGTAGCAAATCATACTTTTGGTAGAAAGCACATGACGCTTTTAGAAAAAATTATTTTTATTGCAGATTATATTGATCCTCAAAGGAAACATCCACACCTACAAGAAGTAACAGAAGTAGCACAATATGATTTAGATGAGGCTGTGAGACTTTCTGCGAAATATACATTAGTATATTTAATTGATAATGATGAAAGAATTTATCCATCATTATTAGAATGTTATAATTACTATAATATTAAAAATTATCGTGTTGGATTCAAAGAAAAGAATAAAGAAAAAATTTTATCAGATGAAAAAACTATAACAATTCGTAATAAGAGTGAAGCTCACTTTAAAAAAGGTGATTTATTAGAAGCAACAACTTATGAAGATCCAGATACAGTGTTTGCTACATTAGAAGTAGACTTAGTAAAACCTGTAACTAGAGATACTTTAACAGAGCGTTATGCAAAACATTATGGAGTAACATTGGATGAACTAATTGCTAAATTGGCAGAAAGATATCCAGATGATGACGTATTATACGTTGTTATGTTCCATGTAATAAAAAAATAAGAAAGAGGAAAAAAATGCAAATAGAAGAATTATTAAAAGTTGTCGTAGATGCTTGTGACGACAAACATGGTTATGATATTGTCGTGTATGACTTAACAAGTGCAGGAGTTTTATATGATTATTCAGTAATCTGTCATGCTCCAACTAGTAGACAAGTAGAGGCAATCGCAGAGGAAGTACGCGAAAAAGTATTAGAAAGCGGTGCGGAAATACACAGCACTGAAGGACAAAGAGAAGCAAAATGGATTCTTATGGATTTAGGTGATGTCATCGTAAATATTATGACGCGTGATGATAGAGAATATTACGAATTAGATGCATTATTCGGGAAATATCCACTTAAAGAGGTATAATATGTACGAAAATTTAAGTATTGTTTATGATAAATTAATGGATGTTGATTACGATACTTATGCTAATATAATAGCTCAAGAATTAGGAGATAAAAAGGATCTTCTAATTCTTGATTTAGGTTGCGGTAGTGGAACGATGATTCCTTATCTGAAAAAATATGGTCAGGTATTTGCGGTTGATAATAGCGAACAAATGCTCTCTATAGCGAGTTCGAAATCACCCGATAATAATTTTTTTGCTATGGACCTATTAGAAATATCTAATTTAGGGTATGAATTTGATTTTATTCTTAGTGCATTTGATGTCTTTAATTATTTACCCGATTTTACAAGTTTTAAAGATGGTTTAAAAGAAGTTTATTGTTCATTGAAATCGGGTGGGAAATTTATTTTTGACATTCATACCCCTAAAAAAATGAAGAATATGATAGATAATCAAGTGTTTGCTTACGAAACTGATGAAATTAGTTATCTTTGGTTTGCTTATGGAACTGAGCAGGAACTGGAAGTAGAAAGTGAATTGACATTTTTTATTAAACAGAAAAATGGACTTTATCGTCGCCTTGAACAGTTTCATACACAACGTACATATGAAATAGAAGATATCAGTTCAGCAGCTAAGGAAATAGGTTTTAAAATTAATAAATATTTTTGTGACTTTGAACTAGATAATAAGGATTATGAAAATGCTGATAGAATAATTTTTATATTGGAGAAATAATATGGTGTTTGATTTTAAAAAAGAATATAAAGAGTTATATAAACCGAAGGCTAAACCTAGTATAATAAATGTAGAAAAAGCAAATTTTATTGCTGTAAGAGGAGTAGGAGATCCTAATGCAGAAAATAGTGAATATAAACAGTCTATAAGTCTTTTATATCCTATTGCTTATGCAATTAAAATGAGTAAAAAAGGTGATTACCAAATTGATGGTTATTTTGATTTTGTTGTTCCTCCACTAGAAGGTTTTTGGTGGCAAGAAGGAATTATAAAGGAGTAGACTATGCTAATAAACAGAATTTCCACTTTATTTCTTTAATACGTATGCCTGACTTTGTTACTAAAGAAGTTTTTGAATGGGCTATTGAAGAAACGACTCGTAAGAAGAAAGAGGATTTTTCAAAAGTAGAGTTTTTTACTTATGATGAAGGTTTATGTGTACAATGTATGCACATTGGGTCGTACAATGATGAACCGATAACAGTAGAGGCAATGCATGAGTATATGATTGAACAAGGGTATGAGTTAGACATTACGGACGAAAGATTTCATCATGAAGTTTATATTTCTGATGTTCGAAAAACCTCGCCTGAAAAATTAAAAACTGTCTTAAGACATCCAATTAAGAAAAAATAAAGTCCAGATTCGATTCGAAAATTAATATTTGAATCGAGTCTTTTAATTCATTGACATCATTATAGTTACATAGTATCATAATTACAGATATTGATTACAAAATTTAAAGAAAATTTAAGAAAAAAATATTATAATAACTTAAGAGATGCTGTTTTCTGAAAATACAAATTTTATATACTCAAAAAATATATAATAATTGAGCTAATAATTTTGTTAGTAAATTGCTTGTAGAGAAATACAGTATAATTTAACATAACTATATAAAAAGATAATATACTTGAGAAAAACTAAAATTAAATAAATTGGAGAGGTTTATTATGGAAACACTAAAAAAAAAGATTTTAATAACGGGAGCATCTAGTGGGTTAGGACGTGAATTAGCATATCAGTTTGCTCAAAAGGGAAATGTAGAATTAATTTTAGTAGCTCGTAGAAAAGAAGCGTTGGAAAAGGTAGTGAAAAAGTGCCATACTTATGATTCAGTAAAAGCTAAAAGCTACTCTGTAGATATAGGGGCACAAGACCAAGTTGAAGGATTGTTAGAAAAAATAGATGATGTAGATATTTTAATAAATGCTGCAGGCTATGGAATTATGAAAGATTTTAGCGAATTTACTGATTATGAAGTAGTAAAAATGTTTGATACTAATGTTATTGGAACTATTCAATTAACGACAGAAATAGCTAAAAGAATGCGTGAAAATAAATCAGGATCAATCGTAACAATAGCATCATTAGCAGGAAAAATAGCAACGCCAAAAACATCTGTCTATTCAGCAACAAAATTCGCACTTATCGGTTATTTTAATGCACTGCGTTTAGAAGTAAAAAAAGATAATGTTCATATTATGACTGTGAATCCTGGACCAGTTGCAACAAATTTCTTTAATATAGCTGATGAAGATAAAAGTTACTTAAAAGCAATGGGCGATAAACCATTAACACCAAAATTTGTTGCAAAAAAAATTATAAAAGGTATAGAAAAGAGAAAACGTGAAGTTAATTTACCACTTAAGTTGGTATTGGGGGTTAAATTAAGTCAATTATTTCCTCGCCTAAGTGACAAAATATTATTAGGGATGTTTAAATAAAAATGAAATTAATAAATATTTCTACGAAAATTCTTTTTTGTAGGGATATTTATTTTTTTTGATTAAAAAGTAAGCTGCTGTTTAAATGGTAAAATAGCATGAAATATGGTAAAATAAAGTATTAAGTAGTCACTAAAAAATTTCTCTTGAAAGAGATTAAAGGAGATTGATATGATAGATAAATTAGGATGGAAAATAGGTGGAGAACAAGGAGAAGGACTTGAGGCAACAACTGAAGTTTTTTCGACAGTTCTAAACTCGCTAGGTTACCATATGTATTCTACTAGGGATTTTGCGAGTAGAATAAAAGGTGGCCATAGTACTAGTAAAATCTGTATTTCAGAAGAAAAGATAGATGTTATTGATTATAAGACAGATATTCTTATTGCTTTTGATCAAGCAACTTTAGATAGTTATATTGATGAATTAGATGAGAATAGTATTATTATTGTTGATGAAAAGATAAAGCCAGAAATTTCAGAGGAAGTTACTGGATTAGTAGCAGTTTTCCCAATCACAGATCTTGCAAAAGAAATTTCAGCGCCAATTGTTAAAAATATTATAACGTTGGGAATTTGTTCTGCACTATTAAATATCAATAAAGATATTTTTTATAATATGATTGAAGTGAAATTTTCATCAAAAGGTGAAGAAATAGTTGCTACAAATATCCAAGCATTTAACAAAGGATATGAGATAATGCAAAGCTTTATGGTAGAGCATAACTTAGGAGATAAGTATTATCTTAAAGAATTGGAGAAAAAAGAACAAAATAATATGTGGCTAATAGGAAACCATGCAGCAGGCCTAGGTGCACTAGTAGCAGGGTGTCGTCTTTATGCAGGATATCCAATAACACCAGCCACAGAAATTATGGAATATTTATTTGAAAAATTACCAACTGTAAATGGAGCATATATTCAAACCGAAGATGAGATTGCGGCTCTTGGAGTTGCTATTGGGGCAAATTTTGCCGGTGTACGTGCTATGACAGCAACGTCTGGTCCGGGGATTTCTCTTATGACTGAATTTTTAGGTATGGCAGTTATGTCTGAACAACCAGTTGTTATTGTAGATGTTCAAAGAGGAGGTCCGTCATCAGGTCTACCAACAAAAGTTGAACAATCTGATATTTTCCATGCTGTTTATGGAGGAACTGGTGATGCTTCGCGAATTGTTTTAGCGCCAACTACTGTAGAAGATTGTTTTTATACTATGATTGATGCATTTAATATGGCAGAAAAATATCAAACACCAGTTATTGTATTGATGGACTTGCAACTAGGTATGAATAAACAAACTGTTTCCGATTTTGATTTTAGCAAAGTAGAAATTAATCGTGGTAAACTTCTAAAACAAGAAGAAATTACAGAAGAAGACATAATTTATTTCAAACGTTATGGACTTGATTCACTTGTATCTGAACGTACTATCCCAGGACAAAAGGGTGGAATTCATAATGCTAATAGTTATGAACATTCAGTAGTAGGGTTACCTTCTGAAGTTAAGAAAAATACAGTAAAACAGAAAAATAAACGTTCTGAAAAAATTGAAACAGCATTTATTGAAAATCCATTTGTTTTAAATGAATATAATGTAGAAAAAGATATTCTTTTAGTTGGTATTAACTCGACTTATGGAGTATTAAATAAAGCAGCCAAAGAGCTGAAAGAAAAAGGAATGAACATTGATACTATGCATTTACGCCAAATTTATCCGGTTGCTCAGAAGGTTAAAGATACTTTTGATAAATATAGAAAAGTCTATATTGTCGAGCATAATTCTAATAAACAATTACGAACAGTAATTTCAAGTAAGTATCATAATTCAGATAAAATTTCTAGTTTATTGAAATATAATGGTGATATATATTATACTCACGAACTTATAGAGCAACTATTAGAGGAGGAGAGATAATATGAAAGTAACAATGAAAGATTATAAAAATAATGAAAAACCGGATTGGTGCGCTGGCTGTGGAGACTTTTCTGTTTTAGCTGGGATTCAAAGGGCAGTAGTAAATCTTGGAATAAGACCAGAAAATGTTGTAATTTCTGCAGGAATTGGTTGTTCTGGGAAAATAAGTGGATATACTAAAGCTTATGGAGTTCAAGGACTTCATGGACGTAGCTTACCAGTAGCCCAAGGAATAAAACTAGCCAATCAAGATTTAACAGTTTTTGCAATGGGTGGAGATGGCGATGGATATGCTATAGGTATTGGACACGCCGTTCACGCTATGAAACGTAATGTAAATATGACTTATATTGTTATGGATAATCAGCTTTATGCTTTAACAAAAGGGCAAATGTCACCTAAATCAGCAGAAGGATTAGTGACGACAACTACACTTGAAGGTGTGATGGAAAAACCATTATCGGCTTTAAAAGTAGCTTTATCTTGTGAAGTAACATTTTTAGCTCAGGCATTTACTGGAGATATTAAAGGAATGATGGCTATTTTTGAAGAAGCTGTTAAGCATGATGGGTTCGCGTTGGTTAATGTATTTAGTCCATGTAAAACATATAATTACTACAATACTCCTGAATGGTATAAAGAGAATTTAACAAATCTTGATGATATCGAAGGGTATGATAATACAAATAAACTAGAAGCATATAGAATTTTAGAGGAATATAATGATTTAGTAACAGGGGTTATATATAAAAATAATAATAAACTAAAATATGAAACAACACTAAAAAATTATAATCAATCTAAACCATTAGCTCATCAGAACTTGGAATTTGAAGAAGAAATGTTTAAAAACTTATGTGATGAATTTAGATAAAGAGGCAAAATATGAAATTAAGAAAACTTTTATTACCATTAGCAGTAGCTGGAACAATGTATTACATTTATAAAAAAACAGAAGAATATGAATTGGATGTCGATCACATTGATAGATGCCGTAATAGTCTAATTGCGGAGGGATATACAGTAGCAGATAGTTATGTGTTAAATCTAATAGAAAACCAATATTTAATGTTTTATTTTAGTGATGAGGAAAAAGACTACGAAGTACGTTTTGATAAAGAAACAGATACTATAGAATATATAAAAGAGGTATAAGCGATGAATAAATCAATAGAAAGATTCAAAGAACTGACAATGTTAGATGGGACATCTGGTTTTGAGAGTGAAGTTTCAAAATACTTAGAAAAAAATTTGTCTAAGTATGCGGATGAAATCAAATTTGACAATTTAGGTGGAATCTACGCAATCAAAAAATCAAAAAAAGAAAATGCTAAGACTGTCATGATTGCAGCTCATATGGATGAAGTAGGATTTGTAGTTACAAAGATTTTACCAAATGGATTTTTAAAATTTGAAACATTAGGCGGTTTCCGTGAAGATGTTTTATTAGCTCAGACTTATACTGTAACATCGTATGCTGGTAAGAAGTTTACTGGAGTAATAGGCTCTATTCCAAAACATTTCACAGCAGGAATTGCTCAAAATGTAAAAATTAGTGATATGACGATTGATGTAGGTGCAGAAAATCGCGAAGAAGTTTTAAAAATGGGGATTCATGAAGGAGCATTTGTTACGCCGAAAACAACTTTTGAACAACTTACAGAAAATAGAATTATATCAAAAGCTGTTGATAATAGATATGGATGTGTAATTATTACAGAAATTTTTGAACAATTTGCAGATAAAGATTTAGATGTTAATTTGGTAGTTTGTGCAACAGTTCAAGAAGAAGTAGGGCTTCGTGGAGCTAAAATAGCAGCTAATATGATTAAACCGGATGTATGCTTTGTAGTTGATTGTAGTCCAGCCAATGATATGGACGGATCAGCGACAAGCAACGGACGTTTAGGCGAAGGGTTTTTAATACGTTTAGTTGATAGAACAATGGTTCTTCGTCCAAATATGCGTGAGAAACTAGTTAGACTGGCAGAAGAAAATGGTATAAAATATCAGTACTTTACATCACCTGGAGGAACAGATGCTGGGGAAATTCATCAAGCATTAAATGGTGTACCAACTACTGTAATTGGGATTTGTGCAAGGTACATTCATACACACAATGCGATTTTTGATATTCGTGATTACTATGCAGCAAAAGCTATTTTAGGAAAATTAATTGAAACAATAGATGATAAATTTATTGAAGATGTAAGAAAATAAGAAAAATAGGTTATCATAAAGTAAACTATATGAAATAAGAAATCGAGATAAGTATTAACTTATCTCGATTTTTTACTATTATCTATTTTTAAATTTTCTACTACGACGATATTCCTTTTGATTGTCGTAGGGCTCTTCATATTGATAATTACTTTCTTGATAGTCGTCATCAATATATGGTTCCTCCTCATAATTCTCATAATATTCATCTTCTAAGTATTCTTCGTGAATAGTAGCGTTTATTTTAACAATTATTCCAAATAGAATACTATTAGCAATAAGGGAACTTCCCCCATAGCTTACAAATGGCATACTAATTCCAATTACAGGGATTATGCTAAGAGTAGAGAAGATATTGATGAAAAATGAAAAACAAAAACTACACATTGCTAATAAAATAAAGTAGTAGCTATAATTACCTTGTTCACATTTTTTTACTATACTAAACAATCTTAGTATGAAAATAAAGAAGAATATTAAGAAAAAGAAGGTACCGATAAATCCAAAATTCTTTGCCAAAATAGAAAAGATAAAATCATTGAATTGCTCATCAATATAATTCTTATTTTTAGCAAAAGTTCCTGTTAAGCCGCCTCGTTTTATTTCGGAAAGTACCTGAGTAATCTGATACGAATAATCTAGTTTATACGCTTCAGGATTTAACCAAGATAATATTCTCTTTAATTGATATCCTTTAAGTCCTACTAAACCAAGAACTCTTGGGAAATATAGTGCACCTAAAATAATTATTCCTATACCAACAAGAACAACTGAATATATATTTAATAAAGTTTTTTTATGGGTACTGACTAGAAATACTAATCCTAAAAATAGAAAAATAAAGAATAATCCATTACCTAAGTCATTTTCACGAAGAACCAAAATGAAAGGAATCGCGATAATTAACAGTAATTTTAAGAGTTTAATAGAATCGGTGTTTTCTCTAAAACTTTTTTCTTTTATTAATAAACTGACCATAGCTACTGTAGATACTTTAGCAAATTCTGATGGTTGTAAAGTAAACAATCCAAAGTTGTACCAGCTACGCGCCCCATTAACAATAGGTGCCATAGAAGGTGGAACTAGAAATATACCTATCAATAAAGTTAAACCAAGCAAATAGAAAAATATAGAGAATCTTTCTATATAGTCGACTGGAATTTTTTGAAATATATATATTACAAAAAATCCTAATAGATAAAAGATGAATTGTTTAATAAATAATTTTGGTGTTTGATTATTATTATATTGTGCTAGCATTATTAATGTAAGGCTAGTAATCGCAAATATAAAATAAAAAATCATTATTGATAAATTAGTTTTATTTTTTATAAAATTTAACATAATTCAACTCCTTTGAAGTAATTATACAATAACAGAGTAATATAAGCAACTTAAATTAAAGATATCTGATATAGCTGTATTTTTCACTTTAATCGAAGATAAGTTTGCTGATGAACAACATATATGAGGCTACTATTTTCTTCAATATTATGATAAAATTATAATGTTATAGAAATGATATTAGGAAAAATTTGTAAGGAAGGAAATTTTTAAATGAAATATACGCCGATGATTGAGCAGTATTTAAAAATAAAAAAAGATTATCAAGATATGTTTTTATTTTATCGACTTGGTGATTTTTATGAACTGTTCTTTGAAGATGCAACTCGTGCATCAAAAATTTTGGAAATAACTTTGACAGCACGTGATGGTGGTGCAGAAAAAGTTCCAATGTGTGGAGTACCATTTCACGCTGCAGCTAATTATATAGATGTGCTTGTCAATAATGGCTATAAAGTAGCTATCTGTGAGCAAGTTTCGGAACCTGGTCAAGGAAAGATTGTTGAAAGAAAAGTAGTTCAAGTAATTACGCCAGGAACATACATGAACTATAAAAACTATGATGAAAATAACTTTTTAGCTAGTGCATATAAAAAAGATGGCAATATTTATTTTGCATTTTGTGATATTATGACAGGGGATAGCCGTTGCACAATTTTGAAAACAATGGATGATTTGCAAGATGAAATTTTGAGAAATAATATTAAAGAAATAATTACTATTAAAGACCAAGAACTAAAGGTTAGTGCATACATTACAGAAGTAGAAGTAGATGAAAATATAGAAAAAGAGAAAACATCTAATCTAAGTGACAGTAATCTTCGTATTTGCTGCAATATCTTGTTAGATTATATTGAAAAAACACAAAATAAAGATGTTAACAGTCTAAAAAACTTTGAAGTATATTTTAAAGATAAGTTTGTTTATATGACAAATTATTCACTAAAGAACTTAGAAGTAACACAAAATATGGCGAATGGTGGGAAAAAAGGTTCTTTATTGAGTATTATTGATAAAACTTCGACAGCTGCAGGTGCTAGAAAGCTAAAAAAATGGCTAGAAAATCCACTTTTAAATCTAAAGGAGATAGAACATCGACAAGAAATTGTTGGAGATTTTGTTAAACATTATTTTGAAAAAGCAGATGTTAAAACAAATCTAAAAGAGGTTTATGACCTTGAACGCATATCAACAAAGGTTTCATATAATATAGTAAGCCCTAAAGAGTTACTGAATTTGAAAAAAACGTTAGAAAAAATTCCAAGTATAAAAAATATATTACTAAGTTTTAATTCGAAAAAATTAATAGAAATTGCGAATAATATTGATGAATTAGAAGATTTACATGAATATCTAGAAGTTACTATTAACGAAGAAGCTGGACAAACTGTTAAAGAAGGAAATGTAATTAAATTAGGTTTCAACTCAGAATTAGATAGTTATAAAAATGCTAGTAAAAATGGTAATAGAATTTTACTAGAAATAGAAGAACGTGAAAAAAATAGAACAGGTGTTAAAAACCTAAAGGTAGGTTACAACAAAATTTTCGGTTATTTCATAGAAATTTCTAAAGTAGGCTTGAAAACTATAGATCCAACAGAACTTGGTTATCATAGGAAACAAACTTTATCTAACTGTGAGAGATTTATTTCAGAAGAATTAAAAGAAGTAGAAGAACATATCGTTAATTCTAAAGCGAAAATTGAAGAGTTAGAATTGCTGTTATTCCAAGAAGTTAAGATGAAAATACATAGCTTTATTCCGAGATTACAGCGAGTTGCTAATATTCTTAGTGATATTGATGTATTTGTTTCATTATCAGATGTAGCAGAAGAATATAGTTATACAAAACCAAAATTTAATAATAATAATATAATTGATATTATTGAAGGTAGACATCCGATAGTAGAGCGTAATGTAAGTGATGATGGGTATATTAGTAATGATTGCAAGGTAGATAAAGATAATAATATTCTATTAATAACAGGACCGAATATGTCTGGGAAATCTACTTATATGCGTCAGCTTGCACTTATAGTTATACTTGCCCAAATCGGATCATTTGTTCCAGCAACATCAGCTAATCTCCCGATTTTTGATAAGATATTTACTCGTATTGGGGCGAGCGATGACCTTGCTGGAGGAAAATCAACGTTTATGGTAGAAATGATTGAGGCGAAAAATGCTCTTGTTGAATCTACTGCAAACTCATTACTTATTTTTGATGAAATTGGGCGCGGAACATCTACTTATGATGGTATTGCACTTGCACAATCTATTTTGGAGTATATTAACGAAAAAATTAAATGCAAAACATTATTTTCAACGCATTATCATGAACTGACGAAATTAGAAAACAGAATGAATGGAATTAAAAATATTCATGTGTCTGCTAAGGAAGACCACGGTAAATTAATATTCCTTTATAAGATTAATGATGGACCTATAGAGAAGAGTTATGGTATTCATGTTGCTCAACTTGCACATCTTCCTGAAGAAGTAATAGTAGTGGCAAATAATATTTTAAAAGAACTAGAAAGTGGTAATATAGGCTCAGGTGATTTAATCGGAAAAGGATATTATGAAAATATTGGAAATACTGGGGAAACTCAGGCGGCAAAAGATGAAGCTAACCCAATGCAATTAGTACAACATTTAGAGAAGAAATTACAAAAAGAATTAGAAGAAAAGCTACGATTAGAGTACGACGAAAAACTTCAAAAAGAACTTAAAAATAAGGTAAAAGAAAAAACTAATGGAAATTACAAAAAGCTTCAACTAGATTTTGATAATAATGATGAAAAATTTGAATTTATTAAAGAAAAATTAACAGGTTTGAATTTCTTAGAAACAACACCAATAGAAGCATTTAATCTTCTTTATGAACTACAACAAAAACTCAATGAAGGGAGGTAGTTAAATGGGGAAAATAAATATATTATCTGCAGAATTATCTAATAAGATAGCAGCAGGAGAAGTGGTAGAACGACCAGCTTCTGTTGTTAAAGAATTAGTAGAAAATTCGCTTGATGCGGGTAGTACAAATATAAAAATTATAATAAAAGAATTCGGGATAGAACAAATTAGGATTATAGATAATGGAAGTGGGATATCAAATGACGATCTCGAACGCGCTTTTTTAAGACATGCGACAAGTAAGATAAGAGAGGATTATGATTTATTTCATATAAAAACACTTGGTTTTCGTGGTGAAGCCTTGGCAAGTATTTCCTCTGTTAGTCGTGTGACTATTAAGAGTTGTGCTGGCGAAGCTCAAGGAAAGATGCTGGTACTAGAAGCGGGAAAAGTCACTAGCGAGGAGTATTACGCTCCGATAAAAGGAACAGACCTTAGCGTAGAAAATTTATTTTATAATACACCAGCACGTCTAAAATACTTGCGTAATGCACATACAGAACAGGCTAATATAACAAATGTTATTTACAAATTTGCTTTATCTTATCCTAATGTCTCATTTGAGTTGCATGTAGATGATAAAATAACATTTAAAACTTATGGTGATGGTGATGTTCATAAAATATTATCGAAAATATATAATATGAGTGTTGCTCGAAATATGATTAGTTTTTCTGGTAATAACGATGATTATAAAGTTTATGGTTATATTTCTGTGCCAGATGAAACACGTGCTAGTAAAAACTATATTAATATTTTTATAAACGGTCGTTATATTCGAAATTATATAATTCAGAATTCTATTATAGATGCCTATGGAACATTACTTATGAAAAATCGCTATCCTCTTTGTGTAATTAATATCGATATGGATCCAATCTTGTTAGATGTTAATGTTCATCCGACAAAGCAAGAAGTAAGATTATCAAAAGAAGCAGAGTTAATTTCACTTATAAAAGGAGTAATTTCGGAAAGGTTAGCTAATTATACATATATTCCTCAAGGGATGAATAATGTACTACCTAAAAAAGAAAAAGCAAATATAGAGAAATTTAATTTTTTAGATGAACTTGACAATAAATTTGGAATGCAGACTGAAGAAAATAATACATCTCTTTTTAATAAAGGACAAAATGAGGCTAATTTTGTAAAAGAAGATGACCTTGTTTTTGGAGAAGATAATGATATTCACAAGTTACAGGAAGAACTAAATTCAAATAATGAAAGCCATATAAGACGACAACAAACAGAAATTAGTGGTATGGAGAGTAGCTTACCAGATTTAAGTTATACAGCACGTCCACGTGAAAATTATAATAAGTATGGTGATAAACCAACGAAAAAAGAAATTGAAAACTTTATGAATTTCTCAAAGAGAGAAGAAATTGGAGAGGCGACTAAAGAGGAAATCTCTAATACAATAGTAAAAGATAATAGCCACTTTGATGAAATAAAAAATTTAAAAATTATTCAGGATGAAAGTATGGAAGTCAAGACTTTACCAGATTTAAAAGTTCTTGCTCAAATATTTAAAACATATATTTTATCAGAGGCTGATAATAAACTTTATCTTATAGATCAACATGCGGCAGCAGAACGTTATAATTATGAGAAGCTTCAACGAGATTTTATAGATAGAAAGAACTATAAAAAACAAATGCTTATACCGATGACGTTTGATTTTTCAATAGAAGAAGCAGCAGAAATTAGAAATAATTTTGAGAAATTTACAGAACTAGGCATTGACTTTGAAGAATTTGGCGATAATTCTTATGTCGTCCGAGAATTTCCAGGTTGGATAGAAGAAGACGAAGAAGAAATGATTAAAATTATTGTTGAGAAAGTTTTAAATAACAATAAAATTACTTTTAATGAACTACGAAACGATGCAATAGCGATGGCTAGCTGTAAAATGTCAATAAAAGCTAATCAAATTTTAAGTGAAGTAGAGATGAACAAAGTAATTAGTGATCTTTACAAATGCAAAAATCCATTTACATGTCCGCATGGGCGACCAATTATAACAAAAATGGAGAAAAAAGATTTAGAAAAAATGTTTAAACGTATAGTGTAGGAGGTAAAATGGAAAAGATACCTTTAATAGCAATAGTTGGACCAACAGCTGTGGGGAAGACGGCGTTAAGCATTGAACTAGCAAAAAAGTTTAATTGTGAAATTATTTCAATAGATAGTGTTCAAATTTATAAAAAATTTGATATAGGTTCTGCCAAAGTAACCAAAGAAGAAATGGATGGAGTAGTCCATTATTTAATTGATGAATTAGAGCCAACAGTTACTTGTTCGGTTTATGACTTTCAAAAAATGGCGCGTAGCTTGATTGATGATATTCATAAACGAGGGAAAATACCATTGCTAATTGGTGGAACGGGTTTTTATATGAATGCAGTGCTTAATAATTATGAGTTTACTGATTTGAAAGAAAAGACTTATGATGTTGATGTAGATATGGCGAGAGACTATTTAAAGAGAAACTATCCAGATACTTATAATAGTATTGATTTAGATAATCATCGCCGAGTTATTAATGCTTATAATTATGTAGTAAATGAAAATAAATCGGTGACAACTAATAATAATGGAGATACTATTCTTGAGAAGTATAATCCATATTTAATAGTTTTAAATACAGACCGTGAAATTCTTTATAAAAGAATTAATAAACGCGTTGAACTAATGTTTGAACAAGGTTTTGAACGAGAGGTTAAAGAAATAATTGCAGAGTATGGTAAAGACTTACAACCACTTGGAGCAATAGGTTATAAAGAAATGATACCCTATTTTGAAGGTTTAGTTTCTAAGGAAAATACTATCAATGCCATTTCTCAAAATTCAAGGCGATATGCAAAACGTCAACTTACATGGTTCAGAAATAAGATGAATGGAGTTTGGTACGATAGTCAGAATTCAGACTTATTAACGAAAGTAGAAAAAGATATAAAGAACTTTTTAAAATATAATAACTAGAAAGTTTAAGTAAAATTTAATTATAGCTTTAACTTTGTATAAAGTATCATGTATATAATAAATATATAGAACTCAATAATATTTTTTTCATAATAAATCGGGGCTCGTCAATTTGCGAGCCTTTCTTTTTTTATAATGAATAGTCGTATAGAATAATTAATTATAATTTATTTACTAAGTATTTCTGATATAACTAGAGTTTTTGTTTTTTCTATGCTAAACTATTAGTATTGTTAATTCTCAAAAAATCAGGAGGAGAAAATGAGTTCGTTTAAATATATTAAGCCCAAGTTTTTTAGCGTTATGAAAAACTATACAAGAGAGCAATTTATAAAAGATATTATCGCTGGATTAATAGTAGCTATTATAGCATTACCTTTATCGATTGCTTTGGCGATAGCATCAGGTGTTAATCCAGAACAAGGGCTTTATACTGCGATTATTGCAGGTTTTTTTATTTCATTTTTAGGAGGAAGTAGGGTTCAGATAGGGGGACCAACAGCCGCTTTTGTTGTTATTATCTATGGAATTATAGCAGAGCACGGTATTCCAGGACTTATTATTGCTACTTTGTTAGCAGGAGTTATGTTAATTTTAATGGGATTATTCCACTTTGGTGATTTAATAAAATTTATTCCGAAAACTATAACTATTGGTTTTACATTAGGTATTGCTATAGGGATAGTAGTAGGTCAGATTAAAGATTTTTTAGGTCTTAATATGGGAGCTGTTCCTGCAGAATTTTTAACTAAATTAGTAGCATATAGTCACAATTTAGGTAGTATTAATTACATAACTTTGGCAATTGGTATTTTGGCATTATTAATTCAAATTTTTTGGCCAAAAGTATCAAAAAAAATACCTGGTTCTTTAGTAGCAATTATAGTTACAACGCTATTAGTAGCAATATTTAAACTACCAGTCAAAACTATTGGGGATTTATATACTATTAAAGCAGGACTTCCAAGCTTTTCTATGCCTGTATTGTCATTCTCGTTAGTTCGTGAAATGATATTACCAGCTTTCACAATTGCGATGTTAGCAGCTATAGAGTCTTTACTTTCTGCAGTAGTTTCTGATGGTATGATAGGAAGTAAACATAAATCCAATGCCGAACTAGTAGGTCAAGGTGTTGGGAATATTTTATCTGCGCTTTTTGGTGGAATCCCTGCAACCGGGGCTATAGCAAGAACGGCAGCGAATGTAAAAAATGGTGGAAGAACACCTGTTGCTGGGATGGTACATGCACTAACATTATTGTTGATTTTATTATTTTTAATGCCATATGCATCTTATATACCGATGAGTTGTCTAGCAGCTATTTTAATAATAGTTGGTTATAATATGAGTGGGTGGCGTACTTTTGTACGCATAATAAAAACTGCCCCAAAAAGTGATATAGCAGTTTTAATTATTACTTTCTTATTAACATTATTCTTTGATTTAGTAATAGCTATAGAATTTGGTATGGTACTAGCAGCTTTCCTTTTCTTAAAAAGAATGTCAGATATAGCAGAAGTTCGACAATGGACATATATAGGGTCTTCAGAAGACGAAAAATTATCAGAGGATGTTGATTTGAAGTATGTTCCTAAAAATACTATAGTATATGAAGTTTTTGGAGCACTTTTCTTCGGCGCTGCTAACGTTTTTACTAGTTTTAAACATGAAGAAGGAAAGAATGTTTTAATTCTTAGAATGCGTAATGTCCCAGTAATGGATATTTCGGGGGTAGAGGCATTAGAAGAAATATTAGAAACTTGTAAAAAACGAAATTTAACACTTATTTTATCTCATGTTAATGAACAACCTTATCACGCTATGGAAAAAGCTGGTTTTGTCGAAAAAATAGGTGCTGAAAATATTTGTGAAAATATAGATGCATCATTAGAAAGAGCAGAAAAGTTAGCGAAGTAATACTTTAGCAGTTTCTAATGCAAGTTATATTATAAATTACTACAATATTTCTCAAATATATAATAACAGTAACGAATTCTATGATTTTTTCAGTAAGATATTTTAGTAAAATTTAATTTTTTCTGTAAAAGCATTAAAAGTTTTTGGTTTACAATATATTCTATGGTAAAGCTCATCTTCTGATGAGCTTTTTACTTTGTGTAAGTGTTACTTGCTAAAAAAATATTTATATAATTACAAAATGAAAACGTTATTTACTTTGTGAATATTTTGTGTTACTATAATACTAGACAGCAAAAGTATAGCTGTCTGTTAATTCTTGATTTTGGGGAGGAGTAGAACTTGTTTATTGATGAAATTAAACCAAAAATTTCTCCATTGTGGGAGATGGGTTTTAATACACCTTTTGTTCAGGAGCTAATTAAGGGGGATTTGTCGAGTGAAGCTTTCGAAAGATATTTACAGCAGGATAGTATATATTTGGAAAATTATGTAAAACTATGCAAAATTGCTATGAGTAAAGCTAAGACTTATAAAGAGAGAGAAGTTATTCGTTCTCTTATAGAGTTTTCAAATGATACGGAGCTTCAGACTAGATCGGAATCTTTAGATTCAGATAATATTACGGCATCAGAGACAGAAGTATTTCCTGAAACAGAAGAGTACGTCAATTATATAATGAGTTTTTCTCATGACAAGGATAACTATAAATTAATGATTGTACTTATGAACTGTATGTTGAGTTATGATTACATATTTACTATAGCTGCAGCTCGAATGAATAAATCTCAAAATATATATTATAGTTTTGTAGCAGATTATACTACTGAGAAATACAAAACTTTCTATAGGGGATGGATAGATTATATAAATGAGGCTTATCGAGATATTTCAGATTATAACAAAAAAGAATTGATTAAAATATTTGAAGAAGCTAGTGGTTATGAATTACGATTTTGGGATAGAGTTTATATAGGATAATCTAAAAAGTTATACAAGGAGTATCTTATGGAAATTAATACAAAAATGTTTGATGGATATGCTGATAAATATGATCAGTGGTTTTTAACTAATAATAAAGTATTCGAAAGTGAGCTGAAATTACTTCATGCTTGTCTTAATCCGTTAAAAAAAGATAAAATTTTATCAGTTGGTTGCGGAAGTGGACTATTTGAGTCAGCTTTAAAAAGCGAATATGGGATAAATGTAGAACATGGTTTGGAGCCCTCTACTGATATGGCAGAAATTGCTGAAAAGAGAGGTGTTAAGGTGGAAATAGGCGATGCTGAAACTACTCAACTAAAAGATGAAGAATATGATATTATCTATCTGAATGGTTGTTCAACTTATATCGCCGACCTGGGCAAAGCATATAAAAATTGCTATAATGCATTGAAAAAAGGGGGACATCTTATTCTTTTAGATGTTCCAGTAGAAAGTGCATATGGAATATTATATAGCTTTGCAAATTATGCTGATGGTTATGATGAAAAACTTTTTTCAAGACTTGCACCAGCACTTCCATATCCTATTGAGCTAGTGAAGTCAGGAATATTTCACTCTCCACTAGAGAAGTTAAATATTGTAAGAGACGAGCTTATGATGAAAAATATTCGTTTTATGCAAACACTAGTTGCTCATCCAATTTATACAAACGATAGCGTAGAAGAACCAATCGAAGGTTACGATAAAGGTGGGTATGTTGCGCTAATTGCAGAAAAATAAAATCAATTTAAATAAATAAAAATTATAAAGGCTTTTGGCATTCACACATTTATATGTTGAATGTCAGAGGCCTTTTATATTTTAGTTAATAAATTTAGGTAAATATTCAGCTCTTATATATACAAATTTTAAAAAAATATTAGTAAAAATTATTGACTAATTCTGAATATAATGTTAATATATAGTAAAATGATTTTACTAATGTAATGGTGGTGGAAATTATGAAGGCTATTAAAGTTTTTGAAAAAGGAGCCTCAAATGTATTAAAAATTGTAGAAGTAGATAAACCAGAATTAAAAGAAGGTTGGTCATTAGTTAAGGTAAAAGGTTTTGGGATAAATCGTTCAGAAATATTCACTAGAAAAGGATATTCTCCTGATGTAGTTTTTCCTAGAATTTTGGGAATAGAATGTGTTGGAATTATTGAGGAGTCTACTGATGAAAAGAATCTTCCTGTGGGAAGCAAGGTTGTTTCTATAATGGGAGAGATGGGGCGAGCTTATGATGGTTCTTATGCGTAGTATGTGTTGCTTCCTAACAATCAAATTTATAAGGTAAACTCTAATCTTTCTTGGAGTGATTTTGCAGCAATACCTAAAACCTACTACACGGCATTTGGTTCGTTGAAGAATCTAAATATAAATAAAGATGATAAAGTATTAGTTCGCGGCGCTACTAGTGGCGTAGGTGAAGCATTTGCAAAGTTATTAAAAGCTAAATATCCTAGTATATATTTAACAGGTAGTACGAGAAAGGAAAATAAAATAACCAAGCTAAAATCTTATGGCTATGATGAAGTAATTTTAGACAAGGATGATATATTAGATACTAATCAGAGTTTTGATAAAATTCTTGAATTAGTGGGACCTGCGGTAATCAAAGACTTAATTAGTCATTTGAATGAATTCGGAATAATTTGTAATACTGGTTTGCTAGGAGAAAGTTGGTATTTGGAAGAATTTGACCCTACAATGGAACTAAAAAATAATATTTATCTTACAGCTTTTTATTCAGGTGGAGTTAATGAAGATAAACTTAACGAAATGTTTACATATATAAAAGAACATAAAGTAGAAATTAAACCAGAAAAAATATTTAACTTAGCTGAGATTGTTAAAGCTCATGATTATTTAGAAAACAATGAAAGTTTTGGAAAGGTGGTAGTTGTTAATGATTAACACATTGGAAAATGCGAAAATGTTTACTAGAAGAAAAGATGAAAATAACTCACTTTATGAATGTTATGCGAGGAAAAATGGATTACAAGGGAAATCTCTCTTAATTTTGATGTGGTTATATTATAATCCAAATGGTATTATTCAAAATAAAATTTGTGAACATACCTACTCTACAAAGCAAGTCGTTAATGCGACAATAAAATCATTTGAGAAAAAAGGATATATATTTTTTGAAGAAAATATAGAAGATAGAAGAGCTAAGAAAGTAAAACTAACGGAAGAAGGTCGTACTTATGCAGCGAAAATACTCGATCCATTGGAGGAAGTGGAAGTTGAAGCAATGAGCAAATTAACAGAAGAGCAACAGAAACAATTTACAGAATTATTTACAATTTTCAACAGTTACTTTAAAGAAAATATGGAACAATTAATGAAGGGAAATGATTAATCATGATAAACTATAAAAATGTATCACTATGCTGCTCCACAAATGGTTTAATACTTGATGGTTTAAGCTTTGAAATACAAGAAGGAGAATTTTTTGTCCTTGTAGGACCAAGTGGTAGTGGGAAAACAACAACTTTAAAATTAATAAATAGGTTAATAGAGCAAACTGATGGAGATATTTATTTTGAAGATAAGAGATTAAAAGACTATGATTTAAGAGAATTAAGACTTAAAACTGGGTATGTTCTCCAACAAATTGCATTATTTCCGAATCTTACGGTTTCAGAAAATATTGCATTAATTCCAGAAATGAAAAATTTTGATAAAAAAGAAATTAAAGAAAAAACAGAGGATTTATTGAAAAAAGTGGGGCTAGATCCTAAACATTATATGAATCGACTTCCAAAGGAACTATCAGGAGGAGAAAAACAGCGTGTAGGAATATTGCGTGCGATAATTGCTAATCCTAAAATTTTACTGATGGATGAACCATTTTCTGCATTAGATCCTATTAGTAAAGTTCAATTACAAGATTTAATAAAAACTTTGCATAATGAATATAAAATGACAACAGTTTTTGTTACTCACGATATGGATGAAGCTTTAAAACTTGCTGATAGAATTTGTATTTTGCAAGATGGTAAAGTTGTTCAAATTGCCACACCAAAAGAGATGCAAGATAATCCGGCTAATGATTTTGTTCGTGAATTTTTCAAAGTAAAGGGGTGTAATTAATGAATATAATAGATACATTTGTTGAACGTAAAGGTGACTGGGGAATAGCTCTTTTTCAACACCTTCAAATTTCATTACTATCGTTACTTATTGCGATTATTCTTGCTGTACCTCTTGGAATAGTTTTATCGAATAATAAAAAGGTTAGTGAATGGTTTTTACAAATTACAGGAGTTTTTCAAACTATACCATCGCTTGCACTTTTAGGTTTATTTATTCCATTTATGGGAATAGGAACAGTGCCAGCTGTAGTAGCGTTAGTTATCTATGCACTATTTCCGATATTGCAAAGTACATTAACAGGACTGTCAGAGATAGATTCTTCTTTAGAAGAAGCGGCAACAGCATTTGGTATGACGAAGTGGGAGAAATTAAAAAAATATCAACTTGCTTTATCGATGCCAATCTTAATGGGGGGAGTAAGAACAGCAAGTATTATGATTATCGGAACAGCGACGCTTGCAGCACTTATAGGTGCGGGCGGACTTGGTTCATTTATATTACTAGGAATCGATAGAAATAATTCTGCACTTATATTGATTGGAGCAATTTCTTCTGCAGTACTTGCAATTATTTTTGGTGCCTTGATTAAATTTTTACAAAATAAAAAGCCAAAAACAATTGTTGTAACTTTATCTGCAGCGATAATAGCTGTTACTTTAAGTTTTACACCTCTAGCAAAAACATCTAATGATAAACTTGTGATTGCAGGAAAGTTAGGTGCTGAGCCAGAGATTTTAATTAATATGTATAAGATTTTAATTGAGAATGAAACAGATATAAATGTTGAAGTGAAACCTAATTTTGGGAAAACTAGCTTTTTATATGAAGCTTTAAAAGGTGGAAGTATCGATATTTATCCAGAATTTACAGGAACTGTTACAACAACATTATTAAAAGAACCGGTGACTAATATTTCTAATGACCCAAAAGAAGTATATGAGATTGCTAAAGAGAAAATTTTAACTCAAGATAGATTAGTATATTTAGAACCAAGTAAGTTTCAAGATACATATGCTCTTGCTGTTTCTGAAAAATATGCTAAAGATAACAATATACAAAAAATATCAGACCTTAAGAGAGTAGAATCTTCATTAACAGCAGGATTCTCACTAGAATTTAATGATAGAGAAGATGGTGTACTAGGACTAAAAAAACTCTATGGACTAAACTTAAATATTAAAACTATGGAACCAGCTTTAAGATATCAAGCTATAGCAAATGGAGATGTTAATATCATCGAAGTATTTTCTACTGATAGCAAATTAATTACTAACAAATTAAAAGTATTAGAAGATGATAAAAAATTATTCCCACCTTATCAAGGGGCTCCATTACTTAGAGAAGAAACACTGAAGAAATATCCTCAATTGGAAAAAATTCTAGGAAAACTTGCTGGTAAAATAACAACTGAGGAGATGACTAAGATGAATTATGCTGTAGATGTTGAAGGTAAGAGTGCTTATGAAGTAGCAAAAGCATATTTACAAAAAGAAGGTTTAATAAAGAAATAATACCTAGAAAAAAGAAAGAGAAATTAAATTATGTCAAAACAATTAGAAAATGCTAAGAATTTATATATAAGAGGACTTGAAGATGGAGCAATAAAAGAAGTTCAGGAAAATTATATGGGGGCCACATATACTCAACATAGTACAGGAGTTCCGGATGAAAAAGAAGGATTTTAAAAATTTTTTGTAGATTTCTTTAAACGACACCCAAAAAGAAAAATGAATATTGTACGTACTATAGAAGATGGGAATTTTGTATTTGTTCACGTTCATCAATTTTTAAATGATGGGGCTGCTCAGTGGATAACGGCGGATATATTCCGTTCTGACGATGAGGGGAAAATTGTAGAACATTGGGATGTTATTGATTATTATCCAAGTGAAATAGGTGATTTTGATCCTATTTATGGTAATTTTGAAATTATAGATGAAGATAAAACAGAAGAAAACAAAAAAATTGTTCGTAGATACTTAGTTGATGTACTTCAAAATAAAGAGTTTGAGAAGTTCGATGATTATATAGCTGAAAATCTAATTCAGCATAATCAAGAAATTTCGCAAGGTAGGGACGCTTATAAAAAATATTTAAAAGATAATAATGTAATATATGATTTTGTTTTTAAAGTTATGGGACAAGGAAATTGTGTAGTTGCTTATTCTAAAGTATTTGTAGGTGAGCAAGATTTTGCCCACTTTGACATATTCAGACTGGAAGATGGAAAAATCGTTGAACACTGGGACAATAAAGAAGTTATTCCTAATAAATATGATTTAATAAATCTAGGTAAATTTTAATATAATAAAAATTCTCAAGTAAATTAGTTTGCTTGGGAATTTTTAATTATTGTGTTTTCTTTTTTAGCTATTTTTTGATAAAATTGAGGGTAAGAGTATTTCAAAAGAAATGTAGAAAGTAGGTGATAGGGTGAAAATTACTAATATTACAAAGCTAAAAGTAAAGTATAAAATCGAATTAGAAAATGGGAAGTGTTTTTATGCCTCTGAAGATACGATTATAAAATACGGGCTAATAAAGAAAATTGATTTAACTAATGACCAACTTAAAGAAATTATTTCACATGAAAGTATTGAGAGTGCGTATAGTAAAGCTGTACATTACCTGCAGTACGGATTGCGCACAACACAAGATATAATCGACTATCTTACAAAAAAAGAAATTGCACCAAATGTTATTAATGAAGTAATTAAAAAATTGATTGAGATTGGATATCTTAATGATGAGCATTACATCGAAGCAGCTGTAATGGATTATTTTAATTTAAATAATAAAGGTCCATATTGGATAAAAAGAAAACTGCAAGAAAAAGACTTAGACAACGATATAATAGACAAATATATAGCTAAAATATGCACGAGAGAAGCTATGATAGAGATGCTTTATAAGATAATTGAGCGTGAGTTTAATGTTAGACGAGAATCAAAAAATAAAAAAGTTCAAAAAATCACGCAAAAACTTTATACAAATGGCTTCACATCTGATATAATAAGAAAGGTGTTTGACATATTTTTCGAAGATTATGAGGAAGAGAATGAAGATGATATATTAGAAGAGCATTTTAGAAGAGCTTATCATTCTTATAGTCGTCGTTATGAAGGATATGCATTGAAACAAAAGTTAATTGAAAAACTTATAAGAGATGGTTTTTCATACTATACATCTAAAGATTTTATTGAAAAACAAGATTTGTAAAGGAAGAATTAAATGAATAAAAGAAATGAAAGGCAAAAGAAAATAAGAAATTTTTCTATCATTGCGCACATCGACCATGGTAAGTCAACACTTGCAGATAGAATTTTAGAAAAAACAGGAGCTCTTGAGCAACGTGAAATGAAAGCACAATTGCTTGACTCTATGGATATAGAACGTGAAAGAGGAATTACGATTAAACTTAATGCTGTACAACTAAAATATACAGCAAAAAATGGTGAGGAATATATCCTTCACCTAATCGACACACCAGGACACGTCGACTTTACTTATGAAGTTTCGCGTTCACTTGCGGCATGTGAAGGAGCAATTTTAGTAGTAGATGCAGCACAAGGTATTGAAGCACAAACATTAGCTAATGTTTACTTAGCATTGGATAATAACTTAGAAATTATTCCAATTATTAATAAGATTGACCTGCCGGCAGCAGATCCAGAAAAAGTTAAAACTGAGATTGAAGATGTAATTGGACTTCCAACTGATGATATAGTTCTTGCATCTGCTAAAGCGGGTATTGGTATTGATGAAATACTTGAGCAAATTGTTGAGTATATTCCTACACCATCAGGTGATGCCGGGGAACCGCTTCAAGCATTAATTTTCGATTCATTATACGATGCTTATCGTGGTGTTATTGTTTCTGTTCGTATTAAGAACGGTACTGTAAAAGCTGGAGATAAGATTAAAATGATGGCAACAGGTGGAGTATTTGAGGTTACTGAAGTAGGTATCCACACTCCAAAAGAAAAAATTGTAGATGAACTTACTGTAGGAGATGTAGGATTTATTTGTGCATCTATTAAAAATGTAAGTGAAACTCGAGTGGGGGATACAATAACACTAGCAAATAATCCAGCAAAAGAAGCGTTACCTGGATATAGAAAACTTAACCCTATGGTATTCTGTGGATTATATCCAATTGACTCATCAAAATACAACGATTTACGTGAAGCATTAGAAAAATTAGAACTTAATGACTCTGCATTACAATATGAAGCAGAGACTTCTCAAGCACTTGGATTTGGATTTAGATGCGGATTCTTAGGAATGTTGCATATGGAGATTATTCAAGAGCGTATTGAGCGTGAGTTTAATATCGATATTATCGCAACAGCACCATCGGTTATTTATAAAGTTGAAAAGACAGATGGTACAATGGTAGATGTATCTAATCCATCAGAGATGCCAGATCCACAAAAAATCAATAGGATTACAGAGCCTTTTGTTAAAGCAAGTATTATGGTACCAAACGATTATGTGGGTGCTGTTATGGAGCTTTGTCAGAAGAAACGTGGTATTTTCTTAAATATGGAATATATCGATGATACAAGGGTAAACATTACTTATGATATACCTTTATCAGAAATTGTCTTTGATTTCTTCGATCAACTTAAATCTAATACAAAAGGATATGCATCATTTGATTATGAATTAACTGGCTATAAAGATAGTAATCTTGTTAAGATGGATATCTTATTAAATGGAGAGCAAGTCGATGCATTAAGTTTTATCGTTCACCGTGAGTTTGCATATCAACGAGGAAAAGTTATCGTTGAAAAACTTAAAAAACTTATTCCAAAACAACAGTTTGAAATTCCAATTCAAGCAGCTATTGGGAATAAAATTATCTCTCGTGAAACTATCAAAGCGATGCGTAAAAACGTTCTTGCCAAATGTTACGGTGGAGACATTAGTAGGAAACGTAAGCTATTAGAGAAACAGAAAAAAGGTAAAGAGAGAATGAAAGCTGTAGGTAGCGTAGAAGTCCCTCAAGATGCCTTTATGGCTGTTCTAAAAATGGATGACGAATAATGAAAGGTGAAATTCGCGGAGTATATATTCATATTCCATTTTGTAAATATATTTGTTCATACTGTGATTTCAACAAATTTTATATCCAAAGACAACCAGTAGATAAGTATATTGATTGTTTGATTGATGAAATAAATAGTATGGAGAAGGTACAAAATATAGAAACTATCTATATAGGTGGTGGGACACCAAGTGCTTTAAATGATGAACAACTTCATCGTCTATTATCAGCGCTTAGAAAAAAAATTCCACAACAACTTCGTGAATTTACTTTTGAAGCAAACCCTGAGGATCTTGTTGATTCTCGGGTTGCTTTGGTAAAAGAGTACGGAGTTGACAGGATAAGTATGGGCGTTCAAACTTTTAATGATGAACTTCTTAAGATATTAGGACGTGGTCATGTTGCAGGAGATGTAGATATGGCTATTACTAATTGTAAAAAGTATGGAATTAAAGATATTAATGTAGACTTAATGTTTTCATTGCCGAAACAAACTATGGAAGATTTATTTGATAGTATGAAAAAGGTTGTAGGCTACGATATTAGCCATGTTTCGTGTTATTCATTGATATTAGAACAAAAAACAAAATTATATAATCAAGTACGAGATAAAAAAGTTACCTTACCTTCAAATGAAACAGAAGAGAAAATGTATGACGAAGTAATAAACTTCTTAACGGCAAATGGTTATACTCAATATGAGATTAGTAATTTTGCAAGGCCAGGGCATGAAAGTGTTCATAATAGTAGTTACTGGGAAAATATAGAATATTATGGACTTGGAGCAGGTGCTCACGGATATATTGATGGAGTACGTTATGCTAATCAAGGAGCATTAAAATTTTATATTGATAGTATGCTTGAAAAAGGGCATGCTAGACGTGAAAAACATACGGTAACAGATAAAGAAAAAATTGAAGAGGAAATGTTTTTAGGATTACGTCTTTTAAAGGGTGTAGATTTAAATAGTTTTGAAGAAAAGTACGGAAAAAGAGCAGAAAAAATCTTCAGGGAAGTAATTGATAAAAACTTAAAGATAGGTTATTTAAAAATAGATGATAACAAGCTGCGCTTAACAAGAAAAGGGTTATTTTATGGGAATGAAGTATTCTCAGAGTTTTTACTAGATTAATGATAGTAAAATTTTAAATATTGTTACTTAATCACAGTGGGTTATTAGATATCTAACAATACTCTATAAGGTCTTTTTAGATATCTAGTAAACTGATTGTCCTTGATAAAATTGATTTTTATAAAAGTATGCTGCTAGAATCATTTCCGAGAAAATATTAAAAATAAAAAGAAAGGAGAATCATTATGGAAAGAACATATATAGAAAAACTACTAAATAAACTAAATAATGAATATGGATTTAATTTGAAATTTGGTGAGAATTTTAAAATGGCTTTTTCACACTCATCATACACAAATGAGAAAAAAATAGCTAAACATTTGAATTATGAACGATTAGAGTTTTTAGGTGATGCTGTTGTTGAGCTTACAACAAGTGAATTTTTATTTAAAAAGTTTCCAAAGTTAGCTGAAGGGGAACTAACAAAACTACGTGCTTCTATAGTTTGCGAAAAGACATTGGTAAAATATGCACTACAACTTAATCTAGATAAATGTATTTATTTAGGGCGTGGAGAAGAAAAAATGGGTGGTCGTTCACGAGCTGCGTTACTTGCTGATATTTTTGAATCTTTCACGGGAGCTTTGTACTTAGAAACAAATTTAGAAACAGTAAAAATATTTTTAAATAATACCTTATTTACAGAAGTCGAAGACTATGAATACAGTAGCTTCGTTGATTATAAAACTATTCTTCAGGAGTATGTATTCAAAATCAAATTAGGTGAGATAGAGTATAAGGTGCTAGATTCAATTGGGCCTTCACACTCAAAAACTTTCATTAGTGCTGTTGAAATTGATGGAAAACAATATGGTAGCGGTACAGCAGCAACAAAAAAAGAATCTGAACAATTATCAGCTAAACAAGCTTTAGATAAACTAGGATATGATGGTATCTAAAGTAATCAGAAGAAAATTTTAAAGGAGAATAAGATGAAATTAGTAAAAGTCGAAGTAACAGGCTTTAAATCTTTTCAGAAAAAAACAACTTTTGAATTTAAAAATAATTTAATTGGTGTTGTTGGACCGAATGGATCGGGGAAAAGTAATATAATTGATGCTATTCGTTGGGTTTTAGGGGAGCAGTCTGCAAAAAACCTTCGTGGTAGTAGTATGAAAGATGTTATCTTTTCAGGGACTGAAGATGTGAAAAGAAAAAATTTTGCTGAAGTAGCAGTTACTTTTAGTAATGGAGAAGAGTCATGTGAAATTAAACGTCGTCTTTATCGAAATGGTGATAACGAATATTTTATTGATAACAAAAAAGCAAGATTAAAAGATGTTACGAATATGTACCTTGATTTTGGTATTAATAAAGAAAGTTATAGTATTATTACTCAAGGTAAGGTAGAAGATATCATTTCTTCTAAACCTGTAGATCGTCGCGCCATTATTGAAGAAGCTTCTGGTGTATTGAAATATAAAAATAAGAAAAAAGAAACTAATTCAAAATTGGAAAAAACAAATGATAATTTGCTTCGTCTTAATGATATATTTTCAGAAATTTCAACACGTTATGAAGTTTTGGAAGAGCAAAAGAGTAAAACGGAAAAATACTTGGAATGGTCAAAAGGACTAGAAGAAAAAGATATTCTTATTAATATTTATAATATAGCAGAGTATCAAAAAAAATTAGAAGTTTTATTAGCTGATAAAAGGATAAAAGAACAGGAAAAGACTGCTCTTGAAATTAAACAGGAAGAACTTATAAAAAATTTAGAAGAAATAAAGAACAGTTTAGTTACTCTTGATAGAACATACCTTAAGTATCACGATGAAGAATTAGAGCTGATTAAGAAAAAAGAAGGTTTACAATCAGAACTTAATGTAATAGAAGAACGTAAGAATAATAGGAATCTGCGTAGCGAAAAGTTAGCTGAAGATTTAAAATATTTGTTAGAAAGAAAAGAAAATCTTACTAAAAAGCTTATAGAACGTCAAGAGTTAGATAGTATTAATAGAGCTAAGATAAAATCTCTAACAAAGGAAATAGCGGACTTAGAAGAAGGTGGAGAGTATAACTTAGAAAAAATTGAAGCCTCTATAGACAAGCTAAGAGATGAGTATTATGGATTAATTACAGAAGAAACAAGATTAGAAAATAGTATCGAATATGCTAAGAAAAATATAGAAAGTGCAGATGAGAACTATAAAGAGTTGTTAGAAAATATTGAGCGTCAAAAATCAATATATAATACTAAACTTGTTGAGTTAGATAAAGCTACAAAAGAAAAAGAAGAGTTGAGTTCTAAGTTAACAGTATTGGAAAATAGCTTAAATGCTTTATTAGAAGAAGATGTTTTATTAGTATCTAAAGAAAAAAATATAGATGAGCAACTACGTACAGGTTATAATTTCAAAAGTAATTTAGAAAATCGTAAAAAATTCCTAGAAGATCAAATTAATAATTTGAGTTTTTATAATATAGGTGTTAAAGAGATTTTATCTAATAAGGAAACTATCGGTGGAGTTCATAATAGTGTTGCTAATATAATAAACTTTGGTAATGAATATGCGACTGCATTAGATATAGCCTTAGGTCAAGCTCAACAAAATATTGTAGTTGATAGTGAAGTTACTGCAAAAAAATGTATTGAATATTTGAAAAAATCTAATAAAGGTCGTGTAACGTTTTTACCACTAAATAATATTAAAGCAAAAGCTATTGCCAGTGATATTTATAGTGTTTTAGTAAAAGAAGAAGGTTTTATTAATATTGCAGAAAATCTAATAGAGGTCAATGCAACATATAAAAATATTATTTCACATCTGTTAGGACTTACGATTATAGTTGATAATATGGACAATGCCAATCGTATTGCACGTAGAATAAACTTTAGAAATCGTATTATTACTCTTGATGGTCAGGTTATAAATAGCGGGGGTTCTATTACTGGAGGAGCGATTAATAAAAATACTAATTCTTCAATTAAACATAAGGCAGAGCTAGATAATCTTGAGGATAACCTTGGAAAAATAAATGATAAAGTATCTAAGCTAGAGACTGAAAAAACTAAGTTGGAAGCCAAAAGAAAAGAGTCTGTAGAAAATATTGTAGAGTTGAAAAATGCTAAAGAACAAAATACTCTATATATAAAAGAACTTGAACTGGCAATAAACCATAAAAATGCAGAACTTACTGATATAACCGCTTATATCACATCTAATGAGAAGAAATTAGAGGTATATAGAACAGAAGACAATAATTTAGAAAATATATCAGAACTTACAGATGGACTTAAAAAAATTCGTGAAGAATTAACTATTTTGAATAAGAAAATAGAAGAAGAAACTGCTAAAAAACAAAGTGCACAGAGCGCAGAAGAGTTATTTGTTGAGAAAATAGCAGAGCTAAAAATAGAAGAATCTAAGCTAGAAGAAACTCTAAAACATATAACGGAAAGCATTGGAAATTATCAAAGCGATATTGATGATGTATGTATTCAAATAGAAAGGTTAGAAGCTTCTAAAAATATAGAAAATCTTAGTGCAGAAGATGAAAAGAATATTCTTGAAAATAATACAAGGGTAATTAGTCAATGTAGTCAAAGGCTAGATGTTTTGAAAAATCTTTTATCAGATTTAGATGCCGAAAAAACTGGTCTTTTTAAACGTGAAAAAGAAATTACTACATCACAACAACATAGTAATGAAAAATTACGCTTGAAGATTGCAGAATGTGAAAAATTAACGGTTGCTCAAACGAAGATTGAAGTTAAGATTGATGAGTATTTAGAAAACTTAGTTACTAATTATAGTGTGACCTATGAAAGTGTTGCTCACAAATTAACTGAAGAATTAATCCCAGAAGTACCTTCATATAAATCAGATGTAATTAGATTGCGTCGAGCTATAATGGAGTTAGGAAATGTTAACCTTAATGCTATTGAAGAGTTTAATGAAGTAAAAGAACGTTATGATTTCTACAATGAACAGATTACAGACCTAGTAGAGGCTAAAGCTAAGCTAGAAGAAACAATTGCAGAAATTGATAAAGAGGTAAAAGAAAGATTCTTAGAGACATTTGTTCAAGTAGCTGAGAACTTCAATAAAATATTTATAAAATTATTTAAAGGTGGTTATGCGGATATGACGCTTGAAACACCAAATGATATTTTAAATACTGGCATTGTTATTGAGGCTTCACCACCAGGGAAAAAACTTCAAAATCTTTCACTGCTATCGGGTGGGGAGAAATCACTTACTGCAATAAGTTTATTATTTGCGATTCTTCAAGTGAAAAATCCACCATTTGTTGTTCTTGATGAGGTGGAAGCGGCACTTGATGAAGAGAATGTTAATCGTTTTGCGAAGTTTTTAAAACTCTATTCAGAAGATAATCAATTTTTAGTTATAACACACCGTCGCGGTACTATGGAAGCTATGGATACATTGTATGGAGTAACAATGCAGGAAAAAGGAATAAGTTATATTCTTGAATTAGAGTTAAAAGATATGATAAAAAACTTCGAAGAGGTTATAGAGTAGAGAAAAATTATAATTTATAATTCAAAGAAAAAAGACACAGTTAAATTTAAACTGTGTCTTTTTCAATCATATAAAATAAATGGAAAACAATAATAGAATACCTATAAAAACAAATATATAACCAACTCTTTTAGAGATTTTTTCCATTTTTTGTTTTTCTTTAGGTATTTTTTCTATTCTGTTATATTCCTCTTCAGTCATACCAGCAAGAATATTATAGCTTTTTTTATATATAAGTAGATAAGATGTAAAAAAGCAGATAAAAGAGGATAGACAGTGCATTAGTATAATTCCCGTATGTTCAAATTTAGTATTATCTATGTATATACAAAAAGTAATTACAAGGATAGTAAATAATAATATAATGATAGCATATTTTTTTCTACTCATATAAATCATCTCCTTAAATATTTTATAAAAAGTAGTTTAATTATTTATATGATAAATTTTTAATGAAGCCGTACCATATGTAAATTACAATAATTATCGCTAATAATTCGCTAAGATGAATTAAAATTTTTAGAATAGAAAAATCACCTAGTTGATAATAAATTCCGGTTTTTTGAAAAGCTATAGCACATATTACTAAAGGGAAAGTAAAGGCAGAGAAACTAGGGTAGAACTTTCTATTTAGTAAAAATGGTAATTGCATAAGTACAAAAATAAAAAATAATATTGTTAATGGTATTAATATATTCAAAATAATCGAATTTTTATTAGTAATACCAATCATATAACTAGCTAATAATAGTCCGCCAGGAGCAGAAAATACTGTTATTGTAGGGAAGTCCCCATCCTTATAGTGCTTATATACATAAACTCTATACAAGACGAATGGAATAAGTATTAGGTAATTAATAAATGAAAAATAAAAGAACAGCTTACCTAATATTTCTATGTTATAACTTATTGCTGTAACTGTAACTACAGCAGGTCCAACAAAGGTAATAAACCATGTTGGATAAATATTTTTAATATGTTTGTCTTTGATAATAAAATTATAAGTAGCATAGCTAACAACACAAATATCAAGACATATACCAATAATCCAAGTAGGTAAACTATACAACCCTATATATTTTTTGAAAAAAGAACTTAATAACATAATACTCATTGGATAAGTCGCAAGCACTGTTGCTAAAACAGGATTTTTCATTTCTTCTTTTAGTTTATCGCTATATAGAAAGAACTTTATTGTTAATAGGATAATAATTATTAAAGATAATAAGCTAAAAATTGTCTGTAATGTAGAACTATATATTTGGAACATATTGCCAAGAGCAACAGAGCCAAGCGCAAGGCCAGCAATTGGTGTAGGTAAATTTTTAATTATATTCATAGATAACTCCTTATATCATTACTTACTACTATTGTATAACATAAAATTTGAAAGCGCAATAATAATATGATTATTCTTGACAAACAAAATTTTAGATGCTATAATCCTAATAAGAAACACCTGTTTCTTATTGGAGGGAATACAATGGCACCTAAGTTTAAATTTACTAAAGAAGAAATTTTAGAGGTTACACTTGACTTTATAAGAATTAATGGGATAAAGGAAATAAGTGCACGAACTATTGCAAGAGAATTAAATGCTTCTACGAAAGTAATATTTAGTTTGTTTGGTAATATGGAAAATTTGATAAGAGAAGTCAATCAATTAGCTAGAAATGAATTTTTACACAAGGTTAAAATTTCTTTAAAAGATGAAAGTCCATTTAAAAGGCTTGGAATTGAATATATATTATTCTCTAAAAATGAACCAAAATTATTTGAATGGCTATTTATGAATAAAAGTGTAGAGATTGAAGATTTTAAAGATTTTCTCCCTATGTATGATTATGAGTATAAAAAAGTTATAGAGTCAATAGTGAATGAATATAAGATATCTATAAAAAGTGCTGAAAAATTTTATACACATTTATTTACTTATAGTCATGGGATTGCAACGTTAAGTGTTACAGGAATATATAGTTTTACTGAGATTGAGGTAATAGAAGCAACGACAGAGATAGCTAGAAGTTTAGTAAAGAGTTTTTTGAAGGAGAATAATTAAATGATTTTAGCAAAAGATATTAGGAAAGAATTTGCTGGTCAAGATGTTTTAAGAGGAATTAATCTAAGTGTAGATGAAAATGATTTTGTAGTTATATTAGGAGCATCTGGATCAGGGAAATCCACATTATTAAATATTTTATCAGGTTTAGAAAAGTCAGATTCAGGAGAAGTTTTATACAATGGAGAAAACATAAGTAATTATACAGAAACTCAATTAACAGAGTTTCGCAGAAAGAATATAGGATTTGTTTTTCAACAATATTATTTATTAAATAATTTAACTGTTTTCCAGAATGTTAGAGTTGGTGCTAATTTAGCAAATAATAGTGACTGTTCTGAAATATTAAAAGAACTTGGTTTAGAGGATAAGGTTGAAAAATATCCTAATGAATTATCAGGAGGAGAACAGCAACGAGTTTCTATTGCTCGAGCATTAGCTAAGAAACCAAAAGTATTGTTTTTGGATGAACCTACAGGAGCATTGGATGAAGAAACAGGAAGAGGTATATTGGAGTATATCTTTAAATTAAGAAATGAATCAAAATTTACTATGATAATGGTTACTCACAATGAAAATATTGCACAAATTGCCAATAAAATAGTTCATGTAAAAAGTGGTAAGGTATCATCGATAGAAGAAAATAGTACTCCAAAAACTGTGGCTGAGATAGGATGGTAATTTATGATAGTTGAAGTTAAAGATTTAAAGAAAGCTATAGCAGTAGTAATAATAAGTTTTTGTGCGGTATTTGTTACGACATTATTTTTTAATTTTTATTTAGATTTAAAAGACTTAGATATAACTACTCTAAATTTAATTCAAAAAAATTCTATGATACACAGCTCATAGTTTCGAAGTTTGTTGTAATTGTTACTGGAGTAATACTTTCAATTAGTTCAGCAATAATGCTACTTTTTTATATAAAACAGCATATAGACCAGTCAAAACATAAGATAGGGATTTTAAAAGCTTTAGGATACAGTAATATGTTTATATCAAAAAATTTCTCAGTGTTTAGCTTACTGATTTTCTTAGGAACTTTTTTAGGTTTTGGTAGTTCGTATTTATTGATGCCAAAGTTTTATGAGAGTAGAAACAAGGATAATATACTTACAAATCTAACAATAGATTTCCATCTACAGCCGTTAATATATTTAGTATTACTTCCGACATTGCTATTCTTAATATTATCAATGATGTATGTTTTATTAAAATTAAATGTACCAACAACAGTTTTACTAAAACAACTAGAGTTGAAAAATAAAATTATTAAGAAAAGAAAACTAAAGATACAAGAAAAATTTATAAAAGAATTAGAGTCGACAATTTTGTATAGTAATAAAACACTAATATTCTTTATTATTTTTGCTGCAATGTCATTTTCTTCAATGATTCAAATGTCATTAGGAATGAGAGATTTTGTTGATACTATAATACGAATGATTATGACAGTAATAGGTGTAATTTTGTCATTATCTATTCTCCTGATAACTCTTGAGGTTATAGTTAGTAATAATAAGAAAAATATTTCTATCCTAAATATAATGGGGTATTCTGTTAGTGAATGTTCTCAAATAGTATTGTCTAAATATAGAATAGTGGTACTGATAGGTTTTATTATAGGAACAGTCTATCAATATGTATTAATAAAAGTGTTATTAATTAAGTTGTCGAAAGAATTAGATAGTCAGGTAGTATATAATTTTGATTATTTATCACTATTAATAAGTTTAGTTTTATTTATTTTAATATATGAATTGTTTATAAGATATTATTATAAAAAAATAAGAATGATTGATGCTAAAAAGATAATACTAGATTAAAAAAATCTCCTACAAAACTTAAAGTTATTTTGTAGGAGAATTTTTTCTGGGGAAGTTAATTATTTAGAAAGCCCTTCAGCAATCTTGTCTAAATTCCATTTCATCATATTGTAGTAGCTGTCACCATTTTGACCTGGTTCTGCTATAGAATCTGTGAAGATTTTTTCAAAGATTGGAATATTAGTATCTTTTGATACTGTTTGCATTGGACGTTCATCAACACTGCTTTCAACGAATAGAGAAGGCACTTTTGTTTTACGTAGTTTTTCAACTAATGCTTTAATTTGATCAGGAGTTCCTTCTTCTTCTGTATTAATTTCCCAAATATATGCAGAAGGTACGTTGTAAGCTTTAGAGAAGTATTTGAAGCATCCTTCACTAGTTACAATCATTTTTTTCTCTTTTGGAATATTGTTGAATTTTTGTTTAGCTTCTTTATCTAATGCTTCTAGTTTTTCTAGATATTTTTTTAGATTAGCTTCATAGAAGTCTTTATTTTTTGGATCTTTCGCACTAAGTTGTTTAGCAATATTTTTTGCATAAATCATACCATTTTCAAGATTTAGCCATGCATGTGGATCTTCTTTACCTTTTTCATTTTGCCCTTCAAGATAAATAACATCAACTCCATCACTTACGGCATAATAATCTTTATTTTCTTCTTTTTTAGCATTCTGTACTAATTTAGTGAACCAAGCATTTCCACCAGTTTCTAAGTTAATACCATTATAAAATATAAGGTCAGCTTGTGAAGTCTTTTTAACATCATCAGGTAGTGGTTCGTACTCATGTGGATCTTGTCCAACAGGTACTATACTGTGTAAATCAATTTTATCACCTGCAATGTTTTTAGTGATGTCGGCGATAATAGAGTTAGTCGCCACAACTTTAAGTTTTTCGCTTGTATTTGAATTTTTATTAGCATTAGAACAAGCGAATAGTCCAACAGCTAACATAAAAATTAGTGATAAAAATCCTAATTTCTTAAAACCTAATTTTTTCATATTATAGGCCTCCTTATTTAATAATTTTTTTCATTATAGCTTACTTCATGTATAAGATATTTCGTAATGATACTTATTATCGGATGAAAAGATTATAATAATTTCCCCTAAAATTATTAATTATTTCAGAAGTATTTTATATTTAGGTAATTTTATTTTGTAAAATAATTTTAGGGAATATTACTTTAATTTTTAAAATGACTACTAAGTATCATTTTAATCTTTAATTTAACATAAAGTAAGTTGTATATTTATGAACTTAGTTATTTTTTTTATGTTTTATAAATTTTTGCTTAGGCGCTATAAAGAAACTTATAGCAAATACTGTTGCAAGTGTTAAAACAATGCTAGAACCAGCAGCGATATTAAATGAGTATCCAATAAACAAACCTAATACTGAGCAAACTGCTCCAATAGTAGATGATAAGAATATCATTGTTTTAAGGCTGTTAGCATATAAATACGCTGTTGCAGCTGGTGTGATTAACATAGCCACTATTAAAATAGTACCAACACTTTGCATAGCTGTAACGGAAACTAATGTTAAAAGTATCATAAGTAAATAATGATAAAAGTTAACTTTCATTCCCATAGCTTTAGCCAATAACTCATCAAACGAAGTAAGAAGTAATTCTTTAAAAAATAGTTTAATGACAAGTAAGACAAAAACTCCAACTCCGATTGTAATATACATATCAATATCTTGTACAGCTAGAATATTACCAAATAATATGTGGAATAAGTCGGTAGAACTGTTTGCAACACCTATAAGAATAACCCCAAGTGCCAAGAAAGAACTGAAAGTTATTCCAATGGCAGTATCACTTTTGATAATTGAGTTTCCTTTGATAAAGGTAATAATAATCGAAGCAAGTAAACCAAAAGCTATAGCTCCGATAAAGAAGTCAATACCAAGTATGTAAGAAACTGCAACCCCTGGTAAGACAGCATGGGAAATAGCATCTCCCATTAAACTCATTCCGCGAAGGACGATAAAACATCCTACCGCACCAGCGACAATACCAATGATAATTGCGGTAATAAGTGCATTTTGTAAAAAATGAAAGTTATAAAGCCCATCAATGAATTCTTTAATCATTAGTACCACCCCCTAGGAAGAATAAATCTGTGCCATAAGCTTTTGTTAAATTTTCTCTTGTGAAGGTTTCTTTTGTCTCTCCATAGGCAATTAGTTCTTTATTGATAAGCAGAACATTATCAAAATACATGTGAACTTTACGAAGATCATGGTGTACTATCAAAATAGTGTGTCCTTTTTCTTTTAGTTTTCTCAATGTATCCATAATGATTTCCTCACTAACAGAATCTATTCCAACAAAAGGTTCATCTAAAAAGATGTACTTAGCTTCTTGTACTAAGCAACGAGCGATAAGAACACGTTGAAATTGTCCACCTGACAATTCACTGATTTGTCTATGTGAAAATTCTTCTAATCCAACCAACTTAAGAGCATCATCAACTTTTTTCCAATGTTCTTTTTTTAATTTGTGAAATAATTTTATTTTTGGGTAAACGCCAAGTGACACACATTCCCTAACTTTAATAGGAAAATTATAATCAATGTTTATTTTTTGTTCTACATATGCAATATTATTCAGTGCATTTTTTGATATTTTGTTATCAACTTCTGCTGTACCTTCAAAAGGAATAATATTCAAAATAGCTTTTATTAGGGTTGACTTACCAGCACCATTAGGACCAATAATACCTATGATAGATGGCTTATCTATTTGTAAATTTATATTATCAATAGCAAGTGTATCTTTATATCGAACACTTAGATTAGTTATATTAATCATATGACCCACGTCCATTCTTTTCTATCTACACTAAAGTTTACCTTAGGAAACAATAAAAGTCAAGAGGAATGTTGCGTATAAGCAAAAAAATATCTTGAAGCAAAGTGTATATTATAATAAAAATGCAAGTAATAGTAGAGGGGAAAAGTGGTTAAAATAAAAAAACCTACCTTACAAAAAATATTGTAAGGTAGAAATAAGGGAGTAAATATGAAAAGTCTTTATTATAAGCTAGGGAGACTTATAATAAAAGAACATATGAAGTAATATAACATTACTTCACTTATAAGTATATCAGAAGTATATACAAAAAACAAGAGAAAAATCAAAATTATTTCTAAATATATTAATTTTTTTTAAAAAAATATTGATAATTAAATTTTTACATAAAAAAATTAATATTTTGAGAATAGTTACTATTTTACTTATAATAAAAATATAAATAGTGCCTATATTACAGTAAATATAGGAGGTGTATTAGTTTACTGTTTAAGAGTAATTTCTTTCGAAAAAGAAAACTTTATATTTAAATATATCTTTGATATTAGGAAATTATTAAGATAATAATGAAGATAGAAATATACAAGATAATGTATATAATATACAAAAAAAATTAAGTGAAAAATATCATTTCAAAAGATAAAAAAACTGATAATAAAAAAGATAATTAAATATTTTAATTTAAAGTATATGAGAATTATAAAAACAAATATAGCGAAATATCCGTATCTCGTTATATTTGTTTTTATGTATATATTAAAATTTTTTCAATAACTATTTGACTTCGTATTTTTCACGAACTATTTGTGCGACTTGTTCACAGTATTTATCTGTAAGTTCATCACTGCTAGCTTCGACCATAACACGAATTAGATTTTCAGTACCTGAGGCACGTAATAAAATACGACCATTACCTTCAAGTTCTTTTTCTACTTTAGCGCATTCTTCAAGAATGTCTTGATCTTCCATTGCTAATTTTTTATCTAGTACTTTTATATTAACTAGTTTTTGTGGGTAAATATTTACTTCATTAGCAAGTTCTTCTAAAGTTTTTCCAGAAGTCTTTAGAATATCAGCTAGTTTAACAGCTGTTAGTATTCCATCTCCAGTAGTAGCGTAGTTCATCAAGATGATGTGACCTGATTGCTCTCCACCTAGAGAGTAGTTATTGTTTCTCATTTCTTCAACAACATATCTGTCTCCAACCGCAGTTTTTACAGATTGCAGACCATTTTCTTCTATAGCTTTATAGAAGCCAATATTACTCATTACTGTTGAAACAACCATATTGTTATTAAGTTCACCTTTTTCTTTAAGGTGTTTAGCAAGGATAAACATAATCTTATCCCCATTGACAACATTTCCGTTAGCGTCTACTGCTAATACGCGGTCACCATCCCCGTCAAAAGCAAAGCCAACGTCAACGTTGTTTTCTTTTACAAAGTTAGCAAGGGTATTAATTTTCGTAGATCCAACATTTTCATTGATATTAATACCATTAGGCGTACACCCAATCGTTTCAATATCAGCTTCCAAATCTCCAAATAAGAATGGAGCAACCCCCGTTGTAGCACCGTTAGCACAGTCAAGTGCAATATTAAGGTTAGAAAGGTCACCTGAAATAGATTGCTTTATATGGTGGATATATTTTTGACTAAGTTCGCTACCTGAATATAATTTACCAATTCTATCGTAGCTAGCATTCGCTATTTCGTTTGAATTGTCAATCAGAGTTTCAATTTCTAATTCTTGTTCATCAGTAAGTTTAAATCCATCTGGACCAAAAATTTTAATTCCATTATCTTGATATGGGTTATGTGAAGCAGAAATCATAATTCCGCTATCAGTTTCAATAGTTTTAGTTAAATATGCTATAGCTGGTGTAGGGATAACTCCTACAGTCATAACATTTACACCAACACTTGTTAGTCCTGCTGTTAGGGCGTATTCAATCATGTCACAAGAAATTCTAGTATCTCTACCAATTATTACTTTTGGGCGCTCTTTTTTTTCAGTAAGTAGTTTACCAAGGGCTTTTCCTACTTTAAAGCTTAAATCAGAGGTAAGTGATTCGCCAGCGACGCCACGAATACCATCTGTTCCAAAATATTTTCTCATAAAAAAATAAACTCCTTATTCTTTATTTATAAATGAATATTACTATATAAAGGAATATAAGTCAAGGTTTTGCTTTAATTATAGTATAGTTGTTACAAGAAATTCAGATGAAAGTAAAGTAATAGAGAAAAATTGTTTTGATTGCAAATACAGACGTAATTAATATTGCTAAATTTTAGTGTGGTTTGTATAATAAATTTGAGGCAATAATATGAATTATATACACTAAATAAAAAGGATGGAGATGAAATATAATGAAAATGTATCAAAGGGATAAAATATTAAATGTTAGTTCAGAATCTGCTTGGCAAGCATTAAAAGAGATGAATAAATGGTTGCCGGATCTATCTACAAACAGTGGAATTTCCTATTCAATGGATACTGATTTTTTTGAAATTGGAAGAAAATATAATATAACTTCTAAGGAAGGGGTAGTAATGGATTGTGAATTATATAGTATAGATGAAGAAAATATGACTGTGGAAATACACGCTGAGCACAAACCATTGAAATCTATACTTATATGCAAAGTTTTAGACTTAGGGGATAATAGGACGCAAATTATAAGGATACAGGGTTATCCAGGGTGGTTTGGTAAAATTTTCACTGTCTTTTTTGGGAGAAGAGAGTCTGGGGAAACAGCAGAATACCTAGAGGTTTGGGGGAACTATGCTGAGTCTCTAGAAGAATAATTTAGAAGAGTTTCTTTATTTGTTTTTTATAAAAGTAAGTTTTTTGCGAAAATCAAGGACGAAACAACTGATTTTAGTATAGAAAAAAGGAGTTTCTCTTTACTAATCCGAACGATAATGGTATTATATAGGTATAATATACGAATTAATACTGAAAATCTAAATTTTATAGAATTATATCGTAGTTCGTGTGAAATATGTTTTACAAGGAGCAGAAGATGAAATTAAAGAGAAGCGAAAGAATAGTAGTAATGACGGAGTATTTATTAAATAATCCAAATAAGCTAATACCTTTGACATATTTTGTTTCAAAGTTTAACCAAGCAAAATCTTCAATCAGTGAAGATATCCATATTATAAAAAATGGGTTTAAAGAAGAAAATATTGGTGAAGTTAGAACGCTTGCTGGTGTTAGTGGAGGAGTTATTTTTACACCAACATTAGTAGAAGAAGATGCTAAGGTTATTCTTAATGAGTTTATAGATAAAATCAATGATGGAAGTCGCCTGCTTGCTGGTGGCTATATCTTTATGTCTGATATAATAGGAAATCCTAGTCTTATGAATAAATTAGGGCGTGTTATAGCGACTATTTACAAAAATAAAGAAATTGATGCGGTAGTTACTGTTGCTACAAAAGGTATTCCAGTTGCTTATGCGATAGCATCTATTTTAAATAAACCGGTTATCACTATAAGACGTGACAATAAGGTAACAGAAGGAACGACAGTTGCGATAAACTATGTTTCAGGATCAACAAAAAAAATAGAAACTATGATTTTATCTAAAAGGAGTTTAGAAAGCCACTCGAAAGTCTTGTTAGTAGATGACTTTATGCGTGGTGGTGGAGTGCTTACTGGGATGGAAAGTCTTATGAATGAATTTGACGTGACTGTAGTAGGAAAGGTAATAATAACGCAATGTTATGATTCACCAAGAGAACACGAAGATGATTATTTATATTTATCAAAAATTGATAATATTGATGAATTTAAGGGAACTTTTGATGTTAAGTTAGGAAATGTAATAGAAAAATTAAGACAAGTAGAGAAAGAGGATAAAATTAATGAGCAATAACAGATATGCGGTAATACTTGCAGCTGGAAAAGGTACAAGAATGCAATCAAAATTATATAAAGTATTGCATAAAGTTTGTGATAGAACTATGGTAGAACTTGTTTTGGATAGTTTGAGTGATTTAGAGATGCAAGAAGTAATTACAGTAGTTGGGCATGGAGCTGAACGTGTTAAAGAAGTATTAGGCGATAGAACTAAGTTTGTTCTTCAAGCTGAACAGTTAGGAACAGCACATGCGGTAAAAATGGCAAAAAGTGAGCTTGCTGATAAAGAAGGAACAACTATAGTCATGTATGGAGATACTCCACTTATTCGTCCTGAAACAATAAATAGTATGTTAGATCATCATGAAAATAGTAATGCAAAGGCAACGGTTCTAACTGCTATTGCTGATGATCCGTTTGCTTATGGAAGAATCATTCGAGATGTTAACGGAAAATTAGTGAAAATTGTTGAAGAAAAAGATGCAACTGATAAAGAAAAACAGATAAAAGAGATTAATTCAGGGATATACTGTTTCGATAACAAACTACTATTTGAAATGCTTGAAAAGGTAAAAAATGATAATAAGCAAGGGGAATATTATTTGCCAGATGTACTTGCTTTAGTTCGTGAACAAAAAGAAATTATCGAAACTTATTTATGTGATGACTTTGACGAAACATTTGGAGTTAATGATAGAGTGGCACTTTCTTATGCAGAAAATGTAATGCGTAATAGAATCAATACAAGGCATATGTTAGCGGGGGTTACGCTGGTAGATCCTGCTAATACTTATATAGCGCCTAATGTTATTATTGGACGAGACACTACTATTTACCCGAATGTGACACTTAAATCGAATACAATTATAGGAGAAGATTGTCAAATAAAGCCTAATTCATATTTAGAAAATGCAGTTATAGGTAATGGTGTGAAAGTTTTATCTTCAACTATTAGAGATTCAAAAATTGGTGATAAAACAAGTGTAGGACCATATTCTCATATTAGAAATAATTGTGAGCTTGGTGAAAATGTTAGAGTAGGAAACTTTGTAGAGTTGAAAAATACAGTATATGGAGAAGGCTCTAAAACAGCCCATTTAAGCTATCTTGGAGATACTACTGTCGGAGCTAACACAAATATAGGTTGTGGTACAATTACTGTAAATTATGATGGTAAAAATAAATATAAAACTACAATAGGTAGTAATACTTTTATAGGATGTAATTCAAATTTAATAGCTCCACTTGAAATAGGAGATGGTGCAGTTATAGCAGCAGGTTCTACTGTTACTAAAAATGTTCCAGCAGATTCACTAGTAATTGCTCGAGCTAAACAAGAGACTAAAGAAGGGTATGCTAAAAAACTACCAGCTGGTAGAAAGTAGTAATATAATTTTTAAAAAATCTATAAAGGTGTTATAGAAGAAAAGTAAAAACATTGCTGTAATAATATAAAGTGGGAATAATGTTTATACTACTAATATAAATTATTCTTCTAAAAATAAAACTCTTTAAAACGATGAAATGTAAGCAATACAACTTAAATTTCGTCGTTTTTATGCTTGAAATAGAGCCTTAAAAAGTATATAATTATTTATAGTAGTAAAGTGTTATAAAATAAAAGTTTGTATTATAATAAAAAAGGAGGAAAAATTGTGAAATCGAAACATCAGAAAATATTAGAGTATATAAAAAGTTTACCGATAGGAAGCAAAATTTCAGTTCGTCAAGTGGCAAAAGAATTGAAAGTTAGTGAAGGAACAGCATATAGAGCCATTAAAGAATCAGAAAATAGAGGATTTGTATCATCAATAGAGCGTGTTGGAACAGTGCGTATTCAGAAAAAAGAACGTGATAATGTTGAAAAATTATCTTATTCTGAGATAGTAAATATAGTTAGTGGACAATTAATAGCAGGACGTGGTGGAATTCATGAAATAGTTCAAGATTTTGCGATTGGAGCTATGGATTCTGAACAAGTAGGAAAACATATAAGAAAAGGGACATTATTAATAATAGGTAATCGTCCAAAAATTATTGAAATGTCATTGGAAAAAGGCTGTGCTATTTTAGTAACAGGAGGATATATTCCAAATGATAATATAAAATCATTAGCAGATAGTAAAAATCTTCCATTAATTATTACACCACACGATACTTTTTCTGTAACGCATTTAATTAATAGGGTAACAAATGATCAAATTATTAAACGTGACATTATAACAGTAGAAAGTATTTATATAAAAGTAGAGAATTTATATACAATAAATCTTAATAATACAGTAAAAGATTGGTATGATCTTCAATTGAAAGTAGGACATACACGATATCCAGTTGTCAATGAATATGGAAAATTAGTTGGTATTATTACTGCTCGTGATGTATTCTTGAAAGATAAAGATGCATTAATTAAGGAAGTTATGGAACGTAAGGTTTCTACAACAACATTAGATACCCCTATTTCTTCTGTAGCAAATACTATGCTATTAGAAGGATTTGAACTTATGCCTGTAATTGATGCAAAAAACACATTACTAGGAGTAGTAACTAGAAAATTAGTAATTAATTCATTATTAACTAGTAATAGATTCCAAGAAGGACATAACAACGATACTTTTGATGAAATTATGCGTAAAGGTATTGTACCAAGAGCTGATGGGCTGCAAGTTAAAATTATTCCTCAAATGCTAGATCAGTTCGGTACTTTCTCTAGCTCAGCACTATTAAGTATTATCGATGAATCAATTCATATAACAAGTTACAACTATAATAGAAGTGAAGTTCTTATGCAAAATGTTTCATTGTATTTCTTGAAATCAGTTCCGTTAGATCGTACAGTGACAACAAAAGTTAATATTTTGGATATAGGTAGAAAAACTGCCAAATTTGATGTAGAAGTATTTGATAAAACTGAATTAGTAGCTAAGGCCATGGTAACTTGTCAAGTATTCCAAAGAAACTAGTAGAAAGAAGAAGCTAAATGTTAGAAACTTATGAAAATCTATATGAAGAAATTTTTCGAAAAATAAAAGAAAGTAAAAAAATAATTATTCATCGTCATGAAAGACCAGATCCAGATGCTTATGGATCACAAGGTGCGATGTACCAACTTATAAAAACTAACTTTCCTGAAAAAGAAGTTATTACAGTAGGAAAAGATTCACCGTCACTGTGTTTTCTGTTTGAAAATAGTGAAGTTGTAGAAGATGACTATAAAGATGCTTTGGTAATAATAACGGATACAGCTAACTTTCCTAGAATAGATGGGAAACTATTTACAAAAAATAACTTTTTAATAAAAATAGATCATCATCCACCTTTGGATAATTATGGAGATATTAATTTAGTTAATGCTGAGGTTTCGTCTTGTAGTGAGCTTATTTATAATTTTTATACATATCTAAATAAAAAATATGATATTAAACTAAATGATGAAGCGGCAAAATTACTTTATTTAGGTATAGTTGGAGATACAGGTAGATTTTTATTCCCGAATACATCTAATGAAACATTGAGAGTGGCATCTGAACTTATAAAATATGACTTTAACATGAGTGAACTCTTGGATAAAATGGAGATTATTAGTGAAAATCTTATGCGTTTTAGAGCATTTATTTTTGAAAAATATGATGTATATCAAGATGGTGTAGCTTATTTGAAAATCACGAAAGAAGATATGGATAAGTATGGAGTTGATCCAGGAGAAGTTTCTACTGGAGTAAATCTACTACGAAGTCTTGAAGGACTTTACGCATGGTGCTTTGCAATTGATGAAGGAAACAAAGTGCGTGTAAGAATTCGTTCAAAAGGTCCTGTTATTAATACTCTTGCAGAAAAATATGCAGGAGGTGGGCATCCTTTAGCAAGTGGAGCAACCGTAAAAAACTGGGAGGAACTAGATGATCTTCTAGATGATATGGCTCGCTTAGTAGGGGAATACTTAAGAGAAAATAGTATAAAGTAGATAACCAAGATTAGTTTAAATAGGTGTTAAAAGAATATTTAAGTTAATTCTTGACAGTAAAAAAATATGATGCTATACTAATAGCTAAGTTTAATATAAAACCAATACTCGTATAAGTACTAGATTAAATAATCAAAGAGAGTGTCGTTTGCTGTGAAGACATATTATGACATTTAGGAAAATGGTTCGAGTGGTTAATAAGGTAAACATTAATTGTAAACTTTGTTCGGGAATCCACGTTATAGGATAAGCTATGTCAGTAGTTGTAAGTAAAATATAAGGTGGTACCGCGTAAAACGCCCTTATTCCGTTGAGGAGTAAGGGCGTTTTTATTTAGAAATAATAGAAAATTATTGAAAGGAGAAGCGCATGATTGAATTAAAAAATGTAAACAAGATATATGATAATAAAGTTCATGCATTGAAAAATATTAATCTTAAAGTGGAGGAAGGGGATATTTACGGAATAATTGGTTATTCTGGTGCAGGTAAGAGTACGCTAGTCCGCCTTCTAAATGGATTGGAAGTTGCAACAGATGGAGAAGTAATTATTGATGGTGATGATTTTAATAAAATTACAGAGGAACAACGTCGTCTGAAACGCCAAAAAATAGGAATGATTTTCCAACACTTTAATCTTTTGTGGAGTAGAACAGTTGCAGAAAATATAGCTTTCCCATTAGAAATTTTAGGAAAATCAAAACAAGAAATAAAAGCAAGAGTAGAAGAACTTGCGAAACTGGTAGGACTTGAAGATAGACTTAATGCTTATCCTTCTCAATTATCTGGTGGGCAAAAACAAAGAGTTGGTATTGCACGCGCATTAGCAGGGCGCCCATCGATACTACTTTGTGATGAAGCAACGAGTGCACTTGATCCAGAAACCACTGCAGAAGTTCTAAATCTTATTAAAGAAATTCATAAAAAAACTAATATTACCGTAGTTCTTATTACTCATGAAATGAATGTTATAAAAACTATTTGCACTAAAGTAGCAGTAATCGACGGAGGAACTATAGCTGAAGATGGATTAGTATCAGAAGTATTCTATCATCCGACACAAGAAGTTACTAAAAAATTCTTAAGTCAAACATCATTTGCTTCAGAGATAGAAGAACGCGAAAATATTGAAGAGTGGAAAAAAGTATTTACAGACGGTATAATAATCAAATTTACGTTTGATAATAATACGTCTAAAAAACCTATTCTTAGTATGCTGATAAAAGAAATTGATTTTGATTTTAATATTATCAATGGTCATATAGATAAAACAGCAAATGCTAATATAGGAACTTTATTTGTTCAACTAATAGGAAGTAACGAAAATGTAGAGAAAGTAATAACTAGATTAAATGAGCTAGGAATTTTAACGGAGGTGTTATAATGTTTGAGTTTTCAAGAGTTAATTGGGATAAAGTTCAAGAAAAAACAATAGAAACATTAATTATGACATTTGAGTCATTGATTGCAGTATTTTTACTTGGATTATTTTTAGGATTATTACTTTATATTACTTCAAATAGTAAAGGTATTTTTGGTAGAGGATTTTACACTGTTGTAACGGCGATAGTAAATATCTTTAGGGCAATTCCGTTTATTATTTTAATAGTATTATTAATTCCTTTTACAAAAGCTTTGATTGGTACTATTATTGGGGTTCAAGCTGCTATTCCTGCGCTTATTATTTCAGCAGCACCTTTCTATGCTCGACTTGTAGAAATAGGTCTTCGTGAGGTTGATAAGGGTGTTATAGAAGCTGCTCGTGCAATGGGTGCAAAAAGAATCACTATTATAACTAAAGTATTAATTCCAGAGAGTTTACCAGCTATTGTTTCTGGTCTGACAGTTACAGCTATTGCCTTAGTAGGTGCAACAGCGATGGCTGGTGTTATCGGTGCTGGTGGTTTAGGAAACCTTGCTTATTTAGATGGGTTCCAACGTAATAATAGTACACTAACATTTGTTGCTACAGTGTTAATTCTAGTTATCGTTTTTGCTATTCAAATTTTAGGAGATACGGTAGTTAAAAAAATTGATAAACGTTAGTAAAAAAGAGAAGTTTTTAACTTCTCTTTTTTACTGTAATTAGTGTGAATTTATACTATAGATATTATGTTTTCTATAAGAGGTAGTTATAATCATCTATAAGAAATTTAAGAAATAAGTAATGATTTTATTTCATAAAACTATCATATTATGTAAAAAAAATGACTAAAATATGGTAAAATATAAAGGACTGTTAAAAAAGTATTGAAGAATTGTTAATAAAAAAAACAAATAAAGTAAATTTAAAGGAGATAAAATTTCATGGTAATTCAATGGTTTCCTGGGCATATGGCGAAAGCAACAAGAGAAGTAAAAGAAAAATTAAAATTAGTAGATATAGTTTTTGAATTAGTAGATGCTCGTTGCCCATTATCTTCTCATAATATGTATTTAGATGAAGTAGTAAAAGATAAAAAGAAGATAATTATTTTTAATAAAATAGACTTATGTGATCGAACAGAAACAGCTAAATGGAAGAATTATTTTGAGAAAAAAGGTTATACGGTAGTTTATACAGATGCTAAAAACAGTAATAATTTAAATAAAGTTATTGACAAAGCAAAAGAAGAGCTTGCAGAAAAAATTGCAAGACAAGTGGCTAAAGGAATTAAACCACGAGCTATTCGTTCAATGGTTATAGGAGTTCCTAACGTTGGAAAGTCTACTTTTATAAACAAATTAATTAAGAAAAATGTAGCAAATACCGCCAATAAACCAGGTGTTACAAAAAAACAACAGTGGTTAAAACTTAATAAAGATATAGAACTTTTAGATACTCCAGGTATTCTTATGCCGAAGTTCGATAATCAAGAAATTGGTAAGAAATTAAGTCTAATTGGTTCTATAAAAGATGATATTACACCGCTTGATGATGTAAGTTTGTATTTAATAGAATTATTAAAACAAAGTTATTTAGAAAATATGAAAAATCTGTATAAAATAGATGTTACTGCTGATGATGAGAATGTCTTTATAATGGAAAAAATTGCAGATAAACGTTTCAAAAAAATTGGTGGGGATTATGATTATGATTCAACAATAAAACTTCTTATTCAAGATTTTAGAACACAAAAGTTTGGGCTAATTACATTAGATAACTATAATGATATGATAAATGAAGAGGTTAGTGATGAAAATTAATGAAGTAAAAGAAATTTTATCACAAGATAATCCAAATGAAAAAATTTTAGAACAGTTACGAAATGATGAGAGAAGTGGTGTTCAAAAATTGTTGGCAAGTTTTGATAAAAAACAAGAAAAAAAACTTTTTTATAAAAAAGAGTACGAAAAAAAATCATTTTATGAAAATAAATGTTATAATAAAGGATGTAAATACATCTGTGGTATTGATGAAGTAGGGCGTGGACCATTAGCAGGGCCAGTTGTTGCTGCAGCGGTAATTTTAAAACAAGGTAGTTATTTCGAAGGATTAAATGATTCAAAAAAATTATCAGAGAAAAAGCGTGAAGAACTTTTTGAAAAAATAAAAGAAGAAGCACTTGCATACGCTATTTGCGAAGTGAGTAATGAAGAAATTGAAAGATATAATATTTATAATGCCGCACGTATTGCGATGCAACGTGCAGTAGAACAATTAAAAGTAAGACCAGATTTTTTATTAATTGATGCAATGCCTTTTGAAAACTATCCAATACCTAACTTTAGTATGGTAAAAGGTGATGAAAAGAGTGTTTCTATCGCAGCAGCTTCAGTTATAGCAAAAGTTTACCGTGATAGATTAATGAAAGAATATGCAAAGAAATATCCATACTATGATTTTGAAAATAATGCAGGTTATGGAACGAAAAAGCATTTGGAAGGGTTAAAGGCATACGGTATTACCCCAATCCATAGAAGAGATTTTGAACCGGTAAAAAGTATGATTAAACAAGGAGGAAATAATGAGTAATAATAATATTAGTATTGCAAAGAATGTCCAAGTAAGTAAAAACAGCAATAATAAGCAAAAAACTCACCAAAAGAGAAATAATAAACCCATAAATAAAAAGAATATAAAAATAGAAAAAAATCAAAGTAGCATACAAAAGGAAGTAAGTTTAAAAGAAAACAAAGTTAAAAAACTAATTCCTAAAATTTGCATTACACCTCTAGGAGGAGTGGATGAAGTAGCTAAAAATATGTATATGATAGAAATAGCTGATGAAATCTTTGTGCTTGATGCAGGTCTTATGTTCCCTGAAACAGAGATGATAGGGATTGATGCAGTAATTCCAGATATTAGTTATTTAGTTCGTAATAAACAAAAAGTAAAAGGGATATTCCTATCAAATGGGCACGTAAGTTCTATGGGGGCTGTACCATATATAATAGATAAACTTAAATGTCCAGTTTATGGGTCTAAATTAACTATTGATTTATTAAAAAATCATTTAAAACATTTAGGAATTAAACGTCGTATTAAGTTTTACTATGTAAAAGAAAATAATAAATATGATTTTAATAGTGCGAGTATTACTTTTTTCAAAACAACATACTCTATGCCTGATTCACTTGGTATTTGTATAGAAACATCACAAGGTAATATTGTTTATACTGGGGAATTTAAGTTTGACCAATCTGTAAGTAAAGAATATAAATCTGATATTGTAAAAATTAGTACATTAGGGAAAAAAGGTGTATTAGCTTTACTTAGTGACTCTAGCAACGCTAATATGAAAGGATATAATGTACCTGAAAATGAAGCAGCTGAGCAAATTGATAATGCATTTTATCAAGCGAATAAACGCATAATCGTAACTTGTTACGCTTCAAATTTCTTAACAATTTCACATATAGTTCGTGCGGCATTAGGACAAAACAGAAAACTTCTATTACTAGGAGAAGCGATAGAAGACTCTATTAATACTGCGAGAAATATGAATTACTTGGCAATAGAAGATGAAAACTTAATTACAGTAGATGAGCTTGGTAATTATCCACAAAATGAAATTTGTATTCTATCTTCAGGTGATCAAGGAGAACCAATCGAGGCTATGAAGAACATTGCTGAGAAGAATATTAAAGGTATTCAAATAGAATCAGGGGACACTATTATGATTGCAGCGACACCATCGCCTAACATGGAAGTAATGTTGTTCCAAACATTGAATCTTCTTGTTAAACTTGGTGCACATGTAGTAACAGCATCAAAACGTCTTCACGCTGCGAGCCATGCTACTCGCGAAGAATTGAAGATGATGTTAAATATGCTTATGCCGAAGTTCTTTGTTCCAGTTCAAGGAGAATTCAGAAATCTACGTAAACATGCTGAAATTGCAGCAGAAACAGGAGTAGCGGCTAACAATATTCATATTCTAGCAAAAGGTACTACACTAGAAATTAGTGGAAATAGAGCAAAAGTAATACCTAATAACGTTACAGTAGGTAATATATTAGTAGATGGTCGTGGAATTGGCGATGTTGAAGATAGTGTTCTTAAAGATAGAAAACTGTTATCAAATGATGGGATTTTTGTAGCCTCATATGCTATAAGTAGGAAAGAAAAAATTCTGGTGGGTCGTCCATGCATTCAAACAAAAGGTTTTGTATATGTTAAGAAGAGTATGGAGCTTATAAAAGAAGCTGAAGAGAAAATAATAGAGTATATAGAGAATAATCCTATTAAGAGTATCAGAGAGTGTGCAGCTATAAAAGCTGAAGTTAGAAGTATGTTATCAAGTTTATTATATGATAATACGAAGAGAAAACCTATTATAATTGTTAATTTTACACTGATTTAAAATTACTAAATATAAGAGCGGGAGTATAGTGTAGTGCAAGTTGCTATATAAATATCCTGCTCTTAATATATTATAAAAATAGGGGGTGGATTGATGTCAAAGGTAATAGCGCATATAGATATGAATTGTTTTTATGCTAGTGTAGAAGAAAAATATGATCCAGAATTAAAAGGGAAACCTTTAGCTATTGCTGGAGAAATCAAAACACGTCATGGAATTATTGTTACAGCCAATTATGAAGCTAGAGATAAAGGTGTAAAGTCAATTATGCGTGTTGGAGATGCAAGGAAACTGTGTCCGAATATAAAAATACTTAAGCCTGATATGGTAAAATATCAAGAAGAATCAAAGAGAATTTTTGATTTAGTTCGCCAATATACAGAAAAAGTAGAAGTTATTTCCGTTGACGAAGCATATATTGATTTAAGTGATTTTCCAGAACCTGTAAAAGCAATAGCAACTATCCAAAGAAGGATTTATAAACAATTAGGCATGCCTTCAAGTGTTGGGGTCTCGTTTAATAAATTTTTTGCGAAAATGGGTTCAGACTTTAAAAAGCCTCTCGGATTTACGATTATTAACAAAAATAATTATAAAAAGCTCCTTTGGGGTTTAGATGTGGGTGAAATGCATGGATGTGGGAAAGCTGCAACTAAAAAGCTAAAAAAACTTGGGATTAATACTATAGGAGATATGGCTAAAGCTAATGAAGTTATACTACACAGTGTTTTGGGAATTCAAGGATTAAGACTTAAACAACGAGCTAATGGAGAAGATAATAGAGAATTAAAATATACTGTAGAAAGAAAATCTATTGGTAATTCTAAAACATTTGTTCAAGATCTTATTGAAGAAGATGATATTTCTAGTGAAATTAAAAAATTAAGTAAAAAAGTTAGCAATCGTGCACAAACAAGGGATTATGTTGGAAATAATATATCCATTATGATAAAATTTAGCGATTTTAAAAGTATAACAAGATCGAAGAAGATTCCAGAATATATTAATCAACCTGACAAAATTTTCACATATGCATGGGAATTATTGTTAGAACATTATGATTTTTCTAAAGGTGTTAGACTTTTAGGAGTGTCGTTAAATGATATAAAAAAAGAGAAAGAACTAAAAGTCCAACTTGATATTTTTGATTCTAAGGATTATAAAGGAGAAGAAAAATTAAGAAAATTATCAAAAAAATTAAAAAGTGAATTTGGAGATACTATTATTACAAATTTTGAAGAATTTGATTCTAAAAAGAAAAAAACAATAATTACGACAAGTTTTAGTAAAGACTTTTTGGATTAGTAATTATAGAAGATAGGAGGATGAAAATGCTAGCAATAAATAAAAGATTGAAATTAGTAGCGAGCTATGTAGAAGATAAGCGCTTGGCTGATATAGGAAGTGATCATGCCTATTTGCCAATTTATCTAGCGAAAGAAAACAAGATTAACTTTGCTATTGCCGGGGAAATAGTGGAAGGGCCTCATAAGGTTTCTATAAAAAATGTAAATGAAGAGGGTTTATCAGCAGTTATTGAATGTAGAAAAGCCGCTGGATTAGACGCGATTGAACTTGCTGACAATATAGAAGTAATTACTATTTGTGGTATGGGTGGAAAGCTAATTGCTGATATTTTAGAAAAAGGAAAAGATAAACTAATTAATAGACCAAATTTAATATTACAGCCAAATCTAGGAGAGAGATTTGTCCGTGAAAAATTACAAGATTTAGGCTATACTATTACTGCAGAAAACATTATAGAAGAAGATGGGCATATTTACGAGATTATAGTCGCAACTGATGGGCAGATGTCTTTAACAGAAGATGAAAAGAATTTTGGCAAATTTTTATCAAAAGAAAAAAATGATTTATTTATAAAAAAACAAAAACAAGAGTTAGATAAAGTAAATTATATCTTATCTCAGTTGGAAAAAGCTAAAGAAGAAAAAAGTGAGAAAGTGCTTGAATTACAAGCTAAGGCTAAAAAAATAGAAGAAGTTATAAGTTAAAAAATAAAAGGTATATTTGAACGGAAAAGGAGGTAAAGGATGATTCAGTTATTGCAAAGTGAACAAGATGCAAAAAAACTTTTGAATTTTAGTGTGAAAATCGCTAAAAGTATGCTGTTTTATGGTGCAGAAGTCTATAGGGTAGAAGATACTGTAAATAGAATTTATAAATCATTTGATAATATAAAAGCTCCCAACATTTTAGTTACCTATAATTTTGTAATTGTATCGTTTGTATATGATGATACGACCTATAATGCTATGAGAAGAGTAGTTTTAGGAGATAGAAATCTTGAAAAAATTTCATTATTAAATGACTTATCGAGAAAAATGGTTATGGGCGGATGTTCTCTAGATTATGCCTTTAGAAAAATGAAAGATATAAAAAATAAAACTAGGTATTCTAATTTAGCAGTATTGTCTGCATTGACTATATCAGCACCATTTTTTGCAATTATGTTTGGTGGGACGTTTAAAGATAGTATAGTAGCCTTTTTAGTTATGGCAGTAGAAGTAGCATTTTTATTGTTCATTGGAAGATATAAAATAATATCTTTTTTAACTAATTTTTTAGGAGCCTTTATCTCTACGGTATTAGTGATGATTCTTACTAAATTTTTATTTATTCATAATCCAGTAAGTATAATCATAGTAAGCCTTATGCCTCTTGTTCCCGGAGTCCAAGTAACTAATTCGGTTCGTGATTTTATGGCTGGGGATTATTTATCTGGGATAATAGGTCTGCAATCAGCAATTTTTATATCAACAGCAATTGCCTTAGGGGTAATTATGGGATTAAAGGTAGTATAAAGGAGTAGGTTATGGAATATAATATTTATATACAATTTATTGCAGGTTTCGTTGTAACATTTGCATTTGCAATATTTTTTAATGCTCCTAAAAAATCATTGTTGAGCTGTTCAATGATTGGAGCAGCAGGATGGTTAGTATATGTATTGGTTAATTTACTAACAGATGTAGTAGTTGGAAGTTTTTTTGGTGCTTTATGCGTTGGGATTCTTTCGACAAATATTTCTAAGATACTTCGTATGCCAGCAACAATCTTTATTTATACTGGAATGATTCCATTAGTGCCAGGGTATGGTATGTACAATACTATGCAAAATTTAGTTACAAAAAACTACAATGTAGCATTTAAAGTAGGTATAGAAACTATACTCCAAGCAGGAGCTATTGCGATGGGGATACTTTTAGCGTCAGTATTTTCTGATTCGATAAAAAGAGTTAAGATACAAAGGAAAAAATAAGTTCTATAATATTTGAATTCTAAAAAGTTAGATTTTTAATCTAACTTTTTTGTTCAAATCGACATTTAAAATATAGAGCTTATTTTTATTTTGTGTTAAAATATAAAGTAGATTTACTATTAAAACCAGAAGGAAGGATAGATGATTTATGAAAAATATTTTATATTATGCACAGAGTTGTCCGGATACAGCGCCATTTAAAGAAAAACTAGCAGAATTGGAAATAGGCTATGAAGAGGTGGAAATATTATCTTCTCTAAAAAATTTGAAACAATTTTTATATGTTAGAGATACATATAAATCATTTGAAGGTATTCAAGGGAGTATGCAAATAGGAATACCTTGTTTAGTCATTAATGAGGAAGACTGTATTTTAAATATAGACGACCTGGATAAATTAATACATTAGAGTAAATAGTGAGAGATTGATAAAAGTAACTAAGGAGATATATTTTATAGCTATAACCTTTTTTGTAAAGCTCTTGATTTTTAATTTTTTATTTGCTATAATTAAGAAATGCTAGGTGGGGAGTTAGCGGTGCCCTGTACTTGCAATCCGCTTTAGCAAGGCTGAATACTGAGATGCGGGTAGACTAGGGAATGTCGAGTTTAACACGTAATGTTGAGACTGAGGCATCTTACGACGCAATACTTATGAACCATGTCAGGTCCGGAAGGAAGCAGCATTAAGTAATGTCATTGTGGGTGTAAGTTTTTGTTGAGGTTGAGTTGTCGATTAAACTAACGGTTTTCTAATCTATTCAAGTCTCAGTTGCATATTAGTATAAATCGATGATATCTAAAAGTATTTACTTTTGGATTTTTTTTGTGGAAAATTAATTATAACTAGATATACAATGATATAAAAGTGTAAATAAAATAAGGAGGAACTATGTATCAAGGTGAGAATATAAAAGAACAGTCTAAAATTTTTATTAAATTGTTATTGCCAGTTCTAATATATCAAATAATATCTTATTCATCATCGATGATAGGAACATTTATGGCTGGTCATTACAGTCCTACTGACCTTGCAGGAGTTAGCATGGGTGTTAATATTTGGAATCCTGTAATGTATACCCTAAATTCTATAGTTCTTGGAATAGTTCCGATTGTGTCACAATTGATGGGGAAAGGGCGAGAACAAGAAATCCCAACGAAAGTTCGTCAGTTTTTATATATTGCAGTTTTTATTAGTATCATGCTTATTATAGGATTAAATACTTTAGCAGAGCCCATAGTTAATGGGTTAGGCATGGATGAAAACATAGCTAGGGTTACAAAAAAATACTTATTTTACGAAAGTATAGGAGTTTTACCGATATTTTTATATGTTGTACTTAGAGCTTTTATGGACAGCCTTGGACTTACTGGATTATCGATGATAATGATGGTAATTTCTGTACCTGTGAATGTTTTATTAGCTTATGGTTTCATCTTTGGTAAATTAGGGATGCCAGAGCTTGGTGGAGCAGGTAATGGTATGGCGGTATCGTTGACTTATACGGTGTTGTTCTTCATAGCTTTATTTTTAATACTAAAGCACCCAAAAATTAATAAGTATAAGATTTTTGAAAAAGAAGGAATTAAATTCTCACATTGGGGAGAAATATTTAAGCTAGGAGTACCGATAGCTATAGCCACAGCGCTAGAAACTGTAGTATTTTCTACTTTATCTCTAATGGTATCACGTTTTGATACAACAATTATAGCCTCGCATCAGGCAGCATTGAATTTCTCAGGTTTTTTATATAGTTTACCAGGGAGTATAGCAAATACTGTTACGATAATAGTAGCCTATCATGTAGGGGCAAAAAATTATAAAATGGCACGCCGTTATACAATTCTTGGAGTAATAATGGGAATGATTTTTGCATTTTTAGCAGGACTGATTGTTTGGATATTCGATGCTAATATTCCATATTTATATAGTAAAGATTTAGGCGTTATAGCACTAACAGCACATTTATTATTATATGCGATAGGTTTTGCAATTTGTGATTCTTTTGCATCAGCTTTAGCAGGAGTTCTTCGTGGCTATAAAAAAGTTGTACCTATATGCGTAGCGATGTTTATCGGTTATTATTTAGTAGGTATTCCAGTAGCGTACTTTTTAGTGTTTAAGAAAGGTATAGGCATAGATGGTCTTTGGATAGGGTGGATAATAGGTTTAGGGACATATGCACTGGGAGTTCTAGTATATTATATGTATATGAAGAAAAATATAAAAAAACAATTAGCATAATAAAAAACTTTTTCATAAGAGAAATCTTGTGGAAAAGTTTTATTTTTCTTGACTATTAGTTTAAAAAACAATATAATGTAATTGTAAAAACTAGATAAAGAGGTGGAGGAAATTTGGTGAGAGAATATCCAAAATGGTCAGAACTACCCGAAATAGATTTATATTTAGACCAAGTACTAGAGTACGTAAATAAATTACATAGTCCAGTCATGCTAAAAAATGACAAAGGGTTAACATCAGCTATGATTAACAATTATGTTAAAAATCATTATGTGGATAAACCTATAAAGAAAAAATATAGTCGATGTCAATTGGCAAGATTAATAGTTATTACTTATTTGAAAAATGTTTTCTCAATTCAAGAAATAAGCAAAACACTGACCATACTTACTGAAAATGATAAATCAGAAATAATGTATAATAATTTTGTAGCTTGTATGAACGGTGAAGATACTGATGAGATACCTATTGTTATAAAGTCAGCATGTGCAACTGTGAAGTTATATGAGCAAACATTGGAATTAGCAGACGAGTTAAAATAATATAATAATAGGTAAAAAAGAGGAGAATAAAAAATGGAGTGGAAAGTAGTTGTAGATACTGCGTGTGATTTCAGAGAAATCCCTAATAAAGCTGAAAATGTTGCTTATGAAAGAGTACCGTTTTCTCTTCAAATAGAGGATAAAGTTTTTGTAGACAATTTAGATTTAGATATTGATAAAATGATGGACGAAATGTACGCTAGTTCAGAACCAGCTAGATCAGCGTGTCCTAGCCCGGAGGCTTACTTATCAGCTTATAGAGGTGCAGAGAATGTAATAGTTTTAACTTTGACTGGTGGAATGTCTGGAAGTTATAATAGTGCGGTTATAGCTGAAAAAATGTTAAAAGAAGAAAATCATAATGTTAATATACATATTATTAATACTCTTTCAGCTGGTGGGCAAAATGATCTATTTCTTCTTAAAATAAATGAACTAATTAAAGAAGGGTTATCTTTTGAAGAAGTAGTTGCAGCAATGACAAAATATCAGGAAAATTCAAAACTTATTTTCGTATTAGAAAAAGTAGATAATCTAGTGAAAAATGGTCGATTAAATAAACTAGCTGCTGCGCTAGTAGGATTACTAAATATGCGTATGGTAGGAGAAGCAAGTAGTGAAGGCACATTACATTTACTACACAAAGTTCGTGGAGAGAAAAAAGCCGTTTCTACTGTAGTAGACGAAATGATTAAAGCTGGATACAAAGGTGGAAGAGCTGTAATTACTCATAGAAATAATACAAATATTTGTGAAAAAATAGAAGAAAAATTAAAAGAAAAATTCACAAATGTAGAATTTATCGCGGTACCTACTTCTGGAATCTGTAGTTTCTACGGAGAAGAAGGCGGAATGTTATTAGGATATGAAATATAATAAAAATCGGACTAGATGAATTTTCATCAGTCCGATTTTTTAAACCCTATTTAGTACTTTTTTTATTTTTACGGAGTTCATTAGCTAAAAAACCAATACCTTGCCCACACAAACTAAAGAACACATAACCAAGTCCATAGATAAGAATATCAAAGTTTAAAATAATTAAACAAGATATTAAATAGAAGAAACCTATAATAAACGAAAATAAGTAACTAAAGTCCTTTTTATTATATGCATATAGAAATGATATTACAAAACTAACAATAGGATACATAAATATAAGAAGTAAAATTATCATTCCTGATTTATTAGATATAAAATAAGAACATAGAGGGAGTATTATAAATAAAAAGAAAGAAAAAATTAAATAAGGTACTTTTTCTAAAAATTTCTTCATCATTTACCTCCTAAAATATAGTGTTATTCTATCATATATTTTTTGAAAAAACAAATATGACGATAGCTAAAAAAGAAATATTTTCTGTAAGTAAATAAAAAATTGAAATCGTTTTTATGATGTGTTATGATAAAATAAAGATAAAAAATCGAGAGGGGATTATATAATGAAATTTTTTATAGATACTGCTAATGTGGATGATATTAAGTTAGCCAATGACCTTGGGGTGATTTGCGGGGTAACAACTAATCCATCACTTATAGCAAAAGAAGGTCGTGATTTTAAAGAAGTTATTAAAGAAATCACAGAAATAGTTGATGGACCAATAAGTGGTGAAGTAAAAGCAACGACTACTTGCTGGAAAGATATGGTAGAAGAAGCTAGAGAAATTGCTAAAATTCATCCAAACATGGTTGTAAAAATTCCTATGACAGAAGATGGATTACGTGCTGTTAAGATTTTAAAACAAGAAGGGATTAAAACGAACGTAACACTTATCTTTAGCGCAAACCAAGCTTTACTTGCTGCTCGTGCTGGTGCTACTTATATTTCACCATTCTTAGGGCGTTTAGACGATATTTCACATAATGGATTAATTTTAATTGAAGAAATTGTAGAAATATTCTCTAACAATGATATTGATGCCGAAATTATCGCTGCAAGTGTAAGAAATCCTATTCACGTAGCTGAATGTGCAAAAATGGGCTGCGATATAGCAACAGTTCCTTATAGTGTAATAAAACAAATGATCAAACATCCACTTACTGATATCGGTATTGAAAAATTCAAACAAGATTATTATAAAGTTTTTGGGGAGTAAAAAGCATTTGATATGATTTTCTAAAAAAAATTATGAAAATTAACATTTTATACTGGAAATATTAAGTAAGTTATGTTAAAATATATTTTGTTGTATGAAAAAGTTGTTAAGATTAAATTTTATAGGAGGTTATATTAATGCGCGTAAATGTAACATTAGCTTGTACTGAATGTGGTGATAGAAACTACATTACTAAAAAGAACAAAAGAAATAATCCAGACCGTATTGAACTTAAAAAATACTGTCCAAGATTAAAAAAAGTGACTTTACACAGAGAAACTAAATAATAAAGTTTGAAAAGCCTTAAAGTATAAACGTTTAAGGCTTTTTGTTTTGTTTTGCATACGGTTTGCATACGGTTTGTTAAAAATTCACATATTTAGAGAACTTAACAGCTAAATTATCTTTCTGTTTTTGGGTACATGGGAGTAAATTCTTTTTTTGATTTGTTGTACTTCATTATACAGGAATTTACTCTTCTTTTTTTATTTTTGTCTCACATCTATTGTAACACTACAAAAAAATCTGAAAGAAAATGAAAAAAATATTGACAAAGCATTAGAGTTGTAATATAATATTAAACATAACAAGATAACAATTAAATAAAATTTCAAATGCGGGTGTAGTTTAGTGGTAAAACCTCAGTCTTCCAAACTGATGTTGTGAGTTCGATTCTCATCACCCGCTCCATTTTTTTATTTTAGATATTTTTCCACAGTAGCTCAGTTGGTAGTAGCATCTGACTGTTAATCAGAGGGTCGCAGGTTCGAGTCCTGCCTGTGGAGTACATTGCGGTTGCTAGGCAACCGTTATTTTTTTTTTTTTTTTGAAACTATTTAATAGTATTTTTCCATAAAAAATTATGATATAATAAATGGGATATGTATACTTGTAAAGAGTGATTAAGAATAGTTTTTAATAGAAATTAATAGTAAAAGAGATATAGGAGAATAGTATGTTTTTAGATGAGGTAAAAATATTTGTCCGTTCAGGTGACGGTGGGAATGGTCTAGTAGCGTTTAGACGTGAAAAGTATGTTCCTAAAGGTGGACCTGCGGGAGGAGACGGCGGCCGTGGTGCGAATGTTGTATTTATAGTTGATGAAGGACTTAGAACATTTATGGACTATCGCTATCAGAAAAAATTCGTTGCACCAAATGGGGAAAACGGAATGAGTAAAGGAATGCATGGACGTAAATCAAAAGATTTATATCTAAAAGTACCACCAGGAACTGTTATTCGTGATACTGACACAGGAGAGGTACTTGCAGACCTTGTAGAACATGAACAAGAAGTAATTGTAGCACGTGGTGGACGCGGAGGACGTGGTAATTGTCGTTTTGCAACACCATCAAATCCAGCTCCAGAAATTGCAGAAAATGGTGAACCAGGAGAAGAACGCAATCTTACTCTTGAACTTAAACTTATGGCTGATGTAGGTTTAGTAGGATTCCCATCAGTAGGGAAATCAACATTGCTATCAATCACTTCAAAAGCTAAACCAAAAATTGCAGATTATCATTTTACAACATTAGCTCCTAATTTAGGTGTAGTTGAAACGAAAGACCATCGTAGTTTTGTTATGGCTGACCTTCCAGGACTTATCGAAGGAGCTAGCCAAGGTGTAGGTTTAGGGCATCAGTTTTTACGTCATATAGAAAGAACTAAAGTAATAGTTCATGTAGTAGATATGTCAGCGACTGATGGACGTGATCCATACGAAGATTATAAAATTATTAATCAAGAACTAGGTGAGTATAATATGCGTTTATTAGAACGTCCGCAAATTGTAGTCGCTAATAAAATGGATATTCCAGCAGCGCAAGAAAATCTAGAAGAATTTAAAGCTAAATTAGCAGCTGATGGTGAAGAAGTTGATATCGTAGAAATTTCAGCATTTACTAGAACAAATGTAGATAACCTACTTTATAAAATAAGCGATATATTAGATTCTACAGATCCTAATATGCTATATGAACTTGACACTGAAGAAGAAAGTATGGAAAATAGAGTTCTTTATAAACATAAACCAAAAGATGAAACATTCAAGATTACAAGAGATGATACAGCTGCTTATGTAGTAAGTGGCCCAGGTATTGAACGTGCATTCTTAATGACGGACTTTAACCGTGATGCATCTGTAAGAAGATTCGCACAACAAATGCGCTCTATGGGAGTGGATGATGCATTACGTGAACGTGGATGTAAAAATGGTGATACAGTTAAGATTCTAAAAGGTGAGTTTGAATTTGTAGAATAGGGGCAAAACTATGGATAAAGAAAAAGTATATTATATAATCAGAGAAGATGTGTTACCTGAAGCAGTAAAAAAAACATTGATTATGAAAAAAGCTCTTGAAGAAAACCCTAAACTATCTATTTTGGAAGCATCAAAGAGATTTGATTTAAGTAGAAGTGCTTTTTATAAGTATAAAGATACAATTTTCCCGATTCAAGATATTCAAAGACAGTCTATTTTGTCATTATCAATAGACGTTGATGATATTCCAGGAATTTTAGGTAAAATATTACGAATAGTCAATGATGAAAAATGTAGTGTACTTACTATCCACCAAACAGTACCAATTAATGCTCGAGCTACTATAATTATTTCGTTAGAAATAGATGCCGAGCATACTAATATTGAAAAATTAACAAAACAAATTAAAAACCTTGAATTTGTTAATGGTATAAAAGTAATTGGTGTAAGTATGTAATTGAATAAATATTTATTATGCAATTTTGATATAGTAAATATATAATTAATAGGAGAACAGTGTAGGAGATAAAGTTTCCTATTACTGTTCTTTTTTCATAAAAATTAGAAATTAGATAAATTTTTTAATAGTAAAAGATAGATTATAAGGTTGCTATCTTGAATGAATTAGAGAGGACTAATATGCAAAAAAATGATGTATTAACAGGACGCGTCATTGATTATACTCATGATGGTCTTGGAGTAATAAAAGTAGATAATTTCCCTATTTTTATTGAAGATGTGATAGAGGGGGAATTTATTGAATTCAAAATAATAAAATTAAAAAAGAATCTTGGCTATGGTAAGGTGTTAAATATAATAGAAGTTTCTGATAAGCGCGTTGAAGGAGTGCCAAAAACATCAGGAGCTAATTTAGTACATATGGATTATGAAGAACAACTGCGCTTTAAAACGAAAAAAGTTCAAAATATTATGAACAAAACCTTAGGTGCAGATAGTGTCGAAGTATTACCAACTTTGGGAATGAAGAATGGATATCACTACCGTAATAAATCAGTTATTCCAGTTCAAAAAGTGGATAATGAAGTACGAATGGGTTATTACAAACCGCGTAGTCATGATGTGATTAATATTGAAAAATGTTTTATTCAATATGATGAACACAATAAACTGATGAATGATATTCGTAGTTTGATAATTGAATTAGATTTATCAGTATATGATGAAGAGGGTCACAAAGGTGCAATTCGCCATATAATGTTTAGAACAAATTCTAGCAAAAGTGAAATTATGGTAGGGATAATTGCCAAAGAGAGATTTGCAAAGCTGAATGAGTTTGTAGAAAAAATTACGAGCTTAGACAATAGAATAGTTAGCGTGATGTTGAACATTAATGATAAAAAGACTAATGTTATCTTCGGAGACAAAACTGAAAAATTATTTGGACGAGATTATATAGTAGATGTATTAAACAATATTGAATTTAAAATTTCGCTACGCTCGTTCTACCAAGTAAATCCAATCCAAACAGAAGTTCTTTATAGTAAGGCACTGGAATTAGCCGAACTAAAAGAAGATGATACGATAATTGATGCATATTGTGGTATTGGAACGATAAGTTTATTCGCTGCACAAAAAGTGAAAAAAGTTTATGGTATAGAAATAGTAGAAGCAGCAGTACTAGATGCACGAGAAAATGCGAAAAATAATAATATAACTAATGCAGAATTCTTATTAGGAAAAAGTGAGGATATAATTAAAAAGCTAATCTCACAAAATATAAAATTAGATGCAGTTATTGTCGATCCACCACGTAAAGGGTGCGAAGAAAGCTTCTTGAGAGATCTTGCAGCTATGGATATAGAAAAAGTAGTCTATGTTAGCTGTAATCCAGCAACCCTAGCAAGAGATATGGAAATCATGAGGCACCTTGGTTATAAACTAGGAGCTGTTCAACCAGTAGATATGTTCCCAGGGACATATCATGTTGAAGCAGTCGTTTTAATGACAAGGGAGTAGACCGAAGTCATTAATTACGAATACTTTATGCGATAGCTGTCGCAGAGCGATAGTGATGCGGTAACAGCGAACCGCTGAGTGCGTAGTTTTGATGTTAAAAGTTGCAGCTATCCTCTGGAAAGAAGCTAGAGACTCGAAGAGTGAAAAAAATTATTCAAAATAACTGATTAATGAATATAAATATAAAGTAGAGGAGTATCGTAAATAAACATCTGTCTGATACTTTTAACGATAGTATCTACATGTTTTATATGATTAATTTATTCATAGAATCTTGTTATAGTAGGGAGAAGAAAGGGGGAAACGATGATGAAAATTTTAGCATTCAATCCTATTTCGTTAAGAAAAAGAATGATTGAATTTCTATTTGATTATCTTTTAATTTTAACTTATTTAGTTCTTCTGTTTCTATGTGCAATATCTTATTACTACATTTTTTTTAATGGCATTCCAATGCAAACAGAAATTCAAGCACAAAGCCTTACATTCTTTATCACTGTTCTACCAATCATGCTTTATTTCACATTTTTGGATTATGAAAAAAATGGGAGTTTTGGGAAGTCAAAAGCTGGCCTCCAACTGATCTACCAGAAAAAAACAGTGAAGGCTAGCTTAATTAGAAACACTATCAAATTTTTACCATGGCAATTAGGTCATATGGGTACCATTCATGGTGTCTATAGTAATTTTGATTTGATATCTATTATCTTATCCTTTTTATCCACTCTATTCGCAGTTTTGTTAATGGCGATGACGATTTTTAGGAAAGATAAAAGGCATCTGGGGGACCTGCTAGCACAAACACAGGTACAACCAATAGGTGACTAGGATTAAGGTTGTTAAACTTTTTCTTATGAATCTTATCAAATATAGTGGATTAATGAAAAGTTATATACTGGAGAGAACAATTTTGGTTCTCTTTTTTAATATTCAAAGCTATATATTTGCTAAACAGTTGATATAAAGAAGCTAAATAAAATTGTAAGTATAAAAAATGTTCATTTTATAGTATAATTTTATACATAAGCCTATCCTTTTCGTTCTATAATATGGATATTTTCTGGTACCGCATGTTGAAGCAGTAACACTTTTTGAACAAGTTGATTAATTAGAAAAGTAGAAGAAGATTTTATGAATATCACGAACTTTTCTAAAGAGTTTATGGAATTATATAATGAGATTTATTTTTAAACAAAGACAAATTTGATTTGTAGAAGCGAGGAAAATGTAATGACAACATATTCAACTTAAATCGAAATAATATAAAATTATGAGGAGATTATAAGATGAACAATTATATAAAACTAAATGAAGATAGATGGAATAATGTAAAAAATGATTATACTGAGCCATTGACACATGAAGAATTAGAAGAAGTTAGAAATAATCCAATTTCTGTTGCATTAACTGTTGGGAAAAAAGTTCCAAAAGAATGGTTTGAAAAAGCAACCGGAAAAAAGATACTAGGTTTAGCTTGTGGTGGTGGACAGCAGGGCCCAGTTTTTGCTATAAAAGGCTATGATGTAACTATAATGGATTTTTCTAAATCACAATTGCAAAGAGATGAAATGGTTGCTAAAAGGGAAGGCTTAAAAATCAACACAGTTCAAGGCGATATGACAAAACCATTTCCATTTGAAAATGAAATATTTGACATTATTTTTAATCCAGTTTCAAATGTATATGTAGAAGATTTAGAAAATATATATAAAGAAGCCTCTCGAGTATTGAAAAAGGGTGGATTGTTAATGGTCGGATTTATGAATCCTTGGATATACATGTATGATGCTGACATTGTATGGGACAAACCCGATGAAGAATTACTTTTAAAATTCTCAATACCTTTTAATTCGAAAGAGCTTGAAGAGGAAGGCAAGATAACTATAAATCCAGAATATGGATATGAATTTAGCCATACCTTAGAAACTCAGATTCGAGGACAGCTTAAAAATGGTCTTGCTATGATAGATTTTTATGAATCGTGTGACGAAAGACACAGATTATCACGCTATGGAAATGACTATATAGCTACACTTTGTATTAAACTATAATGTTTTAGAGCATACTTTAGGAGACTAGATTAAATGTAGATGTATTTGTATATGTACGATGTGAGGAATATTTCTAAGTGTAGCCGTCTGATTGTGTATCGACTTGTAATAGAGATTTTGAGGTTGATAAATTTTAACTTTTAACATGGAGGTTTAGAAGATGATAAAGATTGATTGGGATAATATAAAAACTCGTTTAGATGCTTTGGTTGTAATTGATGAGTATCGAACAGATCCAAACAAGGAGTGGCTTCGATTAGTAGTTAAGATAGAGGAAAACTATGGAGACCGTTACCTTATTGATAATGGTTCTGGGGATTCTTTGGATGTAATTTTGGCTGAGAAACTGGTTCTTATAAAAGGTTTTGATCATGAAAATAGTCTAAGCCAGTTTGCTGCAGAAGAGTGGAATCAAGATATCATAGATGGATTTTATAAAGGGCTGGATGAAAAATATCAAAAACTTTATTCAGAGGATCAAAAAGATGAAACAACCTTCTTTATCTGGTATGACGGACGTGTGCATCAAAATACCTACCAAAATCAAGACGGTGGTGAATGGTTATTATCTTATTTCTTTGATAGCTTTGAGAGATTTTATGCATTTGTGACTAACTATTATTCAATCAAAGTTGATGAAGGCTTACTTAGAAAACTCTTCAACCAAGGATATCTTTCAAAAGCGGAATTAGAGCAATTGATTTATCCTGTCTAAAAAGACTTTTTCGCAGATGAATCTAGCAATAATTATTCCAACAAGTTAAAAGTTGCAGCTATCCTTCGGAAAGAAGTTAGAGACTCGAGGAAAGAAAAAAATTATTCAAAACAACTTCTGAACGAATATAAATACAAAGTAGAGGAGTTTGAGTATGAAATTTCATGAATTTGGTGATAAGAATTCACCTGATATTATTTTAATACATGGAGGAGGAAATTCATGGTGGAATTATCTTCAGCAAGCACGTATCCTTTCAGAAGAATACCATGTAATTTTACCAACTCTTGATGGACATGGTGAAGAAAATCAGGTAGATTATGTTTCTACTGAAAATTCCGCACTAGAAATTCTAGATTATATTAAAAAGAATTGTAACGGAAAGGTGTTTGCTATTGGAGGAGTTTCACTTGGTGGTCAAATTGTTATGGAAATACTATCACAAGATAGTGAAATAGTTGAGAAAGCAATAATAGATGGAAGTATTTGTATCCCTCAACCAAAGTTAGCTAGAATAAGTATTTTACTTGTATCTTTATTTGGTAAACTGATGTTCAGTAAATTTGCTTGTAAAATTCAGCTAAGTTTAATGGATAAAATGTATCCAAAAATAGCATATCCTAGTGAACTAAAAAGTTATTATATGAAGGATATGCCAAGAATGTCTGTTAAAACGTTAATAAGAATATGTAAAACATATATGCAGCATTACAGGTTAAAAAGTACGATTTCTAAAAGTAAGGCAAAGGTTCTTTATATTTATGGTGAAAAAGAATTGAACTGTGTTAAAGAATCGGCAAGATTATTTCAACAGGTTCATCCAAATACTATTTTGTACGAAGCAAAGGATTATAATCATGGATATTTATCAACATACTTACCTCAGGAGTGGGTAGAGTTGGTTTATCCATTTTTAAAGAACAATAACTAAAATCTACTTGTGGCATGAAATTAAAAAGGTATTGATAGAATTTTAGTAACTTACAGTTTTTTAAAGAAAAATAATAGGTAAGTACCTTTAAGATTAGTATTTAAGGAGGTTAGATAGTTGAAATATGTACTTTTATTACGTGGTATAAATGTAGGTGGTAAGAATAAGGTATCAATGAGTGAACTAAAAGAACAATTGTTAAGCATAGGTTTTGAAAATGTTAGTTCATATATTAACAGCGGAAATTTGTTCTTTAGTAGTTTAGAAAATCATGAAATATGTAGCTCAAAAATAAGAGATTTGTTAGAAACTAATTATGATTTTTCAATACCTTTTTCTTTAATCACAAAAGAGGAATATTTAGAAGAAAAAGTGGGATTACCAGATTGGTGGAAGGAAGACTTGGCAAGAAAAGATGTACTGTTCTTTTCATATAATTTTGATAAATCAAATATCCTTGACTTTATAGATAAATCTATATTTCATAATGAAGTAGTGTATGTAGGAAGACATGCAGTATTTTGGGGTAAATATGATGAGTCGGAATATTTAAAAACTACGTACCATAAAAAATTAATAAAGCAAGATTTCTATAAAAAAATAACAATTAGGAATTCAAATACATTTGAAAAAATAGCAAAGATTTTAGAAGAAAAATAGAAGTATTTTAATTGAAAGAAGGTGAATGTTATGGAAGGAATGTTGAAGTTATATTCTCCTATTAATAAATTAAAACAAATTGGAGAGAATATCTGGATCGTCGACGGAAATGAAATACATATGAGTTTTAAACTCTTCAAAGTTCCTTTTACAACAAGGATGACAGTAGTTAAATTAGATAATAATAAATTATGGATTCATTCACCAATAGCTTTTAATAAAGAATTAGATGAAAAAATAAAAGAACTAGGAGAAATCGAACATATAGTTGCTCCTAATAAATACCACTATAGTTATGTATTGGATTGGTATAAATATTATCCAGATGCAAAAGTTTGGTTAGCAAAAGGAGTAAGCAGTAAACTTAAAACTGATGAAGGAGAAAATTTTGTATCACTAGATAATATTTCAAAAACTTCTTGGTCAGAGGAGATACTTTTTACTCCATTTAAAGGAAGTATAGCCATGGAAGAGATGGTATTTTTTCATGAAAAGAGTTCAACCTTAATATTAACGGACTTAATAGAGAGTATAGAAGTGAATAAATTACCGTTATTATATAAACTTGTATTTAAGTTTGGAGATAATAAGTATCCTAAGTTTCGAACGTCAAGAGATTTACGATCATCATTTATCTTTAAAAAACAAGCTAAAGATAGCTATTCTAAGATTGAAAGCTGGAAACCTGATAAAATTGTTTTCTCTCATGGGAAGATAATTTTAGAAAATGGTACGGAAAAATTAAAAGAAGCATTTTATTGGTTGAGAAAATAGTGTACTTTATGAGAAAATAATAATATAAGATTTAGAGAATAAATGAAAGGGAGTGATTAGGTATGACAATAGTAATAAAAAGAGTACTGGCATCAACTTTAAAAGAAATAGCGGAAAAGAAATCATTATCAAAAATAACAATTAATGATTTAACTCAAGCTTGTGATGTTAGTCGTCAAACATTTTATAATAATTTTAAAGATATCTATCATTTGGTAGAGTGGATTTATCTTAAAGAGGTAGTGACTCCAATTGAAAGAGGTAAAATCTATGATAAATGGCAAGATGCTCTAACATCAATTTTTCAATATATCTCAGAAAATCATGTTTTTGTTTTAAATACCTATCGCTCTTTTGGAAAAGAATTTTTAGAAAAAGTACTAAGACAGGAGATTGAACTATTTCTAAGTAATCAGGTGTTCAAAAAAATCGAAGTAACAAAAGAAGAAGCTAAACAAGTAGAGTTTTCTTATTCTTTTTATACATATGCTTTGGTTGGAGTAGGGTTAGATTGGATAGAAAAGCAAATGCCAGAAAGTGTTGAAGAACTAGTTGAAAGAATTGAAAGAGTTATGCTGGGTGAGATAATTTCTCTTCTTTAAATAAAGTTTAAGCTCTTTTACAATTAATTGAATTTGTAAAATAGTTAGGCAAAAGTAAAAAATTGTAAATTGTATTATGGATATGGAAGGTGTATATTAATAGTGATATTAGTATACACTTTTTTTAGGAGGAGTTTTTATGTATTATTCAAACGGAAATTATGAAGCATTTGCTAAACCAAAAAAACCAGCAGGAGTTGATAAAAAATCGGCTTATTTAGTAGGTTCTGGACTAGCTTCTCTTGCGGCAGCAGCCTTTTTAGTTCGTGATGGACAAATGAAAGGAGAAAGAATCCATATTCTTGAAGAACTACCTATCGCAGGAGGTAGCTTAGATGGTATTATGAATCCAACTCGTGGATTTATTATTCGTGGTGGTCGTGAAATGGAAGATCACTTTGAATGTCTTTGGGATCTTTTCAGATCTATTCCTTCATTAGAGGTAGAGGATGCATCTGTTTTAGATGAGTTCTACTGGTTAAATAAAGAAGATCCTAACTTTTCAAAATGTCGTGTTATTGAAAACCGTGGACAACAAATTCCTAATGATGGACTTTTTGCATTATCTGATAAATCAAGTCAGGAATTAGTAAAACTATATTTGACTTCTGAATCAGAACTTCAAGGTATGAAAATAACAGATTTCTTTAGTAGTGAATTTTTTGAGTCTAATTTTTGGACTTATTGGGTAACAATGTTTGCTTTTGAAAAATGGCATTCAGTTGCTGAAATGCGTCGATATATGTTGAGATTTATTCATCATATTAAAGGACTTCCTGATTTATCAGCACTTAAATTCACTAAATATAACCAATATGAATCATTAGTTCTACCATTAGTTAAATACTTAGAAAGTCATGGTGTAACTTTTGAGTACAATACTGTAGTTAAAGATATTAAAGTTGAAAAACAAGGAAAAGATCTAGTAGCTAAGCATCTGATCTTAGAAGTAAACGGAGAACCTGTTGTTAGAGAATTAACTGAAGATGACCTAGTATTTGTTACAAATGGTAGTATCACTGCATCTACAACATATGGTAACAATGATACTTCAGCTCCAGTCAGCAAAGAACTTGGTGGAGCTTGGCAACTTTGGAAAAACTTAGCTAAACAAGATGAACGTTTTGGACGTCCAGAAGTATTTTGTGAAAATCTTCCAGATCAAAGTTGGTTTGTTTCGGCTACGACGACTGTAACAGACAAACGAATCGCAGAATATATAGAAAAAATTTGTAAACGTGATCCTTATGCAGGTAAAGTAGTAACTGGTGGTATAGTAACAGCACGAGACTCAAATTGGATGATGAGCTTTACACTTAACCGTCAACCTCACTTTAAATCTCAATCAAAAGATGAATTAGTAGTTTGGATTTATGGATTATATTCAAATATTTCAGGTAACTATATAAAAAAACCAATAGAAGCTTGTACAGGTATTGAAATCGCAGAAGAATGGCTTTACCATATTGGGGTTCCTGAACAATTTATTCACGAATTTGCAAGCAAAGGTTGTAGCACAGTTCCATGTTATATGCCTTATATAACAAGTTACTTTATGCCAAGACACGATGGTGATAGACCATTAGTTATCCCGGAAGGATCTAAAAACTTAGCATTTATAGGTAACTTCTCTGAAACACCTCGTGATACTGTCTTCACTACAGAATATTCTGTTCGTACAGCTATGGAAGCAGTATACACATTACTAGATGTTGATAGAGGTGTACCTGAAGTATTTAATTCTGCATATGATTTACGTGTCATGACTAAATCAACTAATCGCCTAATGGATGGTAAAAAACTTGAAGAAGTTAAACTACCTTTCTTTGCCAAAGCAATTAGTAAACGTGTATTGAAAAAAATCAAAGGAACATATATTGAAGAGATCCTAAAAGATGCAGGATTGATTTAGATATAATTCCTCTAGGTTATAGTTATAAAAAATACATAATAGATATAAAAGACGATAGTGAAGACTGTCGTCTTTTTTTTGATTTCATAAAGAAAATCATTATATTAATTTTAGTTTTATTATAATGAAAAATCATATAATAGAATAACTGAAAAGTCAAACAATTATTCTATGAAAAATAATTACATACTTTTAGTAATTACTATGTTATTTAATTGAAGAACAAATTTTAAGGAAACTAAGATAAGTAACTCAGTGTAATTGATTTATCTAATATATTAGATAAATATTAAATTATTTTTAAAATAATTTATAAGTAGACAGTATTTGTCCACTGAATATGATAAAATATAATTGTTGAAAAGATCAACAAATAAAAATAGATTGAGGTTATCGTTATGGCAAAAGTAAAGGAAAGTTTCACTACATGTGGTGTGTTTTATTATTATCAAAAGTTGTACTTACTAAGAAGTATCCATAGAAAAAACATCGATTAAAATACAATTGTTTAGGCTGCCTCTCTAGTTGTTTTTTGACTTATTAAAATAGAATTATATATAATATAAGTATAAAATATTTGCGTATGACTTAAGGAGTTTTCATATGAAAATACCAACTTATTTTAAAGAAAGTAATTATAAAATTGTTGAAGTAGAAGAGGATTTTTCGTCTATTAGGATAGTTAATGAAGTAGAAAAAGACAGACAAATATAATGAGTTCTTTGAAATCTATTACTTTGGTGAATTGGATTCTGATGCTATGATTACTGAAATTTTTGATGAAAAAACTTCAACTATAAAACCTTGTAAGGTTGTAGCGAAATGTATTCAAACAGGAAAAGAAATTTTACTTTATGATCAATTAAAATATGGATACAACTCACTATTTTGTGATAAATTTGATTTAGAGACGGTTGATAATCGTCTACTTGTAAAATTAGATATTCCCAATTCTAAAATAGAAATTGATTTAGGTTATAGTATAGATTATGATGAGGAAAAAGAAGATTTTGAATTTGATGATAATGACCATTTGGAAACAATCAATGGAGAAGAAATTTCTTTTGATGCTGTTAAAAAAGATGGATTTGACTACATTAAAATATCAGCAATAGACGAAGACGAAATTATTAGAGAAGTTTTAAATCTAGAGTTAGCTTAAAAATTACTTAGAGATTATGCAGAGATAGGAGAAATAAAGATAATACAAAATCTTATATTTTATTCTCTTAAAAAGAGCAATTTAGACTTATAAAGAGGAATTTTAAAAATGAAAAGAATAAAGTTTAGACATAATAAATATTCACCAGGTGTCTTATATATTTTGGTTATATTTGGAGTAGCAGCTGGGTTATTGGCTTTTTTCGGATTTTTAACAATTTCTGGTATAGATAAAGGGCCAGAATATGGACCTATATACTTCAGAGAACATCCAATACATGCTGTTTACTTGATATTTGCCTTGATTCCTATATTTATGTTATTTCCTACATGGATTGCGAAGAAAATTTGGAGTCATGAGGATCAAGAAGCATATATTGACCTTTACGAAGATTACGCTGAACTAAATTGGAATGATAGAAAGGTACATATTAAAAAAGGAGAGCTGGATATTAAGATTCCTAGACCTCAGCCTTTTTGGTATGCAACCTACATATTAAAAATTCCCCAATACAGAATAGTATTGGTTAGTTCTGTAAAGGAAAATAAAGAAAAGAATAGAGTACGATGTTCTTTGGATATTGCAATAAAGGAATTGTCTATTTACAAAAAATCTAGAAAATAAAATGGATGACATAGTGAAATAGTTTATGAAATAAATTGGAATTTATTGAGGTATGATAAGATATGATTGAATATTTTAGTAATAAAAAAGTAACAGTAGAAGAATATAAGCAGGTTTTAATTAAATCAGGAATAGGAAGACCTACAAGTGATTTGAAAAGATTGGAATTAATGTTAAATAACTCTAATTTTGTATTAACGGCATGGGATAATGATAAATTAGTTGGTATCTTACGTGGAATGACAGACTTTTCTTATGCCTGCTATTTGTCTGATTTAGCAATAGATAAAGAATATCAAAAACAAGGTATAGGAAAAAACCTTATTAATATGAGTAGAAAAATATTAGGAGAGAAGGTTGCAATTATATTACTTTCTGCTCCAAGTGCGATGGGCTACTATCCTAAAATTGGTTTAAACAAAGCTGAAAATGCGTTTATTATACCTAGGGAGGAATAGAAATAATTTAGTGTTTAATATTCAATTATATAAGGTATGCTAGTTTTTCTAGGTTTACGAAAATTAATATTATAATAAATATGGTTGAAAAAAACGGCTGTATAAAAATAGGTATTTACCACATATTTCCTAATATAACTGACTCTTTAGTCAATATAACCGGTATTTAAGGGCTCAAATATTTTTTTTTATCTTAAACATAAATTACATAATTTTTGCTATTCTTTTGAATCTTTTTTTGACATAATAAGTCGCCTGTTATTGCTGTTCCTGAAAGATTGCAGGACTCTATAGTATCAATTATCTTTTTTCCATTTATATATGAATTTGACAATTTTAAGTCAATAAAATACACTATTTGTTTGTTAATTTATTAAAAACGTTATTATATCATGTTTGGATTACAATATAAATGTTATATCGTATTGTTTTGTGAGACATAATGGAGTTTTTCTTATAAAGTATATAGTGTTTATGATGGTATTATACAGTAAAAAACATAAAAAATTAGAAAATTTTTATAAATTTTTTGTTTTTGTATTGACAAAAGAGATGTTCCTTTTTATAATGTATATCAAGACGTTGAAAAGAAGAGTAGAAAGTTATTTAATCAATACAGAGACATTTCAATTGGTGAGAGAAATGAGAAAGAAACTTTTGAATATGGCCTTGGAGTCTTCACATTGAGATCGATATACTTAGATTAAGATAGTGACGGGGATGCCCGTTATAGCATTATGAGTATGAGATAGTACTCAAAAAGGTCTTTTTAGTGATAAAAAGATAAATTAAGGTGGTAACGCGTGAGTTTGCTCTCGTCCTTTATGGATGGGAGCATTTTTTTTATCTCATAGTATAAGGTTTTGAGTATTTCTTTAAGTCTAGATTTTTTTCAACAATATATTATATACAAAGGAGAAGGGGATGAAAAAACAAAGGAAAGATATATTTATAGTAGGGTTAGCTCTATTTGGTGCATACTTTGGTGCAGGAAACTTGATATTTCCACCATTATTAGGATTTCTTTCAGGTAATCAATGGTCTTTAGCATCAATAGGATTTTGTGTGTCTGCAGTTTTAATGCCAGTTGTGGGGTTATATGTAATTTCAAAAAATGGTGGTTCTCTTGAGTCTATGACTGGAGATATACATAAAAACTTTGCAAAATTTCTACTATTATTTATAATGATATTTGCGGGGAATATATCTGTACCTCGTACAGGTGCGGTTGCGTATGAGCTAGGATTTAAAGCTCTTTTACCTAATACACCTATTATAGTATTTATACTAGGGTATTTTGCCATAGCGTTATATTTTTCATTAGATGTAAATAAAATGGTAAATAGTGTTGGAAAGTTTTTAACACCTGTTTTGGTAGTTGTCCTATTAGGAATTATTATTAAAGGGATTCTTACTCCAATAGGGCATCCGGTAGTTCCACAAAAAAGTGGAGTTTTTACTCACTCATTGTTAGAAGGGTATCAAACTGGAGATTTAATAGTAAGTTATCTTATAGGAACTGTTTTTATAGGAGATATTATTCGAAGAGGTTATCGTACTAGTGGAGAAAGAAATAAACTTACTGCATATTGTGGTATAATTGCTTTAATCTTGTTGGCGGTCATTTATGTAGGTCTAATATACCTTGGTGCGTCAGTGAGTAGTTATTATCCAGAAAATGTGGAAAGAAGTCAGTTATTATTAGGTATAGCTGAAAGAGTTCTTGGCAAGGGAGGAATGTTATTTTTCTCAATTGCTGTAGTTTTGGCCTGTATAACGACTGCAATTGGACAAATCACATCTATAGCTAACTTTTTCCATGATTTTTCAAAAGGAAAGATACCGCATAAGTTAGCGGCATTTGTTTTTGCAGCTCTGGGGGCTACAATTGCTATTCTTGGTGTTGAAAAAATTGTATACTTTGCCACACCAATTTATAAAGGAGTATATCCAAGTTTAATAGTCTTAATGATTTTAGGTATTTTTCGTAAATATATACCTAATAAGCAAAGTTTTAGATATGCACTTATATTTACATTAGTAGTAAGTATTTTAGAAGCAATTTTATCAGTTTTAAATGTAGCTGTTATCAAAACTTTTATTGATATACTTCCTCTAAGTAATCTTGGATTTGCATGGATTCTTCCTGCAACACTCGGATTTATAGTGGGAGCAATAAAAGGTAATGAACCTTTGACTCAATTTGAATAAAAAGTTTATTAAATAAAAATATATTAATTAAAAAAAGGAGTAATATCAATGACAAATTATAATACAAATACAATATGTGTACAAGGTGGATATGAGCCAAAAAATGGTGAACCAAGAGTGGTTCCAATAGTGCAATCTACAACTTATAAATATGAATCATCACAAAAAATGGGTGATTTATTTGACCTAAAGGATTCTGGTTACTTTTATACAAGACTGGCTAATCCTACAAATGATGCAGTAGCAAACAAAATATGCCAGCTTGAAGGTGGAGTAGCAGCTATATTAACATCATCAGGACAAGCAGCTAACTTTTATGCTATATTAAATATAGCTAAGGCAGGGGATCATGTTATAGCCTCTTCTGCTATCTATGGTGGAACATATAACTTAATAGCTAAGACTATGAAAGATATGGGTATTGAATCTACTTTTGTGGAACCAGATATTTCAGTAGAAGAATTAGAAGAGAAATTTCAACCTAATACAAAATTAGTTTTTGGTGAGACATTATCTAACCCTTCGCTAAATATCTTAGATATAGAAAAATTTGCAAATGTAGCTCATAAACATGGAGTGCCATTAATAGTTGATAATACTTTCCCTACTCCTATATTCTGTAGACCTTTTGAGTGGGGTGCTGATATTGTTACACATTCAACTTCAAAATATATGAATGGTTCAGCAAATGCAGTTGGTGGTGTAGTAGTAGATTCAGGAAACTTTGATTGGGTAAAATATAGTGAAAAATTCCCAGGATTAACGACTCCCGATGAAACGTATCATGGAATTGTCTATACTGAAAGTTTTGGGAAAGCAGCATATATTACAAAGATGACAACGAATCTGATGCGCGATTTAGGATCTATACCTTCTCCACAGAATTCATTTTATCTTGGCGTTGGATTAGAAACATTACATTTACGAATGGAAAGACATTTTGAAAATGCTTTGGAGCTTGCTAAACACCTAGAGAGTCATCCTAAAGTATCTTGGATTTCCTTTTCAGGACTAGAAAATGATAGTCAGCATGAATTGGCAGAAAAGTACTTACCAAACGGATCTTGTGGAGTTATATCGTTTGGTGTTGTAGGTGGAAGAGAAGCTGCAGTTAAGTTTATGGATTCTTTAAAACTAGCTTCAATAGTTACTCATGTGGCTGATACAAGAACTTGCGTACTTCATCCTGCGTCTACTACACATAGACAGATGAATGATGAAGAGTTATTGGCTGCTGGAGTATCACCAGATCTTATTAGAATGTCTGTAGGTATAGAGGATATTCGTGATATCGTAGCTGATATAAATCAAGCTTTAGAACAAATAAATTAAAATTTATGAAACAAGTATTGTAAATCAATAAAGAAATTGAATAAAAAATAGTATACATTTTGAACTGACATCTTAAAGTTAGACTAAAAGTTTCAACTTTAGGGTGTTGGTATTTTTATGATAGAATACATAATTTAAATTTTAAAAAGGAGTATTATTAGAAAAGTTATTGAATATTATAAAAAGTATGGAGAAGATGTACGACACCGGTTACATGAGAATAAAGAGTATTCTTTCAAAAAAAGAAATTTATTGTAGAATTATACTTAACAAGTGGTATATTTTGATAAAAAATATGGTTGGGAAAAAATAAAAGATATTGGTCTACATACAATTGGTTCAGTTTGGACTAAAGATGGAAAATATTATTATTTTGATGATTTGGGTAATAATCAGCTCGTGAAGAATATGGTGTTTGAAATTAATGATAAAAATGTGGTGAATGAGTTGTTATCAAATTCAAATAAAATTAGTATAGATAGGATTAGAGACATAATTAATCAGAAACAAACGCAAGTTGTTGATGGCAAAGTCCAATTTAAGGCCCCCGTGAAATATGGAATGGATTATCGTATTGTTTTAGTGCTTGTGTCAGTAGTGGTTATTTTCATATGTTTGCTAGAACGTAGATACAAAGAACGGGGAACAGATTATAAGTAAATATAATTATGTTATTAAAGAGAGATTGTTATTAAGAAAGGTTTCGTGTATATTCAATAGTAAAGTAAATTAGTAAAATATAAACAAGTTTTCTATGCTACTGTTATTAGTAGAGGAAAGCTTGTTTTAATTTTTAAAATCAACTTTTTTATGTATATAAAAGTTAGTTTTTGACTTCTTCAAGAAAATTATATACTGTTATGGTATAATTAAAGTAGTAAAATTAATAATATATAATAGGCATATGAGGTAATAGATAATGAGAAAAAAACAACTTACACTAGAACAGAAAAAACTAGAGTGGGATCTTACGATTATTGGAATTATAACTTTCATGGTTTTTGGGATGTATGCAGTTTATGGTAATCAAATGAAAGGTTTTCTTACAAATAATAGTATTAATGTAATATCAAGATTATTATTAAATGCAGGGGTACAGTTTGGAGTAGCGGGGTTAGGAATAGTTATTGTAATGATTTTAAGAAAAGAAAGTTTTTCTGAGTATGGGTTAAAAATGAAAAACATTTTTAAATCTATACTAGGTACTATTCTTTGCTTTTCTCCATTAGTCATTTATATTTTTGCTTCAGGGAATTTTCGTGGTTATCATCCGTTGAAGATTATGCTTACTGATGATGTACTTTCTAGTGGATTTCCAACAAATATTTTTGGAATGGGGATGATTGTATTAGTTTGGGGATTTTTTGAAGGATTTAATTATGCGGTTATATCTGATAAAATCAACAAACGTTATCATTCAAAAAGTATCTTTGCGAACTATGGAGCTATCACTTGTGCATTAATTTGTCTGCTTTTTCATCCAATACATACAGATTTTTGGGGAATTATTGAGTTAATTACTACATTCTTTGCCATTTATGGAATGTTAATAGTACAAACAGAAACAAAAAATTCTTGGGGATGTATTTTTGCATTTTGTTTTATTTGGAACGCTTTATAAATGGGAAATTGTTTATATGGTACAATATAAGAATAGACTAAAAATGCTAATTTCATTTGATAAATATATATTAAGTTAACTTTTAGTTTTATTTTTAATTCAAGATGAAGGTATCCATTATATAAAGAACAGATGAATTAAAAGTATTAAATAAATCTATTGTGATTAATATACAATTAGAATTTATTAATGTGAAAATAGAATATACTGATTGATACTATATTAACTATTAGTATTGTAAAAATAATTAAAGATAGAAATAGCACATTAAGTATTCTCTATTAATAAACATGTTTATAAAAGTTGAAGAAAATAATTCATTAGATTATCTAAATAAGTCAAAAATTAAAGAGGTAATAATTTAAGGAGGAGATTAAAATGGGAATAATAGCAAATTATCAATATTTAAGTGATACGAATTTACAAGAACTTAAATCTTTTTATGCAGAAGTAGATGATATTTTTGAGGAAGTTGAAGATTGGAATGATGAAGCTGAGATACTTCTTGATATCGATAAGATGTGGGATGCTCTTCATTTTGTACTTACAGGAGTAAGTTGCAGCGAACCTATAGAAAATAATGCTCTTAGCGAAGCAGTTGTTGGAGTATTCCCTATTGATGGTATAGAGGAATATATTAGTTATATAGAAAAATCAAGAATTAAAAATATAGTTTTTGCTCTTGACAATTTTGATATAGAAAAAGCTTTAGAAACTTTTAGTATGGAAGAATGTAAAGAAGCGGAATTATATCCAAATATCTGGGGTTATGAAGAAGAAACTGACGAAATAAAAGAAGAAATAATGGATTATTTTCAAGATATGAAAGATTTTTATAAACAAGTGTTAGAAGAAGATGGGAATGTATTGGTTACAATTTATTAAAGAGTCATAGATAAGGTAGAGTAACGAAGAATTAAAAATATTTTACTTTAATTAGAAGATTAAAAGTGTTGGAGGAAAATTAAAATTAGTAAAATTAATCACGAGTTTTTTGGAGAGATAAATACGGAAGAAGGTGTAGACGAACAATTTGAGGAGAAACTTGATGATGTTCGTGTATTATGGGAAGAAGAGTATAATGGAATTATGACGACACTATGGTATGATAGTGGTTATGAATTTAAAGTAGGAGTTCTTGATACATTTGCTGAATTTTTACGCAATAGTGAAAACTATTTTGAGAAAGCTAAAGAAGCTTTAAAATGTTATTTAAAAGAGGATGATCAGTATATTGTTTTTCATGAAGAAGAATTGGAATTAGATATATCAGATGAAATTTGTGAATTTGTAAAACAAATGAAAGTAGAATTAATTTCGCTATGGGCTGGGGAGAACTTTATTAGTGTTGATTTTATGATTAACCCAGAAGAAAGTGATCAAATTTTATGCGTGAAATTCAATGATGGTTTAGAAGTAGAAAGTATAGACTGGGAGAGTTAAAAGAACCCTGTAGAAATTAATAAAGTAGTTTTTTGTAGTTCGTAATGAGCTTGGGATGGCGGTATTTATGAAAAAATTAATAAAAGAATTTTGGAATGTATTAAAAAGTGAATATGAAAATAAACATAAAGAAAATATGTTTAAAAATTATAGTCAAACAGAACATGTTTTAAAAAACTTCAGAACATATTTAAAAGACCTTTTTTGTGAATATCCATCTAGTGTAGATGTTGTTTGTATTTTAGCTTCTGTAGAATTAGAATTAAGACATGAAAAAGACGCAATTAAATTATTAGAAGATTTTGTTTTAAAATATAATGAAGTAATTAATGATGTTGATAAAGCAAGAATTTATACTAATCTAGGATTCTATTATGAAGCTGATAAAAAACAAGATGAATATTTGTTAAAAGCCGACAAGCTTAATTCTCCCTTTATTGAAACATATAAAGGCTTAGCACTAACTAGTTTTTCAAATTATGAACGTAATAAAACAATTGAAGATTTAGATAATAGTCTAATGTATTTTGAAAAAGCGCTAAAAATAACTAAGGATTATGAAATATAATTTGGATATGCAGTATGTTTATTTGAAATGAAAGAATATCAAAAGGCAAAAGTTATTTTTGAAAAACTATTATCAGAGTATCCAGATAGAATGCGCTTGTTGTTATGTATTGCTTATTGTGAAGTATATTTAGGCAATAAGGAAGAAGCAATCTATTATTTAAAAAAAGTTGAAGTAGGGCAAGATGAGAAGTATTATTTAACTACTGATGATATTGCAGATTATCAAGTTTTTGAAGCTTATTATGTTCTAGGAGAATACGACTTATTTTTGGAAGAGTGTGAGAAAGTAATTCTTGATTATTACTTTGCTGACTGGGAACATTACTATTACACACTTTGGCTTAAAAATAAATATGAGAAATTTTATGAATGTGTAAGTAAGTATAAAGATGAAATACTTCAAAATATAGAAGAAACGAAAATGGATGATGATTTTTCTTGTGAAGAAGAGAAGCAAGATTATATTAAAAGTTATGAAGAAGATTTAGAAAAATTAATAACAATGTCTAATAAAATTCAAAATGAGAATTATAAACCTATAATTAAGTTAGAACTATATCCTGAATATGGTTGCTTCTTAGTTGATTGTATTAGGCATAATTTTTAAAGAATACTGTTGAATACAGAAATAATCTTTAAAAGAAATCATACACTTATAGATTTAAAAATTAAAAAGATAAGTGTTTTAGATATCGATAAACTTTTTTTTAAAAAAATAGGGTGTAATAAAAATAAATAAGTATAAACACATTAAAAATGAATAAAAAATATATAATAAGGTAGGATGGTAAGCATATGAAAAAAATTGATACACAATATATTAGTGAGAAAAAAGCAGATTTAGAGGAAATAAAGTATATAGTTGATAATATATTTACAGAAGATAGTGAAGAATGGCTATGTCTTTATGATACTTCAGAAAAAAATCCAAATTACGTTCAGATACACTCAGAAATAGAGTATTTTGAAGAGGATGCTTTAAATTTTTTACAGAAAGTTTTACAAATTCCATTAGATAACATAGATGAAATAGAAGGTATTTACTTAGTAGAATGTAGAAAGTATAAAGATAAAGCTGATTTTAGACATTATCGTGCCTTTTTCCTAGATGCAGATGTAGTATATTCTTATTTCGAAACATACATGAATGATGAAGAAATTAATGTTGAGGGTTGGTATGATGTAACTAAAGAATTTTAAGAGGAATAAGCATGAATGATAGGTTGAATATTGATCAAATAATAAATCTTTTAAAGCAAAATTATCAATATGTATTTATAATAGTGGGCTTACTTTATACATTGGCGGCAATTTTTGATTTTGCAGGAATAAATAAATATAGTACTGCAGATTCAGGGGAAAACCTTAAAAGGTTTGTTTTCGAAAAATTTGGTGAGGTTGGATATAAGGTTTTAAATATTACTATAGGAATAGTATTGATTTTATATGGAGTATTAGCTTTAATTTATATTTAATAAAGGAGAAAAAATAATGGATTTTATATTAAAAAAGGGAGATTTTATTTTTAATAAAAATCAATATTCATCTTTTTATGAATGTGAGGTAGATGGATTTAAATTTCACATTAATGAAGAAAATTTTACTGAAGAAGAATTAGTTTTTTCAGGTAAATTACTTGATTTATATTCTGAAAATTTAACTAAAATAATAGATGCCTGTGTGAAATCGGAAACTTTTAAATATTGTTATCCTGATGAAGATGTTCATAGTATTGAGGAAAAGCTAGGTAAACCGATAATTAGAAGATTTGGGAATCTAAGTGTTTTAACCTATACAGAACATGAGCTTGATGCAGATCATCTTTTGGATATTGAAATTGAGGGTTTATATGATGAAATATTAGATATTTCTATAGATGGTTAAAATTAAGGTTTGAGTTATCAAGAAATAGGAGATGTTAAATTTGGTGATATTTGTACACCATGATATTTATTTATGGTTTGATTAGTTAGTATGTATTAAAATACAGTGGGAGAAATATGGGAGTATGCTTGATAAAGCTTACTCCCATATCGTATGTTGAGCTCGTACACTATAATAGAATGGAGAAGCATCTGCTGTGAAGTTAGCTTGAATGATATATCTTTGCCATAGTGTGTAGTCAGCTGTCTGTAACTTAAGTAGGAAATCTGTATCGTGCTTTACTTCTTTGTAATCTACAGGGTTTAGTGAAAAAATATCTGTTAAATTTTTTGTTCTAAAATCATCGATAGTAAATGGAGCTAGGTCTTTATGATTAAATTTAACAGTAGATAGAACTGTACTATCTGCCGGAATTTTATAATATGTTATGGTGCAATTCTTAAGCTTATCAACATCTTTCCACGTAGGGGTAATACTCATAAAACCATAGGATTTTTCATCGCGAACTATCTCTACAAGCTCACCGTAGTAAAAGTGATCATTGCGCTTATTTATAATTTCACTTTCAGGTGTTTTTTTAGTAAAGGTGAAGCCAGCATCTAAAAGTTCAGACGCCTTTGTTTTACCAATAATCACATTAGTCTTATCTAATTGGATTTCGATAGGTTTTTCAGGAAAACCTGTTATTGATATACAAAGAGTAAAGGCAAACGAGGTAAAAAAGATTGAACCGATTACAGCGTTTGATGAAGAATATCTGTAGGCTGGTTTCTTTTTTATATTTAGCAAGAGTAGAATAAGTCTGCTGGTGTAGGTAAATATTATGACAGCAATAACAATAGCAAATTCTGCTTTTAAACATGTATACAATGTTACTGGGAAGTTGTGAGTTTTATAATATATTATAATTAAAAGAAATATATTAGCCAAAAAGAAATTTAAAATGAATAAAGTGGCTTCTTTTAATGCAGTAGAGTCTGTAATATCATCTAATTTTCCAATAGCAAATCTTCCTCTAAATCCTTGCCCAAACTTATATATCCATTGGGGAACATCATTTTTCTCTAGTACAGCTACTAGAAGCCTAAAGTAGATATAAATTGTAAGTAAAAATAATAGTAATACAATAAAGCAAAAAGATAAAGTTATTATAAAAAATCCCATAGATAGCGCTCTTTTCTAAATAAAATTAATACACTATTATTATATCATTATATAAGACCTTAAGACAAAAGAATTTAGTAAAAAAATTATAAATAATCTAATTATTTATAATTTTATATTTACTTTAATATTTACAAAAATTCAAAAAACTTATAATTTAAAAAACTATCTGTATAAGATATGTATATTTTTTTAGTAATGTTTAAAAAAAAGGGGGAAATTGCTATAATAGTAGTATATAAAATGTTTTGGTGCGGATTAGATAATTTAGCTTTTTAAATTCTGGAATAGAGTTTAAAAATGAAGGAATATCAGGGATGAATGTGTTTATTAACAAAATATGAGTTTAGTTAGAAATAAGTAGTAAATATATTTAATAAGGAAAATTTAGATTATGAGATATTACATTGATGAAAGAGAAAAATTAGCAAAATTAATATTAAGAAGTTCAATAGGACTAGATATATTTATTTATGCAGGCTTTTTCTTCGGTTTTGTATTTGGTATTGCTGGAGCAGAAATTGGATTTTGGTTATTAGGATTTGTTTTTAGATATGGTGTGCATATAGGAATAAGTAGTGTTGTATTAAAAATAGTTGTTATAATTTTATCTTATAAGAAAGATACATATAAAAAGAGGGAATTACTTTCGGTTGGTTCATCTTCAATGGTGCTGTTGTTTATTATAGGTGCAATAGTGTGGGGAATTTACTATATTGGTAAGATTATGACTGCTGTGGGATAGGCAAACTAAGAGAGCATAGTATATAAAATATAGAAAAAGTATAAATCTAAACTATTATACACATAGTATTAGTGAAATAAGATGCAGGATTGAATTATATGTCGCGTAATTTTTTACCTGAGTTAAAACACAATAATTATTATGAAGCATTTAATATTTATGCAGATTTGAGTGATAAATTCTTAACTCAAGCTAAAACAGATAAACCTTATGATAAAGGTAATCTTCCGAAAGAACCTGTTAGTATATTTTGGATTCCTATAGTAATAGGATTAGGCATGTTTATAGCTAGATTTATCGTGAAGGGAATGGAAAATCAGCTTGAAACTGTTAGACCTGCTTTGGCAGCAAATAGCTACATTAAAGAAAATAGTTTAAATGTAACAAGATTAGAAGATCAGTTTCTTTATAGCACAGTTAATAAAACTGCAAAACCAAAATAGACAAGTAGCTCGAGTGGTGGAGGTAGTAGCACACATACTTCATCGTCTGGACGTACCCATGGAGGGACTGGTGGTAAGTTTTAAAAGATTAAATAAATAACCTGTATAATTTTTATCTAATATTGAAATATGAGAGATAGACTCTGGAGGGGCTAGCTACCCAGTATTTTAATATATAATCAATATGTGTAATTTTAAATCATTAAGTTTTTTATTTTTATGAAGGTTAATATAGTTTTCTTTTAGTATATAAAATAAAATCCGGAACAGATTTCTATGTTCCGGATTTTATCTAGTTATTAAAAATTATTAGTGTTTTTTCTTAATAATTCTTATTCCAAACGTAGCAATAATAGATAACAATCCTAATACTGTTAGGTTATTAGTATTATTTAGTCCTGTAGAAGGTAAAATTTTCTTTTTATCGTCTTTATTTGGAGTTTTAGGATCTGGATTTCCTGGTGTTTCTGGATTTCCTGGTGTTTCTGGATTTCCTGGTGTTTCTGGATTACTTGGTTTTTGAGGTTTAGCAGTATAATTAACATCCTTAACAATATTATCTTGAGTTACTGTTTCTGCTGCTACAACTAAAATATCTGCTGTATATCCTTCAATTATAGGAGATGTAACCTCTGCGTACTTAGATTTATCTGAAACCCAAGTACCATTATCTATAATTTCACCTGTTACTTTATCTTTAGTAACCGTACGAGTCCATACTGCTTCTTCCACATGATTTGGTGGTGTTTTATCGCCAGCTCCGTGATAACGCACAGTTAAACTTACTTTTTTCTCTTCTTTGATTGCTTCTGTTTTGTGTTTTAAATGAATTGTTACATTTTGGTCTACTGTAATATCTGTATCAAATTTCTCTGGTAAGGCTTCTTTTGTTACTACTTCATAACCTTTTGCTTCATACCCAGCTACGATTTGATCATAAGTTGTTTGAGTTTCTGGTTTTACTTCAGAGTTTGAATCCCCACTTGCTAGATTTTTTTTGTCTTCTAGTGTTGTATTTGTTGTATCATCAATTACTGTATATGTCAGTTTTTGAGTTTCTGGGCTATATACTACTGTTTCTACTATATCTGCAGTATCTTCAGTTACATTGTTCACTGCTTCTACTTTTGCTTTGTCTGCTGTGTATCCTGGTTTTGTTGGTGATACTACTTCTCCAAAGCTTGTTCCGTTTGCTGGTGTCCATTGTCCATTTGTCACAACATTTGTTACTAGGTCTTTTGTATTTTCTCTTGTAAACTCTAGTTCTCTTTCTACTGTTGGAAATGCTGGCTCTGCTGGGTTGTTATCTTTGTACACATAGTTTATTGTTTGTTTTACTTTTTTACTTTCTGGTGCTTTTTCTGTTTTGTGTTTTAAATGAACTTCAAACACTTGTTCTTCTTTTCCAAAAGTCACTCCATCCGTTGGATAAGTACTAGATACAAACTCATAATTTTTATCTGTATATTTTTTCACAGTATCATCTATTGTGTATGTAGATTTTGTATTATACTTACCTTTTAAATCATCCTTAACTTCTAATACTTGGTTAGTTGTATCATCAATATATTTAACTTTAGCAGTACCTTCTTTTAATTTATAAACATAATAAACATTTTGATCTTCTCCTGTAAATTCTATAGATTTATTCATAGTCAGTTGAGTCCCAGCTACTCCAGGAACTGTTGTAGGTTCTGTTACAAGAGTATAGTTATCTATATTCTTAGGCTTCACATCGTAATTTGGAGATTTCGGTGTAGTAGCTAATCCTGCAGGATATCCATATTTATAATCTTGTGTTTCGATTTCTTTACCTTCAGTATCTACATAATGTACAGTTATTTTTGTTTGTCCAACTGCACGTGCGTTCGAAGGAGTTGTTGTCGCTTTAATATCTTCTGTTTTTAATTGAGTACCAACTCCATTACCATCTACGCTGTAACTATAGCTCTTAGATCCTTCTATTGAATTTTTAATAGATGAATCTGCGAATGTTATGCGTGTCGAATGACCTGTCCCTTGAATAACACTCATATCTTTTAAAATTTTACTAACTTGTTTATTTACTTCTGGCGTTCTATCGATTTCTTGATAAGTATCACCGAATTCTGCATAATCATCTGTTGGTCTAAGATCATGATAAGTAGTGATTCCTTCACCTTTCATTTTTCCTAGATTTATACCTAAAGTATATGTCCCATCTCCATTGTTAATAACTACTGAAGAGTTTTTACCAGCTTTTTGTAATGCTTTAAGGATATCTTCATTACTTGAATTTGCTGGCATTTCTATTACTTTATTATCTGGATCAGAGTCAATTGTTATAGATGTTGGTGTATCTTTGTTAACAAGATACTTTCCATCTTCACTAATAGCTAGGGTAGATGTATATCTTTTGTTATCAGGTTTAATTCCTATAATAGTAGAACCTGCCGCAGGTTTAACATGATGTATAGAAATTATATCTCCATCAGGAATCTTAGTATTATTTCCTGGATTTTGACCGTTGCTTGACAGCATATTATTATAGTAATTTGCAGCCCCAACTGAAGTACCTATTTTTATTGAGTTTGCACGATCTGTTGAAGCTGAATTATAAACAGAAAAGATAGCTTCAGCTTTTGGAAATTCTCTGGCTACCGGTTTAAAAGTAAATACTTTCCCATTTATATCTAATACAATATCTTTTTTACTTGATTTAGCTGTGAATTTAGAACCATTAGCAGCTCTTTGTGTAACAGTAACTGTTTTTTCTGTATTTGCAGGTATATTAGCAAAATCAGAGTTTAAAGTTATAACATAGGCTAGATTATTTGGATTTGAAGAATCAAACTTGATTGTTCCCACCCCTTGAATAGGTTCTGATGTTCCAGAACTTAGGTTAGCATAATATGCTCCATATGCATTATTTGTTAAAGTTACTGGAATACGTATAGTATCCCCAGCTTTTAGGGTTCCATCTTGTTTTATTTTAAATGTCATATCAATTTTTTCGAATGCTACTTCTTGTGCAGATAGATTTTTTGTATCACCTGCATTTATAACTGTTGCATCATTTCTTAAAGTAACAGTAGCATTGAAATCAGCAATAACAGTGCTATCTACTAATGCTCTTTTAGATCTTTTTTTAGGTTCTAGACTATTTTCTAGCCCGTTTTTATTATCTATAGCTTGAGTAATAGATTCTACTTTATTATTTTCTGCTGTTTGATTGTTTGATGCTTTTAATTCCTGAGATGAAGTAGCAACTCCAAAAACTGCTAAACTCATGATAGCTAAAGGTATCACTCCTACGTTTAGTTTTCTTATTGAAAATATTTCTTTTCTATTTTTTTCAAAATTAAATTTTTTCATTAAGTTATCCTTTCATTATTTTAATCGAAAATCTTATTATTACAGCTCTAATTATACGTTCTAATCATAATAAAAGCAAATACTTTATTAAATAATTTTACTATTTATAAGATGTAGTGATAGTAAAATGTTATCGAAATGTTATATATAATATTTCATAAATAATAAAACTAATAATATATTTTAAAATAAAAGAATTCCAATATTTTTTTGTATTTCATGAAAAATTAGTTATATCACTTTTTAAAATAAATATATTTTTTTTCAGAAAAATGATGTTATTAGTAGGAAAAATATTTTTTCATTTTTAAATCTAATATATTTAGTATATGTATTGAGGATAATGGAATCAATATTAACTTAATAAAATTATAGAAAAAATTAATAACGGGTATTATAGGGCTATCTGTTGTATTATTTTAAATATTTGATACAATTATTATATTAGTAAATAAGTGATAGGCTGTAATTACTATAAACTACTAAAGATAAAATTAGGATGGATTATTAAAAGTACATTAAGAGGAATAGGGGATATGAAGCATAAGTTATTAAATATAAAAAAATTAGCAGTAGTATTTGGGGCTTTTGCACCAATGCACACAGGTCATGTAGATTTTATAACAAAAGCAAAACGAGAAAATGATGCAGTTTTGATTATTGTGTCAGGAACAAATACGAAAGAAGATCGTGGGACTCGTGATGGTCTGCATCTTAATCGACGTTTCCGTTATGTTCGAGAAGTTTTTCATGATGATGAATTAGTTGTAGTGGATAAACTTGATGAAGAAGGTATGCAAGCATATCCGAACGGATGGAAGACTTGGCTAGAAACTCTTCATAAGCTTATTAAAGAGAATACAGATTACCAATTTGAAAAGATGACATTTTATGTGGGGGATGAAAATCATCAAAAACCATTGCTTAGTTATTTTGAAGAAGTTTTTTCTGACGAATATATCGATATGAGGGATTGTGACAATTCTCTTTGTGATATTAAACAAAAAGAAGTGGCAATTAAAATGATTGATTTAACTGTAGTTCCAGTATCTAGCACAGAAATTAGAAAAAACCCGTTAATTTATTGGCGTTATATTACAAAGCCCTTTCGTCGTCATTTTACGAAAAAAGTTTTGGTAGTAGGTTCGGCTTCAGGCGGGAAAACAACATTAATAAAAGATCTTGGTCGTGTTTTTAATGCACCTATATCGCTTGAGTATGCACGTTTTTATCAAGAATTTTATAATGTTCGTGATGATGAACTAGATACTAATGATTATATTCGTCTTTTTGCTAATCAGAACGAACAGACTTCAAATGTCATTGATAGTGGTAGCCATACAGGTATTGTTTTTGTAGACACTAATGCTACGGTGACTATGGCTTATGTAGATTATTATCTTAAAGATATTATTTCAGAAGAAGAGTATCAGGCACTTAAGCTATCATATAAGGTTGCTATTTCAAAAGAAAAATGGGATCTTATTATTCTAATTCCACCAAAATCAGCATATGTTAATGATGGCTTTCGTGATATGAGTATGGCAAGTCAAGATATTCGTGATGACTTTACAAATCACCTTATTTATTTGCTTGAACGAGATGGATTTAAAGATCAACTTTTAATTCTTGATAGCGATGTAGATACTTTCTTTTTAGATAATTATGAAAAAACTATTAGAGCGATAAAAGATTGTCTTAATATTGAAATTTAAGAAAATAATCAAACTATAAAAAATAGAATATATAGATTATACTTAATTATTTGTAATAATCTATACAAATGGAGGACAAGTTTTGAGGAATTTAAAATTTAATGCAACACAACTGAAGTATATTGCTATTATAGCGATGACAATAGATCATTTTGCATGGTTATTATATCCAGGTTTGGTAAGAGAAGTAGTACCAGTGGCTATGCATATAATTGGCAGACTAACAGCACCTATAATGTGGTACTTTATAGCAGAAGGTTGTTATTATACAAAAAATATTAAAAAATATTTTCTAAGATTGATGAGTTTTGCAGTAGCTAGTCACTTTGCTTTTTGTTTTGGGCTAGGAATTCCTTTTAATCTAATGGTAGGTAGCATTTTTAACAAAACAAGTGTTTTATTTCCACTAGCTATGGCAGTATTATTGATAGCTGTATTTAGAAATGAAAAGATAAATAATACAGTGAAAATTTTAACGATTATTATTTTCTGTTTATTAACTTTTGTGGCAGATTGGTCATCAATAGCGTTAATGATGCCATTTTTCTTGTATCAACATAGAGAGAATAAAAAACAACAAGTTATAGATTATGTAATTTGGATAAGTGTTTATGCAGCCATTTATATAATATTTATTGATATATTCTATGGAATATTACAGTTTGCAACTTTATTGGCTATACCATTATTATTGAAATATGATGGGACAAGGGGTCAAAGCATAGGTTCAAAATGGTTTTTCTATTACTATTATCCAATCCATTTAGCGATTATAGGTATTTTTAGAATTTGGTTATATGGAGATATTCCGTTAGTGTTTTAATTCGTAGAGAGTGGAAAAACTCTTTATATAAAAAATATATAAGTATGAATATTATTCTTATTGATAGGGGGAATATATCATGAAAGAGTTTATAAGAAAATATTATGTTTATATTATTGTAATAATAGCTTTTTATGTCGCTACACCTTTGCTTTGTAGAGATGCTGGGGGTGCATTTCTTACATTATTAGTAATATTCCCCTTAATTATCTTGATTCTTTCTTTTATACATAGCAAGACACGTGGATTTAATTGGGGGCTGTCTTTAATTATAGGATTACTTTGGATACCAGTTATTACAATATATTTAAATGAAAGTGCGTTGATATATGCTTTAATATATGGGATGATAAGTTTTTTAGGACAAGGATTGGGAGTTTTATTTAAAGGGCGAAAATAGAACGATTAATATTATAAATTGTATTATAGGATATAATAGAGGTATTAATTATTTTATAAAAGGAAAGAGAGGATAATATATGAGAAAAACATTATTAAAAATATTAGGAACGGTGGTTTTAGTTTCAGCTTTGTCTGGATGTTCTACAACTTCAACAACGACAAATAATTCAAAAGATGAACCTAAAAAAGAAGTGATACAAGGGCCAGGAAAAGATTTTGATTGGAATGCAAAAGTGGAACCAGTAAAATTAGATCGTACATACACAGAACAAAATTCTGGTAAAAGTTTCACAACTAGGCTGACAAGAGTGGAAAAGGCTCAAGCTAAGTTAGAAAATAAAAAGAAAAGTATTTCTGATGAAAAAGTAAAATCTGCATTAAAAGTAATAGATGCTGTTTTTGTTAATCAGCAAAATATTGATGACTTAGTAAAAGCAGCGGGTTATAATAACCAAAAAGAGTTATTTGAAAATGTTTGGAAACAATTTATTGCAGATGTGGCAAAAGAGTATAACTTTACTCCAAATGAAGAATTTACGTTCCAAGAGACAACATATAAAATGAATGTATATGGTGCGATGTCATTTAAGGTAAACACTAATGCTTATGGGAAGGCCGGAGCGTATGATTTAAACGATTATAAAGTTGAAGGGAATACAGTTTATCTATATATAACGACTCCACATATTGATAACTATCAATATTTTGTAAAAGCTAGTTATCTTCCGAATTATGAAAGTTTTTTTGAACCATTAGCTTCGGTTGTTAACACGGCACGTTCAGAAAATAAAATTGGTGAAGTTTTAAATAGTAGAGCTATTTATAATCTAGCTGCTTTAGAGTATAAAGCAGATCGTTATGTAGATCTACAAGGGATGGATTATCATCCAACGGCTAAACAATATATCGCAATACAAGTTGATGATAGTGGAAAAGTCACTATAGATATGGAGAATTTACAAAACTTACTACATATAAATTCTAAGAAATCTAATGAAACTAATAAAGTTAAATTTAATATAACGCAATAATTACAAAATAGTATCCTTTATTTGATGAAATAAGGGACGCTATTTTTTAAACTAAAGGAAATAAAAGTGATTAAAATTTAAAGTAAATATTTATATGATTAGAAAAATATAGTAAAATGGATTTAAGGTATTATTAAGTATTTAATAAATTTATTATGAATAATGTATTTTGGAAATTCTGATATCAATTTTTATAAAAAAGTACAGAAAGGAGAAAAACAAATGTGCGAAGAGTGTTATTCAGATAAAAGTAGAGTGACTCCGTTATTAAATCCAGTAGAATGTCTTAAAAATCATACACAATACATATGTGGGAGCTGTGGAAGATGTATTTGTATTGAGAAAGATTCAATTAGGGGATTGCAAAGATGGAATTTTCCGTTTAAATCATTAGATACTGCGAAGCTTTATTTGCGTACAGCAGACTTTACATTGAAAAAATGTTGTGGAATTTATGAGATAGAAAGTTCAAATGGAAGACTGTCTTATAAAATATTTGCGGATAATAATGAATTACAATTATTTAAGAAATGCAACTCATTACAGCCATTGTTTTCTGTTCAAGAATATAAAGAATATCCAAATACAGAAGTAAGAAAATTAACAGAGGCTGAAATAGGAAAGTATATGAGTGAGAGATAGGATATAGTCAAAAATGGAGGATTTATATGGCATCAAGTAAAGAATATTTAAATTTCATATTAGAACAGCTAGATGATTTAGAAAATATTAAATATAGAGCGATGATGGGAGAATATATTTTATATTACAATGATAAGATTGTCGGTGGGATATATGATGACAGACTACTTGTAAAACCAGTGAAATCAGCCTTAGATTATGTATCAAATATAGAATATGATTTACCCTATCCAGGAGCAAAGGAAATGCTGTTAATTACTGAGGTAGATGATAAAGAATACTTAACAGGTTTATTTATGACAATGTTAGCAGAATTACCAACAAGAAAAGTAAAAAAGTAAATTAATTAAAACTATATGGAGAAGAAAATATAGTAAGAAATAATTTTAAAAAAGGAGAAAAACTAATGGAAGCTTTAAATGAAAATAATGTTGTTTTGTCAATGCCGATGTTCAAAAATAATAAAAGTTATGTTTTAGATAAGGTAATAGAGGATTTAAGAGTATATTGGGAACTTGATGTTACGGATATCGAGGGTGATGATGAACTAGCTACCTTCAAAGTAGGAGATGAACTTGTTGCCTTGTCGATGATGCCAGCTCCAATACCTAATTCAGAATTTGAATCAATGTATAGTTATTCATATTTATGGGAGAATGTAGAAAATGAAACAAAAGAACATACAAATCATGTAATAGTTTCAATTTTATCTAGCGATATACCGCCAGTAGAGAAATATTCATTATTAACAAAAATTAATTCTTCTATATTGCGTACTTCTGAAGATGCTATAGGTATTTATCAAGGATCAGCTACATTATTACTTCCTAAAGAGCTTTATGTTGCTTTTTCAGAGTTATTACTGAGTGATATGCTACCAATACAGCTTTGGATATATATTGGTATTATATACAATAATGAAAGAACAAGCGTTTATTCTTACGGTATGCAAGAGTTTGATAAGTCTGAGATAGAAATATTAGAAACGGTTATGTCAAATAGAGAAGTATATAATTTGTTTATAAATATTTTAAATTATGTTTTGGCTTATGATGTAACATTAAAACATGGAGAAACTATAGGGTTCTCTGAAGATGAAAAAATAAAAATCATTGAATCAGAGGCTGTTTATGTAGATGGTAATTCATTAAAGCTAGAGATTTAAGATATGATCGTAGAAAATAATATTATTAAGTAAGGAATGTAATTTATTATGGATAAAAAGAAGGAACGCATTCTTTGTCAGAAACTTTGGGCGAAAAATAAATATTTGGTGTTAAGTAAATCGAATCAGATATATTTAGAGATTAGACAATATTTAAAACAAGAAGATGTTAATACAAGAGTAGTAGAAAGATATATTGAACAAGCGATAAAGTTACCAGAAGATAAAGGTCAAGTGACAAATGCTTTTCATCACGTTTGGGGATATTTCAAAAAGAATGCAACATCAGAGGAAAAATATAAGTTCTTTGCAAAGTTAGAAGAGTATAGAGATGGAAAAACAACACAAAACGAGATTTTAAAAGAAATAAGAGTATTATTGGGAAAATATTCTAATAAGTATTTACAGGAATCAACTTTTATTATAGGAGAAAATTAATGAGATTATGGCATGAAGATTTAATTCGCAAACTACCTAGACAACAACTTTTAGGACAACATCGTGAATGCTGTGCATTAAGAGGGAATGGTTGGGCAAAAAGACATGCAACAGTCAATTATGTATTTGATTATGAACCATTTTTGTTATATAAATATCATAAACTAATAATGGATGAAATGATAGCTAGAGGATATAATGTGAGTGAGGAATGGTTTGATAAAAACTATCGAGGAAAAGTTTGTAAACCCTATACAGACCTGAAAGAAGTAAAAATTAATTCACCAATTTATAAAGAACATAATGATAGTTATTATATGGAATGTATAAATAACTTAGCAGAGAAGGGAATAGAGATTTAATATTTATAATACAATAAAAGAAGCTCCAAAACTTAAAAAGTAAGGAGGAAAAGTAATGAAGGTATATAAAGAGAATATTAAAAGATGTGAAAGTTTTTATAAAAGTGATTTTTATAATGAGTTATTGAAATGTAATTCAGAATTTATAGAGGTAATATTTACAGAATTATGTCTAGATGCAGATGCATGTGATATAGAATTATATCAAGAGCTAGCGGAAAAATTTGGATTAGTTTCTAAAAAATATTATTTAATAGATTATGTTGGAAAAGAAGAAATATTATTATCAGCAGATGTTATTTGCGGTAGAAAGCAGCTTGCTAAAATAAGAAATTATAACTTTGATTTTTGGATAAAAGATTATGAAAATATTCGTAGTAATATAGATTATCATTTTATTTGGCCGAAGCATAAGCTACCTACAATAAATACATATAGATATCAAATATATAAGGATAGAATAGATTGTTTATTGTATGATTTAAAACAATTTTATAGGGGAGAAGAGACTCCTATGTTAAAAGCGTATCAAAATGATAAAGCAGCTATTTGGTTAAAAAAGTTTTTAAGTTTTGAAGATTTTATTGTTAAAATGAAATTTAATAAATTTGTTAATGAAAACTTTGAAGTTTTGGATTTATCAAAAAATGACGGTTCTATTATAAGAAAATATATAAGAGGGAATGAATTAATTGATTCAATACCAACATATATTGAAACAATTTTAGGAGACTACATTAAGCGTTAAAGAAGAAAAACTACGTATTTTATAGAAAATTGAATTTTAACTTAATGAGTAAATTGTTTTGTTAGTATATATAGTCAAGAGTATAAAAGATAATATGTAAAATATAAATTAGGAGATAACTATGAAAGTTTCTGTATTGAATCTTGTGCCATTAAGGCATGGAGAAAGTTTTAAAGATGCTATGGATGCTATGGTACGTCTTGCAAAAAGAGTTGAAGACTTAGGATATACTCGGTATTGGATTGCTGAGCATCATAATATGAGAAGTATTGCAAGTAGTGCAACCCAACTTTTAATTCAGCATACACTAGCAAATACTAAAAAAATTAGAGTTGGTTCTGGTGGTGTAATGTTGCCTAATCATAGTCCATATTTGATTGCTGAACAATATGGAACGTTAGAAACATTGTATCCTAATAGAGTAGATTTAGGACTTGGACGTGCTCCAGGTACAGATGTACCAACAGCGATGGCTTTACGTAGAACTAAAGATTTGAAAACTGATTTTGAGCGAGATTTAGCAGAATTATCAGGATACTTTAAAGGTTCGAATTATGTTCAAGCCTATCCTGCTCATGGTCTGTATTTACCATTTTATATTCTTGGATCAAGCACCGATAGTGCGTATCTTGCTGCTAAGTTAGGGTTACCTTATTCATTTGCTGCTCATTTTGCGCCAACGATGATGGAAAATGCTATAGCAATATATAATCGTTATTTTCAACCATCAGCTATCCTTGACAAGCCTTATGTAATACTAGGAGTGAATGCAATACTAGCTGACACAGATGAAGAAGCTAAAAGATTATCAACGACAATGATACAATCATTTTTAAATATTGTTACAAGTAATCAGAAAGGACTTATGCCCCCACTTCAATCTGAAGAAGCGGTGTGGAGAGAATTTATCGCCACAAATAAAGTCCCTCATTTTGGACCGATTGCTTTTGAAATAGATGATTTGATTAGTCATGAAAAGGAAATAGTGGAGAAAATGACAAAGGTATCTTTTATAGGTAGTAAAGAGACGGTTGTAAAACAAATTAAAGATTTACAAAAAAGAGTTAAGTTTGAAGAACTTATAGTTAATTCTTATATTTACGATGAAGAGGCTCAATATCATTCTTACAAACTTTTAGCAGAAGTTATTGAGGAGAATTTTAAAGAATAGGGGTGAAGTAATGTTTTTATTTGAAAAATTCCAGTTAGGAGATGGAAGAGAATGTAAATTGATTCTTCCAGAAACAAAGTATGCAGAGGAAATGTATAACATAATTGACAACGAACGAGAGCGATTAGGCGAATACTTACCCTGGGTTCATAACTTAAAAAGTGCAGAAGAAGAGAAAAAAGTTATTAAAGATATCTTGCATCAAATGTTAGATAAAAAGATGTTTGTTTTAATGATTTTGGTTGATGATGAAGTAGCGGGAATGGTTGATCTTCATGAAATAAAAATCAATGTTCGTGCCGAGGTTGGCTACTGGTTAAGTGGAGAGTATGAAGGATTAGGAATAATTACAAGAAGTGTAGAATATTTAACAGAATACGCATTTACTGAGTTAAATTTGCATAAACTTACGATACTAGTTCAAACAGAAAATGCCAAAAGTTCAGCTGTGCCGAAACGTCTGAATTTTTTCAAAGAAGGGGTATTAGTAGAACATGAACTTTCTAATGGAGAATTTGTCTCATTAGACTTATATTCAAAAATAAATAATTAATATTAATAAACGGTATATTTGATTTATAGTTTGGTTCTTCTTATCAATAGTAACTAATGAATATTTATGATAAACTATATAAAAAGCTTTGTGGAGGGAGAAAAATGTTAAAAACAACATTTTTAGGAATAGAATTAGAAAATTGTTTAATGAATGCATCTGGTGTTCATTGTATGAGTGTTCAGGAACTTAATGAACTTGCTGGAAGTGCAGCAGGAGCTTTTGTTACAAAGACTGCAACAAGAGATTACCGTGCAGGGAATCCTGAACCGCGTTATTATGATACAAAATTAGGAAGTATTAATTCGATGGGGCTTCCTAATAATGGATTTGATTATTATTTAGATTATGTATTAGAACGCCAAAAACAAGGCGCCAAGCTACAATTTCTATCAGTAACAGGTATGAGTTATGAAGAAAATATTGGACTGTTGAAAAAAATCCAAGAAAGCGATTACGAAGGAGTAACTGAGTTTAATCTATCATGTCCAAATGTTCCTGGTAAGCCTCAGATTGCCTATGATTTTGATTTAACAGAGAAGTTGTTAGCCGAGGTTTTCTCGTTCTTTACGAAACCACTAGGAGTAAAACTTCCACCGTATTTTGATATCGCCCATTTTGATGCAATGGCAGAGATTTTAAATAAGTTTCCACTAACTTATGTAAATAGTGTTAATAGTATAGGTAATGGATTATACATTGATTTAGACAAGGAAGAGGTTGTTATCAAACCAAAAGGTGGCTTTGGTGGTATTGGTGGAGAATATATTAAACCAACTGCATTGGCAAATGTGCGTGCCTTTAGACAACGTCTTAATAAAGATATTAAAATTATTGGAACTGGTGGGGTTACTAATGGACGTGATGTTTTTGAGCATATACTGTGCGGAGCAGATTTGGTACAAGTAGGTACAATTCTTCATCAAGAAGGAGTTGGAGTTTTCGAGCGTTTATCAGCTGAATTAGAAGAAGTAATGCGAGGAAAAGGTTACTCAAGTATAGAAGATTTTAAAGGGAAATTAAAAACTTTAGACTAAAACAAAGGATAACTAGATAGAATAACAAAGAAATCTAGTTATCCTAATTTTATTTAAGGAGATGACATGGAGGAAAAGAAGTATAATTTTATAATGTTAGTATCAATTTTTATATTTTTAATTATCGCAATAGGTTATGATAGCTTTTTAAAAAATTTTGATTTGAGAATAATTAATTTTATTCAAGGTTTTGAGAGTAGCGAATTAACTATTTTTTACAAGTCTATAACTGATATAGCCGATACATGGCAGAGTACAATACTAGTAGTTGTGATAACAGTAATTTTGTATTTTTTAAAGTATAAAAGAGAAGCGTTGTTTTTGATACTAACAATGTCAACATGTGGAATAATAATGTCTTTTATAAAAAATATATTTGAAAGGCAACGACCAGAAATTCATCGATTAACAGAAGTTAGTGGTTTGAGCTTTCCAAGTGGTCATAGCACATCTGCAACAATAATGTACCTAACGTTAGGTTTAATAGCTATTAATGTATTTCAAAAGACAAGTAAATATCTTATTTTACTTATATCAATTTTAGGAATATTGATAATTGCAACTTCAAGAATATATCTAGGGGTCCATTATCCTACTGATACTATGGCAGCGATATGTTTAGGTTTCTTTGTTGTGACATTTTATTATAAAAGTTATTACAAGAAAATAAAAAAATAAGTTATAAAAATAAAATAGAAGGAAATATCTGTTATCATGATTTATAATTGATATAATAACTTTTAGAGAGGAATAAAAATGGTATAACTATATTTTTTTGTTAATTATAATAAAAAATACTTGAAATATTAAAGGATAACTGGTATTATATTAATTAAATAATATAGCACATATAAAGGCAGGGATATGGCTTGCAAGTTTCTACCATCGAACCGTAAATTTGATGACTATGGGCAATTCTCTATCGATGCAAGAAAGTTATAATAGTAAGTATTATATATGTTAGTAGGCTGTATTATGTAGTCGAATGAAAATATAGATCGAAGCAGGGATTAAATATTTTCATGAGAAAAAAGGAAAAGAAGTTTATTAATTATTATGTAAAAAATTTATAAAAGTAGTATAAAGAACCTACTTTTTTCTTTTGAATTAAATTAAATATTGAAAGTAAAGTTTAATTTTTGGACTTTACTTTTTATTTTTTCTCTCTATGATATAATATAAATGAGGTGTTTTTATGGAAAAAATTTCTTTTGAACAATTTAAAAACAAGTTAAAACAAGGAGAAAAAGATTTTACAAATTTGATTTTAGAAAATATGAATTTAGAAAATTATGATTTAAGTGACATGAATTTTTCACATTCTAATTTTATTAATGCTAATTTATCAAATGTAAATTTTTATAGTAGCCAACTTGTTAATGTTCTTTTAGATGATTGTAATTTGCAAAATGCCAACTTAAAAAATGCTAATTTAGAGCGTGCTTCTCTGAGACGAGTAAATTTGACTTATGCAGATATAAGAGGTGCTAAATTATATGCAGCAGTTTTAGAAAATGCTATTTTAGATAATATAATATTTGATGATAAGACAGAAAATTTTCGTATTCATTGCCCTGAACAAGGGGCTTTTGTCGCATATAAAAAAGGTTTAGACAACCTAATTATAAAACTGTTGATACCTAGCGATGCTAGAAGAGTGTCGTCTACAATGAATTGTTGCAGATGCGACAAGGCTAAGGTTTTAGAAATAAAAAATTTTGAGGGGACAAAGTTTTTTGATGAAGCATGGTCAACGGTAGCAGAAAATTTTTGCTATAAGTTGGGTGAATGGGTATATGCCGAAAATTTTAATGAAGATCGCTGGTATGATTCTACTGGTGGAATTCATTTCTGGATGACTGAAGATGAGGCTAAAGCTTATTAATTGTTTGTGAAAAGCTATATTTATAAAATAAATTTTGAGGAGATAAGAGTGAGAGTAGTTTTACTATGTAGATATGATGGAAGTGATTATCATGGATTTCAAATCCAGCCAAATAACAACACTGTTCAAGAAGAAATAGAGAAAGCATTAAAAAAGATAAACAAAAAAGATATAAGAGTATATATGAGTGGTCGGACTGATAGTGGGGTGCATGCTTATGGACAAGTACTTCATTTCGACACAGAATTGAATATCCCAAATGAAGCGTGGAAGAAAGTATTAAATGCTAATTTGCCAGCAGACATTAGAATTTTTGGTGTTACAACAAGTAATGAGGATTTTCATGTTAGATATAATAGTACAAGAAAGACTTACCATTATAAATTATATATAGGTCAAAATGTAGATCCGTTCTTACTGAATTATGTAGGACAACATAAATATAATTTTAACTTTGAAAAAGCTCAAAAGGCTTTGAATTATTTTATAGGAGAACATGATTTTTCTTCATTTTGTTCAAAAAATTCTAGTGTTGAAGATAAGATTAGAGAAATTTATTATTTTAATATGTATTATGATAAAACCAACCCACGTGTTATTAACTTTGATGTTTGTGGAAATGGATTCTTATATAATATGGTGCGTATTATAATTGGTACTATTCAAGATGTAGCAGCTGGGAAATATGAAGCGGAATATGTAAAAGAGATTTTAGATAAAAAAGAACGAAAATATGCTGGGCCAAAAGCAGATGCAGCTGGATTGTATTTAAAAGAAGTTATTTATAATAACGAAGAAATCAATAAGTTTATAAAAGAAGGATTGGCTAGATACGAAAATATATAGAACTAGTAAAAATATATGTATGGATTTTTGAAATAACAATCTTGGAGAACACTAAGTTATTGCTTGAGTAACTATAAAAGTTTAAGTTTGAGAAACATACTGAAATTTGGTATAATGAAATGATGTTTTAAAGAAATGAGTATAGATAATGATAAAGTTTGACAATGTATTTTTCAAGTATAATAATTCTAAAAATATGACATTAGCAGATATAAGTTTTGAAGTACCAAGAGGTAGTTGGTTAACAATTCTTGGAGAAAATGGTAGTGGAAAGTCTACACTGATGAAACTGCTTTATGGGCAAAATTTGGCAACTAAAGGAAAAATTCTTTTTGAGAATAAAGAATATACAAAAGAAACATATAATGATATTCGTCAGAAGATTGCAGTTGTTTTTCAAAATCCAGATAATCAGTTTGTAGGAGCTACTGTTGAAGAAGATATAGCATTTGGATTAGAAAATAAAAATCTCCCTCGTGAAAAAATGGAGCAGATTATATGTGAAGTATTAGATATAGTAGATATGAAAGATTATAGAAAATTCGAACCAACTTCACTTTCAGGAGGCCAAAAACAACGAGTGGCTATTGCATCAGCACTAGCTTTGCGTCCAGAGGTTTTAATTTTAGATGAAGCGACAAGTATGCTAGATCCTGTTGCTAGAAAATCTATATTAGGATATATAAAAAAAATAAATAGAGAACAAAAACTTACAATTATATCTATAACTCATGATGCAGAAGAAAGTATTTATTCAGATAATATTATAATTTTGGAAAAAGGAATAATCGTCTATAATGGAAGTTATAATTTTTTATATAATGATATTAATATACTGAAAAAATACCATTTAGAGATACCTTTTTTAGAGAAAATAAAGAATGAATTAAATGCTTATTTAGATATAAAAACATTTGAAATAGAAGAAGATGAGAGGAGTGTAGTTGAAAAAATATGCAAATTAATTTAAAAGATGTTAGCTATATTTACAACGAAAAAACTCCTTATGAAAAAGAAGTATTAAATAATATTAATTTAAGCATAGAAAGAGGTCGCTATACTGTTATAGTAGGAAAAACAGGGAGCGGGAAGTCTACATTAATAGAGCATTTTAATGGTCTATTGATTCCGACAAGTGGAGAGGTTAATGTAGATGAAATGGTAATAGTAGCGCCTAAGAATAAAAAAGAACGTCGCGTATTAGCGAAGAAGTTGAGAGAACTTCGAAAAAGTGTATCTGTTCTTTTTCAATTTTCAGAACAGCAACTTTTTGAAACGACTGTGTTGAAAGATATTATATTTGCTCCATTAAATTATGGAATAAGCGAAGAAAAAGCCATAGAAAGAGCTAAAGAATTAATATCTCTTGTTGGATTAGATGAAAGTTATTTGGAAAAATCTCCATTTGAATTATCTGGTGGGGAAATGAGAAAAGTAGCTCTTTGTGGCGTACTGGCTCTTGAACCTAAGGTATTGATTTTAGATGAACCAACTATAGCTCTTGATTACAGAAGTCGTGAGGAAATAATGGATATGGTCAAAACTCTGCAAAAAGAGAAAAAAATGACTATAGTTCTTGTGACTCACAATATGGATTATGTCTTAAAGTATGCAGATATTGTCCATGTCATAAATTCTGGAGAAATAGCATTTTCTGGATTGCCAGAGGAGTTGTTTTCTAATAAAGAGTTATTAAAAGATAATTCACTAGAACTTCCCGAAATTTTGAAATTTTATTATCAGTTGAAAGAGCAAAATATTGATATAGGATTATTTCCTAGGGAATATAGAGAATTGACGAATAGTTTAAAAAATATGATAAAGAGGAAAAAGGAAAATGAATAGTTCGTTGATAAGTAAGTATATACCGTTAAATACTATTATTCATAATTTAGATCCTCGAGTGAAATTATTTTTTGTAATTTGTTATTTTATTGATGTTTTTATTGCGCATAGCGTGGGTGAGTTATTAATCTTATCTTTATTTTTAGTATTAGCGATTATATTATCTAAAACAAACATCGCCTTTCTAATTGACAGTGTTAAAGCTATTCTATTATTAATAATATTTACTTCATTAGTTCATCTTATTTTTAATAAAAGTGGGAATATTATTTTAGAATTTTATGCTTTTAAAATCTATAGTGGAGCTTTTTATGGTATAGCACTTATCACAGTTCGGTTTGTACTTGTAGTTATGATGATGGTTGTATTCATGGGGACTACTTCACCGAGTGATATTACTCACGCTATAGAAAAGAGCCTAGGATTTTTGAGGAAAATAGGAATTCCAATTTCTACATTTGCACTTGTATTGTCTATTTCTCTTAGATTTATTCCTACTATTTTAGAAGAAACTAATAGAATAATAAATGCCCAGGTATCACGTGGTTCAGATTTTAATGAAGGAACTTTAATTCAAAAAACTAAGAAATTCATTCCAATTTTGATTCCATTGTTTATCGGAACATTAAAAAGAGCGGATGAACTTGCGACTGCAATGGAAGTAAGAGGATATAGTACAACAACTATAAGAAGCAGATATAAAGAACTAAAATATAATAAGTTAGATTATTTAAGTTATATGTTAATTATTCTGACTACAATATTTATAGTGATAATGTAATAAGGAGATTATATGGAAACTGAGATAATAAATATTTCTAAAAGTAATAATAAAGAAGAAATATATAATAAATTAATTACTTACTACAAAGATAATAAACTTATTGCTATTCCAACAGAAACAGTCTATGGGTTAAGCGCAGATGCAATGAGTGATGAAGCTGTTTGTAAAATATACGAAGCAAAAGGTCGACCAAGCGACAATCCATTAATAGTTCATTTTTATGAAATGAATCAGCTTAATGATATAGTTGATTATCAAGATGAACGTGTAGACAAGTTAATAGAAAACTTTTGGCCAGGACCAATGACACTAATTTTGAATGCTAAAGAAAACAATGGTATCTCGAAGAAAGTTAGTGCAGGACTATCAACACTTGCGGTAAGAATGCCATCTAATAAGACGGCACGCCAGATTTTAAAGGAGACTAAAGTTTTATTAGCCGCACCTAGTGCGAATACTAGTGGGAAACCATCTCCGACAAAATTTGAGCATGTTTATCATGACCTTAATGGCAAGATTGATGTTATAATTGAAGATGAACAATCGGATATTGGTTTGGAAAGTACAGTAATAGATTGTACGAGAACGCCTTTGGTTATCGCAAGACCAGGAGAGATAACTAAAGAGGATATTGAAGGAATCTTAGGTCTAGGTAGTGTTAAATACAATGATGAAGTAATGGTTGACACGCAAACTCCTATAGCACCTGGAATGAAATATCGTCATTATTCACCAGAAGCAGAGCTGTTATATTATGAAGATTCTTTAGAAAAAGCTTTAGAATTTTTAAAAACTAAAAATAAAAAAACAGGTTTTATAACTTATAAAAGTAATGAGCATTTGTTTGAGAATCTAAATATATCTGTAAAATATTTGGCAGATAATGAGAAAAGTGTTGAACAATCTAATAAAAATTTATATAATATTCTAAGAGAGTTTGACGAAGAAAAAGTAGAAGAAATATATATTCTACCAATAAAAGAAACTAAAGAAAATATTGCGTTATTGAATAGACTTAATAAAGCAATAAGTAGAAAATAAAAATAGGAGATTTATAATGAAAAAGTTATATGTAGTAATACCTTGTTATAACGAAGAAGAGGTATTGTTTGAAACTGCAAAAAGATTAGAAATTAAAATGAATAATATGATGGATGAAGATTTAATTTCTAAGGACAGCCGTGTAGTATTAGTAAATGACGGTTCTAAAGATAAAACATGGCAAATGATTGAAGAACTTCATGAAAAAAATCCATTATTCAGCGGTATTAATTTAAGTAGAAACCGTGGGCACCAAAATGCTCTTTTAGCGGGGCTTATGACTGTTAAAGATCATTGTGATGTAAGTATCTCAATGGATGCAGATTTACAAGATGATATTAACGCGATGGATGAGATGATGAAAAAATATCTAGCAGGTTGCGATATAGTTTATGGAGTTCGTTCAGCTCGTACGACTGATACATTCTTTAAACGCTTCACTGCAGAAGCATTTTATCGCGTTATGGAAAAACTAGGTGCTAATACTGTTTTTAACCATGCTGACTATCGTTTAATGAGTAAACGTGCTTTAGACGGTTTAGCAGAGTTTAAAGAAGTAAACCTATTTTTACGTGGAATTGTTCCTATGATTGGATATCCAAATGATATCGTAACATATGAAAGAGCAGAGAGATTTGCTGGAGAAAGTAAATATCCACTATCAAAAATGTTAGCTTTTGCTTTTGAAGGAATTACATCTTTATCTGTGAAACTAATTAGATTCATTACAGTTGGTGGAGCATTGATGATTTTTATTGCTGCAATAGTATTCTTCTATACATTGTATAGTTACTTTGCAGGTTTTGCTAGACCTGGATGGTCAAGTATGATGATTTCAATGTGGTTTATTGGAGGAATGATTATGATTTCTCTTGGAATTGTTGGAGAATATGTAGGTAAAATCTACTTAGAGTCTAAAGAACGTCCAAGATTTATTGTTGAAAAATTCTTGAACGAAGAAAAAAGTGAGAAATAATCTATGAATAAGGAAATATTTACTAAGTTATCTAATTTTTTAGTAAAAATAGTAGCTATTATATTTTTTGTACTAATGGGTTTAAATACTTTATTGGTACTTACAAAAACTGCAATATTTCCTAGCGATTATCAAGAAACATTATATTATAAACAGGACAATGCTATACTAAATATTATTTTTTTAATAATATTTAGTATAGTTATCTTAATATTAGTGAAGTATTTGAAAAAGATTATAAGTGTAAAACGACTTGTACTTCTTGTTATGATATATACTTTTATTATAAGTATTTTGTTTGCAATATTACGCCGGGATTATGTTCAGTTTGACCCGTTTCACGTAATTGATCAAGCTAATAACTTTATTCGTGAAAATTATAGTGGACTTGATAAAGGAGATAATTATTTATATATCTATTCACATCAAATTACAACGGTATTTATTTTTCAAATAATATTATCTTTATTTGGAAGAGCAACATTTATTCTTTATATAATGCAAAGTTTTTCTATAAGTTTTATAATTTTTATGTTGTATAAAATTGCGAATATACTTTTTGAGGATGAAGATACCAATTATATTGTTGTCATATTAGGTGCGTTATGTTTTCCACTTATTTTTTATGTAGCTTTTGTTTATGGCTTATTACCTGGAATGTTTTTAACGCTTGTTGCATATTATTATTTTATAAAGTATACAAAAGAAAAACATTGGTATCAGCTTGTAATAAGCTCCTTAAGTATCAACTTAGCAATACTTCTAATTGGTAATAATTCAATACACTTGTTGGCAATTTTTGCAGTAGCTGTAATTTATTTTATTCGTAATAAGGATTGGAAGATAATTGCATTTATCTTAAGTTGTGTATTTTTAATGAGTGCGTCAAAGAGTATTATTACAAATTATTATGAAGTGAAAAGCCAAAAAGAAATCGCTGAAGGAGTTCCCAAAATTACTTGGATAGCTATGGGAATGCAAGAAGGTGAACGTGAGGCTGGTTGGTGGAATAGGTTTAATTATGATATTATGCCCGAAGAGGAGTATGATACAAAACGCATTATTGAAATTTCTAAAACCTCAATGAAGCAGAGGTTAAATGTTTTTCGTGATAATCCAAAATATGCTTTAGATTTTTATCAAAGGAAATATGAAAACCAATTTATAGAGCCTACGTTTCAAAGTTTATTAGTAACAGCACCACAGCGAAACTTTAGTAATGAAACAACACTTGAAAAGATTAGAGACTTTTTTGTTAAGCAGATTTACTTTAATCACACACACACTGTTTTAGAATTTATAATGAAAGTATTTCAAGTATTTGTTTATTTATTTACATTTGTTTTTGCGGTTGTTATGTATAAACGAAAAAATGAATTTTTTGCTATTATACCTATTGCTTTTATAGGTGGAACATTATTTAATATAATTTGGGAAGCGAAGAGTAGATATATTTTCCCATATTTTGTATTTCTAATTCCACTTGCAGCTTATGGTTTAGTAATTGTTAGAAATAAAATAAAAGAGTATAAAAAATTAAAAGAGGAAAAAGATGAAAAAAGTACTATATAGCACTTTAGCGGTTCTTACTTTAAGTTTTACAGTACCACAAATAGTGTTGGCGAATGATGTTTATGTACCTTTTGGTGAAAGGAATTATTCAGAGGCTGAAAGTGGTGAGAAAATAAACTTTGAAGACTTGAACTTAAAAGAAGCATTGCTAGAGTATTATAAATTTCATATAGATAAGAAGTATAAAGGAAAAGACATTACGGTTGGGATGATGAAGCAGTTTACTAGTTTGTCATTACCATGGATGAATATTTTCTCGCTTCAAGGGCTAGAACATGCAACTAACCTGAAAAGTTTAAATCTTTCTAATAATTTTATAGAGGACTTAAAGCCATTAGAAAAATTAACAGAATTGGAAGATTTAAACTTAACTAATAATAAAATAAAAAATCCAGAAAGTTTAGGAAAGCTTACGAAGTTAAGACAATTAGTTCTTCGTAAAAACTTAATGAATAACTTAGATTTTATGAATAATCTAAATGTTGAATCATTAGACATTTCGATGAACGGTGTATTAAAAGATTATATACCTAACAACTTAAAGCTTGATAATATTCGCAGTCTAAATATATCTGGAATTGGCTTTGACAATATTTCTTTTTTAAAAAGTGCAGTTAAACTAGAAAGTCTTATTGCTGAAAAAAATGCTATAAAAGATTTAAGCCCATTAGCCGAATTAAAGACTTTGCGTACACTTTATTTGGATAGAAATGATATACGTGATATAAGCCCATTGAAAAATTTAGATAATCTTGAAGAATTATTACTATATAAAAATAATCTTGAGGATATTTCAGTATTAGCTGGGAAAAAATATTTATATCGTTTGATGCTAAATGAAAATCTAGGTTTAAAAGATATTAGTGCTTTGAAAACTGTTGATCATTTAGCAAGTTTAGATATTTCTGATACTGGGGTAAAAGATATAACGCCTTTAAATAATCATAAGTATCTTTACTATGTTGCAGTAAAAAACACAAAAATTAGCAAAAGTGATTTGGATAAATTTGAAGCAATTAATATGGCTGTAAAAAAAGATAACGATATTGATAAAAATCTAGAGATAGTAAAAACAGAAGCAGCCAAATACTTTAGTATCAAAAACTATATATTTATGTTACTGATTGTCTTAATAACTTTTAGTGGTATAAGAAGTTATTGGAGAAGGAATAAGTAAAATATTAGATAGTTTGAATAGTTAGAATAAAGAAAATTTATTTCTAAATTTCCTCTTGAAATTGAAGTATCTTTGTGCTAGAATTACATTAATGAATAAAAATACATATGTACTTAGGATACGATATATGGCTAACTTATTTTAGAGAGGGTATGGTGCTGAAAATACCTATAAGCGTTATATGTTACTACCTTGTTTATAGTATGAAGTTAGCAAGCTTTAATTGCATTATGAGGAAGTATTTACTTCGAACTTGGGTGGTACCACGAAATTATTCGTCCCTTCTTTAGCATAGGCTAGAGAAGGGCTTTTTATTTTGTGTAACAAATATATGTAAAGCTAAGTATTCATGTAAATAAAAGGAGATTTTTATAATGGCAAAATTAGTTTTTCCTGATGGAAATGTTAGAGAATATGATAATAAAACAGCGTTAGAAATTGCAGAGAGTATTAGTATCAGTCTTAAGAAAAAAGTTATTTCAGCGAAATTAGATGAAGACTATATCGAGTTGAACAAACCAATTACAAAAGATGGGCACTTAAAACTTATTGTTGCTGATGATGAAGACCAAGATTCATTATATGTACTTCGCCACTCTTCAGCACACTTGCTTGCACAAGCACTGAGAAGATTATATGGGAAAGATATTCATTTTGGTGTTGGGCCAGCAATTGACGGTGGATTCTACTATGACTTTGATTCAGAATACAAAATAAGTGAAGAAGACTTTAAAAATATTGAAAAAGAAATGAAAAAAATAATTAGTGAAAATGTTGCTATTGAAGGACGTGAGGTTAGTCGTACTGAAGCATTAGAAATTTTCGCAGCAGACCCATATAAAGTTGAATTAATTAATGACCTTCCAGAAGATGAAGTAATTACTGTTTACACTCAAGGTGATTTTGTTGATCTTTGTCGTGGAGGACATGTAGCTTCTACTTCTAAAATTAAAGAATTCAAACTTTTATCAGTAGCAGGAGCTTATTGGCGTGGAAATAGCGATAATAAAATGTTACAACGTATTTATGGAACAGCTTATTTCACTAAAGAACATTTAGAACAGCACTTAGTAAGGTTGCAAGAAGCTCGTGAACGTGACCATAGAAAACTAGGTAAAGAATTAGGAATCTTTACAACAAGTCAAAAAGTAGGAGCAGGTCTACCACTTTGGTTACCAAATGGTGCTACTATCCGCCGTACAATCGAAAGATATATCGTCGATAAAGAAGTAGAACTTGGATACGACCACGTTTATACACCAGTTTTAGGTTCTAAAGATTTATATATTACTAGTGGGCACTGGGAACACTATCAAGAAGACATGTTTCCACCAATGGAAATGGATCATGAAACAATGGTTCTTCGTCCTATGAATTGTCCACACCATATGATGGTTTACAAAAATGAGCGTCACTCTTACCGTGAATTACCTATTCGTATTGCTGAACTTGGTATGATGCACCGTTATGAATCAAGTGGGGCAGTAAGTGGGCTTCAACGTGTTCGTGGAATGACTCTTAACGATGCACATATTTTTGTTCGTCCAGATCAACTTAAAGATGAGTTCAAATTAACAGTAGGATTAATAGAAGAAGCATACAAAGATTTAGGAATTACTAACTTTAGCTATCGTTTATCTTATAGAGATCCAGAAAATACAGAAAAATATTTTGATGATGATGTGATGTGGAATAATGCACAGCAAATGTTAAAAGAAACTGCAGATGAGTTAGGTCTTGATTATGTTGAAGCAGAAGGAGAAGCTGCTTTCTACGGACCAAAACTTGATGTTCAAGTAGAAACTGCAATAGGAAAACAAGAAACATTATCAACAATTCAACTAGATTTCTTATTACCAGAACGTTTCGAATTAGAATACATTGGAGAAGATGGTAAAGCACATCGTCCAGTAGTAATTCACCGTGGTATTGTGTCAACAATGGAACGTATGGTTGCCTTCTTATTAGAAGAATACAAAGGAGACCTTCCGACATGGTTAGCTCCAAACCAAGTGCGAATTATTCCTGTAAATAATGATTACCACTATGATTATTCTAAAGAAATCATGCAAGAACTTAAAAAAGCTGGTGTAAAAGTAGCTATCGATGATAGAGATGAAAAACTTGGATATAAAATTCGTGAAGCAGCTAACAAGAAAATACCTTATACTCTAGTAATAGGGGATAAAGAAGTAGAAAATAAAGGAGTTAATGTTAGAACATTTGGTTCTCATGATCAAAAAGAAGAAAGCTTTGTTGAATTCAAAGAAAATATTTTAAAAGAGATTAACGAAAGATTAATTGAAAAAAACGCATAATAAAAGAAAAATAAAGAGGAAGAGGAGTCTTCTTCCTCTTGCCTTGGAGGAAATATATGTTACCACAATTAACAAAAGAAATACTTGATGGAGAAATCAAAGTAACTATTAAAACAACGCATGGAGATATGGCATTTAAGCTTTTCGAAAAAGATATTCCTAAAGCAGTAGAAAATTTTGTAACACACGCTAAAAACGGATATTATAATGGAATAATATTCCACCGTGTTATAAAAGATTTTATGATTCAAGGAGGAGACCCAACAGGAACTGGTATGGGAGGAGAATCAATCTGGGGTAATAGTTTTGAAGATGAATTTTCAATGGATTACTTCCACTTTTATGGAGCTTTAAGTATGGCAAATGCAGGTCCAAATACAAATGGTAGCCAATTCTTTATTGTTCAAAATAATCACCTAGATGCAAGAACTTTGGATGCATTAGAACAAGGTGGTTGGCCAGAAGAAGCTATTAAAGGATATGCTGAAGTAGGTGGAACACCTCATTTAGATCATCGTCATACAGTTTTTGGTCAATTATTAGAAGGTGCAGAAACTTTAGAAAAAATTGCAGCAGTGGAAACTGGAGCTCAAGATAAACCAGTAGAAGAAGTTGTTATTGTTGGAATAGATGTAGAATAGAAGATAATTAAAGATAGATTTGCAGTCAAATTTATATTTTGATGCTAATTTATCTTTTTTATTATTCTGTAAAAAAATACTTTTATTATAACTAGCCTTATGGTATAATTATGAAAGTTTGAATAAAAGAGGATAGACTTTTATCAATCTAATTAATAATATAATATTAAGGAGAAAAAAGATGACACAAGAGTCAAGAGTAAAACCAGTCTTAGATGTTCATGAGAAGCCGAGTATCGGGCTTTGGATTACACTAAGTTTGCAACATTTATTCGCAATGTTTGGGGCAACAGTTCTAGTACCGATTTTAACAGGATTACCAGCTAGTACAGCACTGACAACATCAGGTATTGGGACATTAACGTATTTATTAATAACACGCGGAAAAATTCCAGCATATTTAGGATCATCATTCGCATTTATTAACCCAATTATAGTTTTATCAACTACACATAATGTAGAGACAGCTATGCTTGGTGCTTTCTTAGCCAGCTTAGTTTACGGTGTAGTAGCAATGTTTATCTATAAATTCGGTGTTAACTGGTTATTAAAACTTTTACCACCAGTTGTAGTAGGGCCAATTATTATTGTTATTGGATTAGGTCTTGCACCAACAGCAATTGATATGGCTATGAACAAAACTGTTGATGGCGCAAAAGTCTATGATTTGAAATACTTTTCAGTAGCACTTATTACACTACTAATTACAATTATTTGTGCGGTAGCTTTAAGAGGATTTGCTAAACAAATACCAGTATTATTAGGAATTGTATTTGGATATATAGTAGCGGTTATAGCAGGTCTAGTAAATTTCCAACCTGTTATAGATGCTCCATGGTTTAGCTTACCTAAATTTACAGTACCATTTGTAACTTACACACCAGAATGGAATATAGCTGCCCTTGCAATGGTTCCTATTGCTATTGTAACTATCAATGAGCATATTGGACACCAAATGGTATTATCAGAAGTAATAGGACGTAATGTTCTGAAAGATCCAGGGTTACATCGTTCAATTTTAGCAGATGGAACGGCAATGATGTTTGCATCATTATTAGGTGGACCTCCAAGTACAACTTATGGTGAAAATATTGGAGTTCTTGCTATTACTCGTGTGTTTTCTGTGTTTGTTTTAGGAGGAGCAGCAGTATTTGCACTTATATTAAGTTTTGTAGGTAAATTTTCTGCTTTAATTTCTACTATTCCATCACCGGTTATGGGAGGAGTATCAATATTATTATTTGGTATTATAGCTTCGAGCGGACTTAGAATGTTAGTAGATGAAAAAGTAGATTTAAGTATTAATAGAAACTTAGTAATTTCATCAGTAATCATTGTTCTTGGAGTAGGTGGAGCAATGTTAAAATTTGAAAGTATTCATTTTGAATTACCTGCGATGGCATTAGCAGCAATAAGTGGTGTTCTATTAAATGCTTTCTTACCTAAAAAAGAAAAATAATAAAATAATTAAAGAGGTAGTTGCTAAAAGGTTTGACTACCTCTTTTTAATCTGATATAATTTACAAGGTAAATAAAATTGTGTAAGGTGAGAATCTTACCTTATTTTTAATTTTTTATTATAAAATATTTTTAAAGGAGTACTAAATTGAAAAAATTATCTGCACTTTTATTAGGTTTTGCAGGTATGTTTGTTTTATCTGGATGTTCGGCGCAAGATAGAAGTGGAACATTCTATGAAACATTTGTAAAACCAATGGATATATCTTTAAGTAAAATCCATGACTATGTTGGGAGTTGGGGATGGTCAATTGTTATAATTACTTTAATTATACGTATTATAATTCTACCATTTATGTTGAAAAACTATAAATCTCAAAATGAAGCACGTCGTGGACAGGCGCTAGCTCGTCCAGAATTAGAAGTAGTTCAAGCAAAACAAAAGGCTGCTCGTGAGAAAGAAGCTCGTGCAATCTCTAATGAAGAAAAAACGCAGGCAAGAGCTGAACTTATGGAGCTTCAAAGAGAACAAATGGCAATTATGAAAAAATATAATGCAATGCCGCTAACTGTTGGTGGATGTTTACCATTACTAATTCAAATGCCATTCTTAACAGGATTATTCTTCACATTATCTAACCCGTTATATTCGGCAGGAATCATTGATTCAACATTCTTAGGAGTGTTTAGTCTAGGGACTAGATCATACATACTACCTGTAATTGCATTTATAGTGTATGCAATTCAAACGCGTTTAGCAATGAGAATGACACCACAAGTTACACAACCAGGTCAAGAGCAACTTCAAGGTCAAATGCAAATGATGCAATGGCTGAGTCCAGTAATGATTGCTGTATTCTCATTCTGGGTTGCAGGAGCGGTAGCCGTGTATTATATTGTAGGGGGAGTATTCTTAATATTCCAAACGTACTTAGGATATAAAATTTATCCACCGTACAAACCTGAAAAACAAAAAAAACAATCATTTGATCCAAACAAAGTAACACTTGTTTCTAGTAATAAGAAAAAAAGAAAATAATTAGTATAGGAATCTTGAAGAAATTCAAGATTCTTTTCTTTACTTAAGAATAGAGGAAGGAGAAAAATCAATAAAAAGTTTAAATAAATAGTTGACGAGTATAGTTATATATGTTAGAATTGTAATGTTGAGTAGCTCCTAAAATAGCTACTACAACCGCACGTGTAAGGTAACAAAGTGAGCAATCCACCTTATATGGCGAGTCTTAGTAAAAAATATTTAAGGAGGTGCAGATATGTACGCAGTAATTAAAACAGGTGGGAAACAACTACGTGTTGAAGAAGGACAAACAATCTTAGTTGAAAAATTAGCAGCTGAAGTTGATTCTACAGTTACTTTTGACGAAGTAGTATTAGTAGGTGGAGAAACTACTAAAGTTGGTGCTCCTTTAGTAGCTGGTGCGACAGTAACAGCTAAAGTAGTTGCTCAAGGTAAAGGTAAAAAAATCACAGTATTCAAATACAAACCTAAGAAAAACAATCACCGTAAATTAGGTCACCGTCAACCATTTACTAAATTAGTAGTTGAAAAAATTAACGCTTAATTATGATAAAGGTTGAAATAAAAAAAGAAGTTGAAATTATTAAACAAGTTATAGTTGATGGACACGCAGACTATGCAGAACATGGTTCTGATATAGTTTGTGCAGGAGTATCAGCAGTAGTTTTTGGTTTAATAAATGCAGTAGATGAGTTAGATGAAGATGTTCAGTTTGATATTTCAGCGAGTGAAGATGAAACAGGCCATTTAACATATAGATCATTAAAATCTACTGAGAAGGAACAACTTTTGTTAAGTGCAATGATGGTTGCATTAAAAACTATAGAAGAAAATTATTCAGATTATATAACTATCGAAATAAGAGAGGTGAACTAGAGATGATGTTAAAATTAAATTTACAATTCTTCGCATCTAAAAAAGGGGTAGGTTCTACTAAAAACGGACGTGACTCTGAATCAAAACGTTTAGGTGCTAAAAGAGCTGATGGTCAGTACGTAACTGCAGGTTCTATACTTTACAGACAACGTGGAACTAAAATTTGGCCAGGAACTAACGTAGGAAAAGGTGGAGATGATACACTATTTTCACTAGTTGATGGTGTTGTACGTTTCGAAAGATACGGACGTAGCCGTAAAAAAGTTTCTGTATATCCACAAGCATAAAATAATAAAAGATACTTACATTTATTGTAGGTATCTTTTTTATTAAAATAATTAAGTTTTGATAATTAAAATTATTATAACTGGAATCATTTTTTATAATAATATTTTAACTATTGCCTTTAAAATTTTAGTTGTACTTTTAAAATTTATGTGGTAAAATCTATTTGTGCATTTAATGATGTACTTAACATATATTAGGAGGACAAAAAAGTGTCAGCACTTTGGCAAGAAATTTTATTTTCTTTTTTAGGAGGTCTGGGGTTATTCCTATTTAGTATTAAATATATGGGAGACGGGCTTCAATTAATAGCTGGAGATAAGATGAGATATGTTTTAGATAAATATACATCTAAACCTCTGATGGCAGTTCTAGCCGGAATTATTGTTACAATACTGATTCAATCGAGTACTGGAACAATAGTTATCACAATAAGTTTAGTAGGAGCAGGATTATTAAAAACTAAACAAGCAATTGCTATAGTTATGGGTTCTAATATTGGAACAACATTAACATCATTTATTATTGGTTTTAATATTTCAAAATACTCACTACCATTAATTTTTGTAGGAGCAGCGTTTTTATTCTTTACTCGTGCCAAATTAATAAACAATATAGGGCGTGTAATTTTTGGATTTGGTGGGATTTTCTATGCTTTAAAAATGATGTCAACAGCCATGGGGCCTATGAGAGATATGACGTGGTTCCAAAATATTCTTGTGCATATTGATGATAGTGCTTGGGTCGGAGTTGGAGTTGGAACATTATTAACAGTTCTTATCCAATCATCGGCAGCTACAATTGCGATTTTACAAAACTTATATGCTGATGCAGCTTTAAACCTTAATGGAGCGTTGCCAGTATTATTTGGAGATAATATCGGTACTGCTATTACAACAGCAGCATTAGCGATGGTAGGAAGTAATATTGCGGCAAAACGTGTAGCAGCATCTCACGTATTGTTTAATGTGATTGGAACTATTATATGTTTAATAGCTCTAGTGCCATATACGGCATTTGTTTCTTATTTAGAAACTACATTTGGTCTAAATCCAAAGATGACAATTGCAACAGCACATGGTACATTTAATATTCTTAATACAGTATTACAATTCCCATTCATTTGGTTATTAGTAATTGTTGTAACTAGGTTGATTCCAGGGGAAGATGAGCAAATCAAATACAGTACACAATACCTAGACAAATCGCTTATTTCTAGTGCACCAGCGGTCGCACTGGGTCAAGTACAAAAAGAATTTATTGAGATGCTTATTTTATCTAAAAAAAGTTTACGTAATTCTGTAGAGTATTTCATGACTCGAGACGAATCTTTGAATGAAAAAGGTGAGACATACGAAGAAGCAATTAATAACTTTGATGAGCAAATGACAGATTATTTAACTCTATTGTTTAGAGAAAAATTAAGTCCAAAAGAAGGGCAAGCAGCGTCAATTTTATTAGATGGAACACGTGATATTGAAAGAATTGGAGATCACGCACGTGATATTGTTACTTCGGTAAATTATCAAATTAAGAAAAAATTAAAATTCTCTGATGATGCAAAAGCAGAAGTTCAAGAGATGTATGAATTATGTAATGACATTATTCTAAAAACGATTAAATCATTAGAGGAAAATAACATTGCAATAGCAGGAGCAGCATTAGCAGCTTGTGAGAATATATATGCGTTAGAAAAAACAGCGCGTAAGAAGCATACCGATCGTATGAAAGATGGAGATTGTGAAATTTCAGCAGGAGTAGTCTATATGGACTTAATTCAGCACTTTACGAGAGTATGTGAACACGCAAGAAATATTCTAGAAAAAAAAATTCAAGGAAATATATAGAATGTCTAATAAACAAAAAATATATTTTATATTATTTATTATTTTTATACTGATAATACTTATTTTATACAAGTTATATCAGATACAACTAACTTAATATTCTAAATAGTGTTAGTTAAATATATTAAACCTTAATAAAGAAGAGAAGTGATTCAGAAAAATTGATTTTTAGTGACTCACTTCTCTTTTTTTCTTTCTAAATAAAAGTATTCATGATATAATAAAGTAGTCGATTTATATAAAGAAATAGAAATAAAAGCGTTGAAAGGAAATAAAAATGTTTCAAGATAAAAAAATATATACAACACAGTGGGCTGGAAAAGAATTAACTGTTGAATTAGGAGAAATGGCTCGTCAAGCCAATGCGGCAGTTGTTGTAAAATACGGAGATACTGTTGTTTTAACTACAGCGGTAGCATCAAAAGAAGCAAAAGATGTAGATTTCTTTCCATTAACAGTTAATTATGAGGAAAAAATGTATGCAGTTGGAAAAATACCTGGAGGATTCTTGCGTCGTGAAGGGCGTCCAGGAACAGAAGCTACATTAGCAGCTCGTTTAATAGATAGACCGATAAGACCATTGTTTGAAGATGGTTTTAGAAATGAAGTTCAAGTTATTTCAACAGTATTATCAGTAGAATATGATTGTGATCCAGTTATGGCAGCTATGTTAGGTAGCTCATTAGCTTTATCTGTTTCTAATATTCCATTTAAAGGCCCTATCGCAGGTGTTACTGTTGGATATGTTGATGGAGAATATGTAATTAATCCAAATGTAGAACAATTCGAAAACTCAAAAATAGACCTTAAAGTTGCTGGTACAAAAGATGCGATTAATATGGTTGAAGCAGGAGCAGAAGAAGTTTCAGAAGAAGTAATGCTAAATGCAATTATGTTTGGTCATGAAGAGATTAAGCGTTTAATAGCTTTCCAACAACAAATAGTTGATGAAATCGGTCAAGAAAAAATGGAAGTAGAGTTAAAAGTTATTGACGAAAATATTTATAATGAAGTATTGGACTTATCATTAACAGAAATGAAATCTGCAATTGCCATTAAAGATAAACAAGAGCGTGATGAAGCAATATCTGTTGTTAAGGAAAGAGTACTTGCAGTCTTTGATGAACGTGTAACAGATGAAGATGAATTAGATATTGTTAAAGAAGTAAAATTATCATTGGATAAAATTGTGAAAGATGAAGTTCGTCGTGAGATTACAGAAGATAAAGTTCGTCCAGATGGTCGTGCATTAACAGAAATTCGTCCATTAGCATCACGTATTGATGTGCTTCCAAGAACTCATGGGTCAGCGTTATTCACTCGTGGGCAAACTCAATCACTAGGTGTAGTAACATTAGGTAACTTATCTGATGAGCAAATTATTGATGATTTAACTCAAGAAGAAAATAAGAGATTTATGCTACATTATAACTTTCCAGCATTTTCTGTAGGTGAAGTAGGATTTAGTCGTGCACCAGGACGTCGTGAGATAGGACATGGTGCATTAGGAGAACGTGCATTAGCGCAAGTTATCCCTTCAAAAGAAGATTTCCCATATACTATTCGTATTGTATCGGAAATCTTGGAATCAAATGGTTCAAGTTCTCAAGCAACTATTTGTTCAGGATCTATGGCACTTATGGCAGCAGGTGTACCAATTAAAGCACAAGTAGCAGGAATAGCTATGGGTCTTGTAAAAAAAGATGAACACTATACTATTTTAACTGATATACAAGGTATGGAAGACCACCTAGGAGATATGGACTTTAAAGTAGCTGGTACATCAGAAGGTATAACAGCACTTCAAATGGATATAAAAATTGAAGGGTTAAGCGAACAGATTTTAAAAGAATCATTAGAACAGGCGCGTGTAGGAAGATTACAAATCTTAGATCATATGAATAATATTATTTCTGAGCCACGTGAGGAAGTTTCTACTTTCGCACCTAAGATTAAAATTATTAGAATTAAACCAGAGAAAATCAAAGATGTTATCGGTTCTGGTGGTAAAGTTATTAATGAAATTATTGAAAAAACTGGAGTTAAAATTGATATTGAACAAACAGGGGAAGTATTTATTTCATCTCCTGAAATAGATGGAATTAATAAAGCTATCGAAATTATTGAAAATATAACTCGTGAGGCAGAAGTTGGAGAAGTTTATTTGGCAGAAGTCAAACGCATTGAAAAATTTGGAGCTTTCGTAGAATTATTCCCAGGAGTAGATGCATTAGTTCATATTTCTAAACTATCAGCTGAACGTGTAAATAAAGTAGAAGATGTTGTTAAAATTGGAGATACGTTAAAAGTTAAAGTTATAAAAATAGATGAGAAAGGCCGTGTAGACGCGACAGCTCATTTCTAGGAGATAATATGGAATTATTTGAAAAAGAACGTCGAGGAATATATGTCTATTTCAAAAGTTTTAAAGATTTAAGTAAATTAGAAAAGTATGGAAATTTTATTTCTTATTCTAAAAGGGGACGTTATGCGTGTATATATGTTGATGAAAATCGAATGGATAGCATAATAGAAGACTTAAAGAAAAAGAAATTTGTAAAGAAAATAGAAATTTCGGAAATGTCTAACTTACATTTAAGTTTCGAAAATCTAGAAAAAATGTCCAAACAACATGAAATTTCATAGAGTTAGAAATATATAATTTAGGGGAGACAAGCTAAAGGCAAAATCTCCCTTATTTATTGGGTATATCTTAACAAGACATATATGACTATAAAACTTGATAATTATTATATTAGAGTGAGGAATAATGAGAGTTATAGCTGGTAAATATAAATCTATCAAATTAAATTCGGTTGATGGGATGAACACACGTCCAACAACAGATAAAATAAAAGAAAATCTATTCAATATGTTACATTGTGACGGACGCATCCTTGATCTTTTTGGAGGAACAGGTGCTCTGGGAATAGAAAGCTTGAGTAGGGGTGCAGAGCATGCAGTGTTTATTGACGGCAGTAGTAGCGCAATAAAAACGATACATTCAAATATAGAAAAGTGCCGTATTCCAAAGACTAATTATGATGTTTATAGAAACGACTATAAACGTGCATTAAAAATCTTAGGAAAAAAAGAAGAAAAATTTGATTTGATTTTTTTAGATCCACCGTATGATAAAGGATTAGTTAATCTTGCTTTAAAATCTATATTAGAGAATAATGTCTGTAATAAACATTGTTTAATAGTATGTGAAAAAAGTAAAGATGAAAATATCTCTATTGAATCGGTAAACTTAGAAATAGTAAAAGAAAAAGAATATGGGATTACTGATATAGTAATCTTTGAATATGTGGAGAAATAGTAATGAAGAAAAAAATTGCAATTGTACCAGGAAGTTTTGATCCAATAACTTATGGGCATATTGATATAATAACTAGAAGTGCTCAATTATTTGATGAAGTTATTGTAGCAATTTTAGTTAATCCTGATAAAAAATATTTATTTACATTAGAAGAAAGAGAAAGCATGATACATGAAACGATAAAAGGTTTAGATAATGTAAGAGTGGATTCTTTTTCAGGATTATTAGTAAATTATGCAAAAAAAGTAGGTTCGAGTGTTATAGTAAGAGGGCTTAGGGCAGTCTCGGATTTTGAGTATGAGATGCAGCTAACATTTATGAACAAAGCATTAGATGATGATATAGAAACTTTTTATATGATGGCTAATAAACAATATTCATTTATAAGTTCTAGTATAGTAAAAGGTGTTTCTGGATTTGGTGCAGATTTATCAAAATTTGTTCCAAAAAATGTTGAAGAAAAATTAGAGAAAAAGATGAAAGAGAGAAAGTAATAGTGAATAAAATCCTTTTTACTGGAGGAGGTTCTGCAGGGCATGTGTCAGTTAATGTAGCACTTATTCCAGAATTTAAAAAGAATGGCTATCAAATCTCATATATTGGTAGCAAAAAAGGGATAGAGAAGGAAATGATAGAAAAAATTTCAGGTGTAGAGTACCATGAAATTAGTTCTGGAAAATTAAGAAGATATTTCTCATGGGAAAACTTTATAGACCCATTTAAAGTTTTAAAAGGGATAATAGATTCCATTTTTATTTTAAAAAAGGAAAAACCAGAGTTTGTTTTTTCAAAAGGTGGATTTGTTAGTGTACCTGTTTGTTTAGCAGCTAGAATTTTAAAAATTCCAGTTGTACTTCATGAATCAGATTTAACTCCAGGACTTGCCAATAAGATTAATATTAAGTTTAGTAATCATATTTTTACGACTTTTGAAGATACTTTAAAGTATTTACCGAAAGGCAAAGCAAGCTTAATTGGAGCTATTGTACGAGATGATATTTATAATGGTGATAAAGAAGCAGGTTATAAGTTCTGTAATTTTAATAGTGAAAAACCCGTTATTTTAGTAATGGGAGGTTCATTAGGTTCTAAGATATTAAATGATTATATATGGAATAATATAGAAGAACTAACAAAAAAATATCAAATTGTTCATTTAGTAGGGAAAAATTTATTAAATAAGGATATAAAAGCAGAAGGATATTGTCAGTACGAGTTTTTAGCACAGGAATTATTTGATGTATTTCAAATAGTAGATTTTACTATTTCGCGTGCTGGAGCAAATGCTTTATATGAATATTTAGCTTTAGAAAAGCCGGCTATATTGGTTCCATTAGGTACTAATCAAAGTAGAGGAGATCAAATAGAAAATGCTCGTTTCTTTGAAAAAAATAGCTTTGCTAAAGTAGTGTCAGAAGAAGAATTTGCATCATTAAAAGTAAGTGAGATAGATGATTTTTATAACGATCTAGCTCAATATAAAGATGCGATGAAAAGATATAAAGAAGAAAAGAAAGTTATAAATAGTGTAGATGACTTTTATAAGAAGATTTTAAAGATAGTAGGAGGTAAAATGTAAAATGAGGAACATTAAAATTTTTACTTACTTGAAAATAATACTATTCTTATTGCTAATGTTTGTAGCTGTATACTATCCAACTAATGAGTTTGATGTGATAACATCAAACTTACTACAAATAAAAATATTAGGTCAAACAGCTAAAATTATATCTACAATTTTTAATGATAAGATATTACTTTTAATTATGGTGTTATTGTCTGCATTTTTGTTCTGGATAAAAGAAGTAAAAAAAGCAATATTTATATTTTTTAGTGCAGGTTTTGGTGGATTAATTTTATTTATCATTAAATATACAGTCCAAAGGGTAAGACCATTACCAGAAGTATTTAGTGGCTATAGTTTTCCGAGTGGACACTCAACGATAATCGTTGTATTTTTCTTGTCATTATTGTTTATAATCAATAAGAAAGAAATTTTATCGATGTTAGCTACATTTGCAATAATAGCTGTACCGATATCTAGAGTAGTACTAGGCGCACACTTTTTGAGTGATGTTATTGCTGGGTTACTGTTAGGAAGTATAGTTGTTGATTTTATGAAGGTATATTATAAAAAAATATATAACATAATAAAAAGTATTACAGGGGAAAATAAATGGATAAGTTAAAAGAAAAAGAGGGAGTTGTCGCAGTAGGCTTAGCGGTTATACATTTTGTACTTTGGTACTACTTTGCCTATATTAAATATAAAGATGTTGCTGTAAAAGATTATAAATATATACTGGGTTTGCCTGAATGGTTTTTCTACAGTTCTGTAGTAGTAAGTATATTAATAATAATTTTAGTAGTTATTTTTACAAATCTATTATTTAATAAAGAGATAAAAGAGGAGAAAAAATAATGAAATATGATGTAGATTATAAAATTATTATGTTATTTGGAGTTATCTTTTTTAGCATAATTCTATTACCTTTAGTTTTAAATAGAGCTGCTAAGAATCATCATGGTGGATTTTTTGAAAAATATTATTTAGCTGATAGAAGTGTTAGTGGAATAGTATTAGCCATAACTTTAATGTCTACATATGGCTCTGCTTCTACATTTTTAGGTGGTCCTGGTGTGGCATATAAATTAGGTTATGGATGGGTTCTTCTTGCAGTCATTCAGGTTGTTACTGGGTATTTTGTTTTGCTTGTACTCGCTAAAAAATTTAAAGCCGCAGCTCAAAAAATAAATGCAATAACTATTAGTGAATATTTAAAAAATAGATATAAATCTAAGGTGGTTGCTTACTTGTCAACATTGGCAATGATTGTCTTTTTAATTGCTGCTATGTCAGCTCAGTGGGTTGGCGGAGCAAAACTCCTTGCAGCTTTTATGGGAATTAATTATAAAACAGGAATTGTAATAATCTCAATTATAATTATTTTTTGTGTAGTTTTTGGTGGATTAAAAAATATTCTAATTACAGATATGATTCAAGGGTTAATTATGATTTTCTCTACTATTATATTACTGTATTCAGTAATTAGTTATGGTGGTGGAATAGAAAATATTACTAATAATTTATTGAATATAAATGAGAAAATCTTAACTCCTTTTGGAGCGAATGGAAGCTTAACACCGAGCTATGTATCATCATTTTGGGTTTTAGTTGGTGTTGGAGTTATCGGTATTCCTCAAATAGCTATTAATTCGATGCTTTATAAAAACAAAAGAAGTTTGAAACAATCGATAATTATTGGAAGTATTGTAATCTTCATAGTTATGTTTGGAGTTCACTTGATTGGAGTTATGGCGCGAGGAGTATTTCCTGATATTAAAGATTATGATTCTGTTATTCCAATTATTACACTTAAGGTTTTACCGTGGTATTTAGCTGCTTTAGTCCTAGCTGCACCAATGGCAGCGATAATAACTACTGTAAATGCTCAGTTTTTATTAATATCTTCAGCTTTGATAAAAGATGTACTTTTTAGTACTAAAGTAATAAAAGAGAAAATAGTAGGAAGAAAAATTCCAATATTTGTCTATAGTATCAATATACTTGTAATAATTTTAATAATGTTTATTAGTATGAGACCACCTAGTCTAATAGTAAATGTTAATTTATTTGCTTTTGGTGGTTTAGAATCAACATTTTTATGGCCTATCTTATTAGGATTATATTGGAAAGGTGCAGAAAAATATGGAGCAATATCATCGATTTTAGTAGGGTTAACGAGTTATATAGTTTTTAAAAATATCTATGTAATAAAAGTAATTGAACCTGTGGTAATTTCTTTGATGTTATCATTAATTATTTTTGTATTTGTTTCAAGTATAAAAAGAAAGAAAATATAATAAATAAAGCTTATATTTTGTTATGAAAATAATATATTAGGTATTTAAATAATTGAAAAAATAGTTATAATATAATAAAATAAAAATGTAGAGCAGAAGGAGGATATATAATGTCTAAAAAAGTAATAGTTAAACATACTGACGCAGAAAAATTTAAAGTTAGCGATATGTTAACAGTTGGTAAAGTATATGAAGTAGTTAATGAAACAGAAGAATATATATTTATTAAAGATAATAGTGGAAAAGTAGGCGGATATTACCACGATTATTTTGAAGAAGTAAAATAATCTGTGGAGGGTAAAAATGGAAAAAAATAATTTAAAGAATATAATTCTTGTTGTTATATTTGTGGTTTTAGCTCCATTAATTCTTGTTGGGATAACTAGCTTAAGTAATGCACTAGGTGGAAAGTCTAAACATGCAACAACGCAAACAACTGAGCAGGCGGCAAAAGTACCAGAAGAAACAAAGGTAACAAATGACAACCTTCCTAAAGCTAAGGAAGAAAAGAGTTCTAATGAAAAAGATTCAGAACAGAACCAAAATAATGATAATACTAATAGTAGTAATAATCAAAATAATGCTAATACTGCTACAAGTAAAAATCCGACAGTGGGACAAGATTATATTGTTAAATCTGGAGATTCACTATTTAGTATAGCTTCAGCTGCTTATGGAGAAGCAAATGCACAAAATGGTGTTAATAAAATAAAAGAAGCAAATAATTTAGAAAATAATAGTATAACAGCTGGTAAGAAAATTCAAATACCAAAATTATAAAAGAAACAAGTCATCTTTCAAATGAATGATGACTTGTTCTTTTTTATAAATCTTTATTAAGTTGTTCAAGTTTTTTTATTAATGTATCAATCTGATTATTAGAAAGACTTAAACTTAAACGTATGTAGTTGTTACCACCACTACCAAATACATGTCCCGGCATAGTTACGATACGATATTTTTTTAGAAGTAATTCAAAGAAATCTTGACTATTAAAACCTTCTTTAACTTTTAGCCAAATAAAAATTCCACCTTCTGGTTTATAAAAAGAATAACCTAATTTGTCTAATTTTCTAGTAATTTTTTCTATACGAGTTCTATATGTATTTTTGATATGTCTCGTTAACTCACTATGATTTCGAAGAGCTGTAATTACGGTATCTTGGACAGCGCCATAAATATTCGCATGGAATATAGTATTATATTCACGAAGAGCTTTTATAATTTCTTTATTACCAACCGCAAAGCCTATACGTAGTCCAGAAATTGAGAAATTTTTAGAAAAAGAGAAGAATTCAACTCCGACTTCTTTAGCTCCTGCTGTTTGCATAAAACAAGGTGAAACACCGTCTTTATAATAGAAATCTGAGTAAGCATGATCTTGAATAACAATGATATTATTTTTTTCAGCCCATTGAACCGTTTCTTCATAAAATTCTTTAGTTGCCACAGCTCCAATAGGATTAGATGGATAATTTAGAAATATTAATTTAGCTTTTTCAGCCAATTCAGAAGAAATAGAAGAATAATCTACTAGATAACTGTTTTCTTCTTTTAATATTATTTCTTCTATATTAGCTCCAGCAAGAGCAATTCCTTGTATATAGTCTGGATAACTAGGCACAGGTAGAAGAGTAGTATCACCCGGATTTAGTATTATAGAAGGTAGACTAGATAAACCAGCTTTAGTACCAAAGACTAGAGCAATCTCGTCTTTAGGATTAGCATCTATATTATATGTTTTCTTTAACCAATGAGAAATTTCTTCTAATAGCTCATTTTTACCATCAAATGCTCCATATCTCATATTTTCAGGTTTTCTTATAGATTTTTCTAAAGTTTCTAATAAAAGTTCAGGGGTATCAGAGTCAGGAACTCCGATACCCGCATTTAATAATGGATTACCATTTGAACTTTCGTCAGAGATTAATTTGAAAATCGGGTAAAAAACATTTTCTGGAATATTTTTAATTGTTTTAGATAGTTCAATTTTCATATTTAATCACGTCCTAAGTATTATTTTGAAGGTTTATCAAAACCTTTGAATTCTTTATCAATAATTTCATCAAACTCTTTTGAATTAACAATTTCTATTAAATCTTTAGCAAATTGTTTATCTTTATTAGCTGTTGTAACTACTACATTGTTACGATTGTTGTCATTCATTTTTTCTAAGATTAATGCTTTAGTTAAATCAAATTTAGCAGCAAGAGCAAAGTTACCAGGAACAGCAGCTAATGTAGTACTACTTAATGAACGTGCAAGTTGTCCAGCTTCTAATTCTGTAAATTTAAGATTTTTTGGATTTTCAATAACATCATTTTTTGTTATTTTTAATACATCTGTATCAGGTTTAATTTTGATTACATTAGCAGCAGCCAATAAAGCATAAGCACGAGCTGCGTTAGATGGATCATTTGGTAAAGTTACTTCAGCCCCATTTGGTAAATCTTTTAAGTCTTTAACTTTATCAGAATATAATCCCATTGGAGCAGTAGGTACTTGCACAAGCGCTGTTAAATCCATTTTATTAGTTTCAGCAAATTTTTTCATATAAATTTTGTGTTGGAATAGGTTAGCATCTATTTCACCATTGTTTAAAGCTTTGTTAGGTTGGATGTAATCAGAAAACTCAGTAACAGTAACTTTGTAACCTTTTTTCTCAAGTAAAGGTTTAAGACCTTTATTAACCATATCAGCATACGGTCCAGATGTAGCACCAATTTTAATTTCTTTTTTCTCACCAGAGTTAGAATTTGAGCTAGAGGCTCCACATGCAGTAAGTGTAATTGCTAATAATGTAGTAAATGCAATCGTTAATATTTTTTTTAGTTTAGTCATAGTATAAAATCTCCTTTAGATTAATTTTTTTTAAATTGTTTTGAAATAGAATTTCCTATATATTGAGTAATTTGGACTAAGATAATTAATAAAATAACTGTAATCCACATTGTAAAGTTATCAAAGCGGTAGTAACCATATCTAATGGCAAGGTCTCCTATACCGCCACCACCAACAACACCAGCCATTGCAGAAAACGCAATAAGGTTAATTAGTGTTAATGTAATAGATTGAATAATTCCAAACATTGCTTCAGGTATCAAAACTTCTTTTACAATAAGAGGAAGGGATGCGCCAGAAGCAACCGCAGATTCAATAACCCCGTAGTCAATTTCATTAAGTGATGTATCAACAAGACGAGTAAATAGTGGAATGGCAGCCACAGTAAGTGGAACTATTGCACCAGTAGGCCCGGTTGATTTTCCAATTAATAGTAAAGTAAGTGGTATTAAGAATACCAGTAAAATGATAAATGGAATAGATCTAATAGTATTAACTATAAAATCAACAGTTTTATAAATAAAAACATTTTTAAACAGTAATCTGTTACTTGTTAAGAATAAAACAATCCCAAGAAATAACCCAACAATAACAGTAATAACAATAGATACGCCAATCATATAAAGCGAATCACCGAATGCTTTTAAAAGTTCCGGTTGAAGAGCTTTCCATTGTTCAGCTAGACTAAGATTATTTTCCATAGACTCTCACCTCCACATCTTCTACGTTATCAACTAAATAATTGATGAAATCCGCACATTTTTCCACTTCACCATCGATAGAAAAAGTTAAGCTACCTAGTTGCTTATTTTGAATATACTCGATACGACCAGCTAGAATATTAGTAGTAACATTATATTTATTAGCTAATGTTTGAATAAGTGGTTCTTTAGCAGCATCTCCTTTGAAGATAACTTTAATAATTGTTTCTTCCTTACCTCTTACAATTAAACTTTCTTCAAAATCATCATCACTATGAAGATTAGAAATAAATTCTTTCATTAGTTTTGTTGTAGGATTTGAGAAGATTTCATACGCAGAATTTTGTTCGATAATTTGACCATTTTCCATAACAGCTACATTATCACAAATCTGTTTAATAACTTCCATTTCATGGGTAACTAAGATAATAGTCAATCCAAGTTTTTTATTTATTTCTTTTAATAACGTTAAAATTTGTTTTGTAGTGATAGGGTCTAATGCACTTGTTGCTTCATCGCAAAGTAGAACTTTAGGATTATTAGCCAATGCTTTAGCAATACCTACACGTTGTTTTTGTCCACCAGATAGTTGATTAGGATAGACATTTTTTTTGTCGGTAAGGCCTACAAGTTCTAACAGTTCATCAATTCGCTTAGGTATTTCCTTTGAATCAACATCACCAGCTTTTAGGTTAAAGGCAATATTTTCAGCAACAGTTTTAGAACTAAGTAAATTAAATTGTTGGAAAATCATTCCTATTTTTTGACGATAAAGACGTAAATCAGTTCTATTAAGCTTATTGACTATTTGACCGTCAACGATGACTTCACCACAAGATGGTGTTTCAAGTAAGTTGATACATCTTAATAAGGTACTTTTACCAGCACCAGAATATCCAACGATACCAAAGATTTCACCTTGGTTAATATGAAGAGTTGTGGGTTTTAAGGCAACTATTTCTCGTCCTTTTTGGTGAAAAGTTTTTCCCACACCATTTAGATTAATCATAATATGCTCCTTTCTTTATATGAAAAAAAGACGTACTCTAGCTTGCGCTAAAGGACGTCTAACCGTGTTACCACCTTTATTTATATAATAATTGCTTATTATACCTCAGTAAGTTACTAACATAACTTTTGCTATAACGGGCAGACCCGTAGTAAAAATACTAAATGCTCCAAGTCCATTCGTTTTATAACCAACTGTTCTTTTTCACCAGCCAAGAACTCTCTAAAAGTTTTCTATAAAATTCTACTTTTCATCGCATCAATTAATGAATGACTATATTCTAGCATAAATTTTCTGACAATGCAATACAAAAATTAAATTTTTTTAGATTTTTTTTAAAAAATAGAGATATTTAGCATCGACAAGACCTTTGCAGAGGTATTCAAAAAATTTCTGAGATACAATAATTTTTTGTAATTAAAGACAGTCTATTAATTTAATGAAGAAAATCTATTAAATAGATAAAAATAAAATTTATTGTACAACTATAAAGTAAATATGATATAATTAAGTGTATTGCTTAGGAGGTATTATGTTTAACTTTTTTAAGAAAAATAGACTTGAAGAAAAAATTGAAGAAAAGAAATTAGAAAAAATACCGACGCATGTTGCGATAATAATGGATGGTAATGGACGTTGGGCTAAAAAAAGAAATATGCCAAGAGTTAAAGGGCATTACGAAGGGATGCAAACAGTAAAAAAAATTACTAAATATGCATCAAAATTAGGAATACAATATTTAACACTATACGCTTTTTCAACAGAAAATTGGGCACGACCTAAGGAAGAAGTAAGCTATTTGATGGATTTACCTGAGAAAATGTTTACGAGTTTTATGCCAGAACTTATGGAAAATAATGTTAAAGTAGAAGTTATAGGGGTAGTGAAGAAACTACCAGAAAATACAAGAAAAGCTGTAGAGGATGCTATCGAACAAACTAAAAATAATACAGGTCTTAAATTGATTTTTGCACTTAATTATGGTTCAAAAGATGAGATAGTAACTGCAGTTAAAAGAATCGCGCAGGGAGCCACTAATAATGAGTATAAAGTAGAAGAAATAGATGAACAATTGATTAGTGATAATCTGTTTACAAAAGATACTCCAGATCCAGATCTTTTAATAAGAACATCAGGAGAGCAAAGAATTTCTAACTTTTTACTTTGGCAAATTGCTTATAGTGAATTTATATTTACAAAAGTGGCATGGCCGGATTTTGTAGAGGAGGAGTTTTACAAAGCTCTTTTAGAATATCAGAGTAGAGATAGAAGGTTTGGAGGTTTAAATGAAAACTAGAGTAATAACAGCGATAGCTGCACTAATAGTATTTTTACCTTTGCTTTATGTAGGTGGAGATTATTTTAAATACACAACATTTGCGCTTGGTGTAATGGCGATGTATGAGATAGTCAGAATGACTTTTAAGGAAACTAACATAGTTGTCTTAGGTCTATCATCGTTAGCAGGAGCATTATTATACTTACGTGAAGAAATTTTAGGTTTATCACAGTATGGTATAGTATATTTATTAGTAATCGGTATGTTAGGAGTAGTTGTAGTTACTGGACATAGAATAAAACTTGTAGAAATAGGTTCTATTATTTTCGTAACAGTATATATATTTGTTGGATTTTATTCATTATATATGCTGAGAGATTTAAGTTTAGCACATATAGGATATTTACTACTTACTATCTGGTTTACTGATAGTTTTGCATATATTGGTGGCATGAGATTTGGGAAAAATAAATTATCTCCAAAAATTAGTCCGAACAAATCAATTGAAGGATCAGTAATAGGTAGTTTATCATCAATAGTAATAGCCTTAGTTTTTTACTTTACAACGAGTATTTTTACTAATTTAGCAGTAGCTATTGGAATCACGTTAGTAGTAAGTGTCATTGGTCAATTTGGAGATTTGATTGAATCTGCATATAAACGTGAATATGGAGTAAAAGATAGTAGTAATCTACTTCCAGGACATGGAGGGATTTTTGACAGATTTGATTCTGTAATATTATCAGCACCATGTTTAATTTTATTATTAAACCTATTGTAATTAGAGAGGAGTATTAGATGCAGGGAATAATAGCATTTATATTAATATTTTTTGTAGTAGTAACTATTCATGAATTTGGTCATTTTATAGTTGCGAAAAAATCAGGAATTCTTGCTCAAGAATTTGCTATTGGTATGGGACCAAAGATTTTCCATAAAAAAATAGGTGAAACAAACTTTACGATTCGTTTATTACCTGTTGGTGGATATGTAAAAATGCCCGATAATGTCTTTGATTTTAATAATGATGTATCGGTATATGATTTGAAAAAAGGGATGAAAGTTAACCTTAAGTTAGATGAAAATGATAAGGTAGAAAAAATAGTTTTAGACAAAACTAACAATATGGATCTTTTACCAGTAGAACTAAATGAATTTGACTTAACGTATGATATGTTTATAGAAGGTTTTGTTGGAGATGAATTAGAACGTTATGAAGTAAGAAAAGATGCTTGTGTTGTTTTTGGAGGAATGGAAGAACAAGTAGCACCAGTAGAAAGAATGTTTTCATCACATTCATGGGGGAAAAAGTTCTGGACATTATTTGCAGGTCCTTTAATGAACTTTATTTTAGCTGCAGTTATCTTTGTTGGATTAGCTATTTATACAGGAGTTCCTGTTCAAAATAATGAAGCTAAACTTGGTCTTGTAACAGCAGACTCACCAGCACAAGTTGCAGGTCTGCAAAAAGGTGATAAGATAACAGAAGTAAATGGTTCTTCAGTAGATACATGGACGGGATTAGTTCAAAAAGTTACTGAGTCAAATGGAGCGGAGCTAACCCTTAAGGTAGAACGAGATGGGGCAATTAAAGAAGTTAAAGTTACTCCAAAAGAAGAAATAGTAAAATCAAAAGGTAAAGAAACAAAAACATATAAGCTAGGTATAGGAAAATTTGAAGAAACTAAGAAAGATTTCCTAGGTTCAATTAAGTATGGATTGCAACAAACATTATTTTACGGAACTATGATTTTTACTGCAATAATAAATCTGTTTGCATCGCTATTTACAGGTGGATTTAGCTTAGATCAACTTGGTGGCCCAGTTGCAATTTATGAAATGTCTAGTAACGCAGCTAAAAGTGGATTAGTGACAGTGCTTCGTTGGACAGGTATTTTAAGTGTAAACCTAGGACTTATGAACCTAATTCCTATTCCAGTGCTAGATGGTGGTAGAATTATCTTCGTAATATATGAAGCAATTTTTAAACGTCCAATTAATAAAAAAGCTCAATATTATTTAACTATTGCGTTTGGATTATTAATGGTAGCACTTATGCTTGCTGTAACATGGAATGATATTCAAAGATTATTTGGAAAATAACAAAAAACAAGTCGAGAAAATATCCTCGGCTTATTTTTTTATATTACTATTTTTGATATAATATAGTAGACAGAAATTTTGGAGGTAGTAGGGTGAAATTTATACACACGGCTGATTGGCACATAGGTAGAAAATTACAGCAAGTAGATTTATTAGATGATCAGGAGTTTGTGCTTAATAATCTAATCGAAGAAATAAAAGAACAAGATTTGGATTTTATAATAATAGCAGGTGATTTATATGATAGAAGTGTTCCTAGTAGAGAAGCTACAACATTATTGCAGGAACTGTTGATAAAAATTAATATTGAATGTGATTTACCTATATTTGCAATTAGTGGAAATCATGATAGCCGTGAACGTTTAGCTGTTGGACAAGCGTGGTTTAGTAAACATAACTTTTATCTAGCAACACAGTTGGAAGATGTATTTCATAAGTTTCAATATAAAGATGCTGATATCTATCTATTACCATATTTCGAACCTTATGAAGCAAAAGTTTATTTTGAAGATGACAAACTGACTACACATCATACTGCGACAAAAAGAGTTATTGATGAGATTTATAAGAATATAGATGAAAGCAGAATTAATATTTTGGTAGCACATACTTTTGTGGCTGGAGCTGACCCGACAGATTCAGAGCGAGAAATTTCTATAGGGACTGTAGAAAATGTTGGGGTGAATGTCTTTGAAAAGTTTGATTATGTAGCGCTAGGACATTTACATAATCCGAATGCTTTAAATGAAGAACGTATTAAATATAGTGGTAGCCCGCTTGCTTACTCATTTTCAGAAAGCAACCAACAAAAAGGTGTGCGTCTAATAGAATTAACAAAAGAAAACTTTGATGATAGATTTATTCCAATTAAGCAAAAAAGAAAAATGCATAATATTGTTGCGGATTATGATGAAATTTTTTCTAAAGAATATCGAGAAAAATTTGATACAGAGAATGACTATTTCAGCATGGAATTAGGTAAGTTAGAGGGTGTTACAGACCCTATGCCACGCATAAAAGAATTTTATCCAAATACATTGTTGCTTAAATCAAAGGCGAAAAGATTAGATAGTTCGAAGAATTCTGTAAATAAGGAAATGCTTAAAAAAAATCCATTAGAACTTATAGAAAGTTTTTATGAAGAACAGGTATTAGATACTTTAACAAGTACACAAAGAGAGGTATTAGAACAAATAATAGGAGAGGTGGAGCAAGATGAAACCAATTAGGCTTGAACTTAGAGAGTTTGGACCGTATAAGCACGAGGTCATACAATGGAATGAAATAGTAAACGAGCCTATGTTTTTAATAACAGGTAAGACAGGCTCTGGTAAATCTACTTTATTTGATGCTTTTGTCTATGCATTATATAATAAAACAACTAGTGGTAAAGATATAGCATCTCTTAGAACCAAAACAGCAGATGATAAAGACAGAACAATTGTGATTTTTGATTTTGAATTACAAGGAAAACATTATCGAATAGAAAGAACGTTAGCATATTTAAAGACAGGAAACAAAAATATTACATCAGGAAAAGTATCTTTAATGGAAATAAATGCGGGTGTAGAGACTATTCTTGCAACAAAGGAAAATGATGTAAAAGAAAAAGTAGAGCAAATTATTGGATTAGATGATAAACAATTTTGTCAAATTATAATTTTGCCACAAGGTAAGTTTAAAGAGTTTTTATTATCAAATTCTAACGAAAAAAAAGAAGTTTTACGTTCGTTATTTAATACACATTTTTATCAAAAATTTGTGGATAAGTTGCAAAATTATGCTAAAACTTTAGATAGCAACTATAAGTTAAAAGAACGTGAGTTAGTTACAAAATTTGAGCAGTTTAATTTTGAAAAAGATTTTCCAAAAATCGAATTTTTAAAAGAAAGTGATTTTGAGGAAGTAGAAAAACAGCTAGTTTTTCAAAAGAATGAAGTTAATGAATTAGAAAAACATCAAAAATATTTAGAAGATGAGCTAACAAAATTGAAAATTGAATATAGTGAGTTAGATAAGTTAAATGATAAGTTTAGTAATTTAGAAGAAAATAACGATTCACATAAAAAATTATTAGAAGATGCACAAAGGATAACTCATTTAAAAAATATTGTTAAAAAGTTAGAGGAACTGGGAAAAAATAAAGATAAATTACTAGACTATGATAACTACTTAGATAAGAAAGAGCAATTGATTAAAAATAAAGAAACCTTATCTAAAGAACAAAATATATTAGGTGAAAAAATTCAAGAAAATAAAAAATTAGGCGAAGAAATATTAACTCAAAATTATAGTATCAACGATATTCGAGAAGAGATAGCTCGTTACAACTATTTTTATGAAAATATAGAATTTTTCTATCAAGCAGAAAAAGATATCGCATTGTATAGTGAAAAGTTAAAGAATATAGAAGATACAAAAGGCGCAATAGAACAATTAGAAAAAGAAGTAACTGACTATAATGTAAATTTAGAAGAATATAAAGAAGAGCTTAATATTTTAGAAAATAGCATAGGCAAATTAAAACTTGATATTTTGAAAAAAGAGACAGAAGTAGAAAAATTAGAAGATTTTCGAAATTTAGAGAATACTATAAAAAGTAAAGCTGCAGATTTGAAAGAAAAGCAAACTGAACTAAGTCTAGCCAATAGTAGACAAAAAGAACTAGAACAAAAAATTCTAGAATTAGAAAAAAATAAACAGCAAGAAATATTAAATACTTTTTTAGTTCATCTACATGAAGGTGATTGTTGTCCGCTTTGTCAACAAAAGATTAAAAAACTTCCAGATGTAAAACAAGTAATAAAAACAGAAAATGAAGATGCTAAAAATGAATTAGATGATATTATTAAAAACATAATTCGTTTAGAAACACTTGTCGTAAAAGAAAAAGAAGATTTAAGTATCCTACAAGAGGAGTTAGCAAGTAAAAAAATAGAAATTAATTTTTCCGCAAAAGAGGAACTTGAACAATTTGTAGTGGAGAAAAAGAATGAAGATAATGAGAGAAAAATTACTTTTGAAAAAATAGAAAAGGTCTCAAATTGCAGAAATGAACTTGCTGAAAAGTTAGAAAAATTGAACTCGCTAATATCATTTGAATCAGAGTATAAAGAAAAACTTGGGATAGCTCAAGCTAAAAAACAACAATATATGGCAAATATTGATATTTCTTTAGACGAGTTTGAACAATATTATGAGAAACAAAAACAAATAGTATTAAGTTATGATGAAAAGCAAGAACTTTATCAAAAGGTAAAAACTAACTTGATGTTAAAAGAAAAAGAATTGGCAATAGAGTTAAAAAATAATAATAAAAATATATTAGAAGTTGAAAAAACTATAGAAAATATAATAGAAAAATTCAAAGACTCTAAATTAAAATTATACTATAATAGTTTGAAAATAGCTAAAGATGATTTGGAAAAATTAGATGATATTGAGAGCTATAAAAATGAAATTCAAGTTTATGAAGATAGACTAAAAATAATTTTAGATAATATTCAGCGTTTAGAAGAAGAATTACATAATAAAGAACGACCAAATTTAGAAGATTATGCACAAGAATTATCGACAAAAGAACAAAAAATGATGGATTGTGCTGAAAAAGTTGCTATTTTAAAGACTAAGTTTAAAACTAATACTAATCTTTTAGAAAAACTATCAAAAGAATTCACAATTTTAGAAAAAAACATAAGTACAGCACGTGAAGTTTTCGCCTTAAGTAATGTAATTAGTGGGAAAACAGAAAGTAAAAAGTCGCTGGAAACATATGTTCAAGGTTATTACTTAGATCTTATATTAGAAGCAGGAACTAAGAGATTATTACAGATGACAGATGAACGATATAGATTTGAAAGAAAGATAGAAAGAGCTAAAGGTGGCGGACTTCAGGGCTTAGACATAGAAATCTATGATGTTTATTTAAATAGTTCACGTATGGTAAGCTCACTTTCGGGTGGTGAAATATTCCTTGCATCACTATCATTAGCACTAGGATTAGCAGAAGTTATTCAAAATGAAAGTGGTGGGATTTCTCTTGAAACCATATTTATTGATGAAGGATTTGGTTCTCTTGACGCAGAAACCTTAGATACTGCGATAACAACATTGATAGAGTTACAATCTTATGGTAGAAATATAGGTATAATTTCACATGTTAGTGAATTAAAAGAAAGAATAAGACCGAAATTAGAAGTCTACTCAAAAAATAACTATGCTAAAGTAAAGATTTCTGGAGTATAGAATGTATAGTAGCTTGAGTCAGGCTAACATAAAGATAATTTTTGAAGGAGGTAGTTATGAGTTTAGAATTATTAATAGCTCCAAGTGGTTTTGGGAAAACGCACTTTATGCTAGAAGATATTGAAAAAAATAGACATGAAAATAAGATAATAATTCTTACCCCGGAACAAAACAGTTTTAACTTTGAAACAATACTTTGTGAAAAGTTTAGAGGAACCTTCAATATAGATGTCATGAATTTTTCAAGTTTGACGAAAAAGCTAGGTCAACTTTTAGGTTTAGATGACTTGAAAAAGTTGGGGGAAGATATAAAACCATTTTACTTTTACAAAGCAGCACAAAATTTGAAAAATAGTGATAATTTTCTAGTAAAACGTATTTTAAATGACAGTAATTTTATAGAAGTAGTTGAGGAGATTATTACAGAATTAAAGGATTATCAGATCAGTGTTAATAGTCTAGAAGAGTATTTAGAAAAAAATTCTAACTTAGAACAAGTGCGTCGTGAAAAATTAGAGGCAATATTAGAGTTTTATGTAGAGTATACAAAATTATTAAAAGCTACTTCAACATATGATAAGCAAGATTATATTAATGAACTTTTACTTTATTCGCAATATGTAGACCTTAGTGATTATATATTTTATATAGATGCATATTATAATTTTACAGCTCAAGAATATAATTACATAGAAAAATTGATTTTAAAATCCCAAAAAGTAGTTCTTAGTGTTATTGCTGATGCTAATAGGTATTTCAATGTAGATTTAGCTCAGTTAGTTGCTGGTTACGAATTAGATAAAATAAAATATAAACCATTTTATTTAGTTGATGTCTATAAAGATGATAAGTATAAACTTGATATTTTCAGAAAATCTCATGAAATGATGGCCAGTATAAATGAAATATTACGCCGTAATAAAGATGTGGAATTAGATATTATAGCATTTACTGAAAATAAAGAGCAAGTAGTTCCAATAAAAATGCAAGTACAAGAAGCATTAGTAACAACATATGAACTATACCAAAAGCATAAAACTCGTTTTGAAGGTAAAGCTAATAGAGTATTAGCAACTAAATACTATAAGAATTTTAAAGACAAGTTTGAGCTAGATGATAGTATTAAGCTTATTTGTGCAAAAAACAAAGAGTTAGAAGTAAAAGAAGTTGCACGTCAAATTTTGAAACTGAGATTAGAAAAAGGCATAGAAAATACAGATATAGCAATTCTCTATCGAGATAATACATATGAAAATTACATGACTATTTTTAGAGATTATAATTTAGATGTGTACCTTGATAAAAACTTAAATGTAAGTAATCATAGATTAATAAAATTTTTAGATTTAGTATTGAATTTTGAAAACTTAGACTTTAAAGCGGGACTTTTAAATATTTTAAAAACTAGATTGACAGATTTTGAAAATATTTATCGTAGAAAAGTGGTAAGTTATCTTCTAACAGGAAATAATGTAAATCTAACAACTAAAGAAATTAAGGAAACTTTTTCTCAAACATCTAATGGGCAATTAGAAGAAGTAATATCACTATCACCCAAATTAGTAAATATTGGAAATAACAAAATTACTTTAAAAGCATTGTTTGCTGGAGTTAAGGTGGTTTCTATTGATAAACTAGAAAATATATTAAATACAAATTTAATATATAGCAAAAAAAGTTTGGAAAAGGCAGAGCTTATTTCCAAGAGTGCTGATATTGATAGTTTTATTTTTGAACTTTGCAGAGGTATTTTATTGGAATTACTAGAAAAAATAGAAACGGTCTCTAAGTTCAAAAATACTCAAACTAAGCGTTATATTAAAAAAATAGAAGAATTATTTAATTATTGTAATATTCAAATGTATTTAGATAAAGAAGATGGTGAATATGAGAGTATAGAGGAATTGAAGATAGACAGTATTGACCGTCAAGTCTATAAAAAAACTTTAGAATTGCTAAATGATATCATGGACAAATTTGGTGATGAAAAAATTGAGTATGAAAAATTTGTAGAATTGGCAATTATGGGACTAAAAACTATAAACTACAGATCAATTCCAGAAATTAACGAAGCAATAATAATGTCATCTATGGATTTGGCAAAAGTTGAGAATAAAAAGGTAGTGTTTGTTATAGGATTTAACAAAGATGTACTACCAGTATCAAAAAAACATGGACTATTAGATGATAAAGATAAAGAAGATTTCTTTGAGAAGAACTTATTCATATCACCTACAACTGAAGCGGCTCTTATAGACGAAGAGTTTGTTGCTTACACAGCTTTAACTAGGGCAAGAGAAAAAACATATATTAGTTATAGTTTATTAGATAAAAGTTTTAAAGAAAACTTTTCCTCTCCATATTTAAGTGTAGTAAAAAATTTGTTTCCAAATTTAGAAGAAATAGGTGTTTCAAAAATGTTGGAGTTCAATTTATCTTTCTACGATTATTACAAGGAAAATATAGATAAATTACTAACACAAAAAGAATATAATTATATATTTTCAAAAGCTTATCGTCGTTTTATGGAAGTAAAAGATAATGCTACAAAAGAAACAGAAAAATTGGCAGAGTTGCTGATGGTATTTTTAGAAGGATATAAGTTTGATAACGAAAAAAATGATAATCAAATGTATGAAGTTCGTGGTGAATTAAGCGATAGAGTATATTTTGATAAAAATACTCTGGTGAAAAACTATTTGGATAAAATTATACGCGATTATAGATTTGAATTATCAAATAAAAGTATTAAAAAATTTCTTCAAGAAAGAGAAAGTTACTTTTCTAAATTTAGTATTTCAAAAATAGCAGATTATGAAAAAAATCCATATTTATTCTTTATAAAAAGGGTACTAGATATAAAAGAAGAACAAACTATTGATATTGATAACCTTGTTATAGGAAGATTTTTCCATGCTGTTATGGCAGACGAGCGTACAATTAGATTTATCAAAGCTAGCGGAGAAAAATTATTGGTTTCTGAGGAATATGATAATGACATTGTTAATAAGTTTGAAGTAAGAAAGTTAATCCACAAAGTTGTTTTTGATAATAGCAACAAAGATATAGTTGAAACATTGAGGTTAATAGAATTATTAAGTACGCACAACTACATACTTCAAACGATGTTACGCCGAATAGAATTAGCAATTGCTGTGGAAATAAAGTATTGCTCATTAACAAAATATAGTCCAACGTTTTTAGAAAAACCATTTGAACTTACAATAAATAAGGAGAAAATCACTTGTAAAGAATTAGAAAGTGGTAAGGTAATAGAAAAACAATTAGGTTCCACTTACAACATACCTAATATTAAATTTGTAGGGTTTATTGATAGAGTAGATACACTTGGGAAAAATATAGTTGTAATAGATTATAAGAGTAGCCAAACTGATTTTTCATTAGAATCTCTTGAATTAGGGTTTATATCACAAATACTAACTTACTCTTTAGCTTGCGAACTGCTCTTTAATAAAAAAACAGAAGATATCCTTGGTATTTTTTATAGAGAGATAGCGCGTATTGGAAAAGATATTAATGCGTATCGTTTACGTGGTTTGGGGAATAAAGATTTAATACTTGGAAGTGACTTTGTAGATAACAATGCCGATGTTATGTATATACGAACAACTAAAAAAGGTGGAATTCATGGAGCGGATGATTACAAAGCATATACGAGTAAGGAATTAGATATATTGGTAGAAAAAAATCTTCATAATATCTTAAAACTATTAGAAGAAATATATTCTTTTAATTATTCTTTAACAAACTACGAAGTAAATGGACAATATGAGGCTGAAAAAGATACATTATTTAATTATTCTGCTAATATTGACACAAGGTTAGAATATAAGAAAAAAATAACCTTAAAAGGAAAAGATTTAAAGGCTAAGATATTGAGTGAATAGTCGGAAAGAATCGCTTATGTGTAATTATAAAAATACACATAGGTGATTTTTTTATAATTTTATTTTTTTAATTATGTTTTAATCACTTTTGCTAAAATTTGTATTATAATAGTAATATGAAAATAAAAATAGAGTGGAAGTGGTAAAGTGAGAGAAACTTTTTTTGAAAAAATAAACAAATATAAAAAAAGTACCAAGATAGCTTATATAAACAACAAATATCCAGATGGGAAACTAACATATAAAAATCTAATAGAATATGCAGAAAAGCTTGCATATCATTTAGAAGAAAAACTAAAAGAAGACAAGAGTCCTATCGTTGTTTATGGGCATAAACATCCGCTAATGCCAATCTACTTTTTAGCGTGTGTAAAAAGCGGCCGAGCATTTTGTCCAGTAGATATAAACACACCAAAAGAAAGAGTAGAAGAAATAATTGAAACAACAAAATCAAAAGTCGTACTAATCACAGAAGAGATAGAACTAGGTTGTGAAACAATAGATGTAAAAACAGCCTATGATATAATCCAAACAACAGATAAGCAAATAGATAAGGAATGCCAAGTTCAAGGAGAAGATACATTTTATATAATATTTACTTCAGGGAGTACAGGTAAGCCAAAAGGGGTATGTATTACCTACAATAATATAAATAATTTCCTGCATTGGTATACAGAATATTACACAAACAAAGAAGATCAAGTATTTTTAGGACATCCGCCATTCTCTTTTGACCTATCAGTAATGTCATTATGGCCAAGTATATATATGGGAGCTACATTAGTTCAAATAGATAAACAACACCAAGAAAACTTCGCACTAATGTTTGAAGAACTACAAAGATCAGAAGCCACTATATGGATATCGACACCATCATTTATAGAGATGTGCTTTATAGATAAAAATTTTAACAAAAATTTACTACCACATGTAAAACAATTTGTTTTTTGCGGAGAAAAACTGTTCTCAAGCACAGTAGAAAAAATCCATAAAAACTTCCCAAACACACAAGTGATAAATACTTATGGACCAACAGAATCAACAGTAATGGTCACATGGGTAGAAATTACAGAAGAAGTAAATAAAAAATATGCCAATAACCTACCAGTAGGAAAAGTAAAATGGGGAAGTAAAGTTGATCTAGTAGATAAAGATGAAACAGGCCGTGGGGAAATAATAATAATCGGAAATACAGTAGCCAAAGGTTACTACAAAAATGAAGAAATAACACAAGAAAAATTTGGGTTGGGAAAAGTAGAAGAAAAAGAAGAGCGAAGTTATCTAACAGGGGACCTAGGATATATCGAAGATGATATGCTATTTTGCGAAGGACGTATAGACTTTCAGGTAAAACTTCACGGGCATAGAATAGAACTAGAAGACATAGACAATAACCTATTAAAAAACAAAAATATCCGGGTAGCAGCGACCGTACCAAGCTATGAGAATGGGAAAATAAAATCACTGGTAACCTTTGTAGTCTATAATAAAGAAGTAGAACAACGCTTTGCAGAAGTAAAAGATATAAAAAACAAACTAAAACAACTAGTCCCAGAATACATGATACCGAAAAAAATAATCTTCTTAGAAGAAATGCCGCTAAACAACAACGGAAAAATAGACAAGAAAAAACTAAAGGAGCAAGTTTAACATGAACTACTATGAAGGAAATCAATTCTTCTTTTTCCTATTTCTTGCTTTACTTATAGGCTTTATTTTAAAATATCTTGGAAAAAACATAGAATACTATATATTAGGACTATCACTAGCATTTACAGCAGTAATATACGGGAAAAATATAAAAATGCTAAGCTATCTTATAGGCTTTATAATATTTCAATATCTATTAGTCCTAATAGCCCAGAGGAGTACTAATAAAAAAACAAAACTACTAGTAATCCTATCGATTGTACCACTAATTATAAATAAAATATTCGCCATAACTCATTGGCACCTACTGGCGTTTATAGGAATATCATATATGTCTTTCAAAACAATCCAAATAATGCTAGAAATATCAGACGGACTAATAAAAGAAAAAATAAGTCTAAAAGACTATCTACAATTTCTACTATTCTTCCCTACGGTTAGCTCAGGACCAATAGATAGAAGTAGACGCTTTATCGCTGATATAAGGGAACAGCAAACTAAGGCACAATATCTAGAGTTAGCAGGAGTAGGTGTCTATCGATTAGTATTAGGATTGCTATATAAACTAGTACTATCAACCTATATATATCACCACCTAAGCTTATTGACAAATACCGGAACAATAACATACTCACTAAAATACATGTACTTATACACATTTTATCTATTCTTTGACTTTGCGGGATACAGTTTAATGGCGGTAGGGAGTAGTAATATATTAGGAATAAGTACCCCGATGAACTTCAACAAGCCATTTTTAAGTATAGACATAAAAGACTTTTGGAACAGATGGCACATAAGCTTATCAACATGGTTAAGAGACTTTGTCTTTTCGAGAGTTTTCATGGAAGCAACAAAGAAAAAAAGGTTTAAAAAGCGATTAACAACCGCGATGTATGCTTATATGTTAAATATGTTGCTTATGGGATTCTGGCATGGATTAACGATAAGCTATATAATATATGGATTCTATCATGGTGTATTAATGGCAGGATTTGAATACTATCAAAAAAAGAGCAAGTTTTATAAAACTAATAAAAATAAAACATGGTATAAAATAGTAAGCTGGTTTATTACAATAAACTTAATAATGATAGGATTATATATTTTTTCAGGGGAACCATATAAGATAATAACAACAATATTAAAAAGATAATAAAAACTAAGGAGAACGAACGATGATAAAAGAACAAATACTAGAAATGTTAGAAGAAATTTGTGAAGATGAAGTAGTAAGAGAAGATTTAGATATAAACTTAAAAGAAGAAGGATTAATGGACTCATTAGCCTTTGTAGAAATGTTAGTTAGAATAGAGGAAAACTTTGGACTAAGTATTGCACCAACTGAAGTAACATACGAAGAAATAGATACACCAAACAAAGTTATTTCATATATAGAAAATAGGTTAGGGTAATATGGTAAAGCTAAAAGCATTTATAATATCGATAGTTTTGGTGTTGATAACCCTTTTGATATTAAATGAAACATATATAAAAAAAATAGATGATTATTACAAAGTAAAAGATAACAGTATTCGCTATAATACATCATATGAAAAATATAAAAGCTATGATATACTAACGCAAAATATAACATCAAACACATTAGTACTATTGGGGTCATCGGAATTAACAGCAACGATTAATGAAGGTTATCATCCTAAGAAAATTTTCAACTACAATGATTTTAATATTATGCAAATTGGAGGAGGTCATTTTCAAAATATAATCCACGCCGCTACGTTAGGCTCAATTGGCAATGATGTAAAGAATAATAAAATTGTGATGATAGAATCTATTCAATGGTTTGATAATAAAAATGGAATTTTAAAAGATGCGTTTTTATCAAGAATATCGGAAGAACATGTTTACAGGACGATGGTAAATGAAAAAATTAGTCAAGAAACAAAAGAGAAATTTATTAATAGGATTATTGAATTATCAGAAACTAATAAAGAAATGCACAAAAAATTTAAAAGCTATAAAAAATATTTTCTAGATAATAAAGGGAGTTTTATAACGGGTGAACTTTTGAAATTTGATAATTATATTTATTCCTTTAAAAATAAACATAGCTTTTATGAAAAAAATTTAAAGGAAAGTTATCCTTTAGAGGGAGAAAAAACACCGGATTATAATTGGGAAGATATAAAAGAGCAGTTCACAAAAGAAGCCAAGACTAAAACAAATAATAATAAGTATGGAATTGATAATGCATATTATGAGAAATATATTAAAAATAAGTATGATAGCCTAAAAAACATTTCAAAGAATACACGCTATGATGACTCACCAGAATATAAAGACTTAGATATATTTTTATCAATAGCAAAAGATTTAGGAGTAAATTTAAAAATTGCGATTTTTCCTCCTCATGGTAAGTGGAGTGACTATAGCGGAATAACGAGAGAGACAAGATCGGTTGTTTATACTAAGCTAAAAGATATTGCTAAAAAATATAATATAGAAGTAATGGATTATTCTAATAAAGAATATGAATCATACTTTATGTATGACGTGATGCATTTAGGATGGAGAGGATGGATTGATTTTGAAAGAGATCTTTATAAATTTGCAAAAGAAAATTAGTGATAAGCAAAAACTTATATTATGGGTGATATTTTTCTATGTAGTTATAATGATAATTATTATTTACTCATTTATGACAGACTTTTCTAATATTCAGGAATATGTCTATAGTGAATTTTAAATAGAACAAAGGGGATTGACTTTAAGTTGATCTCCTTTTATAAACAGGTTGGAATGATAAAACAAATATTTTGAATGAATTTTCAGAAAAATCCAAAGAAATGATATTCAATTAATTGCTTTTAATTTTAGATTATTGTAAAATAGTTACTATTAAAATATAAGTAAAAAAGGAAATTGTAAATGAAAAAAGAAGCGTACTTTTATTTAGAAATGAGAGAACATGAATTAAAAGTTCCTTATACAGGAAAAAATAGAAGAATAAGGGTACTTTTGCCAAAAGGATATAAAGAAGATGAACATCGTAGTTATCCAGTAGTATATATGAATGATGGTCAAAATGTTTTTTATAGTGGAGAATCGTATAGTGGACATTCTTGGAAAGTTATTCCAGCAATAAAAAGAAACCCTGATATGCCAAGAATGATTATTGTAGGAATTGATAATGATAATGATGGGCGTATGAATGAATATGCTCCATGGAGATTTTCTAATACTCCATTACTATCATTTGGTCTTACTTTAGGCGGACTTGGAAGTGAATATACAGATTTTTTTATTAACGTAGTAAAACCGTTTGTTGACAGTACATATCGTACAAAACCAGAGCGTGAGTATACAGCAATGATAGGAAGCTCTTTAGGTGCTAATATTTCTCAATATATTGGATTGGAACACAAAGATAAAATTGGGGCATTAGGAATATTTTCATCAGCAAATTGGTTGAATCAAGTAGAGTTTGATCGATATATAGCTAAACATAAATTAGAAAATCAACGTGTTTATATACAGGTAGGGACTAATGAAGGGGATGATACTGATAGACAACTTACTTATGGAAACATAAAACAATCATACATAAGTACAAGCCTAGATTATTATCGCCAATTAATAGAAGCGGGACTAACAACAAAAGAAATTAAACTAAATGTTGTCGCCGATGCAGAGCATAGTGAAGAATATTGGGCGAAATACCTGCCAGATTGTCTAAGATTTATTAGTGAAGAATGGTAAACAAGAGTTATAGGAGGAAAGAGTGTTGAATATAGAAAATTTAAGTCATTATAGTGGAAACTTAGGACGAGAGATGGTATTAAATCGTTATGGGCATTCAGGATTACCAATAGTTGTCTTTCCATCATCAGGAGGAACGCACAATGAATATTATGATTTTGGTATGATTGATGCTTGTGAAGCGTTTATAAACGAGGGAAGTGTTCAATTTTTCACATTGTCAAGTATAGATAGTGAGTCATGGCTTTGTGATTGGAAAAGCGGGCATGATCGTGCGTTAGCACATACTCAATATGAAAAATACGTAATAGAAGAAGCTATTCCTTTTATTAAGCATAAAACAGGTTGGTTTGGACCGATGATGGCAACTGGTTGTAGTATGGGAGGGTACCATTCATTTAATATTTTCCTACAACATCCGGATGTCTTTGACAAAGTTATTGCTTTAAGTGGAGTATATGACGCAAGATTTTTCGTTGGAGAGTATGGGAATGACGAACTGATTTATCGCAATTCTCCAAGTGACAATATTTGGACGCAAAATGATGGTTGGTTTATTGATCATTATAGGAAGGCAGATATAATTGTTTGTACTGGACTTGGACCATGGGAACATGATGGCTTGCCATCATTCTTTAATTTGAAAAAAGCGTTTGAAGAAAAAAATATTCCAGCATGGTTTGATGTTTGGGGTGAGGATGTTGCTCATGACTGGCCTTGGTGGCGAATTCAAATGCCATACTTCCTAGAAAAATTAAATTTATAATTAAGAATAAAAAAGAAAAGAGGAAAAAATTTATGAATTACATAGTTATATCACCGTATTATCCACATAACTTCCAAAAATTTTCGATAGAATTAAAAAAACAAGGAATTAATGTACTTGGTATTGGAGAAGAACCTTATGATCAATTAGATGATCGATTAAAAGAAGCTTTAACTGAGTATTTTCGCGTGAATAGTCTTGAGGATATAGAGGAAGTAAAACGTGCAGTAGCGTTTTTATTCCATAAACATGGGCGTATAGAACGTATTGAATCTCAAAATGAGTATTGGATGGAGTTAGATGCAGCACTTCGTACGCAATTTAATGTTTTCGGACTTAAGGAACGTGATTTGAAAAAAACAAAACACAAATCAGAGATGAAAAAATACTTTGAAAAAGCTGGTGTTCCAGTAGTTCCAGGATTTTTAGTTAAAAAAGAAGCTGACATAGAAAAAGGTGTAAAAAAATTAAAGTTACCATTAATAGCTAAACCAGATAATGGGGTAGGAGCAGCTAAAACTTTTAAACTAAAGGATAAAAATGATGTTGAAAATTTCAAAAAAGATTGGGATAGAAAGACAGCATATTTCTTAGAACCGTTTGTTGATAATTCCGACATTGTAACATTTGATGGATTAATTGATTCAAAAGGAAATATTGTATTTTCAACTAGTATAGTATATTATCATACACCATTGGAATTATTAAATAATAATACACTTGATTGGGTTTATTACATAGATAAAGATTTAGATCCAAAACTTGTTGAATATGGGAAAGCAGCGGTAAAAGCATTTGGAATGAAGGAACGTTTTTTCCATATTGAATTTTTCAAAACAGAGGATGATTATATTGCAATTGAGTACAATAACCGTCCAGCAGGTGCATTTGCACTAGATGTTTATAATTATTCGCACTCAGCAGATTTCTTTAAACTTTATGCAGAGGTTGTAGTAGGTAAGGATGTAGAATTGAATTTAGATTCAAAATATGGATTAGCTTCGACTCGTCGTGATTACAAAGACTATGCACATACAGAAGAAGAAATTAGACATAAATATCAAGAAAAATTAAAAGCAGTTTTAAGAATGCCAGAGGCATTTTCAGAACTTCAGGGGAATGTAATGTATGTTCTTGTAGCTGATACATTAGATGAAATGCGTGAAATGGAAGATTTTGTAGGTAAATTAAAATAAGAAGAAACCGAGGTCATAATAACCTCGGTTTTTATTTTGCGAATTAATACAATGTTTTACAGGTATTAATGTATACTATTACTTTGAAATTACTGCATAAATATGTTATAATTTAATAAATATAAAACGATTTCAAGGAGACATTATGATGATATCTAGGGAACATTTAGAATTATTATCACAAAATTTTAGAAATATTGATGAAACAACTAAAGAGATTATAAATCTTGAGGCAATACTTTCTTTACCTAAGGGGACAGAACATTTTTTAAGTGATATACATGGAGAATATGAGGCTTTTGATCATATATTACGAAATGGCTCTGGAGTGATAAAAGAAAAGCTAAAAGAAGTATTTGGTAATAGATTACCTAAAAAAGAGCTGAATTTACTAGCAACAATTATTTACTATCCAGAGGAAAAATTAAATCTTCTAAAAAAAGAACTAGGTAATCAAGAATACAAAGAATATCAAAAAATTCTGCTATTAAGATTATTAGAAGTTACACAAATTGCAGCACGAAAATATACTCGTTCAAAAGTACGTAAGTTATTACCTAAAAATTTTGATTATATAATTGAAGAACTTTTATATAAAATGCAAAATCGAGATAAAGAAGATTATTATGAAAAAATACTGGAGAATATTATTGAACTTGGGGCAGGAGATAAGTTTATAATTGAATTATCATTGAGTATTCATAAACTTATTATCGATCATCTGCATATTGTTGGAGATGTTTATGATCGAGGACCATATCCTGATAAAATCATGGATAGATTACTTGAATACCACTCTGTTGATATTCAATGGGGAAATCATGATATGTTGTGGATAGGAGCTTATCTTGGCGATAGGATTTCATTAGCTAATGTAATTCGTATTTGTGCTAGATACGATAATTTAGATATAGTTGAAGATAGGTATGGAATTTCTTTACGTTCATTATTAAATTTAAGTGAAACGATTTATAAGGATGATTCATGTAAAGAGTTTTTACCAAAACTATCTAAAGATGATAAATTAAAATATAGTGAACATGAAATTATGCAGATAGCTCGTATGCACAAAGCGATGGCAATAATCCAGTTTAAAATAGAAAAACAAATTATTGATAAATATCCAGAATTTAATCTTAGTAGTCGCGCATTACTAGATAAAATAGATTTTGAGAAGAAGACAGTAACAATAAGAGGGAAGGTTTATCTGTTGACTTCTTGTGATTTTCCTACTGTTGACACAAAAAATCCATACAAGCTAACAAAAGAAGAAGAAAAAGTTATGACAAAACTTCGAGAATTATTTATTACAAGTGATAAATTAAAAAAACATATAGAGCTATTTATTAACAAAGGTGCAATGTATACTTGTTATAATGGTAATTTACTTATACATGGTTGTATGCCGGTAGATGATATGGGAAATTTCCAAGAGTTTATTTATGAAGGAAATAAATATTCAGGAAAAGCCATGCTAGACTTTTTTGATAAAAAAATACGTAGTATTTTCTATAGTAATATCCGACAAGATAATGGATTATTCTTCTATCTTTGGCAAGGAGAATATTCTCCATTGTTTGGGAAAAGAGACATGACAACATTTGAAAGATACTTTATAGAAGATAAAACTACGCACGAAGAACTAAAAAATGCATACTATCAACTACGAGATAATGAAGAGTTTTGCATAAAACTTCTTAAAGAATTCGGCTTATCATCAGATGGGCATATTATTAATGGACATACACCAGTTAAAGCTTCTAAGGGAGAAAATCCGGTAAAAGCAGGTGGACGAACCATAGTTATAGATGGTGGGATGTCAAGAGCTTATCATAAAACAACAGGTCACGGTGGATATACATTGACATATAATTCTTATGGACTTCAAATAATGAGCCATGATATTTTCCAAAGTAAAAAACAAGCTTTAAAAAATGAAACTGACATAGTATCAACAAGACGTGTTGTAGATAGACTTGATAGAAAAAGAGTTTCTGATACAGATAATGGTGTTAAAATTAAAAAACAGATAGAAGTATTGAAGCTCCTTTTAGAAGAATATAGAGAAGGTACATTAGTAGAGAGATTTTAATATTTGCTAAATATTTATAGTTAAAAATATTACAAATTTTCCATTATCATTTTGAATATTCTTAAATACTCGTAAAGCTTTGTTATATAAGCTTTCTGGTGTTTTTCTTTAGGAAGATACTTCACGTTTCTTTGTATAATCTGTTATGAATTGATTGTCAAAAGTGGTAAAAGGGTAGTAAATTTATTTCTCCTAAGTTCTAAATGTTTTGCTTGCTGTTCTTTCTCAAAACGTTTCATTTCTTCCATAACTTGCTTGTAGATATAGTCAGATTGATTTTCTATCGTTGTTTAAAAAGATGATGTTCTCACTTCCTTTCTCTGGATTGAAAGGAAGTGAGTTTTACTTTTTTTCCTCTTTTTACTTTTAGTCGCGATGTAAAAGAGGGATTTGTTGTATTGTTAGTCAAAAACTTTTTGGATAAAAAATGCATATAAACAGATTGATTTCTGTTTATGTATTGTAGTGTTAATTTATATTATTGGAAAAGGTGAAAAACCATGGAAGCGTCATATATATGAGGTGCCACACTTGTAAATAATCGCTGTGAAAAACGGGCTTACAATATATTTTTTCATAGCAATTTTTCTATAAAAAAGGAACCGACAATATAAGATTTTATATCTTACATTATCGGCTTTGCTTCTTTGCTCCGGTTCTTTAAATATGATTATTTTTATTTCTTTTATATTGACCAAAGTTTCTAATTTACACTTAGGACAATAAAGAGGAAAATTTTTTAATTCAATATCTTTTCGTAGTTTTATTCGAGTTTACTTATATACAGGACACAAATCCCATTCTGTTATGAACATTTTAATAATTTCCTTTTAGTTGTAATCAGTATACCTCCACCAAGCTATTGTTGAAATTAGCCCTAAAACACTTACCCCAAATAAGCTAATTATGCTTCCTAAATTAAATGCCACTTTTCCTGTAATACCACTTGCAAGTGCAGGAATAGACCACGGAATATATTCACCCAGATTAAGAGCTGAACCAAGCTGAGAAAAAAGAATTGTAAAAACAATAAATGCCAATGGTGATAAATATCCACGACCTAAGCAAGCAAAAAATGCAACCGGAGTAGAGAGTAGGATAGTAAGGGTAGTACAATAACTAAAAGTGAGTATACCTTTGGAAACAATTATAGAGTCCCAACCAGCAAGTCCAATCAATTTACCAGCTAATAATCCTAACAAAAGAGCAAAAATTGATATAACATAACTCCATAAAGCAATAACTATAAACTTGGATAATACAACAGTTTCTCTTTTTATTGGAAGTATTAATAAATCTATCATTGTTTTATCAGAATATTCTCTACCAAAAATCCAAGATGTTATAAATCCGAAGATGAGTAAACCTCCAACAGAAATTACTTGTGATAAGGATATAAAGTATGATGACCAATCTGTTATCCTTATCATTTCTATTTTTGCTGAAATCAAACCAAGATTTTTGAAATACTCTGGATATTTCATCATAGCTGTAAACAGCCCGACAATAAAAGGAACAAAACATATAGAACAGATTGTTATCACGGAAAGTTTTGATTTTATCAACTTTCTCCATTCAATTAGAATACAGGTGCTCAATTTATTCATTCCGTACTCCTCCTATACTTCTATTTTGTAATTACTAAGTATTCTAAAGAAATAATCCTCTAAATCTTCTTTTTCAACCACCAGAAATTTAGGTGGATACCCCTCATTAACCAGTAGTGTAGCAATTTCTTCCGGTGATTCTACAGATTTTTTATCAATCAGTTCTAAGAAAGGGATATTTTTTTCTAAGTCTAATTTAAAATTTACTTGATAACCATTATTTGATAATATTTCCTTCATAGCTCTGTTGTTAGAGCCACTTACTAATAATTTCTTTTCTAAGTACTTATCTAATTCTTTACTCTCAACTTCTTTTATTAGCTTGCCTTCATGTATAATTACTATTCTGGTGGCGATTTTAGATATTTCTTCCAATTTATGACTTGAGATAAGAATAGTTATGCCGAGATCATTTGTTAATTCCTTTAACAATTCTCTAACTTCGATAACTCCCAAAGGGTCTAATCCATTTGTAGGTTCATCAAGAATTAGGATTTTAGGTTTATGAATAACAGCTTTTGCAATTCCTAAACGAGTGGTATTTCCTAAAGAAAGGTGTTTTACTTGTTTATGTTCATATTGATTTAGCTTTAATTTTTCAATTACCCAATCAATATTATTTTTATTTGTAACTCCTCTTAATGTACTAACAATTTCTAAGTTTTCTCTCACCGTTAAGTCTGAATAAGAATAAGGTGTTTCGATAATATAACCTATTTTATTCCAAACCTCTAAATTATGTAGGTCTAACTTTTCTCCTTGAATATAACATTCTCCTGATGTGGGTTTTATCAACCCTAACATCATTCGCATAGTAGTTGTTTTCCCTGCACCATTTAGACCTAAAAATCCTACTATCTCACCATATTTTATTGATAGATTCAAGTTATCAACAACATTTATTGTTCCATATTTTTTATAAAGATTTACGGTTTTGATCGCTTCTTCCATCATCATTCTCCTTAGTAATTTGTCCAACGATTCCTTGTATTAGTAATTTCAATACGATATCAAATTGTTTTTCTCCGATTTCATCAATGTGCAATATACTCATAGCGATAGTTCTAAATAATGCAGATACGATTTCTACCGTTATGTTTTCTTGAATATTTATATGAGACATGATTTTTTCAACCATTCTATCATCTAAAAGATGATGAGTTGTTATCACCTCTTTTGGCAATTTTCTTATAAGTAATTCCATTTCATTATTTTTGAATATGGTATACATAAACGAATAGCGAAAATCCTGATAAAAATCATATAGTAATTGTACAAACTGATTTGTATTTCTCAGATTTTCCTGTTCTAATTGTTCTATCAAACGATTCATAGTGTCTATTTGATATTCTTCTAAGACTGTGAAAAATAACATTTCTTTTGAAGAATAAAAATTGTAAAAAGAACCTTTGGAAATATTTGCCATTACTACCATTTGGTCAACTGTTGTTTTCTTAACACCATATCTTTGAAGACATTCTTTTGCAACTGTATGCAATTTCTTTTTAATTACTTTTTTTTCTTCATCAGTAAAAGCAGTAGCCATAATTCCCTCCTAAATACTCTGTGACTATTTTAGTGTTTGTAGTCATAGTATATCATATAAATTATAAAGTGTCAAAAAAGGCTTATATCTTAATTGTAAGAAAATATAAACCTTTATAGTTATAAACAAATTACTTTACGATTTCTCTATTCTTTTCAAGTATCAAACTGAACTGTGATATCTGTGTTGTCTTGATTTGTGGAACAAGATATTTGAGCTAAATATGTAGTGATTTGATTGTTTTTATCCTTAATAAGGTGGAATACTTCCAGCGTTTATGCGGATAATTAGGATTTTATGATGTTTTTATACTAAAAATATAGAAATTAGATTTAAAACAATCAAAACAAGGTCCCTATGTAATGGTAATTAGATAGGAAATAATTGTTCTGGTTGTTTTTTGATTTACCATGTTTAAAAAATAATTTAGATTAATGGATAGATTTTAGTAAAGTTAGTTGTAGTTATTGCTCCTTAGATTAAAACTATAAGGACAATAAAAAAAATTTTAAAAAATTTAATTTTTTTATTGACATAATATAAAAAGTGTATTATACTTTATTCATATTTAAATAATTACCTCACAAAATAAGTGAGGTAGAGGTTGCGATTTTTATGAGTAAGATGGTTGAAAGTGTAGGGCTTGAAGAAACTATCCAAAAGGAAACGTCGCCGAAATAATATTAATCCTACGTTAATATTGTTGGGACTATATTGAATAAGTATAGGACTGTCATAGTCGCGAGGCTATGTTGCGCTACTAATAACTTATTTTGGATGAGCATGTCAGGGTATGACTCGCTATACAGAATAATAGTAGATGTTATACTTTTTTTATTTTATTTAGGAGGTTTTTATTATGACAAACGAAAGTAACAACAATGCAACAGAAGTAAAAAGAAATCTGCGATCACGCCATATTAGTATGATTGCTATCGGAGGTTGTATCGGTAGTGGACTGTTTATGACGAGTGGTCAAGCAATTCAAAGTGCGGGGCCTGGAGGTGCGATTGTCGCATATCTATGTATCGGACTTATGGTATATTTTTTAATGACATCTTTAGGTGAAATGGCTACGTACTTACCGACATCGGGTTCTTTTAGTACATATGCAGGTCGTTATGTAGATCCATCGCTTGGATTTGCTTTAGGATGGAATTATTGGTTTAACTGGGTAATTACAGTAGCAGCAGACGTTGAGTTATCTGCTCTTGCAATTAGCTATTGGGAACCGATGCGTGTTCTACCTCACTGGGCTTGGAGTTTATTATTCTTAGTCATTATTATTGCTTTAAATGCTCTAAGTGTTAAAGTTTATGGTGAAAGTGAGTATTGGTTTGCTCTTATTAAAGTAGTAGTAGTTATTATTTTCTTAGTAGTAGGATGTTTGACTATTTTTGGTATTTTAGGTGGAGAGTATATTGGTTTTAAAAACTTAACTATTGGTGATGCTCCATTCGTTGGAGAAGATAGTTCATTATCTAGCCAAATTCTTGCAACATTAGGTGTATTCCTAATTGCAGGGTATTCTTTCCAAGGGACAGAACTTATCGGTATTACTGCTGGAGAAAGTGAAAATCCAGAAAAAAGTATTCCTAAAGCTGTTAAACAAGTTTTCTGGCGTATTTTAATCTTCTATGTTCTTGCAATTTTAGTAATTGGATTATTAATTCCTTATACTTCACCAGATTTATTAGGAGCAGCAAGTGCAGAAGAAATTGCTAAATCACCATTCACTATTGTATTCAAAAATGCAGGTTTTGCATTTGCAGCTAGTGTAATGAATGCAGTTATCTTGACATCAATTTTATCAGCTGGTAACTCGGGTATGTATGCTTCTACAAGAATGCTTTACGCGATGAGTAAAGAAAAACTTGCATACCCTATCTTCGGACGTGTAACAAAATATGGAACACCAGTAATGTCATTATTAGCTACATCAGCAGTTGTATTCTTAATTTTCTTAGTACAACTTACAAGTGAAAATGCTTATACATATATTGTAGCAGCTAGTGGATTAACAGGATTTATCGCATGGCTTGGTATAGCGCTTAGCCATTATAGATTTAGAAGAGCGTATATTGCACAAGGGAAAGATTTAAAAGATCTTAAATATCGTGCAAAATGGTTCCCGGTTGGACCAATTATCGCATTAGTACTTTGTATTATTGTAATTATCGGTCAAGATACTCAACTTATTACAAAAGGTATTGTTAACTGGAGTGGTATGTTAACTACGTACATGGGAGTTCCAATTTTCCTATTCTTCTACCTATATCACAAAATCAGATATAAAACAAAAGTTATACCACTAGATAAAGTTGATTTATCACAAGATGCACACTAATTAAATATAGTTAAAGACTTCAAAGTTATCGCTTTGAAGTCTTTTTTTTCCAAATTAGAAAGTGAAGAAATACTTGAAATCAGGGACTTATGCTAAACTAAGATTTTTATTTGAATACTAGATAAAATCTAATTAAATTACAAGAAATTTTTTTCTTTTTGTGGTATTATAAAAGGATAGATAAAAAATATTAAAGGAGGAATTTCTGTGAATCTTGAATACCCTTATGACTACAAAAATGTAGAAGATATGGCTAGAAAATACCTATCAGAAGAGCAAATCGAAATAATTAGAAAATCATATGAATTTGCAAAAGATGCACATGAAGGACAATTTAGAAAATCAGGGGAACCTTATATCCTACACCCAATTCAAGTCGCAGGAATTTTGACAGAGTTAAAACTTGATTATGCTACAATTTGTGCAGGATTTTTGCATGATGTGGTAGAAGATACCAAATATACTTTTGAGGATATTCAACAAACTTTTGGTGAAGACATAGCTGTTATTGTAGACGGTGTTACTAAACTAGATAAAGTAAAATTCCGTTCAAAAAAACAATCTCAAGCAGAGAATCACCGAAAACTTTTTGTTTCAATAGCGAAAGATCTACGTGTTATTTTTGTTAAACTTGCTGATAGACTACATAATATGAGAACTATGAAGTATATGCGTGAAGAAAAACAGCGTGAAATTTCTAGCGAAACATTAGAAATCTATGCGCCACTAGCTCACAGATTAGGGATTAGTTCTATAAAATGGGAATTGGAAGATACATCATTGCGATATTTACATCCTTCTCAATATTTTTCTATTGTAGGAATGATGAAACAAAAACGTAGCGAAAGGGAAGAAAGTATAAAGGATGCCTGTGATAGTATCACATCCTTATTAGGAGAAAATAATATTAAAGCACAAGTTACCGGAAGACCAAAGCATATTTATAGTATTTATAAAAAAATGGTTAAACAGAATAAAACATTTGATCAAATTTATGATCTTTTGGCGGTTCGTGTTCTTGTAAATAGCGTAGCTGATTGTTATGCAACGCTTGGGCTTGTTAATAATCTTTGGGTACCTATTCCAGGACGTATAAAAGATTATATAGCAATGCCAAAACCTAATATGTATCAATCACTTCATACAACGGTAATTGCTCCAGATGGTCAAACATTAGAAGTGCAAATCAGAACATATGAAATGCACGAAATTGCAGAAAAAGGGATTGCTGCTCATTGGGCTTATAAAGAAGGTAAAAAAGTTAATAAAAATAATAATTTCTATGAGAAATTGAATTGGTTCCAAAAAATTGCGGAAAATGATGAAACAGAAGCAACAGCTGAGAGTTTTATGGAATCATTAAAAGTAGATTTACTTAGTGATAAAATTTATGTATTTACACCAAATAGTGATATTATAGAATTACCTAAGGGTTCTTGTATAGTTGATTTTGCGTATGCTATTCACTCAGAGGTTGGTAATAAGATGATTGGGGCAACAGTAAACGATAAGATTGAGCCATTTGACTATGTATTATCAACTGGTGAGATTTGCGATATCCGTACAAGTAAAAATTCAACTGGGCCTAAACGCTCGTGGTTAGAGATTGCAACAGCCTCACAAACTAAATCAAAAATAAAATCATTCTTTAAAAAGGCGGAAAGAGGAGAAAATCTTGTTAAGGGGGAAATTCTCCTTAAAGATGAAATTAAAGCTAACAATTTTGATATTGATGAAGTTATGACAGAAGAAAATATTGAAATTGCTTTGAATAAGTACAAATTTACTAATTTGGAAGAAATGTATGTTGCTATTGGATATGGTGGGATATCTGCTAATAAAGTTTTTGCAAGACTAACTGAGAAAATAAGAAAAGAAAAACAAGCACAGGCAAAACTTGAAAAATTAGTGAGTGGAGAAGAAGATAATAAAAAAATTGTCACGGAAACAGGGGTTTATGTAAAAGGTGTAGATAATATTTTGGTAAGATTATCGAAATGTTGTCAACCAATTCCTGGTGATGAAATAGTAGGGTTTATCACAAAAGGACGAGGTGTTACTGTTCACAGACATAGTTGTCCTAATTTGAGTGAGGAAGACAAGGAAAGACTACTAGACGTAGAATGGGTGGAAAGTTTGAATGCTCGTCGTTATAGCGTCACTCTTCAATTACATGCTTTTGATAGGGATTTATTATTACAAAATGTTCTTCTGACATTAAGTGAAAGTCGAGTTGAAATCAAAAAACTAAATTCAGAATCAAAATCTGATAAAACATGTGTAATTACGATTAGTATTTATGTTAAAAATGTTAGTGAGTGTGACTTTATGATTAAAAAACTTCGCCAGATTCAAGACGTTTATAGTGTAGAAAGAATAATTAAATAGGTGAAATATGAAAGTAATATTACAAAAAGTAAAAAAAGCTAGTGTAAGTGTAGATGGAAAAATAGTCGGAGAAATAGATAAAGGCTATTGTCTTCTTGTTGGAGTTCACAAAGAATCAACGGAAGCAGATGCAAAGTATTTAGCTAAAAAAATTGTAGAAGCACGACTTTTTGAAGATGAAAATGAAAAGCTAAATCTTGGATTAAAAGATGTTAACGGAAGTATTTTATCAGTATCTCAATTTACTCTTTATGCTGATACAAAAAAAGGGAAGCGCCCAAGTTTTACCAATGCTGCTAGTGCAGAAGAAGCAAATGAATTATATAATAAATTTAATGAATATTTGAGAGAAGAAGGAATAAAAGTAGAAACTGGAATATTTCAGACGATGATGGAAGTTAATATCATTAATGATGGACCAGTAACTATTATTTATGAAAAATTATCATTAGGAAATTAAAATATGAGAATAAAAAGAAAAAGAAGTAATAATACAATATTATGGTTAATATCAGGAATGTTAGTATTATTTGTTTTAGCAGCAATGATGTATTACGTTTCTGAAAAGATTAATCCAACAGCTAATGCTGAAAACAATATAACAATTTCAAAAGAAATAGAGTTAAGAACAGGTCCAGATTCATCATATCCAGTGTTGAAAAAAATAACAGCTGGAGAAAATGTTGAGCAGCTTAGTAAAACTGATACTTGGTATGAAGTAAAAACAAAAGATAGTTATGTTGGTTGGATACCAGGATGGAGTATATTAGGAAGTGGACAGAAAAGTCCAGAAGATCAAAATAAAGAAAAACTAGCTGCATATACAGTACTACTCAATCCAATTATAAAAAATGATGAGACAGCTGATTACAAAGGAATAATGCCAAAAACATATAATTTGAAAATTGCTAAGGAACTTCAAAAACAACTTTCAAGTGACGGTATTAAGGTAATTTTAACACGAGATAATGATGATGTATATCCAACAAAAGATGATGTAAAAAAATTAGCAACTGAGAATAAAGTAGATATTTTAGTGGATTTTGATATTAATAACACTAATCAAAAAGACATTTTTGGAGTAAAGGTATACTACGGTACAGCTGAATCTGCTATTATAGCTAGAAGTATTGAAAAAAATTTATCAGAGCATTATATTTCAAAAGTATCTTCGTCAGAGAAACAGGGGAATTTTGACCAACTTAAAGATAAACTTCCTCAAGTAAGAGTAGTATCTGCTAATATTGGTGATAGAGTAGATGTAGATATACTAAATAATAATCTTGCTAATAAACAGTATATTGAAGCATTAAAATCAGGTGTAGAGGGTTATTTATACTATCTTATAAATATTGATAATTACAATGCTAAACGTAAAGAACAGTTATTAAATCTACCTCAAAAAGGTTTATCAATTCCTATGTATTATACTAAACAAGATTCTTATAAAAATATTTCTTATGGATTAGATGGTAAGAAAACAATTGAGGATAATGGAGATGCTATTATCTCACTTGCAATGATAGCAAATTACTTAGGAATCGATGGTGCTAGTGTAGAAGATATTGCAAGTTGGGCTGGTAATAAATACTATATAAAAAATCAAGGAACACAACCAACTATAGTTTCTGGTTTTGCAGATAAGTATAATGTAAAAGTAGAAAGAATAGAAAATGATAAACTTATAGAAAACATAGAGCAGGCGTTAAAAAATAATAAGCCAGTTCTAGTTAGATTAAAATCAGGATTATTTGGTGAGAGAGTTACCTATAAAGTAATTCGTGGATATGAAGATGAAAAATTTTATCTTAACGATCCAGATGATAATGATGTGAAACTTGCAAGTTACAACGGATTTACATCAAATGATATTAAAAATAACCTTGCTCAAGCATGGATAATAAGTAAATAAGAAGATAATAATCAGTATAAATTAAGAAAATATTTATACTGATTATTTATTTTTTCTAAGGGGATATTTTTAAATTATTGAGAAAAATATGCTTGACTATTAATAACAAATCATTTATAATAGTTCACATGGTTAACTAAAAAGTTAATGTTGTGAACTATTTTTTTTGGAGGTGAGAAAATGAATGCTGAAGGTATAACGTATTTAGATGCGATTGATAAGCTAGAAGAACTCAGATTAATAATGAAGAGAGTACATAAAAAAAGTGATGTTCCTTTTAGAAAAGCAGGTTTTCAGGCTATGATGCTGATTTCAGAAAAAAATAAAGTAACTATGCAAGAACTAGGTGAAGAATTATGTGTAACCAAACCTAGAGTCACTGCTTTAGTTACAGAGTTAGTAAATAATGATTTTATTAAACAAACTGTAGATAAGAAAGATAAGCGTAAAAAATTTCTAACATTAGCTCCAAAAGGTGTTGAGTATGTAGAGGAACATCATAGAAACTATGAAGAATGGATAAAGAAACTTTGGAGTAAGTTTGATGATAAGGAAAAAGAAGCATTTAATATAACTCTAATTAAAATGAATCAAGTATTAAAAGAAGAAGTAGAGGAAAAGGAGGAAGAATAGAGTGAAATTACTAAAGTATTTAAAAGGCTTTAAAATTGCAATACTAAGTCTAGTAGTAGTTTTAGGAGTGCGTGTTGTTGCAGAATTAGCACTCCCAACATATACTAGTAATATAGTAGATACAGGTATTCAACAAAGTGGTATTGAAGATGCTGTACCTAGCAAAATTAGTGAAAAATCACTAAATACTCTGGAACTGTTTATGTCAGACGATGAAATAAAACAAGTTACAGAAAATTATACAAAAGATGGGAATACCTATATTTTAAATAATGTTTCTGATGAAACTCGTATGAAATTAAATAATATCTTTAAAGAAACAATGACTGTTGTTCTTGGAGCAAAATCAAATAATACAGATTTAAATCAAATAGCGCAAGGTGTACAGGCTGGGGTAGTTTCAAAAGATACATTAACTGATCAAAGGAAAAAAGTTATTAGTGAATTAGGAAATTCAGCTGATATGATGACAAAACAAGGTGGAATAAGTTTTGTAAAAGAAGAATATAAACAAGTAGGAATAGATACTAATGAAATTAGAACTAATTATCTAAAAGAAGTTGGGTTAATGATGATTTTTATGACGTTCATTTCTGGGCTTGGAAGTATTATTTCAAACTTTATTTCAAGCCGTATATCTGCTAAAGTAGCATTTAATTTACGAGAAAAACTTTATAATAAGGTGTTGTCATTTTCTAAACAAGATATTGATAAATTTTCAACTGCATCGTTAATTACCCGCAGTACAAATGATATTCAACAAATACAAAATGCTTTAAATATGTTTTTATTTATCGCATTTTATGCTCCAATGATGGCACTTTGGGGAATTTACAAAGTTACTCAAACTGATACTGGTATGACTTGGATTATAGCAGTAGGTGTTGGTTTGTTAGGGCTACTACTAGGAATAATTACATTTTTAGTAATGCCAAAATTTAAAATAATGCAAAAATTAGTTGATAGGGTTAATCTTGTAACTCGCGAACTTTTAACAGGTATTTCAGTTATTCGAGTATTTGGTCGTGAAAAGCATGAAGAAGAGCGCTTTAATAAAGAAAATGTAATTTTAAGAAATAACCAGCTTTTTGTTAATAGAACTATGTCAGCATTATTCCCAGCAATTATATTAATTATGAATGGTATCTCATTACTTATAATCTGGATTGGTGGAAAAAATATTGATGCAGGAAGTATTCAAGTTGGAGATATGATGGCATTTATAACATATACTATGCAAATAGTTATGTCATTCCTATTCTTTACATTCTTAATGATGCAATTGCCACGTGCGGAAGTAGCTGCAGGTCGTATAGACGAAGTATTAGGAACAGATATAACAGTTTTAGATAATGAGAATATTCAAGATGATATGCTTAGTAATGTACATGGTACTCTAAAATTTGAAGATGTTAGCTTTACATTTGATGGTGCAGATAGCCCGGTATTAAGTAATATTACTTTTGAAGCGGAAGCAGGTAAAACTACAGCAATCATTGGAAGTACGGGTAGTGGTAAATCTACCTTATTACATTTAATACCACGTTATTTTGATGCTACAGCAGGTAGAATTACTATTGATGGTGTTGATATTCGTGATGTAAGTATGAATAAATTACGTAATCTATTAGGATTTGTTCCTCAAAAAGGTGTCTTATTTAGCGGTACTATAGAGAGTAATATAAAATTTGGTGATGAAAATATTACTGATGAAGAGATGAAAACTGCTGCAGAAATTGCACAAGCTACAGAGTTTATTCTTGCTAAAGAAGAAAAATACAATAGTGAAATTTCACAAGGTGGTTCAAATGTTTCGGGTGGACAAAAACAACGTTTATCTATTGCACGTGCTTTAGCAAAAAATCCTAAAATTCTTCTTTTTGATGATAGTTTTTCAGCACTTGATTATAAAACAGATGTTAAATTAAGAAAAACTTTAAAAGAAAAAATGAAGGATACAACAACAATTATTGTTGCTCAGCGTATAGCAACGATTTTACATGCTGATAAAATTATCGTAATGAATGAAGGGCGTGTTGTTGGAGAAGGTAAACACAAGGAATTATTGAGTAGTTGTCCAACTTATTTAGAAATCGCAGAAAGTCAGCTTAGTGAAGAAGAATTAGCGAAAGGAGGAAATACTCATGAGTAAAGAGAAAAAACAAAAACGTTCGGATGATTTTGGAAAAACATTAAAACGTATTATAAAATTAATTTTTAAAAAGTACATGATTTCGAGTATATTGGTAGTTTTATTCGCCTTAATAAGTACTGTGTTTGGTATAGTAGGTCCTAAAATTATGGGACAAGCTACAACAAAGCTTTTTGAGGGATTAGTAGCCAAAATTAATAATACTGGTGGAATTGATTTTGAAAAAATTGCAGGAATCTTGTTAACAGTACTAGGATTATATGTATTATCTTCTATGTTTATGTTTGTTGAAGGATGGCTTATGAGTAATATCTCTCAACGCCTTACATACGATATAAGAAAAGATATTAGTAAAAAGATTAATACATTACCAATGGGATATTTTGAACAGCGTACAGTTGGTGAAACATTGTCACGTGTAACAAACGATGTTGATACACTTGGGCAATCATTAAACCAAAGTTTCACACAGATTATTGCTAACAGTGCAACAGTTCTTGGGGTACTTGTAATGATGTTTACTATAAGTCCGCTTATGACACTTATAGCAATAGCATTAATACCAATTTCAGGTATTTTATTAGGGATTTTAACAAAAATGAGTCAAAAATATTTCACAGGACAGCAAAAAGCGTTAGCTGATGTTAATGGACAAGTAGAAGAAAGTTATGCTGGACAAAATATTATTGTAGCATTTAATCATAAGGATAAAAGTATAAAAGAATTTAATACAAAAAATTCGGATTTATATACATCTTCATGGAAGGCAAATTTCTTATCAGGCCTTATGTTTCCGGTAATTAATTTTGTAGGAAATTTAGGTTATGTAGGAATAGTATTTTCAGGTGGATTATTGGTTGCAAAAGGTACAATTGGTGTAGGGGATATTCAGGCATTTATTCAATACATACGTAATTTTACTCAACCAATAGGGCAAATCGCTCAGTCAATGACAGAAATTCAAAAAATGGCTGCAGCAGGAGCGAGAGTTTTTGAGTTTTTAGATGCTGAAGATGAGGTACCAGTAGAAAATTCAGAAACAATTGTTGTTAAAGAAGGTAATGTTGTATTCGACCATGTTAAATTTGGATATGTTGAAGATCAAATTATTATTAAAAACTTCACTAGTGATGTGAAAAAAGGTGAGATGATTGCAATAGTTGGTCCGACAGGAGCAGGCAAAACTACCATGGTTAAACTTCTTATGAGATTTTACGATATTAATGGGGGAAAAATTTCTATAGATGGTCGTGATATTACATCGTTAAGTCGAGAAGAATTACGTTCATATTTTACAATGGTTCTTCAAGATACTTGGTTATTTAGAGGAACGATTATGGAGAATATTCGATATGGGCGTTTGGATGCTACTGATGAAGAGGTTATAGAAGCTGCAAAAGCTGCACATATTCATCATTTTATTAAGACTTTACCTGGAGGATATGATATGGAACTTAATGAAGAGGCTTCAAATATTTCTCAAGGACAAAAACAATTACTAACGATTGCACGTGCAATTCTCGCTAATAAACCAATCTTAATTCTTGATGAAGCGACCTCAAGTGTTGATACACGAACAGAAGTATTAATTCAAAAAGCGATGAATAAACTGATGGAAGGACGTACGACATTTGTAATTGCACATCGTTTATCAACTATTAGAAATGCAGATAAGATACTGGTTTTAAAAGATGGAGATATTATTGAGCAAGGAAATCATAATGAACTTTTAGCACAAAAAGGTTTTTACTCAGAATTATATCAAAGCCAATTTGCAGAATAATTCAAGAAAGGCGTTTAGAGAATTATCTCTAGATGTCTTTTGATTTTATTTTTTTGACAAGATATATTTAATTTAGTACAATTATCTCATATTCGAGATAATTATACAAAATAGGAGTATGTGAATGAATAATGAATTTAACGCTGTTATCGGAATTTTGAAAGCGAGTAATTTATTGGTAGATGATTTAAAGAAGACTTTAAAAAATTATCCAATAAATACGACTGAATTTTCTGTTATGGAGTTTCTATACAGCAAAGGAGAAAAAAGTATTCAAGAAATACGAGATAGAATTTTACTTGCGAGTGGTAGTGCGACATATGTCGTAGATAATTTAGAAAAGAAAGGTTATGTTAATAGAATAGTCAATGAAACTGATAAAAGGGTAACATATATAAAGTTGACTAGAGAAGGAAAAGATTTAATTAACAATATTTTTCCAATGCATAAAAAAAATACTAAAAAGATTTTTAGTGATTTGAGTAATGAGGAGTTAGTTACATTGAAAAAAATATTAAAGAAAATTAATTAAAGGTAATATATTTTTCATAAAATTAGTATCTCGAAACTAAAGAAATATAGGAGGATATAATGGTAGAGCTAGGAATTAGTACATTTGGAGAAACAACAGAAATAGAAGGGACAGGAATAACACCTACACATGATGAACGTATTAGAAATATGGTAGAAGAGGTAAAACTTGCTGATAAAGTTGGATTAGATATATACGCAATAGGAGAACATCATAGAGAAGATTTTGCAGTATCAGCACCTGAAATATTGTTGGCAGCTGGCGCAGCAGTTACAAAGAATATAAAATTAAGTTCAGCGGTAACAGTTTTATCATCTGCTGATCCTATAAGGGTGTATCAACAGTACGCAACAATAGATGCTATTTCAAATGGAAGAGCAGAGATTATGGTAGGTCGTGGGTCTTTTACAGAATCATTTCCTTTGTTTGGTTATGATTTAGCAGATTACGAAGAATTATTTGATGAAAAACTAGCAATGTTAGAGAAAATTAGAGCTAATGAAAAGTTGATATGGGAAGGAAAACATACTCAAAAGGTAGAAAATAAGGGGGTATATCCTAGAAGTGTTCAAGAGGATTTACCAATCTGGGTAGCAACAGGAGGGAATACTGAATCAACTATTAAAATAGCACAAAAAGGATTACCAATAGCATATGCAATAATTGACGGTCAGTATAAAGCTTTCAAGGGGTTAATTGACTATTATAAAGCTATAGGAAGACACTCTGGTTTTGATGAAAATCGTCTAAAAGTTGCTTCACACTCATGGGGATTTATAGCTGAAAGTGATGAAGAGGCGATTAAGAAATATTTCTATCCAACAAAACAAGTAGTGGACGCAATCTCAAAAGATAGACCTTTTTGGAGACCACTTACATTTGAACAATACTTAAATAATGTTGGTCCAGATGGATCTATGTTAGTAGGTAGTCCAGAAACTGTAGCGAATAAACTTATTGATATGATTGAAACATTAAGATTAGATAGATTTATGCTACATCTTCCGTTAGGATCTATGCCACATGAAGATATAATGAAGGCTATAAGATTATTTGGAGAAGAAGTAGCACCAAGAGTTAGAGAATATTTTAAAAACAAAAAATGAAATATTTAGACATTTGAAGTGTGGAAATTTCTTTTCTGAATATCAGAGAATCTATTTATCTAAAAAATGATAAAAAGTATAGACCTGTGTTATAATATATAATAAATAAAAAATGGAGTATATGATAGATGACTTTAAATAGATATAAATATTTACTTTTTGATTTAGATGATACATTGTTAAATTTCCAACAAGCACAGGAACTGGCATTTAAAAAATTATTAGAAGATGAAAATATAGAGTATAGTTATAAATTATTTGAACAATACGAAAAAATAAATAAAGCTCTTTGGCGTCGTTTTGAAAAGGGAGAATTGGCGAACACGGAAGTAACAAGACAGCGCTTTATTCAATTTTTTGAACAATTTGGTAAGAATGTGGATGGACGTGAAACAGATATTCGCTATAGATCATATTTGGCAGAAGGAAATCAGTTATTTGAGGGTGTGGTAGATATGCTGGAAAAGCTCCATAAAACACATAAATTATATATAGCTTCAAATGGAATAGGAGTTACTCAACACACGCGGCTAAAAAATAATGATTTGAATAAGTATTTTGAAAAGATTTTTATTTCAGAAGAATTAGGTAGTAAAAAGCCGGATAGGGAGTTCTTTGAAAAGATTTTTGTCGAAGTAGGCGTTGAAAGTAAAGGAGAAGTATTAATGATTGGAGATACTTTGACCTCAGATATATTAGGAGCTAACAATATAGGAATAGATAGCTGTTTAGTCGATATTCATAATGTGGAAAATAGTGAGATAATACCAACATATAAAATTAATAAAACTATAGATATATTAGAATTATAAAAATTGATATAAAAATAAGGAGCGAATCTTATTTCAAGATACGCTCTTTTTGTTATTAATGCTTATTGAAAGAAGTATTTTCCAATGCAACAAAACAGTGTTCTATTCCATATTCTTTTTCTAATAGTATTTTTATATTTTCGACAATAGTGTAGTCTTTATTTATGCTATATTCATTTAAAAGTATGTGCATAGCAGCATTTGTTTCGTTTGTATCAGTATGCCAAATATGGAATTCATGTATATTAGCAACGCCTTCTATTTCACTGATTTTTTCATAGATTTCAGTAGTATTTAAAGTAGTTCCTTCCATCAAAATAATATAAGAAGAACGAGTAATTTTAAAACCACCTCTAAAAAGAATGATTGTTATAATTATACTCATAATTATATCAACAACGATATAACCTGTAAAATATATTATTGTTGAAGAAATAATAATACCTACTGAGCTAATTAAGTCTCCTAAAAAATGCCATAAAGCACTTTGAATATTTAGGTTATCTTCTTTTTTCAAACTTTTAGTTAAGATAATAGTGATAACTACATTAAAAAGTAAGCCCACAGTAGAAATTATTAACATAGTTTTGAAATCAATATTTCTAGGATTATATAATCTCATAATTGCTTCATAAAGAAGATAAATAGAAATTATAATAAGTGCAAGACCATTTATAAATGCAGCGATTATTTCTAGTCTAACAAAACCAAAGGTATAATGTTTATTTGGTTTTTTGGCGCTATATATCAGTGCGATTAAGCTGAAACCTAGAGCAGCAACATCGGAGAACATATGAAAAGAATCTCCAAGTAACGCAAGTGAATTAGAAATTATCCCCCCTATATATTCTAATAGAGCGAATGCAGTAGTTAATATTAAAGATGTATAAAGTATTTTTTTAGAATATTGTTGTATTTTGTAATGTTTTTTATGATGAAAATTATATGTAATCATAGCATATCCTCCATATATTATAATATTATATCTGAAATGTGTCGTTATTGCAACAAAATGCGACTGGTACTAATTATAAGTATAAAACGATGTGAAATGAAATAAACTTAATTAAATATATAGAGCTTAGTGTTGATTTTTGTATTTTGCTTTGATAAAATTAATAGTAATAAAAGATAGAAGGTGAGATAGCTATGAGAATTTTATGTATAGGAGATAGTAATACTTGGGGGTATACACCAGAAACTGGTATAAGAATGGAGAAAAGATGGACAAAATTGTTAGAAGAATATCGTCCAGATGATAAAATAATAGAAGAAGCAATGAATGGTAGAACGGTTACCGCAAAAGACACAATTGTTCCAGTTCGTTGTGGAATTGACACCTTACCGATTTTGATGTTAAGTCACGTTCCGGTTGATTTAGTAATAATTATGCTAGGAACAAATGATTTGAAAAAGCAATTTAATCCAAGTGCAAAACATTTGGCTTTAGGAATAGAACAATTTATTAAATATATTAGAAACCCACATTTGGCAGAGAATTACAAAATTCCTAAAATTTTAATTGTATCACCAGTTCCGTTACGAGATGAAATTGTTGAACGTCAAAGTTTGTTTGGCGAATTTGATGAAAATAGCTTAAAACAATCTAAGTTTTTAGCACAAACATATAAAGATGTTAGCGATAAATATGAAGTGGATTTCCTAAATGCAGGACGTGTAGCAGAAGCTTCGCTGATTGATTGTCTTCACTTAGATGAGAAAAATCACGAAAAACTTGCTAAATATATAGCAAGCAAGATATCTGAAATATTAGATTATGAGGAAGCAAGATAATAAAATAAAAAACTCGAGCTTGATAATTTTTTATCAAGTTCGAGTTTTCTTATATTGCTTATAGGAAATATATCCTATGTAATAACCAAATAAAGTAATTGGAAAGAACAATAAGTTAATTTTCCCAAGTATAATATGGTTTGTTATAATTGTAGAAAAAATAATAAAATATGTTCCAAGTATAAAGGTATTACCTGATTGTTTTATTAAAGTTATGTCAATTAAACTTATAATGTAGTTATATATGAATATAAAACAAATAATAAATAAACAAGATATAATAATAGGTAAAGTAGAAACATTGATTAATATTGTTAAATTATTTAATATAATAAAACTACTTAGTATTAAAGTTAGTTGAATTATTCTTGAAACTAAACTATTAAAATTCATATCTTTAGCATGTAAACTCCTTGAAATAAAGCTAGGGAAAAGTTGACTTACAGTAAAAGCTAAAAATATAAACAAATAGGCATAATTTATAAAAACAAGACCAAGCAAAAGAGCTAAAGTACGCCCTGTGTGAATATAACAAAAAGGTTCTGTTAGTTTTTTCATAATAAGTTGTTTTTTATCTGTTAGAATATATTCGGTTATATGCTGAACGCTAAAAATTACGCTAATTAAAATAAGTATAGCTAATAAATATTTTATGCTAAAATTATTATTTGTTAACAATAGTAATAAGGCAATTATTTGTAATACAATAAATATTATATTTATATAAGAATTTTTTCCATATCTATTAAGATGAACAATTTCAATAGTCCAACAATTAAGAAAAATCATAAATATAACAATTAAATGAATAATATTTTTAAAGTTTATTTCATCTTCAATATAGAAATTTAATATTTTGATGAAACTTATTGAAAAAACAATATCAAATAAAAGATTAAATATACCTTGTCTACTGAATAAAGAACAATTCATAAAATCCCTTTCTAAAATTAATTTTTTATAATATAACTAATATTTTATCATAAAAATAGGAAGAAGTAATCTTATTTTAAATTACTTCTTCATTATATGTAATTATTTTTTTAATTTTTTATGGAAGTCTTTGAAGAAAAGGAGACCGATAAGTGTTAGAAGTACACCTCCCATCGCCAAAGTAAACTGTGCAATCAAAGTACTAACTAGAATATATCCACCACCTATAATTGCGATAATCGGAACTAAAGGATAAAGTGGAACTTTATATGGTCTTACTAAGCTAGGCTCTTTTTTACGAAGAATAAATACTGCGATAAAAGTAGCCACAAAGAAAAACCAAATTGTAAATAACAAGAAGTCTGTTAAAGTATCGAATTGACCTGTGAAAATCATTATAATTGCTATACCTAAAAGTAGGAATGCAGAATAATGCGGTATTGCAAATTTATTTAATTTAGTCCAAGTATTTTTAAATGGTATTTGATCTTTCATAGCCATTGCGTATGGAACACGAATACCGGTCATTGTATAACCGTTTAACGTTCCATAAACACTAATTAAAATTCCGATAGTAATGATTTTACCACCAACACCACCAAATAATAAAACTGCAATTTCACTTGCTGCTTTTTGGTTTCCAGAAATTTGTTCCATTGGCATAGTCATCAAATAAGCAGTGTTAATTAGTAAATATATGACCATAACTAACCCCAGCCCTAAGAAAATTGCTCGAGGTAGATCACGTCTAGGATTTTTCATTTCTCCAGCAATATTACCGACTGCAATCCATCCATCATAAGCATACATTGTTGCAAGAAGCGCAGAGCCTAAAGCAGTAAATGAATTATCATTAGAAAATGTAGAAGAATTTGGGAATAATTCTACAGTATGTGGATTTGCTTGGAATAATCCAAAAATAACGATTGCAAAAATTGGGATAAGTTTACAAAAAGTAGCAACTGTTTGTACTATTCCACCAGTTTTACCTCCAAGTAAATTTAAACAAGTTACAGATAATGCTACTGCAATTGCAATAGGAATATTGTAAATTTTATCCAATTGAAATAAATTTACACATTGAGTTGCAAAAATAATAGCTGCGGCTGCCATACTTGCTGGAAAGTAAATAACAGTTTGAGCCCAACCTAATAAATAAGAAAATGGGCGTCCATATGCGCGTTCAATCCACACAATCATCCCCCCAGTTTCGGGAATTGCAGCAGCGAGTTCAGCAACAGTCAGACCTGCGCAAATTGTGATAATTCCTCCCAGTACCCATGCAATCATACCCAAACTAACATTTCCTGTAGTTTTATATATAATTGCAGCTTTAAAAAATACTCCAGATCCAATTACAATTCCAATTACTGTTGAAAATGCAGGGAGAAATCCAATATTTCTTTTTAAATTATTCATACTAATCTCCTTGTACTATATAAACTTGATGAAATTTTCAAATAAACATTTATCGATGGAAGCTCTAGGGGAACTTACTTCAATAAAATATTGAAATTGCTTTCATGCATATTTATTATAACTCATTTATGCTAACTTAACAATAGTAAATTGTAAAATTATCTGACATAAATTTGACAATTAATAACAAATAAAATTACATCATTTTAAAAAAATAAATATAACGCAAGAAAAAATATAATTAAAGATTTCACAAAACAAATTAAAATATGATATAATAAAATGTATGTGAAAAAATACTAGATTTATCATACTAGAGAGGAAATAAACATGACAGAAGAAATTAAAGTTGATGTGCAAGAACTTAATGATCAAATGCTTGTGCGTCGTGAAAAAATGGAAGCAATGCGTGAAGCAGGTTTAGATCCATTCGGGACTAAATTCGAAAGAACTCATCTTTCAAGTGAAATAGTAGCAGAATTTGATAAATATTCTAAAGAGGAATTAGAAGAAAAAAATGTTTCTGTGACAATCGCAGGCCGTATTATGACAAAACGCGGAAAAGGTAAAGCAGGTTTTGCTCATGTTCAGGATTTAGGTGGTCAAATTCAAATCTATGTTCGTCAAGACCGAGTTGGTGATTCTTATGAATATTTCAAAACATTAGATTTAGGGGATATTGTAGGAGTAACGGGTGTTCTTTTCAAAACAAATGTTGGAGAATTATCTGTAAAAGCTGATAATTTTGTAATTTTAACAAAAGCTTTACGCCCACTTCCAGACAAATTCCATGGACTTAAAGATGTAGAAGAGCGTTATAGAAGAAGATATGTAGATTTAATTATGAATGAAGAGAGTAAAGAAACTTTTATCTTGCGCTCAAAAATTATTCAAATTATGCGTAGTTACTTAAATGATCGTGGTTACCTAGAAGTAGAAACACCTATGATGCACTCAGTTGCAGGTGGAGCTGCGGCTCGCCCATTTGTTACGCATCATAATGCTTTGGATATGCAATTATTTATGCGTATTGCGCTTGAATTACCTCTTAAACGTCTTATCGTTGGAGGCTTAGAAAAAGTTTATGAAATTGGTCGAGCATTCAGAAATGAAGGTGTTTCAACACGTCATAATCCAGAATTTACTATGATTGAACTTTACGAAGCATATGCAGATTTTAATGATATTATGGATTTAACAGAATCTATGATTGCATATATTTGTAATGAAATTCATGGGACTACAAAAATTATGTACGGAGAAGATGAAATAGATTTAACTCCAAAATGGCGTCGTGTTCATATGGTAGATGCGATTAAAGAAGTAACAGGAGTTGATTTTTGGAAAGAAATGACAGACGAAGAAGCTCATACTTTAGCAAAAGAACACAATGTACCTGTTCGTAAAGATATGAAAGTTGGTCATATTATTAATGAATTCTTTGAAACTTTTGTAGAGGAAACATTAGTACAACCAACATTTGTTTATGGGCACCCAGTAGAAGTATCACCACTTGCAAAAACAAATCCTGAAGATACTAGATTTACTGATCGTTTTGAGTTATTCATCGTTCGTAGAGAACATGCGAATGCATTTAGTGAATTAAATGACCCAATTGATCAAAAAGAGCGATTCTTAGCTCAAATGGATGAAAAAGATGCTGGGAATGAAGAAGTTTATGAAATGGATGAAGATTTCGTAGAATCATTAGAATACGGTATGCCACCAACAGGTGGATTAGGTATCGGAATTGATAGATTAGTAATGTTACTGACTAACTCAGCTTCAATTCGTGATGTACTGCTGTTCCCATATATGAAGCATAAATAAGAAATTAAAGAAAAGAATAGGGGGAGGAATCTCCCTATTTTTTGAAAAAGAAAAAGGAGAATAACATGGCAAGCTTTTTTGAAAGATTAAAAGAAAAATTTTCTGCTAAAGAGGAGCTAAATGAAGAACTAATTTCGCTTGATGAATATGAAGAATTTGTCGAGACTCAGTTGGTAACAGAAAAATTTAAAAAAGGTTTGAAAAAATCACGTGATAGTTTTTCAAACGCACTTAATAATTTAATAAGCTCATATAGAGAAATTAATGAAGAGTTTTTTGAAGATTTAGAAGAACTATTAATTCAATCAGATGTTAGTTATAACACGGTATTAGAGTTAGTGGATTATTTAAAAGAAGAGTCACAACGAAGAAATCTTAAAGAACCAAGTGAACTTCAAGAGATGATTATCGAAAAATTGGTAGATATCTACATGGAGGGGACGGTTAAAGCGGATTTAAATTATGCTCCAGAAAAAGAACTATCAGTGTTTCTGTTTGTAGGCGTAAATGGTGTTGGGAAAACTACTTCTATAGGAAAGTTAGCTCATAACTTAAAAAAAGAAGGAAAAAAGGTTTTAATAGCTGCGGGAGATACATTTAGAGCAGGAGCTATTGACCAACTTGATGTTTGGGCTAAACGAAGTGGAGCTGATATTGTAAAATCACATGAAGGTGCAGATTCTGCAGCAATTATTTTTGATGCTATTCAATCTGCAAAAGCTAAAGGATATGATGTATTGCTTTGTGATACAGCCGGACGTTTGCAAAATAAAGATTACTTAATGAAAGAACTAGAAAAGATAGTTAGAGTAATAAAAAGAGAAGTTCCAGAAGGACCACATGAAGTACTTTTAACGATAGATGCAACTACTGGACAGAATGGTATACTTCAAGCTAAAACATTCAAAGAAGTAAGTGATGTTACAGGTGTAATTCTTACAAAATTAGATGGTACGGCCAAAGGTGGAATAGTAATAGCTATTAAAAAAGAACTAGGTATACCTGTAAAATTAGTAGGTCTTGGAGAAAATATTGATGATTTAGAAGTGTTTGATCCAGAACAATATATATATGGACTGTTTTATAAAGAAAAAACAGAAGAACAGGAATAAAATAGGTAGAGGTAGTGTTGTAGAAAAAAGTACTACCTCTTTTTACTGTGGTAGAACATTTTTAAATTAATTACATATTATGTTTTAAAATCATTGAAATATAGGTAGGAAAAGTATATAATAGATATATTAAAGAGGTATTATATATGGAGGATTATAATGGGATTTTTATCAAAATTATTTGGGAAAGAAGAAGTTAAAACAGAAGAGTTAGTATTAAAATCTTATATGAAAGGAAAAGTAGTAGATATTACAGAAGTACCAGATCCAGTATTTGCTCAAAAGATGATGGGCGATGGATTTGCAATTATTCCTGAAGAAGGTAAATTGATATCACCAGTAGCTGGAGAAATAATACAAGTATTTCCTACAAAACACGCTTTCGGTATTAAAGCAGGAGAAGTAGAATTACTTATTCACGTTGGGTTAGAAACAGTATCTATGAAAGGTGAAGGATTTGACGTTAAGGTTTCTGCTGGAGATAGAGTAGAAGTAGGTCAAACTTTATTAACATATGATTTAGAGCTAGTAAAAGAAAAAGCGAAGGATGTGATTACTCCTTGTGTAGTAACAAACATGGATGCAATTGAAGGTATTAATGTTTTAAAATTAAATGAAAATGTTGATTTTTCACAAGAAGTAGCAAGCGTAAAACTTAAATAGACTAGATCTATTTAAGTTTTACTATTAATGTAGAAATTATGAATGACAAAAAATTTTGGAAAATTATTTATTTATATATAACAAAGTATAACTACAATATTTTACACTATCGTCCAGAGAAAAAAGATGTTTGGCTTATTGATGAAAATAATGAGTTAGTAAGGTTCATATATAGCGATAGTTTTAAATCTTCAGAAATAGATAGTATTGTTTCTAATATTATAAGGAACGAAGAAAGACTAAAAAAAATGTTTAAACTGAATTGTTTAAAAATTAAAATTTTTTATGTTTCTCCCGATTTTGATAGTACTGTAGTGGATTACAAAAAATATAGAATTTCTTCAAGTTTAATGATAGAGAGAATACTCTACAATGATAAAAATAGAAAATTATTTATTAGAGAATCAGATGCTAAGTTTATAGATAATACACCAGATACTCTTCGATATAAAAATCGAGTTGTAGAATTATATAAAAGACAAACTTTAGATAAAAATATTTTAGATGTAAAGTATAGTGGTATAGCAATTTTTTATTTAGTATTATTTATCCTGAACTACTTAACGATTTATTTTTCAAATAGACAAATTTCTATATATCAGTATTTAAACTATAATTATCAAAAAATCATAAGTGGTCAGTTTTATCGTTTTTTCACAAGTGTTTTTATGATAGAAAATGTGAAGAGTTTGATAGTAATATTAGTTGCATTGCTAGCTACATCGATATTGTTCAATAAAGCACTGAATATAGTTAAATCAATCAGTATATTGGCAACTATATCTCTATTCTTTAATTTATTTTTAATTTTTGGATATTCTGGTAATCTAGATATAGCACTTGCATCGAACTTTGGGTTGCTAGGGTCGATATTTATAAGCCAACTTACTAAGAAAAATGATAATCTTAAGTTTTTATATATTGGAAGTTTATCTATTTTATATTTGGTCGGAGCGGTTATATTTTTTGATACAGCGTTGTCTATATATATATTTGCCTTTATATTAGGTGTTTTTATACAGCTTTTCTTAGAAAAGAAAAAGAATATGTACATAATGGTATCAAGTATTATTGTAATAGTTGTTTTTGGCTTTGTAGTTTTATTTACAGGTCTTAATACAAAAGGGTTAATAAATAATTATCGAGTGAATAAAGTTGAACAAAGATTACTTAAACATCATTCAGATGAAGATATTTTTAGTCTAGAAAAAGAACTGACTTCAAATAATAAATCTGTGTTGACTTATTATGAGCTAGGTATGATTAAATTGATGAAATCATCTAAGCAAGATGCTAAGAAAGTTTTCTTAGAAGGAATAAATTTTGATAATACATTTGCACCTATGTATTATAATTTAGCTTTAATAGAGCGCCAAGAAGGAAATTATAGTAAAAGTAAGGAATATGCTCAAAAAGCTTATGATTTAGAAAAAGTAGAAAAATATAAAAATTTGGTTGATGAGTTGAATAATGATTAAAAGAGGTAGCTTCATGAAAAATTTTTATGATTTACAGCAATTTTTAAAAACTTTTGGTATAATAATATACATGAAGGATAGAAAACATACGCTTAGTATGGTAGAATATGAAGTAAGAGAATTAAGACGTATAGAATTAATTTCCAAAGAAGAGTTTTTGAGAGCGATGCTAATAATAAAGCAGGAAGTTAATTATGAGTTATCAAAAGGATAGGTGAAAGAAATTGAAAAATAGTCTTATATTTATTAAGGTAAGAAAAAGAATAGAAGAAGATGTTATGCAAATTGAGGATATGATTAATGCTTGTTTAGCAATAAAAGGTCAGAAAAAATGTCCGCTTTATCAAGATGTAATAGATACTCAAATTTATGGATTAACAAAAGAGATCAACTTAGCAGTAGAGATAGGATGTATGTCTTATAAAAAAGGACGTGCTATTTTGGCGAGTTTAGAAGAAAAAGCAAGTGCTATGTATTCAAGTGTTGATATAGAGAGTAAAGCGAACTAGGCATGATTAGAGAAATAAGAAAATCTATAAAGCATGAACGTAGACATGTAAGAGTTGACTGGATGGTTGCCTTAACTTTGTTAATATTACTAATATTTAGCTGTATTATGGTTTATAGTGCTAGTATGATTGGTAATAAATATGGGACGTTTACATCTTCTGTTCCAGTAGAAGCAAGTTATTTTCTTAAAAGACAGGCTGCTTGGGCTGTTTTATCTTATGTAGCATTTTTATTTTTTAGTGTAGCAATTCCACATGAGTTTTTTAAAAATAAAAAGTTATTGCAATATGGCTTTTGGGGTATGTTAATCTTACTTATTATTCCACTATTATTTTCAGCTACAAATGGTGCTCGCTCGTGGATTCGATTAGGTGCGCTTAGTTTTCAGCCGTCTACTTTGGCTCAGTTATTCATTATAATATATATGGCGTTTATATTAGAAACTAGAAAAGTAAAACTTCGTCAACTGTGTACCAGTAGTGAGCTATTTAGTATTTTTAGTATACCTTTAGCTTTAATTGCTGTAATTGCACTGCAAAATGATACAGGGATGATTTTAATTACTTTATCGGTTATAGGAATAATGACATTATGTTCTAATATACATTTTAAAAATATAAAAAAAATACTTACTCTTGCAATAATAGGGGTAGCACTTCTTATTATGTATGTGCTTATCCAGGCAAGTTTTTCTAATGGAACTTCTTATAGAACAAATCGTCTAAAAGTATTTTTAAATCCTTTTTCAGAAAATTTAAGTGCAGCTGCTGATCAAGTTATTAACTCATATATAGCTTTTGGAAATGGTGGCTTAGTAGGAAGAGGATTAGGAAACTCTATTCAAAAGTTAGGATATTTACCAGAAGCACATACTGACTTTATATTAGCTATTATCGCAGAAGAATTAGGACTTATTGGAGTTCTATTTGTAATAGCGTTACTGGGGCTTCTTATAGGAAAAGTCATTTTTGCAGGAACTAAATCAAAAAATACATTTTCAGCAATGTATGCACTTGGGTTTGCTAGCTTACTAATAGTCCAAGCTGTTGTAAATATTGGTGGAGTAACAGCCTCAATACCTATGACAGGTGTACCATTACCTTTTATAAGTAATGGTGGTAGTTCATTACTTATTTTGAGTGTGGGATTAGGAATAGCAACAAATGTTCTATCACATGTAAAATATTTAAGAGAGCAAAAATAAAATAAAGTAAATAGAGATAAAGTCGAACTTTATCTCTATTTTTTAATAAAAAGAATGGATAAACTTGCGAAGTTATCTCATTCAAGCTATAATAGTAAAGGTAACTTTTAAAGGAGATATTACATGAAATTAGAACAGTTTGATTTTTATTTACCAGAGGAATTGATTGCGCAGACCCCTCTGTTAAAAAGAGATACTAGTAAATTACTTTGTATTGACAAAAAAGAAAATAATTATGAGCATAAAACTTTTTCAGATATTATAGATTATTTTGAAGCAGGCGATACCTTAGTACTTAATAATACAAGAGTAATGCCAGCACGTCTGTATGGACAAAAAAAGGATACAGGTGCAGCGATAGAAGTATTATTATTAAAAAATGAAGTCGATAATATTTGGGAATGTCTAGTAAAACCAGCAAAAAGAATAAAAATAGGAAGTGTAGTTTCATTTGGTGATGGAATTATGGAGGCAATATGTACAAGAGTACTTGATGATGGTTTTAGATATTTTGAATTCAAATACGAAGGTATTTTTCAAGAACGTTTGGATGAGCTTGGTACGATGCCATTACCTCCATATATAAAGGAAAGATTAACAGATAAAGAAAGATATCAAACGGTATATTCAAAAGAAGTAGGTAGTTCAGCGGCTCCAACAGCAGGACTGCATTTTACCAATGAATTGTTAGATAAAATTAGGGCTAAAGGAGTTAATGTTGCATACTTGACTTTACATGTAGGGCTTGGAACATTTAGACCGGTTGCAGTGGAAAATATTGAAGAACACGATATGCATTCTGAATATTATACATTAGATGAAAAAACTGCAGAGATTATTAATAAAACAAAAGAAAATAATGGTAGAATTTTTTCTGTTGGAACAACAACTACTAGAACGCTAGAAACAATCGCAAGAGATAATAACGGCAAAATAGTAGCTGCATCTGGTTGGACAAATATTTTTATTTATCCAGGTTTTAAATTTAAATGTGTTGATGGACTAATTACAAATTTTCATTTACCAAAATCTTCGTTAATAATGCTTGTAAGTGCATTTTATGAAAGAGAAAAGATTTTAGATTTGTATAAAATAGCAGTAGAAAACAAATATCGCTTCTTTAGTTTTGGCGATGCGATGATAATAGTTTAAGAAAGGAATTTATCAAAAGATGAGAGATGTAAAAGAAAATGCAGTTTGGTATGAACATATCAAGACCTGCAAACAATCTGGAGCAAGGCTAGGGATAGTACATACACCACATGGTAGCTTTGAAACACCAGTATTTATGCCAGTAGGAACGCAAGCAACTGTAAAAACTATGGCACCCGAGGAAGTCAAAAGTATGGGTGCAGATATAATTTTATCTAATACATATCATTTATGGTTAAGACCAGGGGAGAAGGTTGTTGAAAAAGCTGGTGGGTTACATAAGTTTATGAATTGGGATGGAAGTATCTTAACTGATTCTGGTGGTTTCCAAGTATTTTCATTAAGTGACTTTAGAAAAATTGAGGAAGAAGGGGTTCACTTTAAAAATCACTTATCCGGAGAAAAGTTATTTTTATCACCAGAAAAAGCTATGCATATTCAAAATGCTTTAGGTTCAGATATTATGATGGCATTTGATGAATGTCCAGATTTTAATCATGATTATAAGTACATAAGACAATCGGTAGAAAGAACAAGTCGTTGGGCAGAAAGATGTTTAGAAGCACATAAAAATCCAAAGACGCAGAGTATTTTTGGAATAGTTCAAGGAGCAGGTTTTAATGATTTGCGAGAACAAAGTGCTAAAGATTTAGTCAGTATGGACTTCCCGGGCTATGCCATAGGAGGCTTGTCAGTAGGGGAACCTAAGCAAGAAATGTATCGAGTGCTAGAGCATGTAACACCATTACTTCCTGCTAACAAAGCAAGATATTTAATGGGAGTTGGTTCTCCAGATGCATTGTTTGAAGGAGTATTACGTGGTATTGATATGTTTGATTGTGTTTTACCTACGCGTATTGCAAGAAATGGTACATGTATGACATCGCAGGGCCGTGTCGTAATAAAAAATGCTAAGTATGCAGAAGACTTCACGCCATTAGATTCAGAGTGTTCTTGTTATTGTTGTAAAAATTATACAAAAGCATATCTTCGTCATTTATTTAAAGCAGATGAAATTTTTGGAGCACGACTTGCAACAACGCATAATATTCATTTTTTAATTAATATGATGAAAGATATTCGTCAGGCAATCATGGAAGATAGATTACTAGATTTTAAAGAAGAATTTTTTGAAAAATATGGGTTAAATAAGAAGAATCCTAAAAATTTCTAAAAATTTATAGTAAATGGTTTATTTTTCCACGTCAATATAGTAGAATAATATAGTAAAGAAATAAATGGAGGTATAACATGCAAGGTTCATACATTAATATATTAATGATTGTGTTTCTTTTTGGATTTATGTATTTCATGATAATAAGACCACAATCTAAAAGAAATAAAGAATTAAAACTTCTTCAAGATTCTTTAAAAGAAGGAGATAGAATTGTTACTTTTGCTGGAATCTATGGAGAAATCATAGAAGTAGGGACACTAACAGTAAAATTAAGAATTGCACCAAAAGTGGAAATTGAATTAGATAGAAATGCTATTCGTAGCCTAGTTTCAAAATAATAAATAAAAAAACTAAGAATAAGAGTTGTCTTATTCTTAGTTTTTTTTGAAAAAAAATATTTTATAATATTAGAGTTTTCTTGAGTAAGTAGTATAGTAAGATAATATAAAAATTTATTTTTTTGTTTAGATAAAACAATAGGAGTTTATATCGCTATATGTCATTATTGAAAGTAAAGCAAATTTCTCAGTGGTGCGAAGAGAGATATTTAATATACACAATATATAAAATATGTATAAAACTTCATGAAAAAGAAAACTTTTATATAGCCTTAAATAGTATTTTAAATATTTATTTAATGTTGTAAAAATATAACTTTTATTTTATAATTAGAATATTCTTACTATGTAAATAACTTATTAAGTTAAACTATTTGCATTTGTTAAGAGTGAATTTTTATAAAAATAAAATGTTAAATTTTACAAAAGGAAAGAAAAAAGACAGATGAAGAATTTGGCTTTTTCAAGGAGAAATATATGTTTAAAAAAACAGGTATATTAAAATATGGAATAAAAAAATTAACAGTAGGAATTGCATCAGTAACAATAGGTGCAATTGTTTTTCTAGGTAGTAATGCACAAGCAAGTGATAATGAGATTAAAGAAACAGCTAGTTCAGTTTCAGTGGAGAAGGTAGACTCTACATTAGCACCTAAGGAAAATAAAAAAGAAAATACAGAAGCTATTGAAGAGAAGAAAACTATAGAAATTGCTAAAAGAGAAACAGATTCTAATTTAGTAAAGGCTCAAGAAAAACCTAGTGCATCGGAAAAAACATTAAATGTTCTTGATAAACGTACAACAGACAGTACTAACATAAAAGATTTATTAGTTAATATAATAAAAAATAACGAAAAAGCAGCAAAATCAGACAAAGATAAAGAAGTTATTGTAGAAAATATAAAACCAGGTGTACAAATAATTTCACGTTTAACTTCTGACTATGCTGAAGCAATATCGAAGGGGTATATTGGTCTAGAAGGTGGAAAATATGATAGTTTGATTTATAAAAATGCTGTGTTAAATCCAGATGGTGATGATGATGGAGATGGTATTTTAAATAAAGATGAACTATATATTTATAAAAAAGATGGAAGGACTTATTTGGGATATGATGTTCATCCAAAATTAGCAGATACTGATGGAGACGGTCAAAACGATAAAGAGGATAAGGATAAACTTATTTGGAATATATCAGCAAGAGATATGGCTTTACTAATGAATCTTGTATATGAAAAAGATGATCAAATAAAAAGTATTTTAGATCCAAATACAAATGTGGCATCACTTAAGAAAAAAGAATTTCAATTTATGCATAATGAATTGGCACCATACTGGACTGTAAAGAAAATTTTTCATCAAGATAATGGTTTAGATGCAGTTCTATTCGAAACAAAAGCTAATTATCCATTTTTAAAAAATAGTACAATACAAGTTTTAGCAATTCAAGGAACTAATGTAAATCAATCAGGTGATATACGTGCAGATGCTGCCTTAGTACTAGGAAATGAATCTAATCAAAGTATAGCGACAAAAGACTTAATAAAAGCATTGAAAAATGATAAAAGTATAACAAATCTATATATTACGGGTCATTCTTTAGGAGGATATTTAACACTACGTGCAACAGCTCAAGCAGAAAAGGATAAAATGGAGGCTTTTAAAGGCTCATATACTTTTAACGCTCCTAAAATTTATTCAGGGTTATTTAATTTCTTTGGTGGTGGAGAAATGAAGAAAGAAAGTGACCTTACAGATAAATTAGCGATATCAGGAAAAATTACTAACTATTATACGGATAATGATAATGTTATCCCAGGATTTTTACAACCCAAATATGTAAAAAGTATAGGGAAAAGCGCTGGTCAACATAGTTCGACATCGTATTTTGAATCAAGAATAAATTCCCATAAAGATTTTAATTTTGGTAAGCGACAAGGAGTAGATGGTATAGGATATATTGATCCTAATTTGAAAAAATTGAAGATTGTTTCTCCAGAAAAAGGAACACTAAGCTCTACGTTCTTACCAACATTGATAGATAAAAAACCAGTATCTATTATGATGGGGGAGAGCCTTAAGGATGAAGATATCTTTGACAAAATTGATAAAACGAAACTACCGGTGAATATATCATTATCATTATTGGAAAAAGTAGACTTATCAACTTTAGGAAATAAAAATGCTAAGGTTAAAGTCTTATACTTAGATGATAATACAACCAATGAAATTGATGTCCCAATCTTGGTTAATGAAGCTAATAAAGCACAACTAAATTCAGTAGTTAATGCCGCACAAAGTTTAGTTGATGCTATAGTAGATTTGAATGATAAAACTGAAAAATCAGCTGCATTGTATAAGGAAAGTAAAGTAGTATTATCTAATAAATTAAAAGATGCTGAAGAGGTTATAAATAATAAATTGGCTTCAATAAATACGGTAACAGCTATAACTAAAGAAATTGCTAATCTTGGATTAGATTTAATATCTAAAAAAGAGGCCTTAGAATTATTAGATTATGCGAAATATGATCCACAATTAAAAGAAAACAAAGTAAATTATGTGAAACAAGGTGAAAACTTAAACTTGTTAGAGGTTATTCAAAAAATAGCAACAACTGGCTTACCTGCAGAAACAAAATTAGAAGTAGAAAGTATTTCTAATTTTGGTAATATCGGTAGAGTAAATGTCGTTGTAAAAGTTACTTATCCAGACAAAACTATAGATAGAGTAGTAGTTCCTTATGAAATTTACACTTCTGAAAAAGGTGAATCATTAGTTCAAGAGGCAATGCCTGAGTATATTACTGAAGCAGAAAAATATACTCCAGAACTAATAACAGCTAATACAGTAAAAGTAAGACAAGATGAAAAATTATCAATAGATACTATACTAAAAGCAGTTAATAGTGAAAAATTACCTAAAAATGTAGTTTATGAGTTGGGAGAAGATAAACTAAGTACATTAGGTGAAAATTCTGTTACAGTTAAGGTAATATATAGTGATAAAACAGAAGATATCATAAAAGTTCCAGTTTTTGTCTATACAGACTCTAAGGGAGAAAGTGCGGTGCAACCAGCATTAGAAGAATATCCAGAAGATGAGATTCCTAGTGATTTATTAATCAATGGTGATGTTCAAGTTGATTTTGGAAATGCTGGATTAAAAGGATTGAACCTTGGTGTAACAGAGATTGATGATGTTAATGTAGTAGAAAATATAAAAACTAAATTAGGAGAAGTAAATTCTGTTCGAATTTTGGATTTGAAAATTTTGAAAAAAGGCAAAATAGAGAATCTAGAAAAAGAAAGAATAGTCCGTATAGCATTATCAGATTCTGGGGCTAATAATGTGAGCGTATATCATGTTCAAGAAGATGGAACATTGATCAAGATTGCTTCTAAAATAGTGAACGGTAATGTAGAGTTTAAAATTAATCACTTTAGTATGTTTGCAGTTGTTGGAAGAGTAGTAAATAATGTTGTACCAAAGATAGAGATTGCCAAAACTAACAGTAATATTAACGAGCCGGTACTTGATAATAAACAAAGACCTAAAAATACTACTATCAAGAAATTACCTAATACAGGGATTGATAACACAAAAACAACAGGAATAATAGGGATGACATTGTTAGTAGGAGCTGCATTAGTTAGAAAAAAATTAAAATAACCAAATATAATAGTTTTGCGTACAGTACGACAATATATTAATATAAATTTTAAAGAAGTAATTACTGAGTTTCAAGTGATTACTTCTTTATAGTTAATATTTATTTAGAAAAAACATTTTTCCATTCAGAACGTTTTTCTAAGAATTTTTTCGCTTCTTCTTGTGCTCCTTCAAGAGAGTGAGAAGCAGCCCAGCCACATTGTACTTCGTTACAAGCTGGAACTTCTATAGCCACAAGAACATCTTCTAAAGTTTTAGCAAGGGCCTCTTCAATATCTTCATAGCTATTATTATTTATTACAGAAAGATAGAATCCTGTTTGGCACCCCATAGGCCCAAAATCAAGAACATTATCAAGATGATTTCTAATAAGTTCAGCAATTAAATGTTCAAGTGAATGTAGGCTTGGCATTTTTAGATGTTCCTTATTAGGTTGACAAAATCTAATATCATATTTATAAATTTTATCCCCGTTTTCTCCACTATAAACACCAACAAGGCGAATATAAGGTGCTACTACTTTAGTATGATCAAGGTTGAAACTTTCAACGTTCATTTTTTTCTCAGTCATGATATTCTCCATTTCTATTGTTGTTAAAATTATTATACTATATTTAACTAAAATAAAAAAGAAGAAGAGATGAGTTTGAAATTTATCTCTTCACATTTAATTAGTATTT